>JBPPMT010000142.1:0-77598 GCA_051306195.1 Solirubrobacterales bacterium
TTCACCCAGGTCGTCGGGGTCTGGGACGGCGTCACGATCTCGATCTACGTCGACGGTGAACTCCACGGCCAGGTTGAAGCGACCAAGCGTCCTTCGTCCAGCTCGACCTTCTACGTCGGTTACGGCGAGATCCGGCCCTGGTTCAAGGGAGCGATCGACGAAGTGGCCTACTACGGCAAGGCTTTGACTCCGGGACGGGTACTCGAGCACTACCTCGCTGATCCGCCCCCGCCGCCGGAGAGCGGCACGGAGCCGAGCGATCCCGGAGATGACCCGACTGGAGAACCCGGTGATCCCGGGCCCGACTATCCCGTCGAGGATCCGGGTGACGACCCCGTCGATGACCCCGTCTACATCGATCCCGATCCGAAGCCCGGCGACCCGGACGGTGGTCCTGACGAGGTCGAGGACAGCGGCCCCTACGCCCACAACGAAGCCGGCGGCACGGCCACCGGCAAGAACGCCAGGGCCAAGGCGAAAGCCAAGCGCAGCAAGACGGCGATCAAGAAGTGCATGAAGATCAAGAACATCAAGAAGCGCAAGCAATGCGTCAAGCGCGCCAAGAAGTACTGAGTCTTCAAATAGTCTCCGCCATCTGACCTCGGAATTCACCTCATCGCATCGCGGCGGCTCCGGGTCGCCGATGGTCCTGATCCACGGATTCACCGACACCTGGCGAAGCTGGGAATTGATCCTGCCGGAACTCGAGCGTCACCACGACGTGCTGGCCCTGACTCTGCCGGGACACGCCGGTGGGCCGACGATCGGTGCTGACGTCTCCGAGAAGGTCTTCACCGATGCAGTCGAAGCGGCGATGGACGAAGCCGGCTTCGAGACGGCCCACATCGTCGGCAACTCGCTGGGCGGTTATCTCGCGCTCCACATGGCGGCGCTCGGCCGTGCGCAGACAACGACCGCCCTGGCTCCGGCCGGTGGCTGGACCGAGGATGACCCGAAGTTCTCCGAGACCCTCGACTTCTTCCTGGTCACCCGGGAGATGGTTGTCGCCGCTGCCCCGCATGTCGAAGCGATCGTTGCAACAGCCGAGGGCCGCAGACGGGCGACCGAGTTCATCACCGTGAACTACGAGCACATTCCCGCGGAACTGATCAGCCACCAGATTCTCGGTGCCGCGGCCTGTGACGCGACCGTGCCGATGGTGGAATACGCGAGGCAGGAAGGGTGGACACTCGACGCCGGGAGCATCGAAGGTCCGGTGCGGGTCATCTGGGGACTGGAGGACCGCCTGCTCCGCTTCCCGAGAACCGCCCGGCGCTTCCAGAGCGAGTGGCTGCCCGACGCCGACTGGGTGGAGATGCCGGGAGTCGGTCACTGTCCCCAGATCGACGTGCCCCTGGAAACCGCCCAGCTGATCCTGGGCTTCACCAGGTTCTAGGGTCTCCGGCCGGTCTCAGCCGGTCGCGGCGGCGTGGTCCATGCCGACGATCTTCATCAGTTCTTCGTAAGGCCCGGCGATGTAGGCGCGGTCACCGGCCGCGAACTCGGTATCGCGCCGCGGCGGGTATTCGAGGTCCTCGTCTTCGTCGCTGCGGTTGATCGCGATCACCCGGGCGTTGGCGCCGAGCTCGATCATCTTCACTCCGACCAGCCCGCCGCCTTCCCGGACGGTGAGCTTCGCGACCTGGAACGGTTCGTTGCCGACGTAGAAGGTGGCGAGCACACCCATGCCGATCGCGCCACCGACAAACCACGGGGCAGCGATCGCCGCGGTGGACCAGACGTGACGGAACTCGAAGTTGTCCTCGAGTCGATAACCGAGGGTGCGGTCGAATACCCGCAGGATCACCGGGATCTGCTGCCATCGCGTGCCCAGGCCCTGCCGAACCGCGAGGCCGGACTCGATGTTGGTCATATCGTCAGAGGTCATCACGGCAACGGCCGAAGCGGTTTCCAGATTGGCGGCATCCAGGGTGCGTTTCAAGGTGGCGTCTCCGAGGATCACCCGGACCCCCATCAGGCGGACCTGGCTTGAATAGCGGTTGTCTTCGTCCCGCTCGATCACCACCACCTCGACCCCTTTGTCCCGCAGGCCCTCGAGTACCCGCATGCCGACCGACCCGAGACCGATCAGGATCACGTGGCCTTCGGTCCCCCGCACCTTGGCGCGGCCGAGTGAGGCCTCGATCCGCCGGCTGACCAGGGCGTTGGTGATGAACGCGAAGAGCAGGCTGACGAAAGCAGTGCCGGCGACGATCAGCCAGATCGCAAAGATCTGAAGGGGTGGGTCTTCGGCCGCGAAGGAGAAGTCGCCGAAGCCGACCGTGGCCGACGTTTCGATCGTGAAGTAGAGGGCCTCGATCCAGCTCATACCGGTGCCGTCAACGTCGTAGAACGCCCTCAGGACGAGGGTTGAGATCACGACGATCATCAAGCCCGCCCAGAGGGTCGCCCGGATCGGACCATCGATGTAATCTCCCGCCTCCCGAAACGCCAGCCCGGCCCGGTGGAAGATGTTGCGGCGGGGCGGTCCGTAGTCGCGGTCGCGGTCGTCTGGTTCGATCCCGGCCGCGATCAGGTCGGCCGGGGTGCCGAGCACGGTCACCTGATCGCCTTCTTCAACCTTCTGGTCACGGCTGGGGCAAGGGATCAGGGTTTCATTCGGCCCGGTGATCACACCGATCGGGGCGAGGTCGCCGTAGATCTCCCTCAGGGTGCCGGACCGGGGCGCCTTGATGTCGGCCGCGACGAACTCCTGCCCGCCGAGTTCGAGGTCGTGGGCGGTCCGGCCGAGGCTGGCGTCGACGACCGAAGGTGCGAAGAGGCCGGCGACGTCGAGCACGCTGCCGGTCCCGGTGATTCCTTCGATCGCGTTGCCGACCGCCGGGTTGTCGAGGTGGACGACGATCCGGACATCCGGGCGCAGATTGCGAACCTGGAGTGCCGTGGCCAGGGTGATCAGGTCGGAACTCTCGGCGCAGACGATCGCCGCTGCCCCCTGGAGTCCGGCCGAGTCGAACGGATCATCGAGCGTGGTGCTGCGGGCGATGTAAGGGATGTTCCAGGACTTGATCACCGAAACCAGCCGGGGCTCGGGTTCTTCGTCGATCACAACCACGTCGATCCCCGCCAGGTGGAGCTGCTCGACCGTTCTCAGGGCGACGTCATGCAGCCCGCAGACGATCACGTGACCCTCCCAGTCGCTCACGTCCGTTTCAGGGGTGGACGGCGGAGGCACTTGCGAGCCGATCGGGTCCATGGTCGAAGGAGAATGTCACGGACCGCATTGGAGGCGCTGATGCGCCGGTTCAAACATCCCCGCACACATCTATACGGCCGGAGATGCCTACCGGGGTGTATTCAGGCGATTCAGCGCTTGACGATGCGGAAGACCGGCCCGCGGACTACCTTCGAGGCGTTGCCGGCAGCGTCCGTGGCGGACAGGTTCAGCCGGTACTTGCCGACCTTCAGCCTACCTTTGTTCAGCTTGCCCTTGAACTTGAATTTGTTGGCTCCGGCCGGGCGTGCGTTGAGGGTCTTCTTGCCGGCGCTCACGAAGCGCTTGCCTTTCTTCCGCTGGAAACGAAGGGTCACCGTGGCGCCCTCGCTGAGGGTGAATCCGATCTTCGTTCCGACCTTGGTCTTTGAGTTCTTCGGCTTGGCCGTGCGGCGCCACTTCTTCGGCTTCATCGTGATTACGCTGAACTTCGGTGCCGTGGTGTCGGGCGGAATTGCCTTCGGGGTGACTTCGATCGTTGCCGTAGCCCGAACCGGGCCGAAGCCACGGAAGTCGAAGCTGTTGAACTCGAAGCTGTCGATGCCGGTGAAGCCGGCGTTCGGGGTGTAGGTCACTGTGGCAGTGGTATCGGTGCCCGGGTTTGGCAGGGCGATGTCGTTGAGCGTTCCGTTGGTCGGTGGCTCGGAGATCGTCGACTGGACGTTCGTCAGTTCGTAGTTCGGCCCGGTGTCACGGCAACTCAGGGATACCTCGACCGGCTGGTCGACTTCGGTGGTCACCGATACGTCATCGCATAGAGGGCTTCCGTCCGGGGCCCAGTCAGAGTTTCCATCGAAGTTCAAGAGGTCGTCGGTTATTTCGTTCGGGAACGCTTCGCTGTTGTCGGCCTTCTCCATGACAAGCCTGCCTGCGCTGAAGATCCCCCTCGTGTACAGGATCTGGAATCCGTTCGGGGACCAGGTGCAGTTGATGTCCCCGGTCACCAGGTTGTCGTCGGAAAGCACCGTCTGACCACCACCGTTGGCGAGCGAGGTGACGATGTCGGTCGAATTGTTGAAGCCCGATCCACGAGTGAAGCAGATGTTTTCACCGTCCGGTGAGACCGAGGCCTGGAACTCACTTGTACCGACGC
The DNA here is from genome assembly GCA_051306195.1 of Solirubrobacterales bacterium. Taxonomy (GTDB): domain Bacteria; phylum Actinomycetota; class Thermoleophilia; order Solirubrobacterales; family 70-9; genus 67-14. The sequence goes on from JBPPMT010000142.1 coordinate 4,329, forward strand.
TGGCAGCGACGTCCGTCTGGGCGCCTCCTGACAGAGGCTTCTTGACGAGATCCAGGGAGTTGACGCCATTCGGGTCACCCACCTGGTAGAAGATTTCGCTGGAGTCGGGTGTCCAGGCCGGGTCACTTTCGACCACTGCCGGGGTGTTGGTGAAACTGGTCGTATTGCCGCTGGCGACGTCGTACATCGCGAGGTCCCGCTGCCCTATGTTGTTGCCGACTTCGTTATCGAAGACGATCTTCGTGCCGTCGGGTGACCAGGCCGGCCGGTCCGAGGTGACGCCGTCACCGGTGTTGGTGATCGGTTGAGGGATCCCTCCGGGGACGGTGATGTCGAGGATGTAGATGTCATAGTTCTCAGTAAGGAAGGAGCCCGGAGTGCCACGGGCGTAGACGATCCTTTCCCGATCCGGTGCCCAGGTCGCGTGGCGATGCTGAACTCCGGGGGCGCTTGCGATCGGGGGTCCAACTTCGCCTGCGGCGAAACTGCCAACCGTGGTGCGCAGGAAAAGCTTTGCTTCATTGTCGTTGTTGTCGGCGCTGTCGCGCCCGCTGGTGAACAGGATTCGCCCGTTCGTCCCACCGAGGACGGCGTCAGCGGCGCTTGGCAAGACAAGAATTGTGCCAAGCAACGCGATCAATGTAACGAAGTGTCTGACCCCCAGCCGACCGATCATACAAACGACCGTACTCCCAATGTTCATAAAAGGCAACCCGCGGATTGATTGCGCTCCACCGGAACTTCACCCTGCCCGGCGAGTTAAATGCGCAATGATGCACACATGGGGAGGGAAAGCATGAAATACGTCATCGGGATAATCACGACCGCCGCAGTGCTATTCGGTGGTGTCGCTTCGGCGCAGGCGCTGGACATCACCTCGAACGTCGAGTGCTGCACCTTTGTCGACGGACCGTTCGAGCAGACCGCGGGCGAGATCCCGAATTTCGTCAATCCGCCCGACAGCACCTTCCACAACGTTACTTCTGACAAGGCCGGACCTGACGGTGAGGCGCTGTTCGAGTCGGATACGGTCGGCGCCGATACGACGGTTCCGGTGATCGGAGCGCAGTACCTTGGCGTGGGCACCTACCACTTCACCTGCACCCTTCACGGCTCCGGAATGAGCGGCGATCTGGTGGTCACCGGCGGCACCCCCGTCGCGCGGCCGAAGATCTCGGTCGCGATCCCTTCCCAGAAGCTGAAAACAGTGCGCAAGACGGGCAAGATCAAGGTCAAGGTGAAGGGCCTCAGCAAGGCGAGCGGGGTCAGACTCGCCGTCAACAAAGGCAAACAGGTTCTCGGCGCGGCATCGAAGATTTCGGTTTCGACTGGTGCAACCCGGACGGTTTCCGTGAAGCTGACCAGGTCCGGCAAGAAGGCGATCAGGGACGGCAAGAAGGTCGCCCTAGTCGCCAGGGGAAGCGTCGCCTTCGGCAAGTCGACTACGGCCAAGCGCACCCTGCGCTGATCCGATACCCGAACTGACCGTATGCATGCGGTAACGTCCCCTAGATCGTTTTGGTTCAGGGCCAGGCTTTATTTAGTCCGGGGAGAGTTGATGAATCGTCGGGATGTGGACAAGAATGGAGTCGGCGCGGCCAGTCGCGTTGCCCTTCTTGGCGTTCTGGCAACGGCCGTCGTGGCTTGTCTGGCTCTAATGGTTTCGTCGTCTGCGAAGGCCATCGAAGGACGGACGACGATGCTTCCCGGAGGGATCGAGCGTACCACTTACAAAGTCGGCCCTCTGAACGTCACCTCGGGCCAGAATCGAATCGCTTACAGCGCGATCGCCGGTGCGGATCGCCCTGCCGTTGACGGCTGGATAACACGCATGGTGCCGAATCTAACTTGGGAAGACGGCTCAATTCCGAAGTCCAGCAAAGTCATGTTTCACCACGGGGTTTGGCTCAACCTTTCTCGAACTGATCCGACCTCGGATACTCCGGAGAGGTTCTTTGCAACGGGAGAAGAGAAGACGAACATGGATCTGCCGGATGGGTACGGCTATCGGTATGAAAACTCGGACCGCTGGATTCTCAACCACATGATTCACAACCTCGTTCCAGAGCCGATGAAGCTTTACATCACCTACACCATGGACTTCATCCCGGATACTGCACCGGCAGCCGAAGGAATGAAGACTGCCCGGCCGATCTGGCTTGACGTCCAGAACGGTCACCTGTATCCGGTATTCGACGTTCATCGCGACACAGGTGGGAAAGACGGCGAGTTCACCTATCCCGAAGATGCCAAGAATCCCTACCCGGACGGCCATCAGAAGAACGAATGGACCGTGGATCGGGACGGGGTACTCCTCGGAACCACTGGCCACGTTCATACGGGAGGGCTGTCAACTGAGCTTTACCTGAAGCGCGATGGAGCGAAATACGCCGGACCTACCTGCAAATCACCGTCGAGCCACGCCGGGAGAATCAGGAGTCTCGGCAAGCAGATCAAGGCATTGAGCCGAAAGCAGAAGAAGCTCAGGACAAGGAAGCAGCCGACCAAGGCCAGGCTGAAGGGGCTCACGAAGAAGAAGAACTCGAAGCTCAGGCAGCAGAAGAGCCTCAAGGAGAAGGACAGGGCTGCGGAATCCAGGTACAACGACTGCAGGAAGACTCAACCATCGGTCGACGGAAACCGGGTTCACCTATTCGAATCGACAGCCCACTACTTCGAGCCGGCTGGTCCCGTCTCCTGGGACGTCGCAATGCTCAGCACCCGGGATGACTTCCGCGTCGCGGTCAAAGCAGGGGACACCCTCGAGCTTCAGACAACCTACGAAACCAAACTGGCTTCCTGGTACGAATCCATGGGCATCAATGTCGTCTGGATGGCAGACGAGACCGATGGCGACAATCCGTTCAGAACCAAGGTTGACGAGAAGGGAGTGCTCAATCACGGGCACTACTCCGAAAACGACGATCACGGGGGCACCAAGCCCCTGGTTGGACCGGATCCGGCAACACTTCCGAATGGACTGTTGTCGGGAGGCCCGTTCACTATCGCTGACTACTCATATGAAGCGGGTGATTTCCGGCTTCCCGGTGCTGCCGGTCGACCGCCTGTAGTCAAGAAAGGCCAGTCGTTCAGCTTCGAGCTCGACTCCGATGACGCTGACAAGGAGATCTGGCACTCTCTTACCTCCTGCAGGGCACCTTGTAACAAGTCCACCGGCATCGCCTACCCGATCGCCGATGGCGAGTTCCAGTTCGACTCGGGCCAGCTGGGTAACCTGAATGGCAACGCAGCTCCGCCGACCGTCGGCCGCACAACCTGGAGCACGCCGGCGAACCTGCCGGTTGGTACCCACACCTACTTTTGCCGGATCCACCCGTTGATGCGCGGTGCGTTCCGGGTCGTCGAACCGAACAACTGATTCAAGGAAGGCCAGCGTGAAGAGAGTTCCAACAATCGGAGTACTGGCCGCAATGGTCCTGACGATGGCCTTTGCCTCTTCAGCACAGGCCTCACCGGCCCCAACGGGTCCGATCACCAAGAGCGACACGATCACTCTGGGAGATGGCATGACCCAGCAGATCACCTACTCGATCCCCATCCTGGAAGTCACTTCCGGCCAGAACAAGATCCGCAACAAGCTGGTCGGGTCTTCCGGAAAGCCCGCCGTCAACGGCTGGATCACCGCGATCCGGCCGGACCTCGTCTACACCTCGGATGGATCGATCCCGAGTTCATCCAAGGTCATGTTCCACCACGGCGTCTGGTTCAACCTGACCCGGGGCGGGCAGTTCTTCGCCACCGGTGAAGAGAAGACGCAAATGATTCTGCCCGACGGATACGGCTACCGCTACCTGAAGACCGACTCCTGGTACCTCAACGAGATGATCCACAATCTCACGCCGGAACCGATGGATCTGACGGTCACCTACACGATCAACTTCATCCCGGACTCGGAACCGGAAGCGGATTCGATAAAGCCGGCCGAACCTATCTGGATGGATGTCGAGAACATCGGCAGCCGGGGTTATCCCGTATTCGACGTGCACCGCGATTCTGGCGGAGCCGACGGCGAGTTCACCTACCCGCAGGATGCCCCGAACGCATACGCACCGGGAGTCCACGAGAACGAATGGAAGGCGAACAGGGACGGCATCCTGCTCGGCACCACCGGCCACGTCCACACCGGCGGCCTGAACACCGAACTCTTCATGAAGCGCCCCGGTGCCAGCTACAACGGTCCGACCTGTGACCTGCCGCCGAACCGCGATGCGGCCTTTGATCGAATTACCGCTTCACTGAAGAAAGCCAAGGCGAACAAAGCGAAGATCGTCCGCCAGTTGAAGTCGAAGAACAAGGCGATCAGGAAGCTGAAGAAGTCGATGAATCCCCGGAAGATGAAGAAGCTCCGGAAGGCAACATCCGAGCGCAAGGCCAAGAAGGTGAAGCGTAAGAAGACGAAGCGCCTCAAGCGCCTGAAGAAGGGCAAGGCAAAGCAGACCAAGCTGCTGAACGCGGCCGGCAACCGGGTGAAGACCCTGACGTCTGACCAGGCATCACTCGAAGCCAAGGCCGCCGCCGAGCAGAAGTCCTACGAGGACTGCACGGCAACGGTCCCGACCGTTCAGGGCAACCGGGTCCGCCTCTTTGAATCCACCGCCAACTACTTCGAGCCAGCTGGTCCCGTGTCCTGGGACATGGCGATGATCAGCACCAGGCCCGACTGGCGGGTCCAGGTTGAATCCGGCGATACGCTCGATCTCCAGACCACCTACGAAACCAAGATTGCGTCGTGGTTCGAGTCGATGGGAATCAACGTCGTCTTCTGGTCGCCGAACGAGACCGGTGGCCGCAACCCCTACGTGACCAAGGTCGATACGCCCGGCATTCTCAACCACGGCCACTACCCGGAGAACGACGACCATGGAGGTGGCCTGCCTCTGGTCGGACCTGATCCGACCGGTCTGCCGGATGGTCCTCTGGCAACCGGCGCGATCGACATCGGACCCGGCTACACCTACGGTGCCGGCGACTTCCGCCTGCCCGGCGCGGCGGGCCGTCCTCCGGTGATCGAGAAGGGTGATTCGTTCACCTTCGAGCTGGATTCGGGTGACGCTGACAACCAAATCTGGCATTCGCTGACTTCCTGCAAAGCGCCGTGTAACCGATCGACCGGCATCGCCTACCCGCTGCCGGACGGCGAGTTCCAGTTCGATTCCGGCCAGCTCGGCAATCTGGAAGGCACGGCCAAGCCACCGACCGTCGGTCGCACCACCTGGAGCACGCCGGTGGACCTGCCGGTTGGCACCCACACCTACTTCTGCCGGATCCACCCGTTGATGCGTGGTGCCCTCCGGGTGAAGCCGAACAACTGAGGCCCGGATGAGCGAAGTGGTCGTGGTGGCGCTGTTCACCGTCAAAGAGGGAATGGTGGAAGAGGCGATCGAGCGGTTCACACCGGTCATCGAGCACACCCACGGTGAAGAGGGTTGCCTTGCCTATGCCCTGCACCGGGACGTGAACGACCCGAGCACGCTGGCCCTGGTTGAGCGCTGGAAGTCTCAGGACGACTTGAACTCCCACTTCGGGATGCCCTACATGGCAGAAGTCGGCGCGATCGCCTCGGAACTCCTGACCGAGCCGCCGCGCATCGTCTTCAGCGAACCCCTGCCGCTCGGCGATCCGGCCAAGGGCAGTCTCTAGTACCCGGCACCAGCCGGGACGTTTTTATTTCCAGTCTTGCTCTGGTCGGGCTTCTTCACCCCGAGGCGCATGCCGAGCAGGACCAGCGCCGGTATCGCCGTGGCTGCAACTGGCACCTGTAACCAGAGTTCGCCGGCGTCGGTTCCGGCACCAAAGGTGTGGAAAAGGCCGAGGATCCAAAAGACCGCGACGAACCGGTGGGCGACCCTCCAGCGGGCCACCCCGATCCAGCGCCGGACGTAGTAGCTAAGGCCCAGGAGGATGATCCCGTAGCCGGCGATGATTCCGACCCCGGTCCAGAACGGCTGGTAGGCCATCTGGAACGGCACCGAGATCCCCGTCAGTCCGGGCTTCAACCAGGGATCGCCCAGTAGCAGGAGTCCGTGGGCCGCGACCATGACGATCGTCGCGATCGAGAGTGCCTCGTGGAGCGGTTTGATCTCACCAAAGCGACCGAGCTTCAGGGGCCTGCCCCTTCCGGCCAGGAGACCCGCGATCACAGCAAGGCTCGCCAGCATGATCGCGGCGATTCCTGTTCCGCGGCTCAGGATCCAGAAGATGTGAATGCCCGTGTCACTCATGCCGTCACCGCCGATGCGGTCTCGCCTACCGTGAGGACCTCGTTGCCCTGGAGCACTATCACTCCGCCATGGACGAGCCAGGACGGAGCTTCATCCGGACCTGCCAGCAGGGCCGCCTTGGCCCTGATTTCGCCTTCGACTGCTGTTGGAGCCACCGCCGTCACCTGCAAAACGCCGGTGTAGGCGGGCTTTCCAGTCCGGGGGTCGATCAGATGATGGGCCGGACGACCATCGTCGTTGATCCACGAGCGCTTGGTGATGCCGCTTGTGGCGACCGCCCCGCCCGTCATCCGGAGTTCACCGATCGGATCTTCACCGATGATCGGGGAAGCAACGAGGATCTGGCGAGGCTGGTCTGTCTGACTGCCGAAGCGGAGGTCGCCGGAGCACTCGACAGCGAAGTAGTCGAGGCCATCGAGCAGTTCAGCGACGACGTCCGCCGCGAGACCCTTGCCGATGCCCCCGCTGTCGAACTTCACGCCAGGTGGGCGGCGGACCGTGTTCGTGGTGTGATCGACCGTGACGGTTTCCCAGAGGCGTGAACGCGATCCGCTGGCCGGCTGGCAGGAGGTTTCGGCAATTGCGTCAAACATCGAGGCGACAGGCGTGGCTGAGTCTGAGTCGATTGAATCGGTGTACCCGGCGTCCTCGATCGCTTCGAGGAGAGTCGCATCAACGAGGCCGTTGCTCAGTTCACCCGCGGTCCGCACCGCCTCGGCGAACCTGATCATGAGAGGACTCGAAGGCACCTCCCTGCGAGGGTCAGAATTCAGGAGGCAGAGCTCACTGTCGACTTCGAAGCGGGTCAGACGGCGATGCAGGTCCTGAGTGGCCTTCTCTGCACTGGCAATCGCTGCCGCGGCTCCTGCTCCGCCAGCCCGGATCGTGACCTTGCCGCCAAGAGAGCGAAAAGTCCGCTTCATGGACCAGCTACTCATGACTGGCTGGTCGTCAGCGGTGCCGAGGATGAAGACTTGACAGAAGAACTCTCTCCGGAGTCGCTCAGGAAGCCGGTAGCAACGCTGACAATCGCTCCGCCGAGGTCTTCACCGTCGAAGCCTTCGTCCGATTCGCCTTCATCGTGGTCCTCGTCTTCAGAGTCGCTTTCGCCATCGGTCGAGGTGGGTGCCCGCTGGACGAGGTCAGCGTTGGACGAAGCTCCTGCCGGATTGAGGTCGAATGCGGTCCGCGCGAGTACGATGCCGCTGAATACGGCGGCAAGAGTCGCTCCAAGAACCAACACCCGCCGACGGATGTTCCTGATTCGTTTGGAGCGTGCTTCACGCTTGATCGCAGCAAGTTCTTTGGGGGTCAGTTCTTCGTTCATGTGACCAAGGTGACTGGTCAGCCCATGATCACCGTAAGAATTGGATGAGAGTTCTCTTACAAATGGGCTCGACGCCCCACAGGGCTCTAGCATCGCTCGTGATGAGAATCCTCTTTGTGGAAGACGAACGGGCTATTGCCGACTTCGTGGGACGCGGGCTCGAGTCTGAAGGCTTCGCGGTGACTTCCGTTCACGACGGTACGGAAGGCGAAGCGCTTGCCTTGACAGGCCGGTTTGACTTGCTGATTCTCGACCTGATGCTTCCCGGCAGGACCGGCATGGAAATCCTTGCATCCTTCCGGAAGAAGGATTCCACCACACCGGTGATCCTGCTGACCGCAAAGGCGGACATCCCGGATCGTGTCGCGGGGCTGGACGGCGGTGCCAGTGATTACGTGACCAAGCCTTTCGCCTTTGAGGAGCTGGCGGCCAGGGTCAGGGCCCATCTCCGTCAGCCTGGTCAGCAGACCGCTACGACTTTGAAATCGGGTGGGCTCGAGCTGAATCTGCTCAAGCGCACGGTGACCCGGAACGGAAAAGTCATCGATCTCTCGGCCCGGGAGTTCGATCTGCTTTCCTTCCTGATGAGGCATCCTGGTCAGGTGCTCTCGAGGGAGCAGCTCCTGAACGGTGTCTGGGGTTACGACTACGACCCGGGCACCAATGTCGTCGGGGTCTACATCGCCTACCTGCGACGGAAGCTGACGATCAAAGGCACGGAAGACCCGATTGAAACCCTGCGGTCTGCCGGCTACCGGCTCAGGGACGACGTCTGATGCGACGGCTGACGTCGATCGGCCTCCGTGGCCGGCTGGCGATATCGATCGCCTTGATCCTCCTTGCCGCTCTGGCGGTGACTTATGTCGCCGTCTACCGGGGTACCGGTTCCGAACTGCGCGACCGGACCGAGGCCGATCTAGAGCGAGAATCCGAGAGACTTTCCGGGTCTCTCGCTGCTGGCGGGGCCGATACACCCGACGAGGTAACTGCTCGCGCAAACGAACTGATGCGAGCCGAGTCGTTCGGACCATCTTCGAGGGTAATCTCAATTTCGGTAGTGGGGGGCGGCAATTCGACCAACCAGCCGGATCTGCTGCGTCTGGATTCTGACAATGAAACCTCCGAGTCGGGAGGCGAAGAAGGTTCCGATGATCACGAGAGCGAAGAGGACCGCGAGAGCGAAGGCGATGACGACGCCCGAAAGCTTCTCGAAGCCCCGCCCGGGATGTCTTCGGTAAAAGTTGACGACGTCGGCGAGGTTCGGCTGCTCACCCGCACTGTCAATCTGCCCGAAGGAAACCAGGCGACGATCCGGGTGGGCCAGCCACTCGCACCCGTGGACCGAGCGCTTGAGGAGCTGAGTGACACCTTCGTGATCGTCGGCCTCCTTACCCTTGTTTTCGCGGCTGGCGCTGGATGGCTGCTGGCGAGCAGCGCCACCAGACCGATGCGACGGATGGCTGACGTAGCCGAGGGTGTAGGCGGAGGAGATCTTTCCGCTCGGATGTCGATCGAAGAGACAAGAAATGATGAAGTCAGGCGGTTGGCCGAGTCCTTCAACACGATGCTCGACCGGCTGGAAGAAGCGTTTACCAGGCAGAGAATGTTCGTGGCCGACGCTTCGCATGATCTCAGGACTCCGCTGACGATTGTGAAGGGCCAGCTCGACGTGCTGGCGCGGGACCCCGCTCCGACCTTCGAGGAAGTCCAAAGGGTGACCGGACTCGTAAGCGTTGCCACCGCACGTATGGAGCGCCTGGTCGATGACCTGCTCCTGCTCGCCCGGACCGAAGGGGAGTCCCGGCTGAACACCGAGCCGACCGAACTCGGTCCGCTACTTGCCGCGGAAGTCGAGGGATTCTCGGAAACAGAGGATCGCCAGTTCGTGGTTGGCAACGTAACCGGGACCGCGGCCCCGATCGATCGGGAACTGATGTCCCGGGTCGTGTCCAACCTCATATCCAACGCGGTCACCCACACGGCGACCGGTGGCACGATCCAGCTGTCAGCGATCGATTCCGGCGACCTGATCGTGATGGCGATTGACGACGACGGACCTGGCGTCCCGCTCGGAATGAGGAACCGCGTCTTTGACCGCTTCGCCAGGCTTGACACCTCGAGATCCAGCGACAGCGGGGGGTCGGGACTCGGCCTGGCCATCGTGAAGGCCCTGGTCGAGCTTCACGGGGGTACGGTCGCCTGCCTCGAATCTCCGCTTGGAGGGGCGAGGTTCGAGGTATCGCTCCCGCGTTCATGACTTCGTAAGGTTCTGCTGCGAGTCTTTCCGCCATGGCATTGCTGATCCTCTTCGGCTTCATCGCGGGCGCGGCAACCGCGGTTTCGCCCTGCGTCCTGCCGGTCCTGCCGGTGGCGCTGTCGGCCGGAGCGACCGGTGGCCACCGCCGGCCGTTCGGCATCGTCGTCGGTCTGACTCTCTCGTTCACCTTCGCCACCGTGGCGCTGGTCTACGTGATCGACGCCCTCGGCCTGCCGAACGACCTGCTGCGCAACCTGGCGATCGCCGTCCTGCTGGCCTTTGGCATCTCCCTGCTGATCCCCGCCATCTCGACGCGGCTCGAGGGGTACATCAGCAGCTTCACCAGCCGCTTCCAGCCGAAGACACCGAGTGGCGACGGGTTCTGGTCGGGAACCCTCGTCGGGGCCAGCCTCGGTCTCGTCTACGCCCCCTGCGCCGGCCCGATTCTCGCGGGCGTGATCACCGTCTCCGCCTCCCAGCCTTTCACCGCGGGCCGGTTCGCTGTCGCCCTCAGCTACGGCATCGGTTCGGCCTTGGTGCTCTACCTGCTGATGATCGGCGGGCGCCGCCTGACCGGGCCGCTGAGCAAACGCACACCTTGGCTCCAGGGGGCGATGGGCGCGGTGATGATCGTCTTCGCTCTCGCCATGCTCGCCCAGTACGACATCAAGTTCCAGAACCGGATTGCCGACGACCTGCCGGCCTTCGTGGTCAACCCGACCAAGGACCTCGAGTCGGGTGACATGACCAGGGACGCGCTGGCTGACCTGCGCGACCAGGAGCACACCGCGTCCGCCCAGAAGATCGCTGACGGTGTCCGGGCCCAGGAAGACGAACCGGAGGTGGTGGCCTCGAAGGAGTCCGGTCTGCCGGTACTCGGGCGGGCCCCGGAGTTCGCCGGCAACCAGCAGTGGTTCAACACTCCCGGCAACACACCGCTGACTCTGGAGTCACTGAAGGGGAGGGTCGTGCTGGTCGATTTCTGGACCTACAGCTGCATCAACTGCATCCGGACCCAGCCGTACCTCAAGGCTTGGGACGAGCGGTATCGGGACAAAGGACTGACCATCGTCGGTGTCCATACACCCGAGTTCCCGTTCGAGAAGGACGCCGGCAACGTCGAGGCCGCGGTCAACGACGCCCGCCTCGAATACCCGATTGCCCAGGACAATGACTTTGTCACCTGGGACGCCTATGCCAACCAGTACTGGCCGGCTGAGTACTTCATCGACGCTGAAGGAAACGTGCGTTATGCGCACTTCGGTGAAGGCGAGTACGAAGAAAAGGAGCAGGTGATCCGCGACCTGCTGGTCGAGGCCGGGAGGGATCCGGGCAAAGGCGAGTCGGGCGCCTCCGGCCAGACGATCTCCAGCGGTGTGACCACCCCGGAGAGCTACCTCGGTTCGGCTCGGGCAGAGAACTTCAGGAACGGTTTGATCCTGGACGGCGTGCGTGACTTCGGTGAGCTCAAGACTCCGGGACAGGACCAGCTCTCATACGGCGGCAAGTGGCTGATCTCCCCGGACTTCGCGACCGCGGACGGTGGCGAGATCGAACTCAATTTCGGGGCCAGACGGGTCTTCCTCGTGCTTGGTTCACCCGGTCGGCCACGCACGCTCAAGGTGATGCTGGACGGCAAGCCGATCCCCGCCGCAGACCAGGGCAAGGACGTCAGGAACGGGACCGTGACGATCGGCGACGAGCGGCTCTACAGCCTCGTCGACATGCCAAACGCCGGTGACCACACCCTGACCCTCGAGCCACAGGCCGGGGTCAAGGCCTACGCCTTCACTTTCGGATGACTGCCGTGGTCCAATCAGATGCGACAATCGCTCCCATGGAGACTGCTTCCCGCGGGACGGTGCTGGTGGTGGATGATGAACCGACGATCGTCGACGTGGTCGCCCGCTACATGGATCGGGCCGGTTTTACCGTTGAAACCGCCCCGGACGGACCCACCGCGGTAGCGAAGGCGATCAAGTTCAGCCCGACGCTGATCGTGCTCGACTTGATGCTGCCGGAGATCGACGGCATGGAAGTGATGCGCATCCTTCGCGAGGATGAAGGCCTCAGGCCCGCGATCATCATGCTCACCTCGAAGTCCGAAGAATCGGACCGGCTGGTCGGGCTGCGCCGCGGCGCCGATGACTACGTGGTCAAGCCGTTCTCCCCGGCCGAGCTCGTCGCGCGGGCCGAGGCGGTCCTTCGCCGGGTGTCCCCACCGAGCGAGGATCAGGAACCGCTCCGCTTCGGTGATCTGGAGATCGATCCCGCGCAGCGGTTGGTCTCACTCAATGGCGAAGAGGTCGCCTTGACCCAACTCGAGTTCGACCTGCTCTTCTTCCTGGCATCGCACCCGGGCCGGGTGTTCTCACGGGACCACCTGATGGAAGAGGTTTGGGGGCAGTCGTTCTTCACGGATACGGGGACGGTCACAGTCCACATCCGGCGGCTGCGAGCCAAGCTCGAGCCGACCCCGGAGAAGCCGAATCACATCGAGACGGTGTGGGGCGTCGGATACAGGTTCCGGCCATGAGACGCTCGATTCTGATCGGGGTGCTCGCCTGCCTGGCCGGGGCTTTGGCGATCTTCCTCACCTACGACATGAAGGGTGGCGTCACGACGATGCTGCTCCTGCTGCCGGTGGCCGCGGTGGTGCTGGTCGTCGCCCACTTGCTCGCCGCGAATCGCAGCCGCCTCGGCGGACTTGCCAATCAGTTCCGGCTCGGGGTCTTCGTTGTTGTCGGTTCGATCCTCCTGTCAGTGTGGGTGGCCGCGCTGTCGATGTTCGTTTCGCAGCACGATGCCTTTGTGGTCAGCGTGATGGCCACCGTGATCGGGCTGGTCGCGCTCAGGGTCGGTGCGATCCTTTCGCGGGGGGTCGTCGATGACGTCGATGCCCTGCGAGCCGGTCTGGACGCCGTGGGTGAAGGCCGCCGCGACATCGAAGTCGAGGTCGGAGGTGAGGACGAACTCGAAGAACTGGCCGAGTCGGTCAATCTGATGATCCAACGGCTCGGTGTCGAAGAGAAGAGCCGGAAAGAAGCCGACGACGCCCGGCGCCGTCTGGTTGCTTCGGTCTCCCACGACCTGCGCACGCCGCTCTCTTCGCTCAGGCTGCTGGTCGAATCGATCGACGATGGAGTTGCCACAGGGGAGACGCGGGAGCGCTACCTGGGCCAGCTCAGGTCGCATGTAACTGTGCTCAGCTCCCTGGTGGACGATCTGTTCGAACTCTCGAGGATCGAAGCCGGCGACATTTCCTGGTCGATCAGCCGGATCGAACTGGATTCGCTGGTCGGCGACACGGTCGAGGCAATGCAGGCACAGGCCGACGTCCGCGGGGTGACGGTCACCACCGACCTGCCGGGCGGCGGTTTGACCGCCGAGGCCAATCCCGAGAAGGTTCAGCGGGTGCTCTTCAACCTGATCCAGAACGCGATTCGCCACACCCCGGCCGACGGCAGTGTCACCGTGCGGGCGAGGTCACTCAGCGGTGAGGTGGAAGTGGAAGTCTCCGATGAGGGGGCCGGAATCCCGGTGGGGGACCAGCCATTCGTATTCGAGCCCTTCTACCGCGGCGGTCGGGACTCTGCCCGGACCAGCGACGGCGCCGGCCTCGGTCTGGCCGTCTCGAGGGCGATCGTCGAAGCCCACGGAGGCCGGATCTGGCTCGAGCCAACCCAGTCGGGCACACAGATGAGGTTCACCCTGCGCTCGGCCGAGATCGAGCCGGAGGCTGACTTCACCGCAGCGTAGGCCGGACCAGGCGGGATCGAGTTAGAGCGGCTCGACCGACCAGTTGACGCATATACGTTCGAATCCGGCGAGGAAGTCCTGCGGATCGAAGGCCTGGGCTGGCGCGAGTCCGCCGATGTCCCGGAGCCCGCCCGCAGCCGCAAGTGTCGCTCCTTTGACCAGCAGCGCCGCCGTCAGGCCGTAGACGTCGTTTCCACTGATGTTGCCTCGCCTTGTCCGGTTCCCGGCGACGGCTTCGCAGCAGATGGTCCAGGTCGCGGCCGCCCGGGACTCGGGACTCGCACCTTCAGGCAGGCGGTCGACGATCTTGCCGGCGATTGTTTTTGCGGGGGTGCGCATCGCCAGGGCGGCAGGACGCATGACCAGAGGAGTGAGACGGGTCAGCGGTCCGGGCGCGATCGATTCGGCGGCGAGCATGGTTTCCACCCGGTCCGTGGTGACGTGGCGCGGGACTGTCAGGTGTTCTCCGGCCGGGTAGCGGGTCATCAGTTTCTCGCCGACCGTACCGCCGAAGTCAAACTTGCCACGGCTGATCGACTGGGATGCCGGCCGGAGGCGGCCGTCCCGCCATTCGACGTCGGCTCCTTTGATCATGTCGAGGGCAGAGAGCATGGTGCCTCGGGTCATCTGAAAATGTGTGATGTATCCGAGCCGGAGTACGTCCAGATCTCCCATGTCATCGGCGGTTATGGCAGCGAGCATGTCGCCGGGTACATAGTCGAACCCCATGCCGGAAATCACCGCGCTGCCGTTACCTTTCGCGATCGGGCCGTAACGATCGAGACCCATCTGGATGAACGGCTGCTCGCCTGTGGTGTCGAGGTAGTGGGTGCCGGTCTCGGCCGCCGCGGCCATCACCGGTTCACCGTAGAGGTAGAAAGGGCCGGCGCAGGCAATCAATGCGGCTGAGTCCCCGCAGAGATCTCGAAGGCCTTGCTTATCGTCGATCGAAATCGCCCGGACGGGCATTTCGGTCCCGAGCTCGGACCGGAGCCCCTCCAGCTTCGACAGGTTTCGCCCAGCGAGAATGAAGTCGAGGTCGGTCTTCGCCAGCTCGGCGGCGATCAACTTGCCGGTATAGCCAGTGGCCCCATATACGGCAATCGGACCAGGAGGGGAAGCATCGGAGCTCATGCCTCCAAGTCTGACAGCAAGCTCCCAAAGACAGGACTGGCAGTGAAATTAGTCGCTCAGCGACTAATTTCACTGCCAGTACTTCGGGGGTGGGGTGGCGGTCGGAGTACGATTGTTGTCATGACTGAGCAGGAAGCCAGGGATCGCTGCAAGGAGCTCGCAAGGTCGAGCCCTGAGCGCACTTCCCACAGCTGGCTGCCGCGCGAAGGCGCCGGTGGCTTCTGGACGATCGTGAAGCTGGGGGTGCCGTCGACCTCACAGGCGACCGGCACCTTGGCTGCTTCCGAGGTCCAGGCGATCAAAGACGATCCGCGCAATATCTTCGAGAAGAACGTTCCGCCGAACGGCGCGGCTTTCGGCGCTTGACTTCATCGATCTGACGGATCGGTGACCATTCGCGGCCAACCAGCCGCTCGCGTGCCGACGCAACAGCGACGAGCAACACCGGGCGAGCACGCTCGAGCTGTTCTGCGACCTCGTCGTTGTATTCGCTGTCACTCAGGTTTCCCGTCTGCTGCTGGGACCCTGGATTGCCGACGGCCTTGCGGAAGGGATGCACGGACATCCCCTGGCACATCGGTGAGGTGTACGAGAAACTCCTGATCAACGCGGAAGACCGTACGCAGATTCCCCGCGACCCCTACCACGAAAAAAGCCCCGGCGCTCTCGCACCGGGGCTCGTTTCAGTTTCCTGGAGCCGTTACTGGCCCGAATCCTGTGTGCCGACGGGCACCGCGGCCGACTGGCCGATGGTGTCACCGTTGCCATCAAGGGCCCGGACTGTGACTACGGCTTCGAGCGCGGGAGTCGCGATCGCCGTTTCGAAGTCGGTCCAGGTCGAGTTGGCGACGGCGGTCAGGCTGTTGGCGTTCGGTCCGGTCAGGACTTGCCACCCGCGGGTCTTCTGTGAGCCGTTCCAGCTGGCCCAGACCGTCGCACCTGAATCCGTCGTCTCGCTGGCGATGGCCGGGTCACCCTGCGGGTTGCCGTTCCACGGAGCCTTGTAGGCGCGGTAAGAACTGACCACACCATTGCCCCCGGAGAAGCCGGTGTGTACGGCGTCGAATACGACATCACCCGTGGCGTTGAACTCGGTAATGCGGGGGACCTGTCCCCAGCCGACGAAGACTCCGCCGTCGCCTACCGGTTCGCCGTTACCCTGTGACTGGGCCACGATGCCTGCCGGATGCTGGAAACGCTTGACCAGTGTTGCCGTTCGGTCTCCGTCTTCATTGCGGCCAAGTCGGACGACCAGGACGCTTGAGTCGGGGAGCACCGACGGTTCGCTGCGGCCATTGCTGTTGTCGAACAGCGAGATGTCGCCGTTCTCCAGACGCTGGGCGTCATGCTGGTAGCCGAAATCGGTGCCTTCGCCCATCACGAAATCATTGCGGGCGTTGCCGGTACCGGTAAGGACCCAACGGATCTTGCCGGTGGCACGGTCGATTCGGTAAACCGCGCTCTGGCGACGCGAGGAGACCAGGTAGCTGTCTCCGTCGTCCTGGATCGAGTTGGCGTGGAAGTAGTCGAACGACGACTTGCTGTCGGTCGGTACCTGTCCGATGCCGGTGGTGATCGGAACGTTTCCGAGGCTGTGCCACTCGAAGAGCACGGCGCCGGTGGCAATGTCGATCTCCTGGACAACGTTGTCGAGGATTCGACCGTTCTTGACGCCTCCGGCAGGACGCAGGTCATGACGCGTCGAGACGTAGGAGAGAACCAGGGCCGTGCTGCGATCGGTCATCTGGAACTCGTGGATGTCGGCCTTGTAGCCGTTACCCGGCCTGAATGACTCCAGCGGCTCGTAGTTTCTGTCGAGGATCTCGAAAGTACCGATCTGCGAGTAACCGGTCACTGAAGAAGAGCCCTTCCAGAAGGTGAGAGCGGGCTTCCCGAGGTATTTCTGGGTCCGGAAGTTGAGGACCGTGTTTCCTGTGGCCGGGTAGTTGTAGCTCTGGAACCAGGTGGTGCGTCCACGCTTGTCGGCGATCGTCAGACCATCATTTTTCGGGGCGTAGAAGATCTGCCCCGCTGCGGCCTCGTCCGAGTAGGTGCTCACGTCGAGCGTGGGCGGCTTCAGGTCCGGTCGGGATTTCAGACCGCCCGTGATCGGCGGGACTTCCGGATCAAGGGGGGCGTCATCCTTGGTGAGGAGGCGGGCTACCCTGTACTTGAAGTCACCCTGCTTGGCGCCGACGATCCGGAGCTTGGTCCGGACGTTGATTGTCTCGCCGACTGCGAAGTCTTTCTTTGCGATGAAGCTGACGCCCTTGCCGTCCGAATGGAGGAGCTTCCTGCCTTCGTGGACTCCGGTCTTGCCGCCGACGACCTTGAGATCCCTGAGCCTGAGCTTGTCCGGGTTGAATCCGCGGAAGCTGATCGTGGTCTTGTCGGAGACGTACTGCGTGCCCGCAACCGGGTAAACCTTGACCGGATTGGCGGTCTTGGTCGAGAACGGCTTCTTCGCGGCGGTGGCTTCGGTGACGAAAGCGAGCGCGAAAAGCATGCTGATTGCGGCTGCGACTACGAGGGTACGGCTCGAAAGCTTCCTACTTGCGTGATTCAAGAATCTCCTCCTGTGAGCGGACAAATTGTGGCTGGACGGGGTGCTTCAAATTATCAACCCCTGTTTTTGATCCAAGTAGCGGTTCTGTTACCCGCAATTTCAAGAAGTTTTCAGTCTCTGATCAGCTTCTTGTAGGTGATCCGGTGAGGGCGGTCCGCCTCCGGACCGAGACGGTTTCGACGGTTCTCTTCGTACGCCTCGAGATTGCCTTCGAACCAGACCACCTGTGAGTCGCCTTCGAAGGCCAGAATGTGCGTTGCTACCCGGTCCAGGAACCAGCGGTCATGGGAAATGACCACCGCACAGCCGGCAAAATTGAGAAGTGCGTCCTCGAGGGCGCGCAGGGTGTCGACGTCAAGGTCGTTGGTCGGTTCGTCGAGCAGCAGCAGGTTGCCGCCGGAGCGCAGCAGCTTCGCCAGGTGGACCCGGTTCCGTTCGCCACCCGAGAGCACCCCGACTTTGCGCTGCTGGTCGGAGCCCTTGAAGTTGAAACTGCTGACATAGGCCCGGGAGTTCAGCTTGTGGCCACCGACATCGATCTGGTCGTCGCCGTCGGAGATCACTTCCCAGACGTTCTTGTCCGGGTCGAGGTCGTCCCGCGACTGGTCCACATAGGCCAGCTGCACCGTGTCACCAAGCCGGATCGAGCCGGAATCCGGCTTCTCTTCCCCGACCACCATCTTGAAGAGGGTGGTCTTGCCGGCGCCGTTCGGGCCGATGATTCCCACGATTCCGGCGGGAGGCAGTTTGAAGGAGAGGTTCTCGATCAGGAGTTTTTCGCCGAAGGCCTTCTTCAGGTCCTCGGCGTCGATCACGACGTTGCCAAGGCGGGGTCCGGCCGGGATGTGGATCTGAACGGCCTCGAGCTTGACGTTTTTGTCCTCGGCTAGCAGTTCTTCGTAGCGGGCGAGGCGGGCCTTGGACTTCTTGCGGCGACCCTTGGGGTTTTCCCGAACCCACTCGAGCTCGGCGGCGATCGTCTTCGCCCGGGCGGATTCCTGGCTTTCTTCCATGGCCAGCCGTTGCTGCTTCTGCTCGAGCCAGGAGGAGTAGTTGCCTTCGAACGGAATGCCTCGGCCACGGTCGAGTTCGAGGATCCAGCCGGCGACGTTGTCGAGGAAATACCGGTCGTGGGTCACCGCGACCACGGTGCCTTTGTAGTCCTCGAGATGCCTTTCGAGCCAGGCGACTGATTCGGCGTCGAGGTGGTTGGTTGGTTCGTCGAGCAGCAGCAGGTCCGGAGCCTGCAGCAGCAGGCGGCAGAGGGCTACCCGGCGTCGCTCACCGCCGGAAAGGGTGCTGACGTCGGCATCCGAAGGAGGCAGCCGCAAGGCATCCATGGCCGTATCGAGCATCGTGTCGAGGTTCCAGGCATCAACGGCGTCGATCTTCGCCTGGAGCCGGCCGAATTCGTCGGCTGTTTCATCGGAGTAGTTCGCGGCCAGTTCGTTGAAGCGGTCGAGCAGGTCCTTGGTCTCCCGGACCCCGTCTTCGACGTTGCCGCGCACGTCCTTGGATTCGTCGAGCCGCGGCTCCTGCTCGAGCATTCCGACCGAGGCCCCGGCGCGGAGCTGGGCCTCGCCCCGGAACTCCTTGTCGGTGCCGGCCATGATCCGAAGCAATGACGACTTTCCCGAACCGTTGCTGCCGAGGATGCCGATCTTGGCTCCCGGGAGGAAGTTGAGCGAGATGTCGGTGAGCACCTCCTTGTTCGGCGGATGGGTCCTCGAAACCTGATGCATGGTGAAGATGTAGTCGGCCATAGAATCCTCACGATACCGGTGCCGTGAAGGCATCCACGCCTTGGTAAAATGAAGGATTCTTCATGTTGTGAAACAATGAAGTTCTAAACCAATCTCCTACAGATCGGACGATGTGTCATGGACGTTCCCCTTTATCAAGCAAAAGCCGAGCTATTCCGGACCATGGGTCACCCCGTTCGAATTCGGGTACTTGAACTCCTCCTCGACCGCCCCCGTCCGGTTCACGAACTCCTGGTGGAGACAGAGGTGGAAGCCTCCAGCCTTTCGCAGCAGCTTGCACTGCTTAGAAGGGCGGGTCTGGTCGAGTCGAGGCGCCAGGGAGCCGAGGTCGTATACACGCTGAGCGCACCCGAAGTCGCTGAATTGATGGCGGCCGCCCGGCAGGTGCTCGGCAAAGTGCTGATGGACCGCGAACAACTGCTGGCTGAACTTAACGGTCCGCAGTCTTAGCCCGGACCCGGGTTTCGACAACCGTGAAGAGAACAATCGCCGACGCGGTTGGCCACGTCGGTCGGCTGCTGCCGACAAAATCCGATTGGCATGCGGTCAAGCGGTCGCCCGGCCGCGATCTGCTTGCCGGAATAACCGTCGCGATCATTGCCCTGCCGCTGGCCCTGGCCTTCGGCGAGACTTCCGGTCTTGGCGCCGAGGCCGGAATTGTCACCGCCGTCGTCGCTGGTGCCGTGGCAGCGGTATTCGGTGGTTCCAACCTCCAGGTTTCGGGTCCGACCGGGGCCATGACAGTCGTTCTGGTCCCGGTCATCAGCGAATTCGGTGCGGGCGGAGTGTTCATGGTCGGGCTGCTGGCGGGCTTCGTGCTCATCGCGATGTCGTTCGCCGGTCTCGGAAAGTACGTGAAGTACCTGCCGATGCCGGTAATCGAAGGTTTCACGGCCGGGATCGCGGTCGTTATCGCGCTCCAACAGGTGCCGGCTGCTCTGGGGGTTGAGCCCGACCACGCCGAGCGGGTCTGGGAGGTGGCTGGGCTGGCAGCCATCGACTATCTTTCAGCGCCGGAATTGGCGGCTCCCGCCGTCGCGATCGGAGTGGCTACTCTGATGCTGGTCGGTGGCCGGTGGAGACCCGGAGTTCCCTTTTCCCTGATTGGTGTTGCTGCGGCGACCGTGCTTGCGGCCTTGTGGATGACAGGTCTGGAGACGTTGGGTGCTATTCCCGCGGGGTTACCGGCGCCCTCGTTCGCCTTCGTGGACCTTGGCGCGATTTCCTCGCTCCTCCCCGCGATTCTCGCGGTTGCCTCCCTTGCTGCCTTGGAAAGCCTGCTTTCAGCATCGGTTGCTGACGGGATGAGCGTGAACGAACAGCATGACCCGGACCGGGAGCTCTTTGGCCAGGGCCTGGCCAACCTTGTGGTTCCCGTGTTTGGCGGCATGCCCGCGACCGCCGCGATTGCCCGGACCGCAGTCAACGTGAGAGCCGGGGCAAGCTCCAAGCTTGCCTCCCTGACCCATGCGGTGGTTCTGCTCGGAATCGTCCTGGTGGCCTCGCAGGTCGTAGCGGACATCCCCCTGGCCGCGCTCGCGGGGGTACTCCTCGCGACGACGATACGGATGGTGGAGGCGGGATCACTCTGGGCACTGGCTCGATCGACCCGCGGAGACGCTGCGGTGCTGCTGTTGACCTTCACGATCACCGTTGTCTTCGACCTCGTTGCCGCAGTGGTCGTCGGACTGGGCGTCGCGATAGTCATTGCTCTGCGCTCCGTTTCTCGGAGCGCCAAAGTCGAGCAGGTACCGCTCGAGTCTGGTGACCATTCAGACGAAGAGCACGAACTCCTCAGCGAACACATCGTCGCCTACCGACTGGACGGTCCCTTGGTTTTTGCTGCGGCCCATCAGTTTCTTCTCGAACTGACGGAGATCGCCGATGTGCAGGTGCTGATCCTCAGGATGTCCCGGATCTCGACGATTGATGTCTCCGGGGCCAAGGTACTCGGAGACGTGGTCAGGAAGCTCGAGAAGCGTGGGATCGTGGTCCTGATTTCGGGCATCGCCCCGGGTCACGAGGAAGTGCTGGCTTCGCTCGGGACCGGCCTGGATCTTCGAGAGAGCGGACGGGTCTTCACCGATACGCCTGCAGCGATCAGTTACGCGAAGAGAATCATCGTGGGCGAGGGCAAAGACCTCGGTTAGGCTCGGTTCGGAGGGAGAAGAAGGTAGACGTCAACTCCCATATCCAGTCGATCGTGGAGGTGGTTGTGATCACCGATCCGCTCACCCGCGGCATTTTCCTCCGGCAGGGAATCACGAGAAGTCCCGGAGAGCTTCGGGGGCTAACCTCTGGATTTGGGTTGTCAGGTGAGCCTTTCGGGGTTAGGTCGGTTTCATTTGAACCTTCGATGAATGGGGGAAGCGATGGGCAGGTTCGGCTCGAAGGAAAAGGGAGAAAAAGGACCCTCTCCGGCAATGGTCGTGGCGGTGGTGGCACTGATAGTGGCCCTCGGCGGCACCAGCTATGCGGCGATCAAGTTGCCGGAGAACTCGGTAGGTACGAAGCAGATCAAGAAGAACGCCGTAACGGTCAAGAAGATCAAGAAGAACGCGGTCAGGTCCGCCAAGGTGAAGAACCGCTCGCTGCTCGCCAAGGACTTCAAGAAGGGTCAGCTTCCGAAGGGCGCCAACGGTGCGACCGGAGCTACCGGACCGGCGGGGCCGATCGAAGGCACTCCCGCTGGAGGATCGCTAAGTGGTACTTACCCCAATCCGAACCTGACGGCAGGAGCGGTGGGTCCGAATCAGGTTGCTCAAGCGCCCGCGGCAAGGGCTTCGACTCAAGTGCCAGTGGCTGTGCCGAACTCGACCTCGCACACCTTCGTCCTCTTCGCGGGTCCCTTGAACCAGGATGACTTTTTCGACAATGACGTGGATGCGATGGTCATTCCCCAGCCGGGCATCTACGTGTTCACGGCCACCCTTGGCTGGGCTGGCGACGCGAGCGGTACCAGGCAGGCGAGGATCCTGGTCAACGGCGACCTTGGCGCGAGCGAAACGGTTGACGCCGCTGACGGCGGATCAATCAGGCAGTCGGTCACTCTGGTCGACCGCTTTGAGGTCGGTGATCAAGTTCAGGTTGGCGCCTTCCAGAATTCCGGCGGCAACCTGAACACCTCCATTTCAAGCGGCCAGGGGGCAGTCAATCTGGCCGGAACCTGGCTCAGCCCCTGACCAAACTGTTCCGGCAAGCATCGACCGGCTCATAGCCAGGCGATGCTTGCCAATTCTGGTTGCTTCGTGGCTACTTGATCAGTCGACTGGTTCGCCGTTGGCTGTGAACTCAACGTCGATGTTGCCCATGGTCGCCCTTGAATAGGGACATACCTGATGGGCAGCGGCTACGAGCTCCTTGGCCTGTGCTGCGTCTTCGACCCCGCCCAGGGTTACGTCCAGCTTGGCGCCGACTTCGAAGCCCCGGTCCTCGGTGGACTTGAGGTCAACCTTGGAATCGATCGCCACGTCACCGAGCTCGACCTTCTCCCGCCGGGCGACGGCCGCGAGAGCACCTTCAAAGCAGGCCGCATAGCCGACCGCGAAGAGCTGCTCGGGGTTGGTGCCGGCTTCATCGGTGCCGGGCAGGCGGAGGTCGACTTCGAGTGCGCCGTCAGAAGTCTTGCCGTGGCCCTCGGTGCGGCCTCCGACTACATGAGCTTCTGCCGTGTAAATCACTTGTCCAGCCATGGATCTCCGATCAATCGTTTGCGTTCCAAATCGTTGACCGATCCTAGCGACGCTCGCAACCCTTCAACCGGTTCTTGCCGGCGCATTTGTTGATGGCCGGGTCGGGCGGCGGCGGAGGAGGCCCTGGACAGTCCACCTGCCGGACAGGGCCTTGCTCTGATCATCGACCGCCTGACGCCGCCGTCCAAAGTGCCGGAATGTCGGGTTCTCGCAGGCTTGTTCTGGCTGGGGCTTAATCTTCGGACTGGGCTCGGAGCGGCGGTACGAGCTTCTTGCCGATCACCGGGATCTTCAGGAAACCTTCGGTGGTGGCGTAGAGCAGGCCCACCTTGGGCGCCGCTTCGACGTCTTCGACGACGATCGAGCGCGGCCACCAGTCGGGATCGAACTTGGCGTTGAAGTCGCGCAGGGACTTGATCTGGAAGAACGGGTTGAGCACTTCGGCCACTCGTTTGAGGGCCTTCTGCCCGAGGTTCAGTCTGGTCTCGTCGTCAAAGAGCCTGCCCCAGGCGGCGAAGTTCATCGACAGCCTTCGGAAGCCCTGCCGGCCGAGAGTGGTCGCAGAATTGGCGATCAGGAACTCGGTGATTCCGTTCGGGGCGTCGGGGTTCCTCTGCATCAGGTCGAGTGACCAGCCGGGATCCTCTCCGAAGACCGGGACCAGTCGCAGGAACCCCTGGGGAAGTTCGTCTTCGTCATAGGCGATCGCCAGGAGGAAGTCGTCGCTCACGCCTTCCACCTCGGTGCCGAGGTCCATCGTGAAGCCCCGCTCGTCGGAGTCGCCGCGCCAGCGATCGCGGATCTCGTTGAGCTGTTCGCAGAGGATCGGAGTCGCTTCGGACTCGCGGATCATGCGGAAGGCCAGGTCCTTGCTCGCCCGCTTCACCGTCTGGCGCAGACCCTTCATTCCGGTTCCCTGGAGGCTGAAACGGTCGCAGGGGATGATTGCTTCGTCGCCCATGTAGACGCCCTTCAGACCACGCTTTTCGTAGAAGCCGAGGTCGGCCTCCCGTATGGCGAGGAAGGCCACTTTCCAGTTCTGGTCGTGGCAATAAGCGAGGAACTGGTCGAGCACCCTGTCCTTGGAGCCGGGGGCACCGATCGGGTCACCGGCGACCAGCGCGTAACCACTGATGTAGGTGAAAGCGACCATCGCGTCACCGCGCTGGGTGAAGAAGTAGCTCTTGTCCGTGCGCAGGGCGAAGTAGTCGAGCGTCCCTGATCCGTACTTGTGGACAAGCTCTTCGGCGCGTTCGCGGTCACCGGGGGTCGGCCCCGAACGCAGGGAGACGGCACGGAAGATCAGGATCGCCAGCAGGGCAAGCCCCGCGATGCCGAGTGCGAACAGTGCCGCGGGGAAGAAGTCGGAGAAGAACTTGCCCGTGTAGTGGTACGGACCATCAAAGCCGGCGAGGCCGAATGCGGTCGTTTCGAACATGCCGCCGGCGGTCAGCCGCTCCTGGACATGGCTCTGGTTGAAGAGCAGGGAGGCGAAACCGAAGATGAACACCGCGGCCAGGTAGATCGGTACAAAACGCAAGGCGTCGAGCAGGGTGCCGGGGTCCGGCCGGGCACCGAAGGAGTCGCGGGTCCAGATCAAGGCAATCACCATGAACCCCGAGTAGATCGCGACGATGGGGTCCGGCCCCTTGAGGGTGTGGACCACGGCGGCGATCGAGAACAGCAGGACGGCGACCGCCCAGGCCCGGCGCTTGCCTTTCATGACGCCGCCGGCGATCACCAGCAGGACCAGGCCGACCACGGCCGAGACCACATGGCCCGAAGCCCGGTCGGTGACGTCGGTGATCAGGGAACCGATGCCGAAGTTGCTGTGGACACCGGGCAGCACGGCGATCAGGTAGACGATGCCGGCGAGTGCGGTCATCCAGCCGAGGAACTTCTGGACCTTCGCGTTGCCGGCGTGACTCACGGGAACGGTGGCGACCGGCGCGAGCGCGGCTGCCGGAGGACGAGTCCTGAGGCCGGCTTCGGCTTCCGGGGTATCCGCCGGGTCGGCGACGGCCGCGGCGACCGGCGCTGCGTCTGCCGGTCCCGGGGTGGGCCGCCTGGACATCTCGCCTGCGGTCGGCAGGTTCTGGCCGAGCAGGGGCCCAGGTCCGCCCTCGCCGTCTTCGGGGCGCATCGCGGGAAAGAGCAGTACGTCACGGATCGACGGTTGCTCGGCGATCAGCATGATCAGGCGGTCGAGGCCGATTCCGAGACCACCGGTCGGCGGCAGGCCGTATTCGAGCGCCCGGATGTAGTCCTCGTCGACGCTCTCGGCTTCTTCGTCACCAGCGGCACCAGCCTTGGCTTCGTTTTCGAAGCGCTGCTTCTGGTCGACCGGGTCGTTCAGTTCGGAGTAGGCATTGGCCAGCTCGCGCCCGGCGACCACGACCTCGAAGCGTTCAGTCAGCGTCGGATCGTCCCGGTGGACCTTCGCCAGCGGCGATATCTCCTGCGGGTAATCGCAGACCATCGTCGGCTGAATCATGGTCGACTCGCCGGCTTCATCGGCGACCTCGGCCATTAGCCGTCCCGCGCCCCAGGTGTCTTCGTAATGGATGTCGAGGCGGTCGCAGATCGCGCGGGCGTCTTCGATCGGCATCGACGGGTGCATGTTCTCGCCGGTGACTTCCTTGACCAGGTCGATCATGGTGACGCGGCGCCACGGCGCCTTGAGATTCACCTTCTGGCCATCGACTTCAACCTCGGTGGTGCCGATTGCGTCGATCGCCGCCTTCGAGCAGATCTGTTCGACCAGATCCATCATGTCGTGGTAGTCGCCGAGCGCCTGATACGCCTCGAGCAGGGTGAATTCCGGGTTGTGTTTGGTGTCGAGGCCTTCGTTCCGGAAGACCCGTCCGATCTCGAAGACCCTTTCGAACCCACCGACGACGAGGCGCTTCAGCGGCAGCTCGAGGGCGATCCGCAGGTACATCTCGATATCGAGCGAGTTGTGGTGGGTGATGAACGGCCTTGCCGCCGCACCACCGGCAGCCGACGCGAGGACCGGGGTCTCGACTTCGGTGAAGCCGCTGTCGACCAGGGTCTGGCGGACTGACGCGATCACCTTCGAGCGGATGTCGAAGACCGGGCGGACCTCGGGGTTGGCGATCAGGTCGAGGTAACGCTGGCGCAGGCGGGTGTCGACGTCGGTCAGGCCCTTGTGTTTGTCGGGCAGCGCGCGCAAGGCTTTGGAAAGCAGTTCGAGGCTGGTCGCAGTGACGGTGACCGTTCCCGAGTGGGAGCCGATGACTTCGCCTTTCAGGCCGACCCAGTCACCCCGGTCGAGCGACTCAGCGTCATCGAAGGTCTGCTGGTCGAGCTTGTCCTTCTCGAAGGCGACCTGGACCGTGCCGGTCTGGTCCTTGAGGTCAGCGAAGACGACTCCGCCATGGTTCCGGATGGTCATCAGGCGGCCGGCGATCTTCACCGCGTGTCCGGTGTCGGCGTCGGCGCCAACCTCGGGATTCTGGGCGAGCACCTCACCGACCGTGTGGTCGCGCTTGAAGCTGGGCGGGTAAGGAGTTATCCCGCGTTCACGCAGGGCGTCGAGCTTCGCCAGACGAAGCTCCCGCTCTTCGGCGACGAAATCCCGTCCTTCCTGCTTGTCGCTTTCCGCTTCTTCCTCACCCATGGACTGCATCAAACGGTATTCAAATGCCGACCGCCTTGACCCCCCGGTTCGGGCCTGCGATTTTTCGGCCACGGTTAGCGGCTACGCTACCCGCAGATGGGAGAAACTCCGGCCAAGAACGACGCCAAAGACGACGTCAAACCGGATCGCCTCGGCAACGTCCTGAGGCAGGCGGAGATAGATCGCGGTCGCCTTGATTCGGATGCCTTCGGTCCGACCGCCCTGACGGCACTCGGCATCGCCAGTGTGGTCGGCGCCGGCATCTTCGTGACCACCGGAACCGCCGCTGCCGAGTACGCCGGACCGGCGGTGATCATCTCCTTCATCCTGGCCGGAATCGCGGCCGGGCTGACCGCACTCTGTTACGCCGAGATGGCCGCGATGATCCCGATCGCCGGCAGCACCTACTCCTACGTCTTCGCTGCCTTCGGCGTTTTCATGGCCTGGTTCATCGGCTGGGACCTCCTGCTCGAATACCTGTTCGCGGCTTCGACCGTGGCGGTTGGCTGGGCCGGCTATTTCGTCGGCTTGATGTCGAGTATCGGCATCACGATTCCCAAATCGCTTTCGAACCCGCCGTTTGGTGACGGTGGCGGAATCATCAACCTGCCAGCCCTTTTCGTGGTCGTATTCACGACCCTGCTGCTGGTGCTCGGGACCAAGGAGACGGTTCGGGCCAACAACGCGATGGTCGCGCTGAAGGTTGGAGCGCTACTGATCTTCATCGCGGTCGGTGCTTTCAACGTGGACACCTCGCTTTGGTCGCCCTTCGTGCCAGAGAACTCCGGTTCATTCGGTGAGTTCGGAGCCAGCGGTGTCGTCCGGGCTGCCGGTGTTGTGTTCTTCGCCTACGTCGGCTTCGACGCGGTATCGACCGCGGCTGGTGAGTCGCGAAACCCTCAGCGCACGGTCCCGATCGGCCTGCTCGGAACGGTGATCATCTCGACGACGCTCTACGTCGCCGTCGGCCTGGTGATCACCGGACTCGTTCCTTACTCGACCCTGAACGTAGCCGATCCGCTCTCGACCGCCCTGCGGGACGCCCCGGCCCACATCGACTGGCTCGAGGACCTCATGAATGTGGCCGCGGTGATCGGCCTGTTCGCGACGGTGCTGGTCACTTTCTATGGCCAGACGAGAATCCTCATGAGGATGTCTTCGGACGGCCTGTTGCCCGAACGCTTTTCGAGGGTCAGTCCCAGATTCAAGACCCCGGTCTTCACCACTGTCGTCTGCGGCATCGCCGGCGCGATTATCGCGGCGCTCTTGCCGATCGACATCCTCGGGGAGCTGGTCTCGATCGGGACCCTCTTCTCCTTCGTCCTGGTGGCGATCGGGGTGCTCGTCCTGCGCCGTACCCACCCCGACACGCCGCGGCCCTTCAGGGTTCCGGCCGTCCACGTGATCGCCCCGCTCGCAATCGCCTGTGCGGTTGCGCTGATGGCCACCCTGCCGATCGACACCTGGATCCGGCTCTTCATCTGGCTGCTGATCGGGCTGGTCATCTTCTTCGCCTACGGGAGGAAGAGGAGCGACATGATCATGGCGAAGCTGATGAAGGACGCAGAGGACGAAGCCGCCGCAAAGGGTTAGGCGGCAGCGTCCGGTTCTGGCACTTTGGTCACGGTTTCGTTGTGCGCCTGGGACCGGGCGAGGATCACCAGGCCGAAGATCATCACAGCGAGTCCGAGCGAGGCGATCGCGCCTTCAAGCGGCGTGTCGTCGATGCGTTCCTTGAAGATCACGATGCCCAGCACCACGCTGGCGATCGGATCCAGAGACATCTGGGTTGAGATCGCCGGGGCCAGGGCACCGGTTTGGAGTGCAGCCTGGCTCACGGTCATGCTGATCCAGCCGACGGCAATCAGCGCGTAGAGATGCCAGTCGGTCACGATTGCGACGAAACCCTGGTCGAGGTCGTCAACCACGCTCAAGGTGAGACCGGCGCTGAAGCCGAAGAGGATGCCGGCCGACATGCCGAGCAGGGAGGCCTTCGGCGAGGGTGGCTTGCCCCGTGACGCCGCGATCAGGCCCAGGCAAATGACGCCGGCGACACCACCGGAGATGATCCAGCCCAGCGTCGAGGCGTCTTTCACTCCGCCCTGGGGATTGGCGAGGACCAGAAAGAGGATCAGTCCGCCGGTTACGGCGGTGGCACCGATCACATCGTTCTTTGTGATCCGCCGTTTGGTGATCCACCGCCCGAGGGGCAGGGCGAAGACAACAGCCGTAGCCAGTAGAGGCTGGACCACCACCAGCTTGCCGACGGAGAGGGCGGCTGCCTGGAAGACGAAGCCAAGTCCATCGACCACGATTCCGAGCAGCCAGACCGGCCGACGTGCGAGCTTGAGCATGAGCCCGGCCTTCATCGCTTCGTCGTCCGGAACTTCCGAGGCGACCTTCTGCTGGAGAACGGTGCCGAGCGAGAACATCAGCGCGGCAATGATGGCGAGGACGATCTCCATGGCCGAACCCTAGGGCAGAAACCGGAACCGACTGGTTCTGGGTCGGTTATTGGTTCCAGTGCCCATGTAAACCGACCCAGAATGGATTTTTGGCCAGGGTCCTGGCGAGGAAGAAGCCGATTCCGTACCCGATCAGGTGCTGGACGTCGTACCAGCCGAATGAAAAGGCGATCATTCCGAGCAGGCCGAGCAGGCCGATACATAGCGCCACGCGGTCGCCCCGGCTCATCGCTCCTTCCTGGCGGCTCGCGTCGATGGCGCTTGCCATAACCGCACCAAGGCTCGCCGCGAGCACGATTGAGACCCCGAAATCGGCCTGGGCCGCGGTCCGGTCCGCTGAACCCGAGTCGAGAAGGATCGCCAGTTCGATAATCCCGTAGGAGATGATCGCTGACCCGATGTGGCCGGTCAGTGCAACGGCCCACCAGATCCGCGGACCCAGACGGTAAATCGCCAGTCCGACCGCCCCGGCAAGCATCACCCACTGCACTGTGTCAAGGGTCTTGACGACCTCGAGGGCGCTGGTGGCGAGAAGCCACACCCGGCCGTCGTCGGTGACCCGGTCGGCACTCGCGTAGTAATGAGACCCGACACCGCTGGTCCCGACGTAGACGACGTAGATGATGGCGAGGGCGATCAACCCCAGGTCGAAAACGCCAGGAACCCGAACACGCCGTCCCGACGCCGGTTCGACCTCGGTCATCCAGCGGGGGAGGGAGTGCCTTCGGAGGTCGGGGCCGACGGTTCCGTGTGATCGTCAGCCTCGTCCGTTGCTTCGTATTCGCCGAGCAGGCGGGTTTCATCGTTGTGCCTCGGGAAGAAGACGAAAACAACCAGGGCGCCGAGCAGGATGGCGATGATCCCCGTCAGGTAGGCCCAGTCTTCGCCGTTCAGGAACGAAGTCTTGGCGGCAGCGATGATCTGCTGCGCATACTGCGGGTATTGCTCGGCGGTCGAGGCCGCGCTGGCGAAGGACCGCTCCAGTTCCGAAGACACCTGGCTGCTGACCTTGTCCGACTCCGGCGATGAGGCGATCTGGTTGGCGAACGCGCTGGAGTATCCCGCCGTAAGAACCGACCCGAGGATCGACTGCATGATTGCGCCACCGAGGTCGCGCTGGAGGTCGGCGGTTCCGGATGCCATGCCCGCCCGTCGCACGGGGACCGAACCGGTCAGGGAGTGGGAGGCCGGCGTGCCCGCGAAGCCCACGCCGGCACCGACCAGGGCGTACCCCAGGCCGACCTTCCAGTACGCGGCGCCATCGTCCCAGAGGATGAACATGACGACGAATCCGAGCAGGCAGAACACGTAGCCGATCAACAGGGTGATCCGCGAGCCGTGGCTCTCGATCAACTTGGCTGATCGGGGTGCGATCAGGACCATCATCAAGGCTGCCGGCAGGATCGCCGCACCGGCCTGGAGCGTTGAATAACCGAGCACGTTCTGGAGGTACTGCTGGCCCACGAACATCGCCGCCATCAGGGTTCCGAACACGATGATCCCGGCCAGCGCCGCTACCCAGAAGATGCGGCGTTTTGCCACGTCAAGTTCATAGAGGGGGTTCTCCGCCCGCCTTTCGCGGATGAGGAAGGCGATGATTCCGGCGACGGCGATCAGGCCAAGGCCGACGCAGAGGGCAGCCTTGCCCGGGAGGCTGGTGAAGTTGATCGCAAGTACTAGGGCAGCGACCATCACGACGGAGATGATGCCGCCGAGGTTGTCCACCGGATCCGAGACTTCGTTCACGTGCGACGGCACGAACTTGATCGCCAGCACCAGCGCAACCACGGCCAGTGGCAGGGTGATCAGGAACACCGATCCCCAGTCGAAATCGAGCAGCATCGCTCCGGCCGTGAGCGGTCCGAGGGCCGAGATTGCGCCACCGATCGCCGACCAGAGCGCGATGGCACGGGTCCGGCCTGCGCCTCGCCAGAGAGCGGTGATCAGCGCGAGGGTCGTGGGGAAAGCCATGCCGGCCGCGAGGCCTCCGACGACTCGGGCGGCGAACAGGACGTCGACCGTGGGCGCGAGGGCCGCTGCGATGCTTGCCGGGATCGCCAGCGAGGTGCCGAGGATCAGCATCATCTTGCGTCCGTACCGGTCGCCGAGGGCTCCCAGGTAGAGCACCGAGGTGGCAAGTCCGAGGGAGTAACCGACCGCGACGAGATTCAGCTGGGTCTGGCTCGCGTCGAATGCCTTGCCGATGTCCGGCAGGGCGACGTTGGCGACCGCGAGGTTGAGATTGGCCACTGCTGCAACGAGGATCAGGGTGATCAGTACCGCTGCCGACTTGTCCGGCTTTTCCGATCCGCTCATTCGTCGCTGCTCCCCATTGGTCAAATACTACGGTCCGCGGTCACCGTCTGGTCGCGCCCGGCATTCTTCGCGCGGTAGAGCGCCGTGTCGGTCCGGGCAAACAGGTTTTCCGCGGACTCGTCTCCATCCCAGGTGGCGACGCCCGCGGAACTCGTCTGATTGCCTGGGGTCGCGGCGCGCAGGCGCTCCACGACTTCCATCGCCTGGTCGTGACCGCAATTGGGCAGGATCACGGTGAATTCCTCGCCGCCCCAGCGGAAAAGGAGGTCGTTGCCGCGGAGGGTACTCTTCCAGGCCGCGCCGGCCTCGCGCAGCAGGCGGTCCCCGGACTGATGACCGTGGGCATCATTGAACAGCTTGAAGTGGTCGAGGTCGAGGATCGCGATCGAAACCGGCTTTCGGACCTTCCGGCTTTCAGTCAGGCCGGCCCCGAGGAGTTCTTCCCATGCCCGGCGGTTGGGCAGGCCCGTGAGCTCATCCCTGGTTGCGGTGTCGGCCAGGCGCTGGAAGGTATCCGAGTGGTCGATGGTCACCGCTGCCTCGGAGGCGAGCAGACCGACCACGGTCGCGTTCATGGTGTCGCCGCGGGGTACCCGTTCCTTCCACCCCGCGCAAAGCGCACCGATCGCCTTGTCGTCCCGGATGATCGGGCAACTGATGATCGAGCTTAGGTCCTCGCCGCCGAAGCCAGGAGGAAGCGGTCCGTCGAGGGTCTCCACGTAAGGAGCAAAGACTGTCCGGCGCTCGCTGATGCTGAGGCCGGCGGCAGAGGCATCGGCCGGCAATACGACGAGGCCGGTGGACATGACTCCGTAGGCAGCCGACGCAGCCACCTGGTTGTCCCCGGTTTCTTCGAAGAGGACGGCGACGTCCGCCTCACCCAGTTCGTGGGCGGCCCGGACGATCGACTCCCGTGCGTCGTCCGAGGTCAGCAGGTCCGAGAGCACCGATGCCAGCTTCGAGTTGAGGCCGACCCGGGCTGCCAGCTCGAGAGAACGGTTCTGGATCGGAAATGAAACGGAGGTCAGCACGAGGGTCCAGATGATCGCCCGGATTCCCAGTTCGTCCGGATAGACCATCGCCGGAATGACCAGGGACAGGACCGTCGCGATCAGGGTATAGATCAGGATGCGACGGCTGTCGACCATTGCGACACGAAGCACGTTGAACAGCATCAGGATGTTGAAGAGCGGTTCCTGGGCGACCCCGACCATTGCTCCGATCACGACAGCCAGAGCAACCGGGGTTACCGTCTGGATCCAGGCGGGGTAGCCACGAACCTCGGCCACCGAGCGAAAAACGGTCAGGATGAGGAGGGTCCAGCCCCCACCGAACCGGACCTCCGGCGGGGAAGGCACCAGGGTGATTACGGCGATGCCGGCCAGGATGAAAGGCGAGACCTCGAGCAGCCGCAGAAGGCCCCTGCCGGGGCCGCCACGGCTGCCGATGATCCGCACCGATCTCATTTCAGGCCCCGGGAATTCTTGCCATCAGGTTTTCGCTTCCATCCATTCGACTATCAGCCTGCCGATCAACTCGCCCTGGTCTTCCTGAAGGAAGTGGCTCGCATCTTCGATGACCGTGAGGGGCGCAGCCGTCGGCAAGAGGCTCTGCACGCGGCGACCCACCGGATCGAGCGGCAGCGCCGGGTCGGAATCTCCCCAGAGGAGCAGCGACGGCCGGTCATCCGTTTCCAGGAACCTGGCCGTCGCCTGGCCCTCAGCGGCACCGGGTGCGTCGGGACTGTCAGCGACCAGCTGCGGGAAGGCCCTGATGCCGGCCTTCGAGTCAGCATCCGGAAAAGGGGCCGTGTAGGCGGCGACGGTCTCCGGGCTCAGTTCGGTGAAGGCCGCACCCTGAATCGGCATGTCGACCCGGACGTCCCGGTGGGATGCGATGAAATCGCGGAAATGTTTCCAGTTTTCGGTCATCGTCTGATACCCGCTGAAGATGCCGGTATTCATCGCGACCAACCGGGAGAAGCGCTCGGGGCGCTCGATCGTGGCGGTCCGCAGTCCGATCGGCCCGCCCCAGTCGTGGCAGACGAGGGTCGTGTCTTTCAGGTCCAGGTCATCGATCAGGGAGACGACCGATTCGGTGTGCCGGTCGAAGGTGTACCAGGCGTCATCGACGGGCTTGTCGGAACGTCCGAAGCCTGGCAGGTCGGGAACGATGCAGCGGTAGCCTGCATCGAGAAGCGGGGCCATGACTTTGCGCCACAGATAGCCCCAGGTCGGTTCGCCGTGGAGCAGCAGGACAGCAGGCCCGTCCCCTTCGTCGATATGGGCGAGTCGAATTCCCTGCCACTCGCGGTACTGCGGCTCGTAGGGGAAATCCTCGATGTTGGCGAAGGAACTTTCGGGCGTTCGGATTGTCTCCATGGACGCCCAGACTAACTGCAAGATTCGGTGTTGGGCCATCCGCTAACCTGAGCGACATCGTCCATTTAGCGGTCTCCTGAGGATCGCCCTGCTTGAAGGAGTCACGCATGTCGAACACCAAGGGCAGCTATCTG
This sequence comes from Solirubrobacterales bacterium, assembly GCA_051306195.1. Taxonomy (GTDB): domain Bacteria; phylum Actinomycetota; class Thermoleophilia; order Solirubrobacterales; family 70-9; genus 67-14. Next base: position 38,005 of record JBPPMT010000142.1, read on the forward strand.
GTTCTGACGGCGATGATCTTCGCAGTGTCGATGACCTTCATCGACCAGACGATCGTCTCGATCTCGGTTCCCGAGATCCAGAAGGAACTTGACCTCTCTTCGACCGGGGTGCAATGGATCGTCAGCGGGTACCTGCTCTCGATGGCAGCTCTGTTCGCCTTCGGCGGAAAGCTCGCCGATGTCGCCGGGCGCCGGACCATCCTGATTGTCGGAATCCTGATCTTCGCTACCGCGTCTGCCCTCTGTGGCGCCACTCCCAAGGGCGATCTCGCCGAAGCCTGGATCATTTTCTTCCGTGTGGTTCAGGGAGCAGGCGCCGCCCTGATGTTCCCCGCGGCGCTGGCGATCACGATCTCCTCTTTCCCGATCGAAACCCGCGGTCGGGCAATGGCACTCTTCTTCGGAATCACCGGAGCGCTCACCTCGGTCGGTCCGATCGCCGGTGGTTACCTGACTGAATGGACCTGGCGGTCGATCTTCTGGATCAACATCCCGATCGCCCTGATCTCCCTCTTCCTGATCTGGAAGTCGAAGCCGGCTGACATGAAAAACCCGCAGCCGCTCGACTACCGCGGTGCGGTGCTGATCGCTCTCGGCATGGGCCTGGCGATCCTCGGATTCCAGCAGTCGGCTGTCTGGGGCTGGTCCGATCCGCTCACCTGGGGCAGCATCGCAATCGGGCTGGTGATCCTGGTCGGGTTCTTCGCATTCGAAACCAGGCAGAAGTTCCCGTTGATGCGGGTTCAGATCTTCAAGGAGCGGGCATTCCTGGGCGACTGCCTGGTCCTGTTCTTCATGTCCCTCGCCTTTGTGCCGCTCTTCTTCTTCGCCAGCATGTACTCGCAGATTTCCCTCGGCTGGAGCGCTTCGGAGGCCGGTATCTATCTGCTCGTCTTCTTCGGCGGGTTCGCGGTCGCATCGCAATGGGGCGGCCGGATCCTCGACAGCAAGGGCGCCAAGCCCGCAGTGTTGCTCGGCAGTGTTATTGCGACGGTCGGTTTCTACCTGTGGGCGCAGCAGATGACGGACATCTCCGAGGGACTGAATGGCCAGTGGATCTACATGGTGATGGCCGGCGCGGGTGTCGGACTCATTCTCGGACCGGTCAGCACGGATGCAGTCAACCGGGCTCCGAATACCAGTTACGGCGAAGCCACGGGCATCACCCAGACGGTGCGTAACTTTGCCGCGGCTTTCGGCCTGGCCGTGCTCGGCACGATCCTGACGACTCAGAACAAGATCAACATCGAAGACAAGTTGGGGGCCTTCAACGTTCCGAAGGCAGAGGCCGATGCTGTTGCCAATTCACTGACCCAGTCCGGCGGTGGCGACTCAAGCCCGATGGGTGCACACGTCAGCAAGGCGCAGGAAGCCGACTTCCTGAATGCCGTCCAGGGTGCGTTCGCCCATTCGACCCAGACGATCTTCTACATCCTGGCCGGGGCGATGGCGGCCTGCTACATCGTCGCCCACATCTTCATGGTCAAAGGCAAGATGGTCGAAGTCTTCGTCGACCCGGCCGACGTGGCTTCAGCCGGCGAACCGGCGGTTGAAACGACCCCGGCAGCTACAGCTCCGCCGGAGGATCCGCCAGCTCCCCGGTGAGCTGGTTGTAGAGCGAGGCGGGGCCGATCGAGGTCAGCGGGTTGACCACGCACGCGACCAGGAACTGGAAGACGATGCTGTTGAGGATGCCGGTCCCGAACGGGGCGGACGCCAGGTAAGCGAGCAGCAGGACGGCCGCGGACACGATCCCGAGGCAGATCAGGAATCCGAATACACGCCAGCCATTGCCCCTGACCAGTTCACGGCTGCGGCGGAGGCTGTCCATCACCGGCAGCTTCTCGGCGACGATCACCGGGACCACTACCGACCAGATCGTCAGCAGGATCAGCCCCGGCACGACCAGGATGATCAGCCCGGCGGCGATCGACAACGCGATCAGAAGGCTCGCCCAGATCAGTCTCGACAGAACCGGCCTGACCCTGGTCCAGACCTCGCCTGCCGTGTCTGACCCGCCCGGCGTACTGATCATCGCTGCGACCATGCCTGAATAGGCGGCCCCGAGCAGGACGCTGGCGCCGAGCGAAAGCGCGATACCTGCGGTGCCGAGCAGCTCCAGAGCGATCGAAGCGCCAGCCAGTACTGCAAATAGAATTGTGGCCCGGATCAGGACGCTCCGGTGGCTTTCGGCGCCCCCCTTCATTTCCGCGAATACGGCGTTGATCGAGAGTTCTGGGGGCGGCGTCACGGTCGTCCACCCTATAGCCTTCCCGTTCGGTCAAATACCGGACTCCGTTGAGGGTCTCGGGATTGGGCCACGTTGGACCGGGTCTCCGGTCAGATAGTGAAGGGAACGATTCAGTGAGCGAAGACCCCGGTCCGAAAGACGTCGGCAAGAAGAAGTTCAGAATTTCACCGATTGCGGTGCTGGCCGTGCTGGCTGCCGTGGTGATCGGGGTCGGCATCGGCGCAGTCGCCTACAGGCAGCATCTGATCAACAAGAAGGACGACGTGGCGGTCGCCAAGGGTGCGACCGAAGGTTCGACCGGCAGCGAGGACGACAACGGCGCGCCGGGTGGCAAATACGCCGCCCAGTTCAACACCGAATCGATGTACCCGGACTTCAACCCGGATCGTCACAACTACGTGACCCGATGCGTGCCGGGCAAGGTCAAGGTCCAGGTAAAGGCGGACGAAGGTTCAACCGTCAAGGTCGGTCCGTATCCGCCCGAGACCGGCAGGTTCGCGGCTGAAGCCCGACCCCTCCCCGGACAGGACTTCGAGATCGTCATCGATTCCGCTGGTGATTCCCAGACTTACCAGGTGCGTTGCCTCGCGGATGACTTCCCCGAGTGGAACTACACCCGGTTCCGGGAACCGCCCAAGGGAATGTTCTTCGTCTCGGAGCGTCCCGAGCCGAAGGCCGCAAACCGCAACTGGGCAATTGTGTTCGACCAGGATGGCATGCCCGTCTGGTGGTACAGCCCGCCGACCAACACCCTCGGGGGCCAGATCCTGCCCGACAAGACCTTCCAGGTTCCGCGTGGCTTCGGCGACGGTTACGGGAAGGATCCGCGAACCGGCAACGAGATCCGTTCGCTCGACGGCAAACTGCTCAAAGTGGTCACGACCAGGGACGCGCCGTCGGACGGCCACGAGTACACCTACCTGCCGAACGGCAACGTCCTGATCAATAGCTACAAACCACGCCTCGGCGTCGACCTGAGTTCGGTCGGTGGCCCGAAGGACATCGGCGTGTTCGACGGTGAACTCCAGGAAGTCACCCCGACCGGCAAGGTCGTCTGGAAGTGGAACTCAGGGGATCACATCCCGCTCTCCTACACACCGCAGCGCTGGTGGAAGAAGATCCTCAAGAATCCGCATCCGGACGCCGCCGGGAACGAGTACATCGACATCTTCCACCTCAACTCGGCTGAGCCGTGGGGCAAGTACATCGTGGTCTCCACCCGCCATACCGACAAGGTGTTCGGCATCGACAAGAAGACCGGCAAGATCGCCTGGACCTTCGGCGGCGAGCCCGATCCGAAGTCACTGAAGATCCTCGGAGGCGACCCGCGAGCCGACTTCCCGATCGGCGGCAACCACGATGCCCGGATCAGCAAGGGCAACATCCTCTCGGTCCACGACAACAGCACCCACCTGAAGCGGAAGCCCCGCGCCGTTCGCTACAAGCTGGACATCGAGGCAGGGACCGCAACCTACGACGGCCAGAACCTCGACCCGCAGGTCAAGGAGAGCCACTGTTGCGGCGGTGTTCGTCCCTTCGGAACGGGCTGGATCGTGGCCTGGGGCAACAACCCCCTGGTCGATGCCTTTGACTCCGAGGACAAGCTCGCCTTTCGTATGCGACTGCCGATCCCGGCCTATCGCGCGGTGCCGGTGCCCGGGCAGGTCACAGAAGCAGACCTGAACAGGGCGATGGACCGGATGGAGATCCAGCCGCCGATGGCGAAGGTCCCGGTCAATCCCATTCAGCACTTCGGCCAGTAAGCACTTCGGCCAGTAGGCATCGGCGAGAGGCGGGCTATTCGAGCTCGTCAGCCAGGATCCCTACCATCTGGGCCAGCGACGGCACCTCACGGCTGATCCGCCGCTGACGGACTGCCCCGTTCTGGATCGCGAGATCGGCGCAAAGTTCCAGCTCATTGACGCAGTCGAGGTCCTGGGCGTGGGGCATCAGGTGGGGCATCAGCATCTCGACGATCTTCGGCACCGATATGCGGATCGCACGTTCGGCGTCGATCAGCTCGGCATCAACCCCGTCGCGGGCCGCCAGGAAACGGTTCTCGCTGATGATCTCCTGGGCGTCGATCTGCCGGGTGGTCAGCTTGCCTTCCATCTGTTCCCAGCGGACGAGCGAGCGGGTCAGGGCGACCAGGGCGGCGTTGTCTTCACTCCTGGTCTGGGAGTCCATTATCCGGATCTCGACCGTGCCGAGGCTCGGTTGTGGACGAACGTCCCACCAGAGAAAGGTCGATTCAGGGATTGCGTCGGTGCGGATCATCAGGTCGACTTCTTCCGCGTACTGCTCGTAGCTGTGGAAAGGGCGGGGAATGCCGACTCGCGGGAAAGCCTGAAAGAGCGGGGTCCGTGCCGAGGACAGGCCCGTGTCACGACCCTGCCAGAACGGCGAGTTCGCCGAGAGGGCCAGCAGCAGCGGCAGGTGGACCCGCATCTGGTTGTGGACCCTGATCGCCGATTCGGCGTCACCGATGCCGACGTGGACGTGGAGGGCGAAGGTCGGCTCACGGCGGGCGAGTTCGCGCATCGAGCCGTGAACGAACTGATAGCGCTCACCGGCCGAGACCACGATCTCCTCCCAGACGGCGAAGGGGTGGGTGCCCGAGGCCGCAGCGCGGAGCCCCAGGCCCTTGAGCGTCGCGGAAAGGCTGCGACGCAATTCCGAGAGTTCTTCGATCGCGCCACTGACCGAACTGTGGACGCCTGTCCTTAGTTCGACCGCCGAGCCGTGGGTCTCGGGAGTGACGTGGGAGACGACTTCCGGCTCGAGCCGGGGCATTACTGCGTCGATCCGGTTGGCCAGGGCATTGCTGATCGCCGAGATCAGCATCACTTCTTCTTCGACGCCGATCGTGAACTCACCCTTGGGGTGAGGATCAGTCGGCCATCTGGCCCATTCGGGAAGTTCCACGGGTTCCCTCACGGCTTCATGCCGCCGCTCCAGTGAGGCGGTACTTCCCGAACTCCCGCGAGGCGTCGGTGAAGCTCTCGAACACCCCGAGGTGATCGGGCTGGTCGACCATCAGTTCGGCGTGCCACTGGACGCCGATCAGGAAGGGGCGGGACCGGTCCTCAACCGCTTCGATCGCACCGTCGGGAGCCCAGCCGGAAGGTTCGAGGTTCTCCCCGATCCGGTCGACGGCCTGATGGTGAAAGGAGTTCACGGCGATGACGTTGGAACCGAAGATCTCGCTGAGCCGGGCATCGGGGGCGAGATCGACCCGGTGGCTCGCGGTCTGCCCCGGCATCTTCTGGCGGTGTTCGACGTCCAGCCAGCGATCCGGGATGTGCTGGATCAGCGTGCCGCCCCGACTGATGTTCAGGGCCTGCATTCCCCGGCAGATCGCCAGGATCGGCAGACCCCTCATGTCGGCCCAGTGGGCGATGTTCAGCTCGAAGCGGTCGAGGTCGGGCTCGGTTGGTCCGAGCATCTCGTGCGGATCCTGTCCGTAGCTGTCAGGGTGGATGTCCGGCCCGCCCGACAGGCAGATTCCGTCCAGCCGGCCGAGCAACGGACCGATCAGGTCGGTCCCCAGGGGCGGGATCACCACGGGGATCCCGCCGGCGAGTTCGACTGCCCGCATGTAAGTGAGCCCCAACGCCATTTCGTGCCGGGGCGGTTCGCCTTCGGGGGTGGGAGAGACGGTCTCGGCCTTCCTGACCTCGGAGGTCGTCACCCCGATCAGGGGATTGGCCGGGCGGCGCGTGCGGGGTTCCACCGAATCGTCGATCATCTTTCGAGGATCCAGGTGTCCTTGGCCCCGCCACCGCGGGTACTGCTGACGATCAGCTCGCCCTTCTTGCGGGCGAATCGTGAGAGCGCAACCGGTGCCACCTTTACTTCTTCACCGATGGTGAGTACATAAGGCCTCAGGTCTACGTGGCGGGGCGAAAGAGATCCGCCGATTGTCGTTGGATGCGTGGACAGCATGATCATCTCCTGCGCGATGTAGCGCTCGGGTGAGCGCCGGATGGAGGTCGCGAGGCGCCGCAGGTTCTCAACCGGCGTTCGCGGGCCGATCACGATGTCCTGGCCGCCGAAGGTCCAGCGCGGCTTGATCACCAGTTCCCCGAGCCGGTCGATCACTTCGTCCCGGTGTTCGGGATTTCCGAGGTCGTAGCTCTTCGTATTGTTGAGGATCGGTTCTTCGTCGAGGTAGTACCGGATCAGTTCGTCGACGTAGCAGTGGAGGGCCTTGTCATCGGCGACCCCGGTTCCGAAGGAATTGAGGCAGGCGAGGGTGCCGCGTCGCATCGGCTCGATCAGGACTTCCCCCAGCGGGGTGAAGCGTTCGCCGGAGAGGGTAAGCCGTTCGGTGCTCGACCGGTTGTAGAGCACGTCGATCGTCACCTGCCCGCGATCCGAGTTCGCCTTGAGGCGGCCATTGACCTCGTGCAGGTCTCCGGGGGAGACGACCGGGACGCCGAGTCGGCGGGCGAGTTCCTGATGCTCGTACCAGGCGCTGCTGATCGGTCCGTCGCTGAGCAGGGCGATCGACGGCTCACCGGTACCGGTCGGGTCCTTTGAGCGGAGTGCCTGCGCAAGCAGGTCAAAGGACGGTTCGGGTGAGCGCGGCGAAAGGGTCGGTGAACCAAGGCCGGCCTCGAGCACCGGCCGGCCAACCGTCGAGTAGGCGAGGCCCGAGGGGGTCCGCAGGTTGTCTTCGATCACCGAGAACTCACCGTCGGCCCCGCGGACCAGGTCCGGGCCGGCTACCTCCGCTTCCACCGGTATTCCGGCTTCGGCCAGTACCGGCTCGAAGTGCATTGCTTCGGTGATCAGTTCTGCCCGGATGACCCCGTCCTGAACCACCTTGCGCTCGCCATAGGCATCGGCCAGGAACGCGTTCAGCGTTTTCACCCGCTGGATCAGGCCGAGCTCCAGACCCCGCCAGACTTCGTCCGTGATCAGGCGCGGGATCGCATCAACCCCGAAGGGCGCTCGGGAGTGGGGAGCGCCGAACTGGACCTTCCGTCCGGCGAGGTCGGACTGGACATCCCGCTCGAGATCCTCCAGCCGGTTCGGGTCGGTGTCGGACAGCAGTTCCTCGTAAAGCGGACGCACCGAACCATCGGCTTCAAAAGCCTCATCGAACACCCCGGATTCGACCGGGTAGCTCGGGGTCAGGTTTAAGCCGCCCGCCGACATGAAGAAAGGGTATTCGCCGGGCAACCCCGGCGGTTGGCCCGCCGTCTGAATTCCAACCCGTCGATTACGACGCAGCGAATGAAGCGATTGTGTATCTTGATGAAACGACTAGACAAACTAAACAAAGTCCAGTCGTTTCCACTGGGTGGTGGGCTAGACGACCCAGTTGGACGCAAAGGGTTGACGGGGCGGAGTCGTGGCTAGCGACTCCGCCCTCATCCCGATACCGATCAAACACTCAGGAAGCCCTCATGACAGAAAATCTCCTTCACCCCGGATTCCAGCCGAACGTCATTGCGATCGTGGGCAATCCACGCAGGGACAGCCGGACTCTTCGCCTGGCCGGTGGTGTCGCCGACGGTCTCGCTCCACAGATCGGCACCGCCCCCGCCGTCACCATCGACCTGGTTGACCTCGAAATCGACCGGGCCGGTTACGACAAGGCATTGACCGATCTTGTCCTTGGAGCCCAGGTCGTGATCGCCGCGAGCCCGACCGTGATGGGCAGTTACTCCGGGCTCCTGAAGATCTTCCTCGACGGTCTCCCGGAGGCGGCGCTCCTCGACAAGACCGCCATTCCCCTGATGATCGCCCGTCAGGCGCGCCACGCCCTGGCGGCCGACGTCCACCTGCGCCCGGCCCTGCTGGAGCTCGGAGCGACCTGCCCGACACCGTCGCTGGTCGCGCTCGAATCCGAATACGCGGCGCTCGGCAGCGAAGGAATGATCACTGCGTGGCTGGAGAGAAGCAGCAGTTGGCTGGCCGGAGTCCCGACCTCCTGAGCATGTGGGAAGCTGACCTCCCGACTGCTCAGGAAAGGAATCGACTTGACCCCCACCGATGTACGATCCCAACCGAAGTGGCACTGGTTTCTTCCGACCTCCGGCGACGGACGAAACGTCACCAATGTCGTTGATGTTGCAGGCCAGCAGACGGTCACCAGGAACGCCGACGTGCCGTACCTCGCCGAGGTCGCGAAGGCAGCCGAGAGGGCCGGGTTCGAGGCTGTGCTCACTCCGACCGGATCCGGCTGCGAAGACGCGTGGGTCACCTGCGCCGCGGTCGCCCAGCACACCGAGCGCCTGAAATTCATCGTTGCCTTCCGGCCTGATGCGATCCAGCCGGCCTGGGCCGCGCACCAGGCAGCCACTTTTCACAGGCTGACCAACGGCCGGCTCCTTCTGAACGTAGTGACCGGTGGTGATCCAGTCGAGCAGAAGTCGTTCGGCGACCACCTCGACAAGGAGACCCGCTATCGCCGAACCGGCGAGTTCCTGGAGATCATCAAGCGTTCGTGGACGGGTGAGACTTATGACCATGAAGGTGAGTTCTTCAGGCTCGATCAGGGTGGACTCCGCCGCAAGCTCGGCGGGCTCGATCCGCCGCGGGTCTACTTCGGCGGTTCTTCACCGGCCGGACAGGCTGTAGCCGCGCACTATGCCGACGTCTACCTCACCTGGGGCGAGCCGCTCGAAGCCGTGACCGCGAAGGTGGAAGAGATGAAAGCCCGGGCCAGCGACCAAGGCCGTGAGCTCAAGTACGGACTGCGGATCCACGTCATCTCCCGCGACACCGAGGACGAAGCCTGGCTCGAAGCCGACCGGATCCTCGCCGGGCTCGACCCGGAAGTCGTCAAGAAGGCCCAGGAGAAGTTCGCCCGGATGGAATCAGTCGGCCAGGCGAAGATGACCGAACTAGCCCAAAGCACCGACCGGGATGATCTTGTGATCGCCCCCAACCTCTGGGCCGGAATCGGCATGATTCGCGAAGGCGCAGGTACTGCCCTGGTCGGCAGTCACCAGCAGGTGGCCGATCGCCTGCTCGAATACCGCGACATCGGCATCGACGAGTTCATCCTGTCCGGGTATCCGCACCTCGAAGAAGCGCTGCGCTTCGGCGAAAACGTGCGACCGTTGCTGGACCGGGCGACGGCCCGCCCCTGAAGGCTGGTTTTCTCCCTGTGGGGCGGTCTAGAATCTTTCCGTGCCGTCCGGACCGAGGGAACTTGCTTCGAAGCGTCCTCGCCTGATCGACAATCCGATCCGGCGTTACGACTTCGTGCAGAAGCTGGAGTGGTTCCTGATCGCTTCGATCACGATGATCCTGGTCATCCGGACCCAGCTCTGGTTGACCCATTACCCGCAGCTCGGCGGAGGCGGCCTCCACATCGCGCACCTGCTGTACGGCGGCATTTTCATGCTGATCGCGATCTGGGTCGGGCTGATCTACCTGAATCGCGGTGGCCGGACCGCCTCGGCGATCATCGGAGGCATCGGCTTCGGCTTCTTCATCGACGAGCTCGGCAAGTTCATCACTTCGGACAACAATTACTTCTACAAGCCGGCCGCCGGCATCATCTACATCGTCTTCATCATTCTTTTCCTGATCACCCGGGAGCTCTCCCGTCGACAGGTGCTCGACCAAAAGACGGCCCTGGCCAACGCCATGGCTTTCCTGCCGGCGACGGTCACCGGCGAGTTCCGCCGGGACGAGCTCGAAGTCGCCAATCAGCTGCTTGACCAATCCGACCCGGACGATCCAAGGGTGGCGCGGATTCGTGGTTACTTCAAGGACGCGGCGCTTTCTCCGACCAAGCAACCGTCCCGCATCGCCCAGTTCATCGACACCGTTCACCAGCGCATCACGGCGATCTCGGAAAGGCCGAACTTCGGCAAGTGGGTCATTCGGGTGGTGATCGTCTGGGGCATCATCTCGCTCGTCGGCCTCCTCGACCTGCAGACCGACCTCGGGATCCAGACCCAGACCGGGGACCAGGTTCCGGATAACAGCGTCGACTTCCTCGACCTCGCCCGTACCCTTTCCGTCCTCACCTCGGTGATCCTGGTCGGCATCGGCGTCTTCAAGATGTGGAAGGACGAGCATCAGGCGGCCTATTCCTTCTTCGGCCGGGCCCTGCTGGTCTCGATCTTCGTCACCAGGGTCTTCTCTTTCGTCGAAGCCCAGTTCGGCGCTGTCTTTGGACTCGTACTCGACGTGATCCTCTACGCCGCAATCGCCGAGATGGCGACTCAGGACAGCCAGAAGAAGCACCATTTCGGTGGCCTCGGAGACGCCGAACTCTCGAATCGTCAGGATGAGGTCGATGGCGAAAAAGAAAAACCGGCGGCACCGGCAGAAACCTGACAAGGGCCCGACTTCGATCTACTCCGACGACGAAGGCAACGTGCTTACCGTCCGTCAGGAGTTGTCCAAGGGTACCGTCAAGACAATCCAGGAAGAGATGGTCTCCGACGCCGCGAACGTCGACGACATCTGGCAGCGCCGAACCGAGCTCCTCTTCGAGCGACTCGTCGTTTCGTGGGAGATCAGCGGCCTGCCACTCGACGACCAGGCAATGCTCCTCGGCCGCTACCGGATGGCCGATTCAGCCGAGAAGAGCTGGGTCAGAGAGACCCTCAACCGCCACGTCTCAACCTACATCCCGGACCTCGACACCTGAGAAGCACGCTCTGGCAGTGAAATTAGTCGCTGAGCGACTAATTTCACTGCCAGTTCAGCCTGTGGGGGGGTGAAGTCAGGGCTTCAGGCGGTGTCCGGTTGCGAACAGGTACTGGGACCAGCCGACCAGCAGCACCGTAATCGCGGCGACGATCGAGAGCGAAATCAGCGGGGCGACGTCGCTTGCGCCGAGGAACCCGTATCGCACGGCGTCGACCACGTAGAAGAGTGGATTGAAATGAGAGATCTGTTCCCAGGGGGTGCCGAGTCGGCTGACCGAATAGAAGACCCCGCCGAGGAAGATCAGCGGCAGGATGACGATGTTGTTGATGAACGACTGGTTGTCCCAGGACTGGGCGTAGACGCCGACGATTATGCCGAGTGCGCCAAAGGCAGTGGTCAGGAGCATCACCGCGACGAACAGTTCGAAGGGGTGGTCGAGCGGGGCACCGGTGATCGGCAGGGCGAAGGCGGTCAGCACGATTCCGATCAGCAGCGACCGCATCGCACCACCGACCAGGTAGCCGAGGTGGACCTGCCAGGCCGACATCGGAGCCGAGAGGATGTCATCGAGGTAGCGGTCATTCCTGGCCTGGAAGATCGTGCTCGAATTGTTCGAGTAGGCGGCCTGGGCCATCGCCATGGCGATCAGGCCGGGCACGATGTACACCTGGTATTCGAAGCCGTTGATCTCCGAGATGCTGTTGCCGAGGGACAGTCCGAAGACGACGATGAAGAGCAGCGCCGAGATCACCGGCGCGAGGATCGTCTGCTTCCAGAGCTTGAGCACGCGGTGGCACTCGCGGCGCGACAGCCACGCGAGTCCGCGCCACGGATGTGGCTCGACCTGAACCGGGGGCAGCGGGTTCAATCTTCGCCGTCTGCTTCTTCGCGCAGGACTTCGATGATCGCCGCGTTGTCGAGCCCGCCACGCCCCGACTCGACCAGCTTGTTGAGCGAGTCCTGGGCAACTTCGAAGGCATCAACGGGTGCCCCGGCCTCCTCTGCGAGCGCTCGAACGATCCGCGCGTCCTTGGCGTGGAGCTCGGCTTTGAATCCGGGTTCGAACTCTCCGTCGAGCATGTGCTGGCCGTGGAGCTGGAGAACCTTGCTGTCCGCGAATCCGCCGCTGACGGCTTCCCGCATCACCGCGGGATCGATCAGTCCCGAACGCTCGGCCAGGACGATCGCCTCGGCCACCGCCCGGACGTTGCTGCCGACCAGCAGCTGGTTGCAGGCTTTGGCCACCTGGCCGGCACCGCAGCGGCCAACGTGCGTCACGCGTCCCCCGACAACTTCCAGCAGCGGCCTGGCCCGCTCGAAGCCTTCATCGCTCCCGCCTGCCATCACCGAAAGGGTTCCGGCGATCGCCCCGGCCTCGCCGCCGGAGACCGGAGCGTCGACAAAATCGATGCCACGCTCCGCGAGGCGCCTGGCGATCTCGACCGTGGCACCCGGATCGATCGTGCTCATGTCGATGATCAGGCCCTGGAAGTCGTCTGTCGACGCCACCCCACCTTCACCGAAGAGCACCAGTTCGACGTCGGGAGTGTCGGGAACGTTGAGGAAGATCACTTCGCAGGCAGCGGCGACGTCGGCCGGCGTCTCGCCGTATTCGGCACCGCGCTCGAGCAACGGGTCGGCCTTTGACGCGGTGCGGTTGTTGACCGTCAGTTCAAGCCCGGCGTCGATCAGGTTCGAAGCCGCGGCCCGGCCCATGATTCCGAGGCCGATGTAGCCAATCCGCTCTTGCCGACTCATGCCCGCGCCGCCTCTTCGGCGAGCGCGATCTTGCCGCCGGCCACGGTCTTCAGGTAGACCTCTTCGAGGGTCTCGACCCCGTGGGTGTCCTTCAGCCCGGCGGCCGAATCACGGGCGACGATCCTGCCGCCGCTGATCAGGGCGATCTCGTCGCAGAGTGCCTCTGCCTCTTCCAGGTAGTGCGTGGTCAGGAGGATCGTCGTGCCCTGCTCGTGGAGCACCCGGATGTAGCTCCAGAGTTCGTGGCGCAGTTCGAGGTCGACCCCGGCAGTCGGTTCGTCGAGGATGACCAGGTTGGGCCGGTGGAGGAGGGCGCGGGCAAGCAGCAGGCGTCGCCGCATGCCGCCGGAGAGCTTCGGAGCCTCGACATCCCGTTTGGCGCGCAGGTCAAAGGCGTCAACCATCTGCTCGGCCCGTTCGGCGGCTTCGTCCCTGCCCATTCCGTAGTAGCCACCGTGGTAGAGCAGGGTCTCGTAGACGGTCAGGAACTTGTCGAGGTTCGGCTCCTGCTCGGCGATGCCGATCATGCGCCTGGCCTGCATGCTGGATCCGGGATGTCCGAAAACGGAGATTGCACCGCCGGTCGGGCGGACCAGGTTGCAGACGGCACCGATCAGGGTCGTCTTGCCGGCACCGTTCGGACCGAGCAGCCCGAAAAAGCTGCCGTTCGGTACCTCGAGATCAAGATCATCGAGCGCAAGGGTTCCATCCCCGTACCGTTTGGTCAGGCCTGCGATTGCGAGGGCGGCGGGAGTTGATGACATGCGTCACCATGATGGCATGAGTGCTTTGGATGGTCTGCTCGTCGCCGACTTCAGCCGGGTCCTGGCCGGCCCGCTCGCGGCGATGACTCTGGGAGATCTGGGGGCAGACGTGATCAAGGTCGAATCCCCGTCCGGGGACGAGACCCGCTCCTGGCAGCCGCCGACCGACGATGAAGGGCGCGCCACCTACTTCCTGACCGTCAACCGGAACAAACGCTCGGTGGTGCTCGACCTGAAGGGCGCCGCGGATCTCAAGCTGGCCCAGGAGCTCGCCCGCAGGGCCGACGTATTGATCGAGAACTTCAAGCCCGGCACGATGGGAAAGTTCGACCTCGATTACGAAAAGGTTGCGATGGGCAACCCGGGGATCGTCTACTGCTCGATCTCCGGCTTCGGTGAGGCCGGGGGCAGCGAACTCCCCGGATACGACCCCCTGGTCCAGGCGCTCAGCGGCCTGATGTCGGTCACCGGACCGGCCGAGGGCGGTGGCCACAAGGTCGGCGTGGCCCTGGTCGACGTGATCGCCGGTCTCAACGCCAGCACCGGCATCCTGGCGGCGCTCCGCGCGAGGGACCGGGACCGGGTCGGGCAGAGGGTCTCGGTCGACCTGCTCTCGACCGCGCTCGCGGCGCTGGCGAACCAGGGCTCCTCCTACCTGAACACAGGGACTTCGCCCGCCCGGCTCGGCAACGTCCACCCGAGCATCGAGCCTTTCGCGACTTTCGACACGGCGGACGGGCCGATCATGATCTGCGCCGGCAATGACGACCAGTTCCGGGAGCTGGCGGTCGCGATCGGCGCCCCGATCCTCGTCGACGATCCGCGGTTCGCCTCGAACTCCGATCGGGTCACCAACCGTGATGACCTCAGGGTGGAGCTCGAGTCGCGGCTTCGCCTCGACTCCTGCGACTACTGGGCCGGGGTCCTCGGGGACGTCGGCGTGCCCGCCGGTCCGGTTAACGATGTCGAAGGTGGCTTCGACCTCGCGGCTACCCTCGGACTCGATCCAATCGACGACTTCGGTGGGGTGAAGAGCGCGCGGTCCCCGCTGAACCTCTCCGCCACGCCGGCCGAAACCCGCCTCCGTCCACCCGAGATCGACGAGCAGGGCGAAGAGATCCGAAAATGGCTCAAATCAACCGATCCGTGACGGACTGGCAGTGAAATTGCCCCCCTCAGCGGGCAATTTCGCTGCCAGTCCTGCGGATTACGCGCTTTGGGTGTCCTGAAACCTTCGAGATGCCACACTGCCTTTGTGGACCTGATCCAGCTTGAAACTGCGATGGCCGACCTTGGCCAGCCTTCCTACCGGACCGGACAGGTCTGGGAGTGGCTTGCGCGCGGCGCTTCGAGCTTCGACGAGATGAGCAACCTGCCGGTCGAACTGCGTGAGCAGCTTGCCGAGAAGGTCTCGATCTCCACCCTGGACGTCGACGCTTCGGCCCTCTCGGTCGACGGAACCGAGAAGGCGCTCTTCCTCACTTCGGACCAGCGACCGGTGGAGGCCGTGCTGATGCGCTACCGCGACGGCCGGCGTTCGCTCTGCCTCTCCAGCCAGTCGGGCTGCCCACTCACCTGCACCTTCTGCGCAACCGGCAAGATGAAGTTCGGCCGCAACCTCAGCGAGTCGGAGATCCTCGACCAGGCCCTTCACTTCCGCCGGATCGAACCGGTCAACCACACCGTCTTCATGGGCATGGGCGAACCGATGATGAACCTCGACAACGTGCTTGCCGCTTGCGAGAAGCTGCCCGAGATCGGCATCGCGAACTCCCATACGACGATCTCGACCGTGGGCTGGCTTCCCGGCATCCAGAGGGTCACAACCGAGGGCCCGGCTGTGCGCCTCGCACTCTCGCTCCACGCGCCGAACGACGAACTCCGCTCGAAGATCATGCCGGTCAACGACAAGTACTCGATGCATGAAGTGGTCGACGCGGCCCGCGAGTGGCGGGTGGTCCGCAAGCGCAAGGTCTTCATCGAATACTTGATGCTCGACGGGGTGAATGATTCACCGGAGCTCGCCCACGAGCTGGCTGAGCTCCTGCTACCGAAGAACGATTTCAAGGTCAACCTGATCCCTTACAACCCGACTGGCGAGGAGTACCAGGGTTCGTCAAGGGAGGCGATCGAGAGGTTCCGCGCCATCCTGATTAAACGCGGAATCCACGCGACGGTGAGGCTGACCCGCGGCCGGGACATCGATGCTGCCTGCGGCCAACTGGCCGCTGGCGCGGCAGCCTGAGCGGGCATCCACCCTGCGAACGATAGTGTTTGATCGAGAGTTCCCAGCAAATCAGGAAGGCAGTTCGATGACTCCCAGGACCTATTTGCATTCGGCAATCACGCTGACGGTCGTGATGTTCGGCCTTCTGCTCCTGATGATCCCCATCGGGGCCAACCTCGGCCCCGTCGAGCTCAGCATCTGGCTGGCGATCCTGGTGGTCGGTCTGTCGATTCTCACAGTTGGCGGTGTACGCACGTGGCTGCGCACCCGCCCGGCCGAACCGACGGCCACCTAGAACTGGGACTACTTTTCTTCGGCTTCGTTTGCCTCGATGTCGCGGAGGCGCTCGCGGGACTCTTCGAGGACTTCCAGCGCGGCTTCGAGGGGGTACCAGCCGTCGACTTCGACGTGCTTGCCTTCGGGCTGCTTGTAGACGGAGAAGAAGTGCGCGATTTCCTCGCGGAGCTGGTCCGAGAGCATGTCAAGCGTCTTGATGTAGCTCCAGTTGGGGTCGTGCGACGGAACGCAGAGGACCTTGTCGTCGACCTGGCCTTCATCGGTCATGCGGAAGAGTCCGATCGGGATCGAAGGAATGATGCAGCCGGGGAAGGTCGGTTCGGAGACGCAGACCATGGCGTCGAGCGGATCGCCGTCGGCACCCATCGTGTGCGGTACGAAGCCATAATCGACCGGGTAGACCATCGACGAGAAGAGGAAACGGTCGAGTACGATCGCGCCGATCTCGGGGTCGTATTCGTACTTGTTGCGGGATCCCTTGGGGACCTCGATGAGGATGTTGAGTTGCTCGATCTCGCTCATAAGTTTCCTATGGTTTCGGGTGCTGTGCGGGAGGTGCGCGGTTGACTGGACGGTTCCCCTGGGAAACCGTTGGTAAAACGTCCTGCAGGAGTTTTAGGTCCTAACCGCCGAGGACTTGGTGCTCGGCAGCCGTTTCGACCGGTCGCCAGGGCTCTTCCCATTGGCAGACGCCCTTGACCAGTCGCTCGGCCTCTGACGGTCCCCATGTGCCCTTTTCGTAGGGGAGGACCGGACTCGGGTTATCAAGCAGAGGTTGCACGATACGCCATGTTTCGGTGATCGCGTCGACATGGGTGAAAAGTGTCGGGCGTCCGTGGATGGCGTCATAGAGCAGTCGTTCGTACGGCTCAGGCTCGCTTCCGGGGTCTTTTTCGAACAGAACCTCGAGATCGGAATCCTGAAACGACTCGACTCCGGCCGATTTGGTGACGAATCGCATGCGGGCGCCCGGACTCGGGTCGATCCGGACAACCATCTCGTTGTGGTCGGGTTTGTCCTTGCCGAAAGCGACGTGGGGCGGACGCTTGAAGACCACCCGCACCTCCGTGTGCTTGATCGGAAGGAACTTTCCGGTTCGCAGGTAGAACGGGACGCCGGACCAGCGCCAGTTGTCGATCTGGAGTTCCATCGCGGCGAAAGTTTCCGTGTTCGAGTCGTCCGCCACCTCGGGGATGTCCCGGTAGCCGTTGTACTGGCCGCGTATGCAGTTCTTGGGATCGACCGCGCGGATCGACTGGAAGAGGTCGAGCTTCTCCGACCGGATCGAGTCGTGCTGATTCGCATTGGGCGGCTCCATGGCGACCAAGGCGAGCACCTGAAGCATGTGGTTCTGGACGACGTCGCGGATTGCGCCCACGCGGTCGTAGAAGGCTCCTCGGTCTTCGACGCCGAAGCTCTCGGCCATCGTCATCTGGACGTGCGACACGTAGTTGCGATTCCAGACGGGTTCGAGGATCGAGTTGGCGAAGCGGAGGTAGGTGATGTCCATCACCGGCTCCTTGCCGAGGTAATGGTCGATTCGAAGGATCTGGTCTTCGCTCAGGAACTGGGTCAGTTCTGCCTGGAGCGCGTTGGCCGATGCCAGGTCGTGGCCGAAGGGCTTTTCGATGACGAACCGGCCTTCCTTGGCGAGGCCGGCGGCATCGAGGTCACGGATGATCGGCGAAAAGAGCGGAGGCGGGACCTCGAGGTAGAAGAGCGGCTTCTTGACCCCCTTCAGCTCGTCGCGAAGGACATCGTAGGTCGTGGTGTCATCGAAGTTTCCGGCGACGAAACGCATGCGACCGGCCAGGCGGGCAAAAACTTCTTCGTCGACCGGACCGAGTGTCCCTTCGATCGATTCACGGGCCCGCTCCCGCATCGTCTCGTGGCCCCAGTCGGTGCGGCGACCGACGCCGATGATCGGGCAGTCGAGCTTGTTCCTGCGTTCGAGCCGGTACAGGGCCCGAAAGGTCATCTTGCGGGCGAGGTCCCCGGTGATGCCGAAAATTACCAGGGCGTCGGTGACCGACCCGTCGCTTGAATCTCTGTGCTCGATCATTCCGGCAGAGTACCGGGAACCCGTCCATTTCATCCCGGGGTCTAGATAGGTACCCGCCTCGCGGTCTAAGATGGCGCCATGGAACTCGGAATCGTAGGTCTCGGCCGGATGGGGGCGAACATCGCCCGCAGATTGATGCGCGACGGACACACCTGTGTCGTCTACGACGTGAATCCGGAGGCCGGCACCGCCCTCGGCGAAGAGGGGGCGGTCGCGGCATCGAGCCTGGCCGACCTCGCTTCCAAGATGACCGCGCCGCGGGCCGTCTGGGTGATGGTTCCGGCGGGCAAGATCACCGAAGAAACCGTCAAGGCCGTGGCGGCCGAGCTCGACAGCGGCGACGCGGTGATCGACGGCGGCAACACCTACTACCGCGACAACATCCACTTCGCCGAGGAGATCGGCGCCAGGGGGATCGATCACCTCGACGTCGGCACCAGCGGCGGCGTATGGGGCCTCGACCGCGGTTACTGCCTGATGATCGGCGGACCGGACGACGCCTACAAGCGGCTCGAGCCGATCTTCGAATCGATCGCACCCGGGGTCGGCGACATCGAACGCACCCCCGGACTTTCCGGCGATCCCAGTCCGGCCGAGAAGGGTTACCTGCATTGCGGCCCGACCGGAGCCGGCCACTTCGTGAAGATGGTCCACAACGGCATCGAGTACGGAATCATGGCCGCGTTCGGCGAAGGCCTGAACATCATCAAGAACGCCAACGCCGGCAAGGCCCAGCGCGAGAACGACGCCGAGACCGCTCCGCTCCAGCACCCCGAGTACTACCAGTACGACATCGACGTCGGTGAAGTTGCCGAGGTCTGGCGCCGCGGCAGCGTGATCGGCTCCTGGCTGCTCGACCTCACGGCGTCGGCGCTCGCGAAGTCGCCCGGCCTCGAGGAGTTCGACGGAAGGGTCTCCGATTCCGGCGAAGGTCGCTGGACGACGATCGCCGCTGTCGAAGAGGGCGTTCCCGCACCGGTCCTGACCTCGGCGCTCTACGAGAGGTTCGAGTCACGCGGACTCGGCGACTTCGGTGACCGCGTCCAGTCTGCGATGCGCAAGGAGTTCGGCGGACACGACGAAAAGCCCGCCGAAAGCAAATAGACTTTATGGCGATGGTCACAAAGCCCGTCGCCGATGCCGAAGAAGCAGCACAGGAAGCCGCTCGGACCATCGAGATGGCTGCGTCTGCGGCAATTGCCGAGCGGGGCCACTTCAACCTCGCCGTGAGTGGAGGCAAGACCCCCTGGCGGACGCTGGAGATCCTCGCTGACAGTTCACTCAACTGGGCGAAGACGTCGCTCTTCCAGGTCGACGAGCGGATCGCACCGACCGGCAGCCCGGAGCGAAACCTGACCCATCTCGTGCTCAGCCTGCCGCTGGTCTGCCAGGCCGCGATCCGGCCGATGCCGGTCGGAGCAGAGGACCTAGAAACGGCCGCCCGCAGTTACGAGTACTCGCTGCCGGACCAGTTCGACCTGATTCACCTCGGTCTCGGCCCGGACGGTCACACGGCCTCTCTCGTTCCGGGAGACCGCGTTCTGGATGTCACCGACCGTTCGGTCGCGATGACCAACGGGGAGTACCAGGGCACCAGAAGGATGACCCTGACTTACCCACCGCTCGACCGGGCTCGCCGAATCCTCTTCCTGGTGACCGGAGACGGCAAGGAAGAAGCTTTGAAGAAACTGATTGCCGGTGACCACTCGATCCCGGCCGGCCGCGTCGACAACCCGAACATCCTGACGGTCACCGACCTCGACCCGGATCAGCTGAATTGACTCGCATCACCGATCGCGGCCCCGAGCGGTACGGGCTGGCATTGATCCTGATTCTGGCTTCGATGATCTACGTAATGGCCGCTCCGGCCGGGATCTGGACCCGGGTCGTGGTCCTGGTTCTCCAGGGGGGTGCCCTGCTGGCATCCCTGCGCGCGGCAGATGCGGGTATTCGGCTTCGGATCGTCTGTTCGATCTTGGTCGCGATTTCGCTGGCGATCGCGATCCTCCAGGCGGCCCTGAAAGAGGACGTCGACCCTCTGTTCGTCAGCTGCGTCAGCCTTGCGCTGGTAGTACTCGCGACTCCGGTAATCGTCGTCGGGATGGTTCGTCAGGCGAAAACCAACAAACTCGTGACCGTACACACGATGATGGGCACACTCTGCATCTTCCTGCTGATTGGTCTGGCATTTGCTGCTGCGTTCGGACTGGTTCAAGCGGCAACCGGCGACCCGTTCTTCCGTTCGGGCCAAGGCAGCGATTCCCTCGCCAACTATCTCTACTTCAGCATTACCACGATCACTACAGCCGGACTCGGCGATTTCTCGCCGGCTACCAACCTTGGACGGTCACTGACCGGCGCCGAGGCTCTGATCGGCCAGATCTACCTCGTTACCGTGGTCGCGGTCATCGTCGGCAACCTCAGTCGCCCTAACTGAGCCGGGCAGCGCATCTGACCGCTTGTCTTCGTAGGATGACTCCGTGAGCAGACGCCGCCTGAAGCCTGATGAACGCAGGGCAGAAATCATCAACGCGGCGATTCGCAGCTTCATTTCCCAGCCGTATACGGACGTGTCGATGGCCGAAATCGCCGAAGAAGCCGGGGCGAGCAGGGCCCTTCTCACCCACTATTACGGTGACAAGGAGAGTCTCTACGCGGCGGTCATCCACTACTTGATCGACCAGCTCGAATCGATGGTCCGGACTGATCTCGACCTCACCGGACGTGAGCTGATCGACGCCAACCTGACTTCGCTGCTCGACCTGCTGGTTTCGCAGCGGGAGGCGGCAGTTGCTTTCTTCGGCGGCGGGCCGGCCGGCCGCAACGTCGATGTCTCGGGTGCGATCGAGGACCTCAATTCCCACCTCGTCTCCCGGATCCTCCAGAACCACTTCGGCACCGGGGACGTTCAACCGGTCACCAGGCTCGCCGTTCTCGGCTTCGTGGGCTTCGCTTCCTCCGTCATCTACGATTGGCTGAAGAACGAGACGATCCCGCAGTACGAGCTGCATGAACTGCTCGCGTCCAACCTGGAAAACGCCCTGGCAACCACGGAAGCGGGCTGATGGACGAGATCCTCCTGGGTCTTTCCCTGGTCGTCGTACTGGCGATCCTGGCGCGCCTCCTGGCAACGGTGATCCAGGTTCCGGCCATCGTTCCGCTGCTGGTGATCGGCGTTCTCGCCGGCACCTCGGTCACCGGGCTGATCGATCCGGAGAAGCTGCTGGGTGACGCGCTTTCCCCGGTGGTACAGATCGCGGTCGGCCTGATCCTTTTCGAAGGTGCACTCAGCCTGAAGCGTGAGGAGCTGGCCGCTGGCGTACAGCCCGCCGTCATCCGTCTGGTCACGCTGGGGGTCCTGATCACCTGGGTGATCGCGACTCTGTCGGTTATCTGGCTGTTTGACGTGCCACACCCGATTGGCGTCCTGATCGGGGCAGTGGTGATCGTGTCGGGGCCGACGGTCGTGATCCCGATCCTCGACTTCATCAATCCGTCGGTCCACGTGCGCTCGGTACTCAAGTGGGAGGGCATCCTGATCGACCCGATCGGCGCGATAATCGCGGTCGTCGTGTTCGGCTCGCTGGCCGCCGCGGACGGCAAGGTCGCGATCGACCTGGTGGAGATCGTCCTATCGCTTGCCAGCGGTGCGCTGGCCGGTGCGGTGGGAGCGTTCCTCCTGATGCCGATCCTCGGCACTCGCAAGCTGGCTGCCCGCGACAAGGTCGCCGCCACTCTGATGATGGTCGTGGCGAGCTTTGCCGCAGCCGATGCCCTTTTCACGGATTCAGGACTGGTCGCGACGATTGTCATGGGACTGGTCCTGGCCAATCAGAAGCGGGTCAAGACCGACTACATAGTCGAGTTCAAGGAGACACTGGTACCGATCCTGATCGGGATCCTGTTCATCCTCCTGGCGGCCAACGTCGACGTGGCAACGGTGATCGACCTGGGCTGGAGGGGGCTCGTCCTCGTCGCGATCCTGGTGCTGATCGTCAGACCGCTGGCTGTCCTGACCACCCTGGGCCTGCCTTTTGGCTGGCAGGAGAGGACCTTCTTTGCGGCGATGGCCCCACGCGGAATCGTCGCGGCTTCGACTGCTTCGGCGTTCGGCCTTTCCCTCACTCAGGAGGGTGTAAAGGGGGCGGAGATGATCATCCCGGTCACCTTCTTCGTGATTGTCGGGACGGTGTTCATCTATGCCCTCGGTTCACCCTGGCTCGCTCGAACCCTCGGGCTCTCGGGGGAGCAGCCACCATCGCTGATCTTTCTGGGAGCACCCCATTGGGCGGTTGCACTCGGCGCGGCTGTGAACCAAGCCGGAGCGGAAGTGCGCTTCTGGACCGATGACGAGGCCCGGGCCAGGGACGTTGAAGAATCGGGCATGGTCGCTTTCGGGGGCCCGCTCGACCCCCATTCGGACCGGGCGACCGAGGTTCTGGAGTCGAGCCCGACGGTGGTGATGGCCAGCGAGGACGACACCCTCAACCAGTCGCTTGCCTTTCAGCTTGCCGAGATCTACGAGCCCGACCAGATCTACCGGCTGCGCTCGCCGGAGGACCAGGCCCCGATCATGCATTCGACCGCAATGCTCCTGTTCGAGTCACAGGAGACGGTTGACGAGATCGACCGACGACTTGCCGCGGGGGAGTCGATGAAGGTGCTCGAGCCCGGCGAACAGCTGCCGGAAGGAGCGATGCCGCTCGCCTCGATCAAGCAGCGTCGCGGCGCGTCCCCGGCGGCCATCCGCATAGCCAGCACGGATTTCAAACACCTGATCGGTCCGACTGCCAGGCTGGTCGCACTCGCGCCGCCTGGCTCAGTCTGAGTTGTTCTTCGCGGCACCGGGTTTGCTGCCCGAAGCGCCGGACTCCGCCGCAACCTTCCGCCTGAGCTTGGCGATGATCTTCTGGAACTGGCCCGGCCTGAACGACTTGCTGCGTCGGAAGTAGTCGACCCAGTGGCCGCAGATTTCTGACATCGGGACTTTGACGCGGGGCCCTTTCTGGACGGCGACGATCCGCCCGAGCTTGGTCTGGCGTGAGTAGCCGGTCACTTTCTGGAGGAAGGATGGCTCGGCTGCCTTGGCGGTAAAGGTGGTCGAACCCTCACCGGTCACCTGAAGGGTGCCCGCGGGCCAGAACTGCCCGGCCGCACCGGTGTCCACGTTGGCCAGGCGCTGGCCATCGAGCGATGCCGGCAGGACCCGGGTCTTGTAGCCGGGAGCGGCCAGGCTGAATCCGTCAGTGGAGAAGTACTGGAGCGAAATCCGCCACTCGCCTTTCGGCAGGTCGAGTTCGAGCGCGGCGCTTTCCCCGAGTTCCATGTCCGGGTCCGGCAGCCATTCGGAGCGCAGGCCGACGATGGCGTCCGGCATCAGGCCGGCAAGCCCGGCAACCTGAGTCGAGAAGTACTGGCCGCCTTCGTTGCTGCAGTCGATCTCCTTGGCGGGCATTGTCTTTTCGTTGAGGATCGGGCGACCGAAGGCGTCGTCGGTGCGGCGCCAGAGGATGTACGAGCGGGTGCGCGCGACTTCTTCGTAGAAGGGGGGTGGCTTGCTGGTCCAGCCGGAAGAAGTGGTGATCGCGTAATCGTGCCGCTGGAGCGTGTCGGCGTCGAAGGAATCGAAGTCGATCGCACTCTGACCTTCGGTGTTCTGGAAGGGCTTCTTCGGATTCTCCACGACGTCCGGATCCGGGAACTCGGTCAGGGGAACACTCACCTTCGCGCCACTCAGGTAATAAGGAGCGAACCTGTCCTGGTCTCCGAAGAGCACCGTCTGGCCGAGCACGTACTTGTGGAAGTTGGCGAGCTCCTTGGCCCGACCGGGAGGTGAGACCGAGGCGTCACGCAGCACCACCAGGCTCGAGGCGCAGGCACCGATCACGAAGACCGCGGTGAGCGTTATCCAGGCTCCGTACTCCATGCCCTGGCTCGGCTTCCAGTCGCGACTGAGGCCACTGAGCAGGGCAGTGAGGATGACCAGCATGGTGATCGGTGCGCTGATGACGAGCGCCTTCGCGAGTGAGTAGTCGCCCACCCAGAAAAGGGAGATCCCGTAGAGGACGGCGCAGGCGATGAATGCGAGAGGGTAGATCGACCTTGGCTGCTTGCGCCACCACCAGAGCGAGACGACCAGGGCGAGAACTCCGATCACTCCCATCAGGCCGGGTAGCGGGGTCGATCCGTCGCCGGCGAGGCGGTAGTCGGAATTAAGCCAGACGCCGAACTCCTCGATCACCGATACCGGGCCGAAGGCATCGCTGGTCGCGACTTCGGAGAAAGCATCCCCGAAGCCGAAGGGCCCCCAGAAAGCCAGGGCGGAGAGCAGGCCGAGCACGAGCAACGAGGAGACCAGCACCACCGGCCGCTTCAGGTAATTCCAGATCGAGCGGGGGCTCAGGTGTGATCTCGCGGAGGGGCTGGCGAGGATCCAGGCCAGCAGCACCGCCATGGGCCAGGCGAGTCCGGGGAAGCTGTAGGTGAAGACGATGCCGAGCAACAGAACAACCAGCGGAATCACCGCGATCAGCCTGGCCCGGCGACCTTCCGGCAACGGCGTGACCATCGGCAAGCTGATCGTGAAGGCCAGCAGGAACATCGCCGCGGCCAGTTCCTTGAAGGCGCCCTGCGCAAAGTACGAAGCCATCAGGTAGGGGAGCCCGACGAGGATCGCGGCCAGCAGGCGACGCCAGCTGCCGAGCTTTTCCAGTGCGCCCCAGGCGGTCATCACGGTGAGCGCCGCGATCGCCATCACCTGTCCGATGAACACGTGGCCGAGGGAGAGGCCGGGTAAGAAGGAGAAAGCAGCGGCCAGGCCGTGGGGTCCCAGCGGGTAACCGTCGCCGGGTTCGGTGCCGAAGCCCGAGCGCAACCATTCGGCCCAGGCGAGATGCAGCCCGAGGTCGTTGTTGTACCCCATTCCCAGCAAGCCCCAATGACCGGAAATGGCGAAGGGGATCGAAGTGATCAGCAGGGTCAGCAATACCGCCGACCAGAAGAAACCCGAGGTCGGGACGTCGTCGAGCTTGAGGCGCCGAAGTACGAACAGGGATACGCCAACCATCAATACGACGCCGAGGATCAGGGCGGTATGGGTACCGGGGATCTTCGCCAGCAGGCCTTCCACCGCCATGATGGCCGCGAATCCGACTGCCGGCTCCAGGCCCGACCACTTCTCGCGGCCGCAAGTGAGCATGATCGCCCGGCCAACCAGCAGCGAAAGCCCGATGACCAGCACGACTGTCAGGTAGGTATCCAGCATCGCAGCCCGCTAGTGCTTGTCTGCGGCCGACATCAGGACGTCGGTCAGGTCGGGAGCCCGTAGGGGTTCCCCATGACCGGCGAGGACCGTAGTCGGCTTGAGAGCGGCCAGCTTGCGCACCGATTCCTTGGCCTGCTGGTGGTCCCAGGCCCAGGCCGGGTGCGGCACGCTGGCTTCACCTTCTGCCAACGGCTTCAGCCGCGCCGAATCGATCAGGTAGATCGTGTCGCTGACGATTGCCGTCCGGTCTGATTCACGCCAGAGGCCGATCTGGCCGGGGGCGTGACCAGGAAAGTGAATGACTTCGAAGCCGGCGACCTGGTCGCCTTCTTCCACGGTGCCGGCGATCTTCACCGCGCCGCCATCCCACATCCTCAGAAGCACCTGGTAGAGCCAGCGGATGGGGACTACCGGAAGCATCGAGAGGTTCATGTACGGGGCGATCGATGCGCTCGATTCGGCGTCTGCGACATCAGCGGGGTGGCAGTAGACCGGCGGGCCGAGTTTCGGCGCGGTGCCGCGGTGGTCGGCATGTGCGTGCCCGAGGACGACCCGGTCGATACCGCCAAACTCCTGGGCGATCCTCCGGTTGGCTCCGAGCATTGCCCTGGTGCCGGCGTCGTACTGGACGATCTCGCCATCGGGGCCCCGCACGAAGTAGATGTTCATCGACTTCTTCAGGTCTCCACGGAAAACGTAGATCCCGTCTCCGACTTCTTCGAGTCCTTTTGGTGTCATGTCCTGCTCCATTCTTCTACCCTGCTCTCAGATGCCCGCCAATTGGAGAATCCTCATGCTCGTGATCTGCGTGTTTCTTGTCGCTTCGGTCGTGATCGGAACGTACAAGCTGGTGAGCACCCCGACTGAGATTCTCGGTGCGGGGTTCGAGGGAATCCCCAAGTCCGAGTTTCCCAGATAGGGTCTGGGTCAGGCATCGTATTGATCACCGGGACCGCTAGTAGCATGGGAACGGAATCGTCCGCCAATCGAGGATGGGAGTCGCATGTCCCTGTTTAAGCGAATTGTTGTTGGAACCGACGGATCGGACTCGGCGCGTGAGGCCGTGCGACAGGCAGCGAACCTGGCTCAGCTCACCGGGGCCACTCTCGACGTGGTCAGCGCCTACGAACCGGTTCCGAGCAGCCGATCCGAAGCCGAGCAGCGCGGAGCACCGGCCGATGTCGCCCATGAGTTCGGGCCGCGCGAAGACGTCAACTTCGCCCTCGACGGTGCGGCCGGAATCGCCAAGGACTTTGAAGTCGAGGTCAAGCCGCACCCGCGGGACGGCGATCCAGCCGACGCGATCCTCTCGGTCGCCGAAGAAGTCGACGCCGACCTGATCGTCGTCGGCAACAAAGGAATGACCGGTGCCCGCAGGTTCCTGCTGGGCTCCGTGCCGAACAAGGTGTCGCACCACGCACCGTGCTCGGTGATCATCGTTCGTACCACGTAGGCGCGGGCGGCTCCCGGCGGGACCCTATGCACCCCTGCCTTCGTCCTCACTCGAATAACTCGCTCATTTGCGTGGGTAAAATCTCTTCGTTTCTCGATCGTTCCTCGGCAGGGGCACCTAGTGCCCCGCCGTGAACCACCCTCATCAATGAATTTTGGGGTTCACTGCCCGGCCGAGGTTCATGATGCCCGCTCCGAATCCCGAGGCCGGGTCGTTCTTCGCGTAGTTCGGCAGGCGGGCGGTATCGAAGAGGCGCTGCCTGACCTGCTTCGGGCCGTTCTTGTTCAGGACACCACTGGCGATCACCATGGCGGCACCGCCGGCGACGTGCGCCGCGGCCATTGAAGTGCCCTTCCAGCCCGGCTCGATACCGAACCACGAGGGGTCTCCGCCGACCATCGCCACCTGCAGGATCGGCCGGTTGCCGGAGCTGAAAGGACAGCCGGAGGTGGTCGAGCCTCCGCCGGGGGCTGCGATGTCAATCGCCTCGCTCCGGAATGAGTAGTTGCCGACGCATCCGGATTCGGTCGAACCGCCGACGCTGATCACCTGGGGTGCGGTCGCCGGCAGCGACGGACAGCCCTGGGCGCCTTTGTTGCCGCTCGATCCGACCAGGACGGCCCCTTTGCCATAGGCGTAGGCGAGGGCTTCTTGGAGCGACGGGATCGAGACCCCACAGGCGAAGTTGATCGACATGCTGATCACCCGGGCGCCGTGGTCGGCGGCCCAGCGAATTCCCTGGATGATGTTCTCGGTCGTGCCGAAGCCGTTCGCGTCCATCACGCGGACTGGGATGATCTTTGCGCCGTAGGCGACGCCGGTCAGGCCACGGTTGTTGTCCGTGCTCTGGGCGATCGTTGAAGTCACGTGGGTGCCGTGGCCGTTCCGGTCGAGCGGCAGCCTGTCGTCTTCGACGAAGTCATGTCCCGGCAGGAAGGTGCCCTTCGAGAGGTCCGGGTTACGGCGGTAGTGGCTCCCGTAGTTCCGGTAGGCGACTCCGGAGTCGAGCACCGCGACCTTGACGCCACGGGCACCGGGCCGGCCGGCCATGCGGAGTTCCCGCCAGGCCCGCAGGGCATTGATGCCGCCGCGGGACTGATGGCTGGAAGAGGCGCCGTTGCCACAGAGGCTGTGGCAGGCGAGGAAGTTCCACTGCTTGCTTTGCCAGCCGCCGCGCTTGCCGCGATGCCCGGGACCTACCCCCGGGTCGTTCGGCAGCCAATCCGAGATCTGCGCGATGTAGTTAGGCGTCGCGTGAACGATCGCCGGCTTCTTCGTGAGGTCCCTGGCGATCGCCTTGACGTTGGCGTCGTCTGGCACTGAAATCGTCTCCGGGACCTCTTCGCCTCTGTACTGGACGATCACTTCGCCGGGGACATAGGCCTCGCCGGCTTCGATCGGTGCCTCCACGGGGTCGGATGCGGCGGAATGGTGCGGAAAAGCAAGCAGGCAGGCGAGCTGTATCCCGAGTGCCAGAAAGAGCAGCAGGTAAGGCATGGAGCCGGATGTGAGGGGGCTAGTTCTGCGCATAAAGGGTCGCGGCTGATTAGCCCGACAAACAAAGAACACCGGCGGGGCCGATGAGTTGCTGGTCTCATACTCTAGGCATGTGAAGTCCGACCTCGCAGAAATGGCGCTGGCGCTGGAAGAAGCCCGAAAGGCCGAGCTCCACGGCGACGTGCCGATCGGCGCGGTCATCGTCCGCGGCGGTGATGTGATCGCCGCCGCCGGGAACCAGCGGGAGCAGCAGAAGGACTCGACCGCCCACGCGGAGATGCTTGCGATCCGCGACGCATCCAAGGCCCTCGGAGGCTGGCGCCTCCCGGACACCACCCTCTACGTGACCCTCGAGCCCTGCGCCATGTGCGCCGGCGCAATCGTCCTGGCCCGCATCCCGAGAGTGGTCTTCGGAGCCAGCGATCCCAAGGCGGGAGCCGCCGGAAGCCTCCTGGACGTCCTCGCCCAACCCGGCCTGAACCACCACCCGGAAGTAGTGGGAGGGGTGCTGGAAAACGAGTGCGCAAAGTTACTGAGGGACTTCTTCGCCGCGCGCCGTTAGAGGCAATAAGCCGCGAGATCCCGATTTTCCGGCATATAGGGTGAATTTCGGGATCTCGGTGCTTCTGAACAACGGAGAGGGTGGGATTCGAACCCACGAGACGAGAGATCCCGCCCACGCGATTTCCAATCGCGCTCCTTAAGCCACTCGGACACCCCTCCGGGGGCCAGTAAGGGTACCGGAGCGCGCGTGTTCCCCGGAACCACCAGAGCGCGCCTGGCTTCGTCGACGCTCGACGGCTCGGGAACGTACTGAAGTACGCCCCCTTCACCGCCTTCGCTTTACTCCTCGCCAGCCACACTCTGGAGGCCCCGGGGACGCACGCTCAACAGAACACCGAATCGTTTGGAAAATCGTTAGTTTGCACGAACCCCTGGAGGGGTGCGAGAGCGGTTGAATCGGGCAGTCTCGAAAACTGTTGTGCCTTTCGGGGTACCGTGGGTTCGAATCCCACCCCCTCCGTTTTATAAGCCGCAGGCCTACCGCATGACGCTCACGGGTAGGCATTCCGGTTCAGCAAACGCCGAATTTCCTAGTTGGGAAATTCGGCGCCTTTGTCTTGGGGTCTGCCCAGAAGGTAGGAGCAGACTCCGGCGAGCGTGATCGTTGCGACGACGATCAGCAGCGGTCCTGAATCCTCCGTGACCGAGCCGATCAGGCCTCCGACCAGGCCTCCGATCAGGGCTGCCGGCCAGATCGGACCGGCAAACGGCCGGAACATCTCACGGTTGCGAATCGCGTAGGCAGCCGCCAGCAGGCAGATCAGGGTGGCGATCGGCATCGTTCCTTTCCAGAGCTGCTGCCAGGCCAGGGTCGAGCGTCGCCGGACGATCTCCCAGAACGAATCGAGATCGTTGAGTGACAGCACGCTGTTGCTGTAGTGGCCCTTGCCTCCGGCCGTCAGAATGTCGAGGCCGGCGAGGAAGGCCAGGCCGATGATCGGACTGACCACCAGGATCGCGACGCGCTTTCGGGTGAGGCCGCCAGGCAGCATCATCATCGCGGCGACTGCGGTGGCGCTGGCGACGATGATCGCCGCACCGACTCCCGCTCCCAGCCTGCCCGAGCCGAGGATCACACAGAGGACCAGGCCACTGCCGAGCACCGTGAGAGCCGCGTTTCGAGACTTCGGCCGGTTGGTCAGGGCGGCAGCCAGTCCGGCCAGCAGCAGGACCATCAGGCCCGACTTGAGTTCGTTGCCAATGCCGTAGAAGCGCGATCCGTAACCCGGATTGGGTCCGAGGATCGAACGGGTGATCAGGTGAGAGCCGAGAGCGAGGTCGAAAGTGATCGCGCAGAGCCCGACGATCGCCGGCACCAGCGGCGCTCGTGGCCAGGAGACGAACCGGTCGGTCAGCCACCCGAGAAACAGACAGCCGAAGCCGATCGTGAAGTATTCGAGCTCCCGCGAAGGATTGCCGAAGGCGGCAGGGACCAGGATCATCGCCGGGATCCAGAGGATGGCGAGGCCGCCGATCCGTCTGACCCGATGCTTGATCCGGTCGGCGCCGAAGATCGCTCCCCCGGCCAGGAAGAGGATCAACCAGCCCGCGGCGACGAAAGCCAGTGCCGGGGTCCTTCTCGGTCCGAGCTCATCCAGCCGGTCGCGGAGCGGGGTCAGGACTTCGGGCTCGCGTTCGCCGTCGGACCTCATCACTCGGCCCAGCATCTCGTCCGGGATCTCGATTCCGAGGTGGTCGAGGATCGTCGGCGCGATGTCGATCCCGGCGACGAGGTTCGGCATGTTGGTTGTGTCCGAGGTGAGACCTCCGGGCGGACCGTCGAGTCCGGCCACGCCGATCGGCAGGAGCGGCAGGATGGCCCCGTCTGGAGGAGTCTGTGTGGCGATCACCAGCTGCCCCGGCTCGCGACGCTCGAGGATCTGGCGGAGTTCGTTCAGGCCCTTCAGGCCGGGCGAGGTGGCGGCAACCACCAGGCCGTATTCGCGGGCCTCGTTGTAAGCCCGGCGGGCGCTGTCCTCGGTATTGGCGAGGGCGAGTGAAGAGATACGACCGATCCGGTCGGCGGCGGGGATAACCGTCTCCTGGAGCCGGGTGGCGTCCCCGACGTAAGCGACACCACCGGGGATCGAAGATGCGAGCAGGCCCGGTTCGATCGTCTGCGGAGCGGTCTCTGCCCGCTCGACGATCGCCTCCCAGCCCTTTACCGCGCCACTTCCGTTGACCATCTTGACCAGCCCGACCGGAGGGACTTCCTTGGGGTCGTAGGTCGAGCGCGAGACCCGGGTGCCCTGACCGATGTCGAGCAGCGCCTGGTCCCGGGAGTAGGAACCCTGGGTGGCGCTGGTCAGGCCGACCGAAAGATCGAACATCTCCGCCAGGCCGTCGGCGATGTCTTCACCGTAGGAAGGGATAGCCGCTTCGTCCTGGGGAATGAGGACGAGGATCGCCGAGCTCGACTCGTCGGCCCGGGCCGGGTTGGCCAGGAACGCCGATGCGGCAAAGAACGAGAGCGCCGCGAGGAGGGCCGCGGCAAAACGTTGGGTCAGAGCGGCCAGGGTCTTATTCCCCGCCGGTCAGCTGGCCCTTCGCGAGATCCAGGGCCACGGTGAGGAGCCCAACTACCGAAAGTGGATCGGATGAATCGGAGACCAGCTGGACGTGCATCGTCTGCTCGTCGCCGCCGTCATCCTCACTGAGGACCGCGGAAATGACCAGCTGGTCGAGCCGGGCGCCGGGAGTGTCCCGTTCGACCTGCTCCATCAGTTCCTGGGCTAGCCCGCCGATGCGGGAAGAAGTCGATGGCTCGGATTCGTTCATGGCTTCACCCTATCGGTCATCCCTGTGCTGAGAGCGGTGCGCGGGGGCTGCCTGCGACCGAATGGCAAGGAGCAAGGCCGATCGGCCCGCGATCGTACCCACGTACCTGAGCTGGCCGAAGCGGCCGTCGACGAAGCCAGTCGCCTCGCAGGCAGTTCCCGCGCCCGCTCGCCCTTCAGCTTTAGCGGGAGTAGTGCTCGACGATCAGGCGCTCTTCGATCGGCGCGGCGATGTCGCTGCGGTCGGGGAGGCGGTTGACCGTTCCCTTGAGTCCGTCGTGGTCAGCGAGCAGCCAGGCCGGGGTGGGGCCGGCGGTATCGGTGGCCTGTCGGGCCATCGGCTCGATTGCGGTTCCGGCCTTCACAGCGACTTCGTCGCCGGCCGAAACTTCGTATGACGGACGATCGAGGCGCTTGCCGTTGACCATGATGTGCTGATGGACGACGAACTGGCGCGCCTGGGCGCGGGTCGTGGCCATTCCGAGGCGGTAGACGACGTTGTCGAGCCGCTGCTCGAGATGACGCATCAGGTTCTCGCCGGCCATGCCCTCTTCCCGGTTTGCCCGGTCGAAAAGCTTGGCGAACTGGCGCTCACGAAGGCCGTACATGGACTTGGCACGCTGCTTCGCCCGCATACGGACGGAGAACTCCGAAGCCCTCCTGCGCCCACGGCCATGCTGGCCCGGCGGGTAAGGACGGCGCTCCATAGCGCTCTTACCGCCAAGGGCACGTTCACCCTTGAGTCCGAGGTCGACGCCTTCGCGCCTTGAAAGTTTCTCTTTTGGTCCTGTGTATCTACCCATAGTGCGACGCATGACAGTACCGGATCGGGCCGGTGTCCGCGTCCTCAGGAGGAATGTGCCAATTCCCGGGCGTATAGTCCTGTTCAGGATGAGCCCACCATCTGAGCCGAGTGATTCGGTTGAAGACGATGCGAGGAATTACCGGAAGAGCGCCCCGCGGCGCACGATGCTGGCCGCTGAGCGGACCCAGCTCGCCTGGTGGCGAACTGCCTTCGCTGTGCTCGCGGTCGGTCTTGCGATCGGCAAGATCGTGCCCCAGCTCGCCGGTGACGAAACCATCTGGCCGTACACGGTCCTGGGGGCTGCCTTCGGTCTTTACGCGGTCGTCCTGACCATCCACGGAAGTCGCCGCCGGCAGCGGGTCGAACTGGCGATCGAGACCGGCGAGTCGTTCAAGACCAACCCCATGGTGCAGATGATTCTGACCGGTGGAGCGACCCTGCTCGCGTTGGCGACCACCGCGATGATTATCTTCAACTAATGGCGGACTCACAGCGTGGCAAGCTTTTGATCGCGGCACCGAGCCTCTTTGACTTTTTCCGCCGTACAGTGGTGCTCATCGTCGAGCACACCGAACAGGGTGCATTCGGGGTCGTGCTCAACCGAAGGGCTGACGCCGACGTCACGGAACTCGTTCCTGACCTCGATCCGCTGGTCGAGCGTGGGGCACCGTTGTGGGTCGGCGGACCGGTCGGTCCGGACTCGATCGTCGTCCTCGGAGAGTTCGAGCACGCCGGGCTTTCAGCCGGCGCCGTGACCGAGAAGATCGGTGTGGTCGATCCCGATGGCGATACCGATGTAGTCAGGGCCCGGGTTTTCGTCGGTCACGCAGGCTGGGGTCCCGGACAGCTGGACGAGGAACTCGAGCGCGAGTCGTGGATCGTGTCTGACCTCGACCCGAACGACGTTTTCGCCGAAGGTGACCTCTGGGCGGAAGTCATCGGCCGCCACGGGCAGGATTTTGCCCTGCTGGCGACGATGCCGGAAGACCCGACCCTCAACTGAAGCGCCGGCAATCCGGGCCATCTAGGCTTGGTTGATGGAAGCCGCCGACAAAAGACTCCCGAGGGTCGAGCTCCGCAGGAAGAATCTCGCGGACGATCCGATCGATCAGTTCAAGGCGTGGTTTCAGGACGCCGAGGCCGCCAACGACATGCCCGAGGCGATGTCACTTTCGACGGTCGACGCGAACGGTGATCCCGATGCCCGCATGGTCCTGCTGAAAGGCGTCGACCAGGCCGGGTTCAGGTTCTTCACCAACTACGAAGGCACAAAGGCGGGACAGCTCGAGGCCAGTCCGGCGGCGGCGCTCGTGTTCCACTGGCCCGAACTCTCCCGCCAGGTGCGGGTCCGCGGAACGGTTGAGAAGCTCGCCGGGACGGAATCGGACGAATACTTCGCCAGCCGCGACCGGGCCAGCCAGATCGGCGCCTGGGCATCCCCGCAGAGCCGCACCCTCGAGAACCGCGAGGCGCTCGAGGTGATCACCCAGCAGGAGCGGGAGTCGCGTGAGCTGGATAAACCCGTGCCCCGGCCGGAGAACTGGGGCGGGTACCTGCTGATGCCGGTTCAGATCGAGTTCTGGCAGGGCCGGCCGGCCCGGCTCCACGACCGTTTTCGGTACGTCAGAGAGCCCGGGGGATGGCTGATCGAACGGCTCGCACCCTGAGTACCGATAGTAATCGGCGGCGCGCATGCACCCGTTGCTCCAGTTCGAGCGATCAACGTCGGGTCCGAATGCATCGCCAACTGCTGACCTGGACGCCAGGTTTCATCGGGGGTACTGAGTTGGACGAGATGCGAGCAGTTGGTTAACCTCTCATGAGGGGTTGGGAATCGTCAGGGAGACTTTTAATGCAGCGCGTATCAACAGACAAGCGGATTTTCACGCCATTTCTGGTGCTGCTCGTTCTTGCAGGAATGGCGATCGCTTTGCCTGACCCGGCGAAATCCCTGGTGGCGCCGGGCCCCGCTCCGGTCAAGGCGGACTTCAGCAAAGTCGTGCCGTTGGCTCGACAGGAGCTCAAGCGAAATCCCGTCGAGAAGCGAGGTAACAACGTGCCCCGCTACCACAACGGAAATGGCAAGATTGCCCCTTACAGCATCAGGGCCTTCTGGTGTGTCGCTTTTGCGACCTGGGTCTGGTCCCAGGCCGGAGTCAATTCATACCTCGGCACGGACCTGATCTGGAAGGCCTACGACGGAACAAGGGTCGCAGTCCAGGTACAGGACATGACCAGCTGGGCCAAGCGGACCGGACGCTGGTCCTACCGCGCCCGGCCCGGGTACCTGATCGCCTACGGTCGCAGCCACATGGGAATCGTTGAGAAGGCGGACCGCGAAGGTCGGGCGGTCCGGTCGATCGAAGGCAACAAAAGCGACCGGGTTTCCCGGGTCAATGTGCCCATGTCGCTGGTCAGCGGCTACATCAGCCCGAACAAGCTGACTCCGTCCCAGTACATCAGCAAGACCTCGGTCCTCGCTGACGTCGACTAGACCCTCTTCAGGCCCTCAACCTTCCGGCAGAGCCCCGGCCACGACTCTTGAAAGGGGGCCGGAGGCACTTCGCTACCTGGCCGGTCGGCGGGCCTACGGGAAGGCAGTCCTGGTCAGCCGGTAACGGGAGCCGGTATCCGTCCAAGGATCAGGTCAGCGGCTCGCTCGGCGATCATGATCGTCGGTGCGTTCGTATTGCCGCCGGGGATGAGAGGCATGACCGAGGCGTCAACCACCCGCAGGCCATCGATCCCGCGGACCTTCAGTTCGGGGTCGAGGACCGACTCAGGATCCGATCCCATACGGCAGGTCCCGACCGGGTGGTAGAGCAGTTCCAGCCGGGCCCTTACGTCTTCTTCGATCGCTTCGTCTCCCTCTACATCGGATCCCGGGTAGATCTCGCGGCCGATTGCCGAGCCCATCGGTTCGGTGGAAGCGATTTCACGGGCTAGCTTAACTCCGGCCACGAGTGACTCCATGTCCTCGGAATCGGAGAGGGAGTTGGTGAGGATCCGCGGTTTGTCGGCGGGGTCGGCTGAGCGAAGGCGGACCTCGCCGCGTGATTTCGGAGAAACCAGGATCGGTCCGAAAGTGACCGCATCACCTTCGTACTTGTCGGCACCGTTGTCGCTGAAGTATCCGGGCACGAAGTGGAACTGAAGGTCGGCAGCGGGAAGGCCGGGACGACTCCGCACAAAGGCGAACGCTTCGGCGACGGAGGATGAGAGTGGACCCGACCGTCGGAATACCCATTCGAGCAAGGCTTTCGGCTTTTCAGCCGCGAGCAGCGAGTCACCGCCGGGTGCATCCCAGATGCAGACGACGTAAGGATGATCCTGCAGGTTGCTGCCGACGCCGGGTGAGTCGATCTTCACCTTGATGCCGTTGTCACGGAGGTGGGCGGATGGTCCGATCCCGGAAAGCATCAGCAGCTGGGGAGAGGCGATCGCGCCGGCGGAAAGGAGCACTTCTTTTGCTGCCTTCGTGGTCGTTTCGGTCCGACGGCGGCCGGCGAGGTAAGTGACCCCGGTCGCCCGGTTCCCGTCGAATTCGATCCGGAGAACTTCTGCTCCCGTTGCGACCTTCAGGTTGGGTCGCTTGCGGGCGGGAGCAAGGTAGGCATCGTTCGTGCTCCAGCGCCGGCCTCGGCGCTGAGTGACCTGGACCCTCGACGCCCCATCCTGCTCGGGACCGTTGTAGTCGGCGTTGTAGGGGATGCCCAGGGCTTCGGTCGATTCGAGGAAGGTTCGGGTGAGACCCCGCGGGGAACGAGAGTCCTCGACCCTCAGCGGGCCACCGGTTGAGTGGTCGTCGGAGTCGCCGCGCGAGTTGTCTTCCGACTTCAGAAAGTAGGGCTTGACGTCTTCCCAGCCCCATCCCGGGCAGCCCGTGGACTCCCAGAGGTCGTAGTCGAAAGGACGCCCGCGCACGTAGAGCATCGTGTTCATCGCGCTCGAGCCACCAAGTCCCTTGCCGCGCGGAACGAAAAGCGAGCGGTCGTTGCAGTGGGGCTCGGGTTCGGTCGCCAGGTCCCAATCCCGAGAGCTATGAAACTGCTCCGCAAAGGCGGCCGGAATCATCACGTTCGGGTGCCGGTTGCTACCACCAGCTTCCAGCAGCAGCACGTTGACCAGCGGGTCTTCAGTGAGCCGGTTGGCCAGAACACAGCCAGCGGAACCGGCACCAACGATCACATAGTCGAAGTTCATGACCCGAGCCTAATGCCCGGCCATTGCCGCAAAGAGACTTTCGGCAGAACCCTGCCCAATCTCTACAGGTACGTCGGTGATGTCGAACTCACCTTTGACTTCGTATTGACACCTGAGCGTGGTCGATTCGATCGCGGTGTCGATCTTCTCGTGCCGTTCGGCCTCTGACGATTGCGGGTGAGCCATCGCCGCTTCGAACTGCTCGAGGCTCACGTCGATGAAGCCGATCGAGACGATGTCGCGCGGATCCTGAAGACTGGGAGCGTTGATCACCCTGGTCGGAACCCCGAATCCCTTCTCAGCTGCCCATTCCCGCTGAAAGTCCTCGAAGGTCGCCCCTTCTTTCAGTCGCCGGATGAACATCGAGATGATCATCAGCCGAGCGTAGCCGGAGGCCTTGACACGATCAAGCGGCGATCCGCGACTTGGTGCTCAACGGAAACGGGCGAGCATAAAGTTCCTGCGCCCGGGGGCGAACTCTTGGGAACCGGCGACGACAAACCTGTTTCGGTCGAAGAACACTCCGACCCCGGTTGCGTCGGGTCGGGGCTTCAGGTCTTGGTGGGCACGCTTGCTGAAGCCACGATCCACCTTGCCGTTTGGCTTGACTCGTTTCACGAGGATAGACTGATTGCATCTCCAGAGGCCCACGCAATACGGGCGGCTTCTTCCGGTAACGATCACGCTTCCATCCGGACGGACTCCCATTCCGAATACGCGGGCATGTTTGTCCTGACCATGTGCGGCCTGCTGCCCCTTTGATTCGGGGAGGATCGTTACCCCCTGCTTTCCGTAGGTCCGGACAGGGAATCCGCTGGGGCCAAGCTTGCCGACAAACGGACGCTCTTTGTAGGTGCCGGAGATGAAGATGGTTCCGTTCGGGCCCAGGGCCGTGTCTTCGATCTTCTCCAGGCCACGAAGGTAAATCGGCTTCTGGCCGTCCTTTCCCTGCCAGACCGAATCCAGCCCGTAGTGGATCTTTCCCTTGAATCCGAAGGTGGGGTCGGGGAACCCGTCACTCGTATAGCGCGAGATATAACGGGAGTCTCCGTTGGAGACGATTAGCAGCGTTCTTCCCTGGCGATCGGCAAGTAGTCGGGAAGAGTGGACGAAATAGAAATCGAGGTCAGCCATCGGAGTCCGTTCCGCGATGCCGTCGACGCCGTAGTCGCCATCCAGCGTCCCGTTGGTGAGAACCCGCACCATGTCGAGGCCCCTGCGCGATTCGTCCACTTCCAGGGCAGACAGAACCCCACCGATACCGTCGAATGAGATGTCCTGACAGCGACTGGTGAAGGGAAGCGTGAGCCTCCCGTTCGTTCCGAAACCCTGGACCAGTTCCCCTTCCCGGCTTATTCGCCACACGACTGAATCCTTTCCCACCTTGGCGCAGATCAGGGCACCACCTGAGGGGAGCAAAGTCAGGCGGGGCTTCGGGCCGCTGCGCAGCGATGGCTCGAGGAGGACAAGGCGCCCGCCATCACCGAAGCGCTGTTCCGGTTTGCCGTTTCGGCTGACCGAAACCGCGGCGATGCCGGAGTTGTAGTCGGAAGTCTGAGCGATTGTTCCCACCGTCAGGTAGGAGAGGTCTTTCCGCTGGGCCGCATCGGTGACATTGCTGTTCGGCAGGAAGCTGGTCCTGATCGAAGCCGTTCCGCCGTCTCCGTAAGTGGGGCTGGGATTGCCCGACTGGTCGACCAACCGAACCTGAAGCTGCCCGGGTGTGCCTCCCCAGATGGCGGCGCCCTTGTCGGAGACCGTCCAGGACCCGGGGTAAGGGGTGCCATCCAGCCAGTCTGCTTCCAGCGTGCCGTCCCCGGCGAACGTCGGATCCGGCATTCCGTTCGGGTCGATCCGGGACAGATCGTAAAGGCGGTCTTCGAGATCGTCGGTGCGGTCGTCGATGAAAATCAACGAGCCATCGGGCAACACAGCACCGGTCGAGTTGGTCGTAGCCCTTCCGTTCGCGCGCCCGTCACCCTTTGGGCCGTATCCGGGGTACGGCGAACCGTCTTCGGTCAGCCGGTAGACGCGTCCGCCGCCCGAACTCTGGAGGATCACGCCGTCGGTGGTCGCTGAAATGCGACTTCCGCCGCGACTCACGAAACCGTTCTCGCCGAAACTCCTGTCAAGGTTGCCATTCGCATAGAGCCGCACTGTCCCGGTGTTAGCGACGATGTACACACCGTCGCTCGTGGACAACACATCCTGCATGTACGCGTTCTTGCCCAGTTCCGACTTCAGGTCGGAGGTTCCATCGTCGCCAAAGCGTTTGTCGAGCGCCCCCGAAGGTTTGAGTCGGGTGACCAGACCATCATGGCCGGAGGACGTAAGGATGATTCGGCCGGCTTCGTCAACGCCACCGTCTCCCCAACTGGTTCTCGTCAGGAACCGTGGGCCAGAATGACCAAAGCTTTTGTTCTGCTTTCCGTTGGGGAGAAGACGATTTACGACAGTGACTTCCTGCCCTACGCCTGTCTGCCCGATGAGAACCACCCCGCCATCCGGGGCCGCGAACACCTGATTCCAGTCGACCGCCCTGTTTCCGAGCATCGGCTTGATTCGAACTACTCCCGAGTCGCCGAAGGAGTCGACCAGTTTTCCGTCAGAGCCGATCTTCGATAGCTGAAAAGGAGTACCAGTCAGCAGGAGTGTTGATCCGTTCGGCAGAGAAGCCGTTTGGATCCACCCGGTCGTTTCGTCAAAATCGCCAAGTCCGATACTTGCGATCCCCCGGGACCCGGGTCCTCCGAAACTCTGGTCCAGGGACCCGCTGAAATTCTGGGCGGCGGCCGGTGAGACGGCAAAAAGCAGGGACAGGAGGGCGAACAGGACCGAGCTGCCAATGCTCAAACTCCAGATCTTTCGGTCACGCCTCATACGCTTTCCCCTTGGACTAGTCCCCCCGACGAAACAAGCAGGTGATCTTCAAACCCCATCAGGAAAGGAAAGTACCGCTCTGGTCCCAGGATGGGCACGGCTGGTTTCGAACCAGCGACCTCTCGCGTGTGAAGCGAGCGCTCTCCCGCTGAGCTACGCGCCCGGGA
>JBPPMT010000152.1:0-8039 GCA_051306195.1 Solirubrobacterales bacterium
TCGTAAGTCTCGCCGGCATCGAGGAAGGCGCGGAGCCCGGCCTGAACGGTGGCGGCCTTTATTAGAGGGTTGGTGCTGTGGGTCTGCAGGTAGAGGTCGGCGTCGACGACGGAGATATCGTGCGCCAGCACTTCGGTCATCGGCACGTCCCCGCCCAGCAAGTGCGGCGGCCGGTCGATCACTCGCACCTCGGGGAAGGCGATGCCTACGTCCTCCTTGATCAGTGGGCTGTCGGTGTCGATCACGATTTCGCTCACCTCGGGCACAGCCAGCAGCGTGTCGATTATGTGATGGAAGAGGGGCTTGCCGCCGAGCGGTCGGTAATTCTTGCCCTTGACCCGCTCGGAACTATGCCGCATCGGCACCAGGGCAGCGATCCGTGTCCCGGCGTTCATTGACTGTGCCACCGAAGTTCAGTGCTCATCAGGAAGGCCGGCTTGCGCCAGGTGGCCGGCGTCGTCGTAGTTGATTTCGCGGCCTCGGGGTCGACCCTGCACCTCTGGTTGCCGCCCGCCAGCCGGATAGTAGAAGCGCCTCTTGAGTGAATCAGTTACCGGACTGATCTGCGAGAAGCCGCTGAAGGTCCCGTAGAACTGTGCGATGCGGAACTGGAGGATGGCGAGCGCCTCACGGCCAAGGATCCGGCCCTCGCGCGTCGCGGCGACGAGGTCGTCGGCAATGTTTGCGAGGCCGAGCCGAAGCGCGGCGGGCGCGCTTAGTGTCTGGTCGGGGTAGATCGCCTTATGGGCGAGCGCCTCGCGCCGATATCGGTTGACGATCTGTGTAAACGATTCTTCGTGTACGTGGACGATCGGTGCATCGGCGACATATGCGAGTGCCCCTCCTTCATCGAGCAAACCCTTTGCCCAGGCGAGGTCCTCCAGGCCTGTGAGCTGCTCGTCGTAGGGACGATCGAGCCAGAGCTCGCGCCGGATCGCGGCGTTGGCGTTGTTGCAGAAGGGGTGATCCCGGTCGATCCGCGACTCAGCCGGGAACCATCGCTCGAGCAACCGGCGTTCGCTGAAATGACTACCCGGCGGGGTCACCTGACGACCGAAACTGAGCCCGACCTCGGCCGATTCTTCGAATGGAGCGAGCAGACGTTCGAGCCAGTCGTCATAGATCGGATATACGTGGGCCGAAGCCATCACCACCAGGTCAGAAGCCGCCACCTCGATGCCTCGATTGAGGGCGCGCCCGAACGAGAACTCGTCGCGCCCGATTGAAACCACGGTGGCCCCGAAGGCCTCGGCGATTGCCACGGTTGAATCGGTCGAGCCGGAATCGACGAGGATCACCTCGTCGGGAAACTCCGTCTGCTTGCGGATCCCCGTCAGAAGACGCCCGATGTGGGCTTCTTCGTTGAAGGCGCGAATGATTATTGCAACACTCATTGTCATCTGGTAGGTCCGAGTCGAACTTGTGTGAAGCGGCTGCGAAACTTTTTCCCCTTCGACTGACGAACTGAACCGGCACATTAGCATTGGTAGTGGCCTGGACTGCGAGCCGTAGCTTGCGCGCATCGAGGCCGTGAACCGGTTCGCATGCGAGACTTGGCCGATGTCCGATCGCCTTCAGGATCCCGGCCAAGGGTGCCGACGACCCCTCCGTGTCGCCTTCTTCGGGATGTTTCCGGAAGACAACATGGCGAGCTGGACCTTCTGTCGTTGGCCAGTCGATCACGCGGCTCGCCTGGGGATCGAGGCGCGGCTCTGTATGCCGTCGAGCCCGGCGTTACACGCAAGGATGAATGCTCCTGGCGCTCGCCTGAGATCACTGCGGATGGTGATCTACTGGTATTTGATCGTGCTCCCGCGGCGCCTTTGGCAATTGATGCTTGTCCGCGACTACGACGCAGCCCTCTTGCAGCGAGGCCTGCTCCATCCGAAGTCGCGTCCGATCCTCGAGCGGCTGCTGGCGAGGTTGGGCGTGCCGATCGTCTACCACCTGGATGATGCTCTCTGGCTGCTCGAGCCGAAGTACTATCGCGAGCGTGTGCGTTTGGCGGCACGCGTGGTGACCGGCACCGAGTCGGTCGCAAAGTTCGCCAGGGCCAACGATGCCGAAGTCACTGAGGTCGCGTACCCGGTCGAAGGAGAGCGCTATCGGGTCAGGGAGCACCAAGAGCGGAAGCCGGTGACAATCGGCTGGACGGGTGCTCTCGCCGAGGAGTATCTGCCGACTGCGCTGCCGGCATTGCTTGAGGTCTGTCGGACCAGCGGCGCCCGGATCCAGGTAATCGGCGGAAGCCGCCGCCCCAGGCTAGACGGGGCCGATCCCTACCTCGACTGGAAACCGTGGCACCCTGAGCAGAAGTTCGAAGCATTGGCAGACGTTGACATCGGCGTCCTCCCTCTCGAGGACAGCGACTGGCATCGGGGCAAGGAGCCGTTCAAGCTCAAGGAGTACATGGCCTCCGGCATTCCCGTGGTCGCATCTCCGGTAGGTCACGTGCCCCGGGTCCTGACCGATGGTCGAGAGGGTTACCTTGCTGCTACTTCGGAGGAATGGACGGCGCGGCTACTCGAGCTGGTTGCGGACGCTGGCCTCCGGGCCAAGCTCGGGGCCGCCGGTCGAGAGCTCGTACTCGACCGATTCAGCTTCGAGCGGCAGATGGGGAGCCTGGTTGAGGTGTTTCGGGAGATTGCCGGCGGGTCAGGAATCGCGACGGCGGGCAACCGCAAAGCCAGTAGCGCCAACGAGTAAAGCCGCAAGCAGGATCGGCAGTCCAACCCCGATCCCGGAGCTTCCGTCGTCCCCGCCGGAGCTGCCACCAACGGCTGCGCTTTCCACGACTTCGATCTGACCCTGTCCGGTCGAGTCGTCGCCGGCCAGACCTTCTTCGCCAGCCTGACCTTCATCGCCCGGCAGCGTCCCGTCCTTGGCGGAGTCGCCGGTCGTTCCCTGTTTGTTCGAACCACCCGCTGTGGTTCCACCGTCGGTTGACCCCGTCCCGGTTGAACCTGCAGACGGGATCCCGGATCCGCTGTCGCCTCCGTAGTACCCGGAACCCTCCGAGCCCGATCCGCCGGTGTAGCCGGAATCGCCCGAATTGGTGCCGTTGCTGTTGCCTCCGGAGTTGCCGCCACCGTTGCCTCCGGTGTTTCCACCGTTGCCGCCGGTGTTACCACCGTTGCCTCCGTTGCCGCCACCGTTACCGCCGTTGCCGCCTCCGTTAGGGATGTGCTCGCAGTAAACGCCGCAGGCGCTTCCTTGCGGGGCCGCGCTCGCAGTCACAGGCGATGCGGCTACGAAAGAGACGAGTGCTATGGCAAAAAGTGTCTTCATCAAGCGAGGGATGATAGCGCCTCCGATTGCTCGGTTCCAGGATCTGGCCAAATTCCTACCCGCCTGGCTCCTGGACAAACAACTCCGAGCGCGGATTCAACTCTCTGGCGCGCTGGTAGGCCTTGGCCGCGAGCGCCTCATTACCGGCTTCGGATTCCATTCGCGAAAGCACGTACCAATTGGCCCAGTTCGTAGATTCGCGCTCAACAGCCGTTCGCGCCGCCCGGACGGCGGACTGGGGCTCACCGATCCGTTCGAACACGAAAGCCTCTTGAAGCACGGGGGTTGCGGCGAACGGCATCAAGTCCCCGGCTTTCTGTGCCTGGGACTGCGCTTCCTCGAAATCTCCCTCGCGGAACGCCGCCTGAGACGAACGGATGGCGGCGGCGGTCAGAAGCGGCGTTCCGACGGCGACCAGAGCCACCACCGCAACGAAAGCGACTGTGGCCGACGAAGTGCGAGATCGAACCTCGCTGGAGGACGCCTCGCTGGAGCGTCTGGCGGCGGGCGGCCGCGCATTGCCGACAAGTGCACCTGCGAGCAACATGAAAGCAACTGCGACGACTCCCAGTTCCCACACCCAGTCGATCGTTGCAGCCACGGCAAAGACAATCAACGCTGCCGTCGCGGCGGCATACTCAGGTTCGATCGTGCGCCAGTTCCACGATCGAATCGAAGAGCGCAGCCCGCTGAAGATGGTCGCAACGAAGAATCCGCAGATCAGCAGGAAGCCGAGAATCCCGGCTTCACCGAAAGCCTCGAAGTAGACGGAGTGGGCCTCGGTGATGTAGCCGGTGGCAGTGACGTCACCGCGGGCAAACCAGAACTCGAAAGTACCTGGCCCAATCCCGAGAATCGGGTTGGATTGGCCGGCATCGATAATCGAACTCCACCATTGGAAGCGGCCGCTGCCACTGGCGGCGGTGAAGCGACCGGCCCCGGCATCAGGCGTGACCGGCTGTTTGAAATCCTGCCAACGGTCGGCAACCTCACCCGGTACCCCCAGAACGATTGCCGCCAGAACGGCAACTATCGAAATGCTGCCGACTATCCACCAGAACGTCCGCCGGTCGATCCTGAACGCCGGGTCCTGCAGACCGCCGGTAACACGGGAAAGGGCAACGCCGACCAACCCCGTCAGTGCGCAGACGATGAACAGGGCAACGGCAAGGTTGGTGCCCTGATCGTATGCAGTCTGGCTCCTGACACCGTCGACCAGCTCATGCAGGCCGCTCGCATAAGCGACAACGACAACGCTGCCGATCGCGCCGAGCAGCAGCGGCACCACCAGCGACCAGCGCCGCGGATGCAGGACTACCAGCGCCGCGACCCCGATCAGGGCGACGGCGAGACCGCCGCGTGAGACGGTCAGATAGACGGCCAGTCCCAGCGCCGGCAGGCACGCTGTCGCGAGGCCGCGGACCAAGGAGCGCCCGGGAGCTGCTCCGAACGAGACGAGAAGAGGAAGTCCGAGGGCGATCAGGGCTGCGAGCCCGTTCCAGTATCCGACCGGATAGTTGAGTCGTCCGGCCTGCGTCACGAAGTCAGTAGCAATGTCATCCA
Organism: Solirubrobacterales bacterium; assembly: GCA_051306195.1. GTDB lineage: Bacteria > Actinomycetota > Thermoleophilia > Solirubrobacterales > 70-9 > 67-14. The sequence continues at coordinate 4,852 of JBPPMT010000152.1, forward strand.
GGAACCACTGCGGGTGCAGACGGGAGGCAAGCGCGACCAGGGTGATCACAACGACGCCGACGGCGACCCCCGCGCAGACTCGACGAAGATTGGCGGTACCACGAAACAGCGCAGCGATCGTGAAGGCTCCGAGCAGAGTCGCGACGCGACCGAGCTCGTAAGCCGTGTGCTCGGCGCTCTCTGACCAGATGATCGCCAGTCCCGTCCAGATCGCGAAGCCACACAGCAGGCCCCCGGCCACCCAGGCCGCGCGCGGCAACCCCTGCGCTGGCAACAGGCCGGACAGGATCCCGAGTAAGACGCACCACCAGACAACGACCCCGGCCTTGCCCAGGACGACCGCGTCGAACCCCCCATTGTTGATGCCCAGGTAGACGATCAGGATCACCGGCGTCAGCCAGGCGGCGGCTGAGACCAGCGACTCTCGATCAGACCAGGAACGGGTGTGGCCCTCCATTCGGGTGGGGGTGCCGCTCAATAGGCGCCGCGCCCTCCCAGCACGGCTGCGATCGTCTGCGTCATCAGCTTGATGTCGAGCGCAAGCGACCAATTGAGAACGTAGCTGTAGTCAAGTCGGAGCATGTCGTGGAAGGGGATGTCGGAGCGGCCGTTGACTTGCCAGAGACCCGTCATACCGGGACGCACATGACGCCGGAGCTCGTACCGATGGGCGACCTGAGCGTCTTGCTCGAGCGGTAGGGGTCGGGGGCCGACGAGGCTCATCTCACCTTTGATCACGTTCCACAGTTGCGGCAGTTCGTCGATCGAACGTCGTCTGAGCCAGGAACCGACCTTGGTCACCCGCGGATCATCCTGGGCCTTGATGAGGCTGTTGTAGCCGTCGAGAGCCGTGTCGGCATCGGAGACCATCGTCCGCAACTTCAGCAGATCGAAGGGGCGTCCGTTGAGCCCTGCGCGGGGCTGCCGGTAGAAGACGCCCCCGGGCGAGCTGAACCGAATCCGCAACATCGCAAAAGCGAGCAAGGGAGAAACGAGGGTCAGCGCAGGCACCGCAATGCAGAGATCTATTCCACGCTTGAGGATCCCCCGGGACCGCGGTGGGCGGGCGCCCGGCATCGAGATCAGCGGCAAACCCTCGATATCGCTGATTTCGGCTCCAGAGCGCAGGATCTCGGCCTCTCCCGGGACAAAGTCGACCTGCACGCCTGACTCGATGAAAGCACGCGTCAGGTCTGTGCTGGCATTGAGCTGTTCAGGTGGGCTCGCGAAAATCACGCGCGAGACCTCCAGGTCGCGGGCTGCCGCGAGCAGGCTCTCCCCGTCGACGGGCTCCCCAGCCGAGTTGCCACCGGATGCATCTACGTCGATTTTGCCGGCCATGGTCAGCCCCCATTCAGGATGGCGGCCGATTCGCGAACTCACCTTCTCGGAATCGTTTTGCCTGCCGATCAACAGCACCTGTTGCTGGTACCAGCCGCGCCGCCGCGCAAACCGCCGCAACAAGCTGCGTGCGAAGAGCACTGAGACAATGGAGAGGACCCAGATCGTCAGCGAAGGCAGAAGCTGAGTGATTTCTCCTTCGTGGGAGACCGAGCGCGCGACGAGCAGGAACCAGCTCCAGATCGTGGCGGTTCCGACGATCGCCAGGAACTCGTCGGCGGCCGTAACGGTGAGACCACGTCCAACGGAATGAGGGTGGTAGGCGCGCATCGCTACCCCGACCACCGGCCACAAAAGTGTAAAAGCAAGGAACAGCCCTACGTCCCCTGGCAGGATCGGCCGATCGGCAATCGTCAGCAACAGAATCGTCAACGCGCCGACTACCAGGAGGGCGAACATATCGACGATGACGGTGAACCGCCGAACCATCAGACCACGAAGGTCCCAAACGGGAACATCTGACTGCGACGGGCTCGCTTCGACCAGCCCTATGGGGCTTTCTACAACGACTTCTTCATCGGACCGCCGTGGTTTCGTACCTCCCGGCGCAGTATCCTTCGTCACTTGTCACCCCCTTTGTCACATGCCACGAATCCTTGCGGATGAATCGGCGAAAGCCTAGCCGAGATGAGGGGCATCGTGATACGCCCCTCGGTCGGTCGGAGTGCGGGGTTTCTGTATTTACCGCTCGCCGCGACTGTCACTCCGCCGAGCTTCCCCTTAGATGAGCGTTGTACTCATTACTGGATCCTGTGGCCTGGTTGGCTCCGAGGCCGCACGTCACTTTGCCGGCCTTGGCCACGAGATCGTTGGTGTCGACAACGACATGCGCGCCCGGTTCTTCGGCCAATCCGCTTCAACGGCATGGAACCGGGCTGTACTCGAGCGCGATCTCGGCTCCAGGTACTCGCACTTTGAACTCGATATCCGCGACCGCGAGGGTCTAGCCGCACTCCTGATCCGTTATGGGAGCAACACGCACGCCGTGATCCACGCCGCCGCCCAGCCGTCCCACGACTGGGCGGCCAAGGAGCCGCTGACCGACTTCGACGTCAATGCAGGCGGAACGATGAACCTGCTCGAAGCGACCCGCCAAGCCGCTCCCGAGGCTCCGTTCATCTACTGCTCTACGAACAAGGTCTATGGCGACCGGCCGAACGCACTGCCACTTATCGAGCACGAGACCCGCCTCGAGCTACCCGAAGACCACCCGTTCTACGAAGGCATCGACGAGACGATGTCGATCGACTCCTGCCTGCATAGTCTGTTCGGCGTCTCAAAGCTGGCTGGAGATCTGATGGTTCAGGAGTACGGCCGTTACTTCGGTATGCCGACCTGTGTCTTTCGCGGTGGAACTCTTACCGGCCCGGCGCACTCCGCGACCGAACTCCATGGCTTCCTCGGTTACGTGATGCGCTGCGCGATCACCGCAACCCCTTATGTGATCTACGGCTATGGGGGCAAGCAGGTTCGCGACGCGATCCACAGCCGCGACCTCGTTCGCGCGTTCGAGCTGTTCGCAGACGAGCCGCGCGTCGGCGAGATCTACAACATCGGCGGCGGCCGCACCAGCAATGCATCGGTGCTCGAAGCAATCGAGCTCGCCGAGCAGATCAGCGGCCGTCCGATCGAGCGCAGCTACGACGAGACCAACCGAATCGGCGATCACCGCTGGTGGATCGGCAGCAACGCCCACTTTCAGTCGCACTACCCTGGATGGCGAGTCGAGACCACGCTTGAGCAGATCATGCGCGAGATTCACGATCAGGCGAGCGATCGATGGGCAG
>JBPPMT010000005.1:0-3791 GCA_051306195.1 Solirubrobacterales bacterium
ACCGCCGCCCGTTCCGCCAGCGCCAGGTAGAGGTCGCTCTTGCCGCCCTCGAAGTTGAAGTAGATCGAGCTGACCGCGACGTCAGCTCGATCGGCGATCGCCTCGAGGCTGGCCGATCGATATCCGACTTCGACGAAGAGCTCTTCGGCCGCGTCCAGCACGGCCTTCTGGGTTCTCCTGCGGCGGCGATCGATCTTTGCGGTCATGGTGCCAATTGTAATCTGTTTCCGAAACAGTCATCGAATTCCGATATCTGACTTGTTACTTGACCAGCTCCACTTCCATCGGAATCGGGGCGATGGATCCCACACCGCCGAGCAAGGCGAGGATCTTCGCCACGTAGGCCTGAGTCTCCGGGTACGGCGGGATGCATTCGCAGGGCGCGACTGCTCCGGGCCCGGCGTTGTAGGCGGCAAGGGCGAGGCTGGGCGAGCCGAACTGCTTGAGCAGGTCACTCATCAGGTGCCCCTGCGCGTCGATCGCCGCGACCGGATCAAAAGGGTCACCGAGTCCGTATGCGGCGGCGGTGGACGGGATGAACTGGGCGATCCCCTGGGCACCGGCCGATGAGCTCGCGTTTGGATCGAAGTTCGATTCGGCGTAGAGCTGGGCCGCCAGCAACGCCGCCGAGACGTTCCACTTCACGGCCGAAGCCAGGATCGGCTTGCGATATCTCTTCGGCACGAAGGAAGGAAGCGAGTCCGTGAACGAACTTGACGGGTCGCCGTTTCCTCCCGCTGCCCCCACCGAGTTGCCTGCCTCGGAGCAGGGTGCGGGACCTTCGGTGAATCCGTAGTGCCAGGCCTCCCAGCTATAGCGCTGGACGAATCCGAAACGGCTGGCGTTGGCTGCCAGCCAGGAATATCCGTCCGAGGCTCCGAGGTCGAGCTCGGTACCGCAGCGATGGAGCGATGTGCCCGGTGGAGCAACCATAGTCGGGTTCGGATTGGCCGCAAACAGTGCCGCCTGCTCGGCATCAGACCGGAATGCAGAGTTGATTGTGAGAGTTACCCCGGCGGCCGAAGCAGCGGCGAGCATCAGGTCAAATGCTGCAGCGACGTCCGGCCTCATGCCCTGGCCCTGTCTCTCGGCGAGCGGTCCGCTGTAGCCACCACCGCTGGCCATCGCCGGTACCGAGCCCATGGAAATCGGTGCCCCGACCCGCGCTTCAGCCCAGTCGGTCGATCCACCACTGCCCCCTCCCACCCTTGACCGCACGGTCACCCGGGTCCTTACCGGAGCGAACGAATAGCTGTCGGGAAACCGGATCGACACCCGGACCGGGGATGCCCCGTTCTGGACGGCGATCCGGACGGCCGTGAACCGGGCCCTCGCGAGGTATTCGAACTTGGTCATGTGAGCCGGATTCGGAAGTCCGTTGGGAAGTGTCGGCGGGGCAAGCAGGCGAGGCAGGTCGTCTTTCATCGACCGGGCTGCTGAGAGTGCTGACAGGTCGGCCACGGTCTGGGCCCGGGCCTTGCCGGTGATCGCTCCGGCAATTGCCACCAGGGCAACCGTCCCGAGGGTCAGAACGAAAACAGCGCCGAGGACGAGCGGGGTCGCCTGGCCCTTCTCGCGGAGCAGCCGGGGACGCGCCTTCCTACGCTCCCGGGGTTCGCGTCCGGACGAGCCGGCCAATGCCCTCCTCGCGATCAGCCTGCCTGGCTCGGAATCCAAGACCTCCACGATCCCGGCGACGGCTTCCGCCTCGAGTACCGCGAGGTCGAGCAGGGCTCGGTGCCCGCCATCCTCGGACGAATCCGCACGGATGACTATCCGGTCAACCCGCAACCCTGCTTCGAGCGCACGCTGGTAACCAGGCCCCGTCGCACTGATTGCCCAGGGCGTTCCGAGCGGCAGCCGCCTGATCACCTCGACCACGACTCCGAACGGATCGTCGCCCTCGGGAACCGTGACCACGCAGAGTCGGCCGCGGGTCCTCGCCGTATAACCACCGCCCCCTGGATCGAGCTTTTCTTCCAGTGCCTTCGCCGGAGATGTCGCGATCATGGTCGCCGGTTTCGGCTTGCTGTCCGTGATCTCGAAAAGCACCGCGGCGCCGTCCTGCCCGGCTGCTGAAACCGCAGCGAGGGCCGCCACTGCCCGGGCACCCCTTGCCCCCGGAAGGGAGGTGACCAGGGTTCGCCTGGAGACTCCCGCGCTCATCCGGACCTGGCCGATGCTTCAGAGGTGAGCGCCAGCTTTTCCGCAAGCGAGTCGAAAAGCGCCGGTGGCCGCAGCCGGACCTCTACCCGATCGCCCAGGCGCCGAACCGAAAACCGTGACCTGGCCCATCCTGGAAGTGCCTCCCGTACCGCCGAATCAACCGATTCACCGCGAACCAGAGCGACCGCTCCGGCCGCTGCGGCGCCGTCAGCCAGCGTGGCGGAGTAACCAGCGGCCAGGAACTGGAGGCAGAGCAGGGCGGCGAGCAGTAATGCCGCGATGCCAGCGACTGCCTCCACCGAAGCCTGCCCGCTTTGATTGCCTGGACCAGCCATGTTCAGCCCTCACCGAGGGAACTCGATCCGTAGACGAACGAATCAGGGAAGCCCGGAATCAGCCCCGGGATCTTCACCCCGACCCGGACCCCGTCCTCCTCACTGACTTTCAGGCCCTGGCGAAGAGGGCCGGGGAGCGAGTTCTCTGCCGCTCCACGGGGAGCCTTGCCGGTCAATACGGCGCGCGCTCCGGCGCGGGAGGCGATCCCGGCCGACCAGAGCGCGTAACCGGCGATCGTGATCTGGGCTGCCACCAGCAACGAGAGCAGGACGATCGGCAGCGCACCGATCAGCTCGATCGAAACGGATCCCCGCTCAGCCCGCCTTTTCCCGGTATTCGGTCCCATAACGGCAACCTGGAGCAGTTCCGCTCACAACTGGCGCACCGAATGCAACAAGATCGCGAATCAGGGCAGGTGAATCAGCGGGAGCCGAAACGGCGACCGAGTGCCCTGACCGGTCGGGTCAGGCGCCAGCTCAGCGAATTCTCGTAAGCGGCACCGGCACCCTCGGCCCGGTCGCCCTCGTCACTTATGTACTCGCCGAGCTGCTCGACTTCCCGGCGCGTCTGCTCCAGGTTGTGCCGGAGAGCGGTCCACTCGCGCGGGTCGGAACCGGGAGCAAGCAACTCCTCCGGTGTGATCGAGACTTCCTTCTTTCTCATCATGAGCCAGCACTGGTTGTGAACCCAGGGACTGGCCACCACGAACTCGAACGCCCGTCCCCAGTGCTCCTTGACCCACCAGTCCGACATCAGGACCATCGGACCGCCGTCACTCCACGGACGATCGTGGAAAAGAACGTTCATGCCGATCCGGTCTTCGTCCCATTCTTCGCCCGCGATCAACTCCGAATTCCATTCACCCATATAGCTGGCCATCAGCAGTCCGCCGGGTTTCAGGATTCGGTGGAGCTCAAGCAGCCAGTCGGCTGAATTTCCGTCCAGGTGGGTGAAAACCGAGATCGCCCACGCCAGGTCGAAGGATTCGGATTCGAACGGGAGCGGTGGATCGACCCCCGACTGGACCACATTCAGCGGCGGACAGAGGTTGTCCTGAAGCCAGTCGATGCTCGTTAGATCGATGTCGGCACCCCAGAACTCACCGGCTTCCGCTTCCGTGAGGAAATGGCGAAGCGTCCGACCGGCACCGCAACCAAAGTCCAGGATCCGCTTGCCTTCGAAAGAAAAGCCGTCCGGAACCAGCGTCAGGAGCTGCTCCCGCGCGAAAGCCCCTTTTTCATCGTAGGACCGGAAGCTTTCCGAATCATCGGCCTCCAGGCTGTGTACCC
>JBPPMT010000029.1:0-35013 GCA_051306195.1 Solirubrobacterales bacterium
TGATTTCGACGGTGCCTTCGAGTTCGAGCTGCTCCAGGACCCGGCCAACCACCAGGCGGATCCGCTCGCCCGGGTCGTCGGGCCAGTCGGTCAGTTCTTCCGATTCAGGTGCCATGGGGTTCCGGCTACCGCCGGCGCTTCTTTTTCTTCGGGGGCGGGGGCGGGGGCTTCGCTGCAGCCGCCATTTCCGGTGTCGGGATCACCGGCGCGGGGATGAACTTGTTCACTGCTGCCTGCTGGCCGATCGTCCAGACGTTGGTCGTGATCCAGTAGAGGACCAGACCGGCGGGGAAGGAGATGATGAACGGAATGAAGATGAAAGGCAGGACCAGCATCAGGATCTTCTGGTTGCGGTCGCCGGTGGTCGCGGTGATCAGTCCTGAAATCAGCTGGGTGCCTACATAAAGGACCATCAGGGTGATCAGGACAGCGCCGACTGCGTTGGCGGTGAGGTCGGGAATGAAGAAGAACGACTCGCCGAAACTGGAAACGCTGGCGGTCAGCGGCTTGATCGTGGCGAAGTGGTTGAAGACGTTCTCGGCCTGGCCCTGGGTGACGGTTCCGGCATCAACGAGACTCGGGATCTTGTCCTGGAAATCAGCTGCCGTCGCCGAGCTCTGGACCGCATTGAAAGGAACGTCGCCGCAGGACATCTCCTGCTGGCCACACATGTCTTCTCGAAGCGGGCCCTTGAGTGTGTAGAAGAGCGTGATGAAGATCGGAAGCTGCGCCAGGAGCGGAATACAGGAGGCAAGAGGATTAATCTTGTTCTCCTTGTAGAAGTTCATCATCTCCTGCGAGAGACGTTGGCGATCGTTCTTGTACTTCTCCTGAAGGGCCTTGATCTGGGGCTGGAAGGCCTGAAGGGCCCGCATTCCCTTGAGTTGCTTGTAAGTGAGTGGGATCAACAGTGCCCGGGTGACGATCGTCAGCAGGATGATCGCGAAGCCCCACTGAAGCCCGAGGCTGTCGTGGAAGAAGGAGAGGACGCCATTGGCAACATCGATCAGCGGCTGAAGGATGTTTGCGGCTGTAGTTATGGCGATTGGAATCAACGCGGTGTGGTCTCTCCGTGGTAATCAGCCGGATCCATGGGACCGACCTTCAAAGTGAATGTTTCCCGCACGGGGTCAAAGCCGCCGTGGCTGAAAGGATTGCAGCGCAGGATGCGCCAGCAGGCGAGAACTGTACCCCGTAGGACGCCGAAACGTTCTACCGCCTGCACGGTATAGGTCGAACAACTGGGTTCGTACTTGCACCGGCTGGGCAAGATCGGCGACAGCCAGCGGCGATAGGCGAATACCGGAGCGAGCCAAATCCGTTTCACGTGGAACGCTTCCCCCGGGTCAACTCGACTACCTCTTCAACGCATTCGAGGGCTCCGTCGAGCCCTCTCTCTTCGATCACTTCACCCACACTGGGCCGGGCGACCAACACGAAGTCCTGCTCTGCCTGCTCACGGTCGACCTTGATCCAGAACGCTTCCTTCAGCACCCGCTTCACCCGGTTCCTGGCCACGGCGTCACCCAGTTTCTTCGAAACTGAGATGCCCAAACGGATCTCGTCGGGGCTCTCAGCACCGCGATCGAATGAGTACAGAACGAGGTGGCGGGTCGCCTTCGACGACCCTTCTTTGTAGACCCGCTTGAAGTCTCCGCTGCGGGAAAGCCGTCGGCGCCTGGGGGACCCAGCGCCGGAATCCGACATCGTCAGACGGCGAGCCGCTTGCGGCCCTTGCGCCGGCGGCGACGGATGACATCACGTCCACCCTTGGTACTCATCCGGACACGGAAACCGTGGGTCTTCGCTCGCTTGCGCTTCTTTGGTTGGTAAGTACGCTTCATCGGATCGGGCAGTATACGTGCTTCCGCAGGAACCGTCCGCCCGAGATCTTTAATCCGCGATTTGCGGAGCGGGCTCCCACCTCGCGAGCCACCGGATGTATGGTCGGCGCTCACTGTTCCAGAGCCAGTCCCGACCGACCATGCACGCTTCCGTCAAACCCGCAAATCCACCTACCAAGCCACCTTCCGCCGATTCCGGTAGATCGCTCGAGACCATCTGGGCGGAAGTGAGAAGGCAGCTTTCGGCGAGCCTCCCGGAGCCCACCTACCGGATGTGGCTGGCTCCGGTCACCCCCGTCGCCGTGCGTGGCGACACCCTTCACCTCGAAGCTCCCGCATCGGTTTCAACCTGGGTCGAGCGGCGCTACTCGAAGATGATCCTCACCGCGATCGGTGACGCTGATCCGTCGGTCACCGCGATCACCTTCGAGCCGGCCACGCCGGAGCCGGCCCCCGGGCCGGCGAGCATCAAGTCGCCCGGCCCCAACCCGACCCACGTCTTTGACCGCTTCGTCATCGGCCCCGGAAACCACCTCGCCCACTCCGCGGCGCTCGCTGTCGCCGAGGCGCCTTCGGAGGCTTACAACCCCCTCTTTCTGCACGGTCCACCCGGACTCGGCAAAACACACCTGCTCGGCGCCATCGCCAATTACCTCGAGCAGAACGTTCCGGAGCTCAAGGTCCTCTATACAAATGCCGAAGCTTTCACCGCTGAGTTCGTCACTTCGATCAAAGCTGACGGCATCGGTGCGTTCAAGCGCCGCTACCGCGACATCGACGTGCTCCTGATCGACGACATCCAGTTCATCGCCGGCAAACCCGCTACCGAAGAAGAGTTCTTCCACACCTTCAACGCGCTCCACGAATCCGGAAGCCAGATCGTGCTTTCCGCCGATCGCACCCCGGCCGAGTTATCCACACTCGCTGACCGCCTCAGTGACCGTTTCGAGTGGGGCCTCACCGTTCCCCTCGACTCACCCAACCTGGCCACCCGCCTGACGGTCCTTCGCCACCTCGTCACTGAAGCCGGCCTCGAGATCAACGACCAGGAAGCCCTCACCCTGCTTGCCAGAAGGGTTGAGACCAACCTCCGTCAGCTCCATGGCGCCTTGACCAGGACCATCGCCGAGGCCTCCCTCAGCTCCGTCCCGTTGAGCTCCGACCTCATCAGCCGCGTCTTTCCCACCAGGAAGACTGATTCCGCCCATATCACCCCTGAAGGCATCCGGACTGCCGTCGCCCACCACTTCATGACTGACCCCGAGAACCTCGCTTCCCCCAAGCGCGACCGCAATACCGTCACCGCCCGCCACATCTCGATCTACCTCACCCGGGAAATGACCGGTCTCTCCCTGCCCCAGATCGGCGAGTTCTACGGGGGCCGCGATCACTCCACCATCCTCAACGCGATCAACAGGATCGACCAGCGCCTTTCGGTCGATCCGGAGATCACTACGGCTGTGGACACCCTGCGTGCAACCATCCACAGTCCCGACCCGGGCGCCTGATGAACCGCCGCATCAGTTGCGACAATCCAATTGAGTCAATGCTCAATCCACAGAGCAAACTTGATCTCCATGCGGTTTGTGGCGGTTTCCCATACTTTCCACAGACCTACCTAATCAATAGAGGTAAGAAGATTTGAAGTTCTCAATAAAGAACGCGGAGTTGTCCAGCAAACTCGCCCTGGTTGCGAGGACCATCGCCACGGGTGGAGGCACCCCTGCCCTGGGAGGCATCCTCCTCACCGTTGAAGAAGGCCTGCTTTCTTTCAGCTCGACTGACGGCAACCTGAGCCTCAGAGTTCCGGTGCACGTTGAAGGCACGATCGAAGGTGACGGCAAGATCCTTCTTCCCGGTCGGCTGTTCTCTGACATATCCCGTCTCCTCGGCTCCGGCCAGTCGGAGATCGAGTACCGCACCGCTGAACGTGACGTGGAGATCACGTCGGGCAGTTCCAACTTCCACATCCGCACTCTGGCGAGCGACGACTTCCCGCCACTGCCGCAGACCGGGGAAGAAACGATCTCTCTGGCCCGCGACTCACTGCTCGAGACCATCGACCTGGTGGCCAGGGCAGCTTCACGTGACGACATGCGCCCGGTGCTGACCAGCGTCCAGGTGCTGGCCTCGGGTGGCGAGATGACGATGGTCGCAACCGACTCGTACCGGCTGGCGGTCAAGCGGACGTTGCTGAAGGAACCGGTTGCGGTTGACCTCGACAAGAACATCCCGGCTCAGGCCCTGAAGGAGCTTTCACGCCTGCTTTCCGCTTCCGAAGCCGAATCGATCAAGCTCACAGTTACCGACCGGGTCGTGATCTTCGTGGTCGACGGAGCCATCCTCTCGACGACGACAGTCGACGGACAGTTCCCGAAGTACCAACAGCTTTTTCCGGAGACCTACGAACACGACGTGCGCCTGCCGCGGACGGAGCTGCTCGAGTCGGTGAAGCGGGTCAGTCAGATGGCCCAGAAGAACCGGCCCCTGAAGGTGACCCTCAGCCCGGGGGAGATCACCATCTCCGCCGACACTCCGGAACTGGGTGACGCCGAAGAGAAGCTCCCGGCAAGCTTCGAAGGTGAAGAACTGAGCATCGGGTTCAATCACGAATTCTTCCGCGACGGCATCGAGGCGATCCAGGGAGACGAGATCCTGCTCCGGCTGATCTCCCCGCTCCGCCCGGGACTGCTTCAACCGGTGGAAGGTGACGACTACCGTTACCTCGTCATGCCGATCCGCCTGAACGAGTAGAAATGCGGGTGGTCCGGGTAGCGGCCGACAGCATGCGGTCGCTAAGCGGGGCCGAGCTGGATCTGGACCCGCACCTCACCGCAATCGTCGGACCGAACGGGGCAGGCAAGACCAACCTGGTGGAAGCGATCTACTTCGGCTTGACCGGGCGATCGTTCCGGACCGCCGACCGGCGGGACCTGATTCCTTTCGGCGCGACCTACGCCCGCTGCCGGATCTCGGTCAGTGATGACCAGGGCATAGGCCACGAGTTCATGTCCGCCACCAGCCGCAGCGAAGGCTCGCGGTTCACGATGGACGGGGCGGCGATCGAGCGCGCTGATGCCGCAGGCTATCGCCCGATGGTCACAGTTTTCTCCCCGGACCGGTTGGAGCTGGTCAAAGGTCCGCCGGCGGTTCGCCGGGCCCACCTCGATTCATACATCGCCGCCAGGTGGCCGGCAAGGGCGGGACTGAGGAAAAAATTCGGCCGTGCCCTGGCACAGAGGAATGCACTGATAGCGCGGATTCAGACCGGCGAGGGGGCACGTGAGCAGCTTTCGACATGGGACCAGCAAGTCGCTGAATCGGGCGCGGCCCTCAGCACGGTTCGCTCGGAGGCGGTGGCCGAGCTGGCGGGATTTTTCCCTGAGCTCGCTGTCGAGCTGGGGCTGGTCGGTGAAAGCGCGATCGAATACCGGCCGGGATCTTCCACTGACGCCGGGGAGATCCGGGTCGGCCTCGAGGAACGTCTGGAGAACGACATCCGCCTTGGCCGCACATCCTGGGGACCGCACCACGACGAAGTCAGGCTCGACTTCAACGGCCGTCAGCTCCGCCGGTTTGGCTCGCAGGGGCAGCAACGGCTCGGCCTGCTGACCCTGCTCTTCGCGGAAAGAAACGCCCTGCTTGCCGGCGGCGCCCCGGCACCCCTGATGCTCCTGGATGACGTGATGAGCGAGCTCGATGGCGAGCGTCGCGACCGGCTGGTCTCCCGGCTGCTCGAGGGCGGCCAGAGCGTCATCACCGCGGCCGAGACCGAACTCGTCCCCGACCGCCACGACTTGGCCAAGGTCGAATTCTCGGAGATCCCGACCAAAGCGAAAGCGGATCCGCCGGGGCCGGGGGATGGTGACGACGGATGAGGGACCGACGGGGGAGGACCAACCGGCCGAAGCGGATCGGCGAGGCCCTCGACCGGGCTTTGGACCCGGTCGCGCCAAAAACGCCCCTGGCGGAGATCCAGAGGCTCTGGCCGGCCGCTGTAGGGACTCAGATCGCGACCGTCACCAAAGTGCTCGAAGAGCACGAAGGAACTGTGACAATCGAGTGCGAAAACACGATCTGGGCGAATGAACTGGAGATGATGAGCCCCCAGCTCCTGGAGAAACTCGCTTCGCTGATGGACCGTGCAGCACCCGAAAAACTGCGTTTTCGGGCCCAAAGCTGACCAGACACCACGAAGGGGTTTCCGTAACTCTACAAAAAGTGGTGTTTTGCAGGGCTTTTTAAGTTCAGGGAGGGGAGGTAATCCGCCGGTGACTGGTATAATTACCGGTCTATTCGCGGAATACCGGGGCTCGTAGTTTCAGGCAGTGACCCGTCCCACAACGTGTCCGCAAACAGTTTCCTGAAAGGTAGTAATTGGCTGATAACAAGAGCAAGTCGGACGCCTCGTATGGCGCCGAGGACATCACTGTCCTGGAGGGCCTCGAGGCCGTTCGCAAGCGACCGGGCATGTACATCGGTTCGACCGGCCCCCGCGGGCTGCACCACCTCGTTTACGAGATCGTCGACAACTCGGTTGACGAAGCCCTCGCTGGCCACTGCGACGAAGTAGTTGCAGTCATCCATCCGGACAACCGGGTGAGCGTCAGCGACAACGGTCGTGGCATCCCGGTCGGCATCATGGAGAAGGAGCAGCGCCCCGCGGCGGAGGTCGTCCTGACCGTGCTCCACGCCGGCGGCAAGTTCGGCGACGGCGGCGGCTACAAGGTCTCCGGCGGACTACACGGAGTAGGAGTTTCCGTGGTCAACGCGCTTTCCGAAGAACTGCACCTGCGGATCCAGACCGACGGATTCTTCTGGGACCAGGATTACGTGCGTGGCCGCCCCCAGGGTGACCTGACCAAGGGCGAGCCGACCAAGGGACACGGAACCGAGATTTCTTTCCTGGCCGACAGCGAGATCTTTGAAGTAGTCGACTATGACTTCACGACGCTGGCCGACCGCCTCCGCGAGACCGCCTTCCTGACCCGCGGCCTGAAGATCGAACTCGACGACCAGCGTGCCGAAGGGGACAAGGTCACCTTCAAGTACGACGGTGGCATCGAGGATTTCGTTCGTTACCTCAACGAGAACAAAGAAGCGATGCACGAGAAGGTCGTTTACTTCGAGGGCGACGAAGAAGAAGGCTCGGTTGAAGTCGCGATGCAGTGGAACGGCTCCTACCAGGAGTCGATCTTCAGCTTTGCCAACAACATCAACACCCACGAGGGCGGCACCCATATGTCGGGCTTTCGGTCCGCCCTGACCAGGACCCTCAACGCTTACGCCCGTGGCAAGGGGATCCTCAAGGAAAAGGACGACAACCTCGCCGGCGAGGACGTTCGTGAAGGCCTGACCGCGGTCATCTCGGTCAAGCTCCACGACCCGCAGTTCGAAGGCCAGACCAAGACCAAACTCGGCAATCAGGAGATTCGCGGACTTGTCGAAGAGACCGTCAACCGGAAACTCGCCGAGTTCCTCGAGGAAAACCCGGGGGAGGCTCGCCGGATCATCACCAAGGCGGTTGAGGCATCCCGCGCCCGCATGGCGGCCCGCAAGGCCCGCGACCTGACTCGCCGCAAGTCGGCGCTCGAGAACTCGACCCTGCCCGGCAAGCTCGCCGACTGCACCGTGCGCGACCCGCAGCACGCCGAGATGTTCGTGGTCGAGGGCGACTCGGCCGGTGGCTCGGCCAAGCAGGCCCGCGACCGCTCGACCCAGGCGGTGCTCCCACTCCGAGGCAAGATCCTCAACGTGGAGAAGAGCCGGATCGACAAGGTCCTCGCGAACAACGAGATCCAGGCGATGATCACCGCGATCGGCACCGGCATCCACGACGAGTTCAATCTCGAGGAGGCCAGGTACCACAAGATCATCATGGCGACCGACGCCGATGTTGACGGCGCCCATATTCGCACTCTGATCCTGACTTTCCTCTACCGGCAGATGCAGCCCCTGATCGACGCCGGCTTCGTTTACATCGCCAAGCCGCCGCTCTACAAGGTCAAGCGAGGTAATCAGGAGACTTACCTCGACAAGGAGTCCGAGCTCGAGGAGCTGCTGCTCCGCGACCGGCTCGAGGAATTCGAGGTCACTGACTCGGAAGGCAAGAGCCTCAAGCTGAACAAGAGCCGCTGGCAGAGTTACACCCGTCAGTCCAAGGAATATGAAGGCTGGTCAACGGCGCTTCAGGCCGACTTCGGCAATGACGTCATCCGGTTCGTGGCCGAGTCGAAGATCCTCGACAACTCCGCGATCACGATCGACGAAGTGCGCAAGGTTCTCGAAGCGCCGGACACCCCGGAAGACGTCTTCACCACCGAGATCCTTTCGAAGGCGGGCGAAGACACACTGGTCAAGGCGGTCCACCAGAAATCCGGACTTGCCCGGAACCACACCCTGCCGGCACGGCTCTTCGAAGGCAACGAATACCGGCGATTCGCTGACGTTCACGCCCAGCTGCTTTCGTCTTTCGGGCGACCGCCGTTCAAGGTCACGCTCAAGGACCGCCTCGAAGAGGCCCACGGCTTTGCCGATATCCACCGGGCGGTCCTGGATCTCGCCAAGCACGGAGTCCAACTCACCCGATTCAAGGGACTGGGCGAGATGAACGCCGACCAGCTCCGGGAGACCACGATGGATCCGGCCAGCCGGACGCTCCAGCGGGTCACGCTCGAAGACGCGACTGCCGCCGACCAGATCTTCTCGATGCTGATGGGCGACCAGGTATCGCCCCGCCGTGACTTCATCGAGACCTACGCCAAGGAAGCGAGCAACATCGATGTCTGATCCGATCCGCCCGATCTCGTTGTTCAGTTCAGCCAGGGAGATGGTGGCCTGATGGCACTTGAAGCACTGACTGGCCACATCGAGGAGCGCGAACTCGAACTGGAGATGCGCTCGTCTTACATCGATTACGCGATGAGTGTGATCGTCGGGCGGGCCCTGCCCGACGTGCGGGACGGCCTCAAGCCGGTACACCGCCGGGTTCTCTACGCAATGCACGACCTCGGCCTCCAGCCGAACCGTCCTTACCGGAAGAGCGCCACGATCGTCGGCGAAGTCATGGGCAAGTACCACCCCCACGGCGACGCCTCGATCTACGACACCCTCGTCCGCATGGCGCAGGAGTTCTCCCTGCGTTACCCGCTGGCTGACGGCCAGGGCAACTTCGGCTCGATCGACGACGACTCGGCCGCCGCCATGCGGTACACCGAGGCCCGCCTGACCCGTCTCGCAACCGAGATGCTGCGCGACATCGACTCGGACACGGTCGAATTCGGACCGAACTACGACGAGTCCCAGCGTGAGCCGCTGGTCCTGCCGTCGCGTTTCCCGAACCTGCTGGTCAACGGTGCTTCCGGCATCGCGGTCGGCATGGCGACCAACATCCCGCCGCACAACCTGCCGGAAGTAGCCGGCGCTGTCGCCGCCTACATCGACGACCCGGAGATCAATCTCGAAGGCCTGATGGACCACGTCAAGGGCCCGGACTTCCCCGGTGGCGGTGTGATGGATCCGACCAACATCCGCGAGGCTTATGCCACCGGCCGTGGCAGCGTCCGGGTGCGCGGCAGGGTCCACTCCGAACCGCTCAAGGGCGGCAAGGACGCATTGATCGTCACCGAGCTCCCGTTCACCGTCAAGAAGGGCGGCGAGGCGGGCTTCATCGTCAAGATCGCCACCCTGGTCCGCGACAAGAAGCTCGAAGGGATCTCCGACCTGCGGGACGAGACCGATCGCACCGGTATGCGTGTGGTGATCGAGCTCAAGCGCGGGGCGGTCCCCAACGTGGTCCTGGAGAACCTCTACAAGAAGACCCAGCTCCAGACTTCATTCGGCATGAACATGGTCTCCCTGGTCGAAGGGGTGCCTCGCACGCTCGGCCTGAAGGACATGATCAAGTACTACGTCGAGCACCAGCGCGAGGTAGTCACCAGGCGCACCCAGTTCAAGCTGCGCCGGGCAGAAGCCAGGGCCCACATTCTGGAAGGCCTGCTGATCGCCCTCGACAATCTCGATGCGGTGATCGCCCTGATCCGCGGATCTTCCGATCCGGACATCGCCCGCGACGGACTGATCGCCGAGTTCGAGCTGAGCCGCGAACAGGCCCAGGCAATCCTCGACATGCGCCTCCAGCGCCTGACCGCCCTCGAATCGGACAAGATCCGGGCCGAGCATGCCGAGCTGATGGAACTGATCGGAGAGCTCCGGGCGATCCTCGGGGACGAAAACCGCATCTACGCGATCGTGCGTGAAGAGCTGCTCGAGATCACCGAGAAGTACGGCGACGAGCGCCGCACCGAGATCCAGCCCTTCGGTGGCGACATCAACATTGAAGACACGATCGCCGAACAGCAGATGGTCGTCTCGCTGACCAACTCCGGTTACGTCAAGCGGATCTCGCCTGATTCCTACCGCCAGCAGCATCGCGGCGGCGTCGGAGTCACCGGGATGAACCTCAAGGAGGGCGACTACATCGAGCACCTGCGCATCTGCTCGACGCACGACTACCTGCTCTTCTTCAGCAACTTCGGCAAGGTCTACCGCAAGAAGGTCTACGAACTGCCCGAAGGCGCGCGTACCGCCCGCGGCAGTGCCCTGGTCAACCTGTTGCCGCTCCGCGAGGGCGAACGGGTGATGGACGTCATCCCGACCCGTGATTTCAAGGAGAACAAGTACCTCGTCTTCGCGACCGCGGAAGGCCAGATCAAGAAGACCGAGTTCATCGATTACAACACGCGGATCGAAGCCGATGGAATCATCGCGATCAAGATCCGTGAATCCGACGAACTGGTCGGAGTCCAGCTGACTTCAGGTGAAGACGACCTGCTGATGGTTTCGAAGTCGGGACATGCTTCCCGCTTCAACGAAGACCAGACGCGCCCGATGGGTCGCGGCACCAGCGGTGTACGCGGGATGAACGTCGGCCAGAAGGGCAACCGTGTGCTGGCCCTGGCGGTCGCTCGTGATGACGCCGAACTGCTGGTCGTCACCGAGAACGGATTCGGCAAGCGGACAGACATCTCCGAGTACCCGGTCAAGAACCGTGGAACGAAGGGTGTGCTCACCGCCAAGCTGACCGAGGCCAAGGGCGGCCTGGCCGGCGCCCTGATCGTGCGTGAACATCAGGAATTGCTGTTCATCACCCAGAACGGGATGGTCCAGCGGACTACCGTCGAAGGAATCCGGAAGACCGGACGTGCCACCCAGGGCGTCAAGGCGATGAACGTACGCGAAGGCGACCACATCAGTGCCGTGGCGCTGGTGGTTGAGTCAGAAGGCGCGCCGGCTGACGAAGACGGACTCGAGCAGGACGAACTGACTCCGATCGATCCTGCGGTTGACGAGACGACGACCGAAGTGGCCGATGAGCTCGAAGCCGAAGCCGAAGCCGAAGCCGAAGCCGGTGACGAAGCCGAACCGGAAGTCTCGGAAGAAGACTAGGCAGCAGGGTCGGTGTTGGATCCCGGGTACGAACCCAGGACCATCACCGATTCGGCTTTGCTTTCCAGACCCTGGATCGCTTCGGCGACTCCGGGGTCTGTTGCTTTGCCCTCGATGTCGAGGAAGAACAGATAGCTGCCGAGCTTGCGTCGCCGCGGCCGGGATTCGATCCGGACCAGGTTGATTTCCCGGTCGGAAAACTCGAGCAAAGCGTCAACCAGTGCCCCGGGGTGGTCGGCCCCCAGTTCACAGAAGACAAGGGTGGTTTTCCAGACTTCAGCCGATTCCGACACGGGCGGAGCGCCGGGCTCGCCGAGCCAGACGAAGCGGGTGACGTTTCCGGGTTCGTCTTCGATGCCCTCCCTGAGGATCCGGCAGTCGTAGAGCGCCGCCGCGGAAGCGGGAGCGAGCGCTGCCCAGGGCTGCTCGCTTCCGGAAACTTCGAGGACGGCCGAACTGGTGCTGTCGGCAACTTTCAGTTGTGCCGATGGCAGCTCGGTGCGGAGGAATCTTGCGCATTGGGCCAGCGGCTGGGGGTGGGAGATCACGGCCTCGATTTTCCCGAGGGAGATGTCTTTTCGGCTGATCAGGGCCGAGCGGATCTGGAGGTCGTACTCACCGAGGATCGAAACCTGTTCGGCCTGGTCAACAAGGCCGTCAAGCGTGCCACGAATCGAACCTTCGATCGAGTTCTCGATCGGTGCGAGGGCGCGATCGGCCGTTCCGGCACCAATCGACTCGATGACTTCGGGAATGGTGTCGCAGGGGACGGGAGTGAATCCCTCACCCGCGAAACCGCTGCGTCGGAGTGCTTCTTCGCTGAAGGTACCGGCCGGCCCGAGATAGGCGATGCGCACGGCGGCTACTCGAAGCTGACGGTGTAAGAGGCTTCGTTGTTGTCCGCGACCTGTTCGCCCGGGACCGTCGCTACCGAGACGTCCAGGGTGACCTCTCCGGTGGGAGTGGGGGTCAGCAGGACGGTGGCGACGCCGGTTTCACCGGCGGCCAGGGTGTCGATCGTCCCGCTGAGCGAATCACCGCCGTCGACGGAGACGGTCACCTCGATGTCGGTTTCGTCGGAGTCGCCCTGATTCATCACGGAGACGTCAACCGCGGGCTCGGTTCCGGCGGGGATGATGGTCGAGACCGAGGCGTCAAGGATGGTTCCGGCGATGGCGACCGATTCGAGGCCAGTGCCGTGGACACCGCCGTCGGTTGCTTCTTCGGTTGCGCCGGTCACTCCACCGAGCGCAGATTCGACGTTGCCGGCATCAACCCAGCTCGAATCGGGCACATAGGTGCTCTTCGGCAGGGGCGGGGAAGAGGCGCCGTTCGCGGTGATCGTATTGTCGATCTGGTGGCGCGTCACCTGGTTGTAGAGGACGTCGGCGGCCGACAGGACTTCCATCTGGCCGGCGATCGTCTTGATCGCGGCTTCTTTGCCTTCGTCGCCCAATGCGGTGGGCATGCGGTCGGCGATCTTGTTCATCGCACCGGCACGGAGCTGGTAGGTCAGAAGAAGAGTGGACTGGGCGGAGTCCATGTCGCCGGGGGTGCTGAGCTTCTCTACCCGGCTGAGGAATCCGTCCATCGCGCTGCGATCGGACTCGATCTCGCTGACGAAGTCGGGAACAGTCAGGTCCTGGGGGTCGTCCAGCCGTCCGAAGAAGCCCTTGCTCAGGGAGTTGGTCTCGTCGACGATCTGGGTTACGCTGCTCGCGTAGTCTTCGAGCGAGCGGTTCTTGCGGGCGTCGAGGCAACCCTTGGCGCCGAACACCAGCAGGATGAGGACGACCAGGCCGACGCCGAGGGCCACTGCCCGTCTTGCCATCAGCTGCTGTTTTGGTCCGCCGCCACCGGCACCGCCGGAGCCACCAGATCGCCGGGGGCGACTGGAACGGGGGCGCTCTTCACGCTCAAGGGGCGGTAGGGGTTCGTCCGGATCTGTGTTTGGGTCTGGAAAATCCATAAAAACGTCTGCCGGGGAGTCTTTCGGCAGGGTCAATCTATTCCCTTCCCCTGCAATTCAGGGGTTTCCGCAGGGGTGATGCCAGATACCGCCCAGTCGAAGGGTCAGTCCCATTTGCGCCGAACCCGAGAGTGACGATGATCGGTACCACCGTACTACAGCGGTTTGAAATGGAGGACCGCCTCGGCGCGGGCGGATTCGGCACGGTCTACCGGGCCTGGGACAACAAGCTCGAGCGGTTCGTCGCAGTGAAGGTGATTGAAACGGGTCCCCAGTCCGGACCGAGAATCCAGCGCGAGGCTCAGGCGGCGGCCCGGTTGAACCATCCGGGCATCGTCACTCTGTTCGAGTTTGCCCATCACGAATTCGGTCGCGAAGGCGGTCGCGCCTTCCTGGTTTCGGAGCTGGTTGATGGCGAGACGATCCGCGAAATGATCGACGACGACCTGCTCAGTGACCGGGAAGTCGCCGAGATCGGTGCCGACGTCTGTGAAGCACTCGACCACGCGCATTCCCGCGGGGTGGTCCACCGTGACCTCAAGCCAGCCAACCTGATCTCGCCGTATCGCAATGGTGGCGCCAAGCTGATGGACTTCGGTGTGGCCAGGCTCACCGACGGGGAAGACCTGACCAATACCGGCGACGTGCTCGGAACGCTCTCCTACATGGCACCGGAGCAGGCCGAAGGCGAAGCGGTCGGTCCCCCCGCCGATGTCTACTCGCTCGCACTCACCCTTTACGAGGCTTGGACCGGAGAGAACCCCCGGCGGAAACCCACTCCCGGAGCCACTCTGAGGGCTCTTGACCATGACTTGCCCCCGCTCGGCGACATAAGGCCGGACCTGCCGGCATCACTTACCGAAGTGCTCGACGCCTGCCTCGACCGAGAACCTGAATACCGGCCGGACCTCGAAACCCTCGGTGGCCAGCTCGAGGATTCACTTGAACTGCTCGACGACCAGGTGCCCGTGAAGAATTCGGTCAGGGAGTCTGCGTTCGCTTTTGCCGACACCGACTTCGACTTCCCCCGGATCGCTGCCGCTGCCGCGGTCGGGGGCCTCGTTGCGACGGCGATGATCGCTACCGGACAGGCCGATTTCGGCTCGGTCAGCCTGATCTCCCTCGTTTCCGCCCTGCTTGCCCTGATCAACTGCCGCCTCGGGTTTCTGGTCGGAGCCGGAGCACTCGCCGCCTGGCTGACCGTGATTGCCGGAATGCCGGGCGCGGCGCTGATTGCCGTCCTGATTGGTGTACTGCCGGCCATCTTCGTCCTCGGGACGGGCCGTCCGCTGGCCTTCGGGCCGCTAGGTCCGCTGCTCGGAACCCTCGGACTGGCCCCGTTCATGCCGATGCTCGCTGCGTTGGCCGATCAACGGCGCGACCGGATCATCGTTGCGGTCACAGGTGTCTCCTTCACTGCCCTGGCCGAAGCGATCACCGGACGCCCTCTGCTCTTCGGAAAGTTGCCCGAAGCGACGGCCGGGTGGCAGGATTCCGTGGGTGGCGCGGTCTCCGGCCTGCTCGTTCCGGTGGTATCCAGCCCGACCTTCCTGGTGTCAATGGCGGTCTGGGTACTGGTCGCGGTCTTCGTCGGCGCGATCATCAAGCGGGCAAGGCTCCGGCGAGAGTCGCGATCAGGCGGAGCCCTGACCTTTACTCCCGTAGGATCAAGCCGTGTTCCAAACGCCCACTGACGGGAATGGCAAGACCGGGAGAGTCCTGCCGTGAGCGTCTTTCGAAACCTTGAAGCAAGAATCGAAGGCCTCGTCGAGGGGGTGTTCAGCCGTGCCTTCAGCTCGGAGGTGCAGCCGGTCGAGCTCGCCCGCAAACTCGCCAAAGAAATGGATTCGCACAAGACGGCCTCGGTTTCCCGGGTCTACGTGCCGAACGAGTACACGGTGCACCTCTCCGAATCCGACCGGGAAAAGCTCGAGGGGTACGAAAGGTCCCTCGAACAGGAGCTTTCGGGTTACCTGCTCGAGCACGCTCGCCGACGTGGTTACGACCTGCTGACCCGGCCCGAGGTCAAGTTCAACACCGACGATCGCCTGCGCCTCGGCGAGTTCGGCATTCAGGCCCGGCTGGTCAAGGCGCCGAGCGCCGGGAGCGGGCAGCCGGCCCCGGCCGAAGAGGGCCGCACCATGGTCTACAAAGCGCCACCGCCCCCGGAACCCGCAGCGGCCCCGGCCGCGCGACCGGCCCCTGTCCTGACCAGGGCAGTTGTTGATTCGGGTGACCGGCGCCAGGTGCTGGACGGCCCCCGCGCCACGATCGGACGCTCCGACGACGCCGACTGCGTGCTCCGGGACCCGAACATCTCCCGGATCCACGCCGAACTGATCCAGAGCCGCTCGGGCGACTGGGAGATCGCAGACCGGAACTCGACCAACGGGATCAAGGTCAACGGACGCCGGGTCGCATCGGCCAGGCTGAAGGACGGCGACCAGGTAACCGTGGGCACCACAACCTTCCGTTTCAGCCTGGAACGTTAGGCGCATCGGGATTGTGGATTACGAACCGATTTCAGTCGCCCTCAAGTTCGCTTTCCTTGCGGTGCTTTACCTGTTCCTCGTCTGGGTCGCGAGCAGCGCCCGCAAGGACCTCGCGAGGAATCGCGGCGAAAGCGACACCAGCCGATCGGACAGCCCGCTCGGTGGCGGTGGCGGAGGAACCCAGGATGCCTGGCTGGTGGTCGAGGCCAGCGACAGCCTCGCACCCGACACCCGCTTCGACCTCTTCGGCGGAGCGACCCTCGGGCGATCCGCCCAGGCCGACATCAGCTTTGAGGACCGGTATGCATCGGGCCTTCACGCCAGGGTCTACGCTCGCGGTGATCGATACTTCGTGGAAGACATGAATTCGACGAATGGCACTCTGCTCAACGGTGGTCCCCTGGAGGGGGAGTACGAGCTGGCCGATGGAATGAAGATCGCAATCGGGGATACGACGTTCCGCTTCGAGATGGACGGCTACGCGTAGTGCTGCGGGTTGCCAGACACTCTGAACGCACCGACGTCGGGCGGCAGCGGCAGGCCAACGAAGACTCCTTCCTGGTCAAGGAACCCCTGTTCGTCGTGGCCGATGGCATGGGTGGTGCCCAGGCGGGCGAAGTCGCTTCGATGACTGCGGTCCAAGCCTTCGAGAACGGGCTGCCCCCGGGGGACCCGGAACAGGCCCTCCAGGATTCGATCGGCCTGGCCAACCGGACGATCCACAACCAGGCTCACAACGACGCGTCGCTCGCCGGTATGGGCACGACGATTACTGCCGCAGCGGTCAACGAGCAGGCCGAGACGATCGTCATCGGCCACGTCGGTGATTCCCGCGCCTACCGGCTCCGCGAAGGAATCCTCCAGCGCCTGACCCGGGACCATTCCCTGGTCGAGGAGATGCGCCGCCGCGGACAGATCACCGAGGCCCAGGCCGAGGACCATCCGCAGCGCTCGATCATCACCCGGGCGCTCGGTCCGGAGGCAGAAGTCGAAGCCGACATCCAGAGCGTGCCTTCAGCCCCGGGCGACATCTTCATGCTCTGCTCCGATGGCCTGACGACGATGCTGGGCGACGAGCGGATCAAGGAACTCCTGATGGGCGCGACTTCACTCGAGGCGGCGACCAACACCCTGATCGACGAAGCGAACCGGGCCGGCGGGCGGGACAACATCACCGTGGTGCTGTTCCAGGTAGAAGACCCCGACCAGCCGATCTCCGCCACCGACCAGCCCACCCTCATCGCACCGGCCCGCACTGGACGCGACCGCGACGGGGCGGTAACCGGCGTTCCGCATTCGAGGGCCCGAACCGGAGCGATCGCCGCCAAGCTCGCGGTCGGCTTCGTGATCCTCGCCGTCGTGGCCGGTGGACTCTTCTACGCATCGCGCCAGATCTGGTTCCTCGGAACGGATTCCGCCGGCCGGGTGGCGCTCTACCAGGGTCTTCCATACGAGCTGCCACTGGGCATGTCGCTCTACAACGAGAAGTACTCGACCGCGATCCAGACAAGCGAGCTTTCGCCGCAGCGGCAGAACTCGGTGACCGGGCATTCACTGCGGTCAAAGGACGACGCGACTTCCCTGATCGAGGACATCGAGAGCCGCGAGGGAGTTTGAGTGCCTATCCCGGTAGGCAGAGCTCGCCATCGCACCACTCCGCGGCGCCAGGAAACGATTGGTGTCTCGAACGGGCCACCGGCCCGCCCTTCGTCACCAATCGGTTCCTGGCATCCACGGATCGGCACGCTGACTTCGCAGCCCTACCGGGATAGGCACTAGATGGGCGCGCGGGTTGCGAGGTACTCGGCCAGGAACCGGGAGCTGCTCGCGCTGGTTCCGGTTGCCCTGCTGCTGACCATCGGGTTCGCGGCGGTCTTCGGCCAGAACGACGACCAGCTCGGGGACCTCAGCCTTTCTTACGGGCTGTACTTCCTCGCGGTCTGCATCGCCACCCACATCTACATCCGGATCCGCCTGCCCGACGCCGATCCGTACCTCTTTCCCCTGATGGCCCTGCTCACCGCCTTCGGGCTGGTGATGATCTACCGCCTCGACGCGGAGTTCGCCCGGGAACTCGCCCGGGACCAGGCCAACTGGTTTGTCCTCGGACTGATCCTGTTCGCCGTGGTTATCCATTTCCTCAAGGACTATTCGGTCCTCGAGCGGTACCGGTACACGATCGCCGCGATCGGCATCGGACTTCTGCTTGCCCCGCGAATGCCGTTGATCGGCGAGCAGGTGAACGGTGCTTACCTCGGGGTGCGGATCGGACCGCTCGGTTTCCAGCCGGCCGAGCTGGCCAAGATCTGCATCGTCGTTTTCCTCGCGAGTTACCTGCGTGAGCACCGCGAACTGCTGGTGGTGGGGGCGAGGCGGGTGCTCGGTGTGACCCTGCCGCCGCTCAAACACCTCGGCCCGTTGCTGGTCGTCTGGGGCGCGGCCATGTTCATGCTGATCTTCATCCGGGACCTCGGCAGCTCGCTGATGTTCTTCGCGGCTTTCCTGTCGCTGCTCTACGTCGCGACCGGCCGGATCTCTTTCGTATTCATCGGCATGGCGATGTTCCTGGTCGGCGCGTTCTTCATCTACAACACGGTCCCGCACGTCACTGATCGTGTCGATATCTGGCTCGATCCCTACCAGGATGCCGGCGGGGCCGGCTACCAGATCCTGCAGTCGATGTTCGCGCAGGCCGACGGGGGATTATTCGGGGAGGGCTTTGGCGAATCCATGGTTGCAATCCCGGGCAGCAACGACCCCCTGCTCCCGGCCGCCCACACCGACCTGATCTATTCGCTGATTGTCTCCGAGCTCGGCCTGTTCGGTGGCTGCGCGGTAATCGCGATCTACCTGCTGGTCGCGGCTCGCGGCTTCAAGGTGGCGCTGATGGCCAATGACGGATTCTCGAAGCTGCTGGCCACCGGTTTGACCGCAGTCTTCGCCTTCCAGGCTTTTGTGATCATCGGAGGGGTGACAAGGGTCATCCCTCTCACCGGTGTCACGTTGCCGTTGATCTCTTATGGCGGCAGCTCGATCCTCGCCAACTTCATCCTGCTGGCGCTGCTCCTCCTGATCTCCGACAAAGCGAGGCGTGAGGCACGCGAAGGCATCGGCTCGGGCGGAGGCTGGTGAGATGAACGCGCAGATAATCAAGCTCTTCGTCTTCATCACCTGCTGCTTCGCCGCGCTGGTCGGTTTTACGTCCTACTGGTCGGTCTTCGACGCCAAGAACCTGCGGGCCGAACGGGTGAACAAACGGCCCCTGTTCGAGGCGCAGCAAATTCGGCGCGGCAGCATCTTCGCGGCCGACGGATCGTTGATCGCCAAGTCGAACCCGACCGGGCGCGGGGCCTCCAAGCAGTTCGTGCGGGAGTACCCGAACGGATCGCTCTGGGGTCACCCGATCGGCTACAGCTTCGCCCAGTACGGGAACTCCGAGTTCGAGCTTTTCCACAACGACGAACTCACTGGCGAGAATTCCGAGTTCACCTCGATCCTCGACGAGATCCGCGGCCGCAAGCAGGTCGGCCACGACGTGCTCACCAACCTCGACCCGACCGCCCAGCAGACCGCGGTCGACCTGCTGGCCGGACGACCGGGAGCCGTTGTTGCGATCGAGCCGGACACGGGCCGGGTCAAAGCGATGGTCTCCGAGCCCCCGTACGACCCGAACCTGATCCCCGAGGACCTGCCAGAGCTGAACAAGGACCCGACCTCCCCGCTGGTGAACCGCGCGGTTCAGGGCCAGTATCCGCCCGGCTCGACCTTCAAGCTGGTGACCGCCGCCGCGGCCCTCGACAGCGGTGCGATCGATGCCGAGACCCTGATCGAGGCACCGTCGACGCTCACTGTCCAGGGTCAGGAACTTGCCAACTCGGATCTCACCGACTACGGCGAGATCCCGGTCGAGACCGCGCTCACGAACTCGGTCAACACCTTCTTCGCCAAGCTCGGGCGGAAGGTCGGCGAAGAGACGCTTTATGAGTACATGGACCGTTTCGGCTTCAATGCGAAGCCCGAGGTCGATCTGCCGGAGGACCAGAAAGCGATCAGCGGTGTGTTCGGAGAGAACGGTCTGCTCGAAGCAGGGGAGGGGGTCGACATCGCACGAATCGCGATCGGCCAGGAACGCCTGCTGGCCACCCCGATCCAGATGGCCGAGGTCGCGTCGACGATCGCCAACGACGGCGTATTGATGAAACCCCAGATCTGGGACGAGGTCCGGGACATCGACGGCCGCACGCTTGACACCCTCGATCCGGAGGAGCAGTCCGACGTGATGTCCGAGGACAGCGCCAACCAGCTGACCGAAGCGATGAAGGCCGTCGTCGAAGAAGGCACCGGTACCGCAGCAGCGCTCAGTGGAGTCGACGTGGCCGGCAAGACCGGTACTGCGGAGGTCCCGGACGCCGAGGCTTGTGCGGGCCTTCCGAACCAGGCCTGGTTCGTCGGATTCGCTCCGGCCGATGATCCACAGATTGCGGTCGCCGCCACCGTTGAGTGCACCGACGGGCAGGGCGGTACGGTGGCTGCCCCGATTGCCGCAGGCGTGATGCAGACCTTGATCGGCGAGTGAATCGATGAACGTAAAGTGATGACATCTTGAGCCGAATTCGCGAAGGTGACCTGATTGACGGCCGATACCGGGTGGAAGCCCTGATCGGATCCGGAGGCATGGCCGATGTCTGGCTGGCCGACGACCTCGACCTGCCGCGCCGGGTCGCCCTCAAGGTCCTCCACGAAAGATTCGCCCGGGACCCGGAGTTCATCGAGAGATTCCGGCGTGAGGCCGAGTCGGCCGCGGCCCTTCAGCACGTCAACATCGTTTCGATCTTCGATCGTGGCCAGGTCGACGACACCTATTACATCGCCATGGCCTACCTGAACGGGCGAACGCTCAGGGACCTGATCACCCTTGGACTCACTCCGCCCGAGTCGGTCGCGATCGTCCGGCAGATCCTCGAAGCGACCGGGTTCTCGCACCGACATGGCGTGATCCACCGGGACCTCAAGCCGCTCAACGTGATCGTCGACGCAACCGGCCTTGCCACAGTGACCGACTTCGGAATCGCCCGGGCCGGCGTCTCGGACATGACCGAGACCGGATCGGTGATGGGCACGGCTCATTACCTCTCACCCGAGCAGGCTCAGGGCCTCGATGTCGGGCCGCAGTCGGACCTCTACTCGGTTGGCATCGTGCTCTACGAATGCCTGACCGGACGGGTGCCTTTCGAGGGGGACAGCGCCGTCGCCGTCGCCCTGAAGCAGCTCCAGGAAGAGCCGCTCCCGCCGAGCGCCTTCAATCCTTCGGTCTCACCCGCACTGGACGCAGTAGTACTGCGGGCGCTGCGCAAGGAACCTTTCGAGCGTTTCCCCGACGCCGACGCCTTCATCGATGCCCTCGACGCGGCGATGGACGATCCGATGGCCGGATACGTCGAACCGGAAAAGAAATCGAAGAAGTGGATATGGCTGGCGCTGGCGGCAGTCATCCTGGGATTCCTGATCGCCTACGGGCTGACCCGAAGCAACACGGTCGAGGTGCCGAACGTGGTCGGCGAGAACCTCGACCAGGCGGTGTCGAAGCTGAACGACGAAGGATTCTCGGTCGACGAAGTCAAACGCCAGACCCAGACCGGCCCGAGCAACCGGGTCCTTTCCCAGTCGCCTTCTGGAGAGGCCGACCGCGACTGCAAGGTCCTCGGCTGGATCTGCTCGGACCCGGATGTGGATCTCGTGGTCTCGGCCGGTCCGGGCCAGACGGAGATTCCGGCCGTCGCCGGACAAAGCCGCGAAGAGGCGGAGAACACTCTTGACGAAGCCGGATTCGGGGTCACGGTCGAGACCCAGCCGTCGAGTGATGTCGCCGAAGACGACGCGATCGAGACCGATCCGGCCGCCGGTGAATCCGCCAAGACCGGTTCCGAAGTGACCCTGTACGTCTCCAGTGGCCCCTCGCAGGTATCGGTGCCTCCGCTGGTGGGCGAAACTCTCCAGGCTGCTCAGCAGAAGATCTCCGCCAAGGGACTTGAATACACGTCGACCGGCACCGAGAGCGATCGTCCGGCCGGTGAAGTGATCTCCCAGACTCCCGATGCCGGGACCAAGGTGGATCCCGGCACCACGGTGGACCTGACCGTGTCCTCCGGACCGCCCGACACTGACGCCACCGTGCCGAATGTGGTCGGTCTCAGCTCCGATGATGCCCAGGCCAACCTGACTTCCGCCGGGTTCACGGTTTCGGTCCAGGAACAGAGCACCAGCATCCAGCCCCAGGACGGACGGGTGATCGATCAGAATCCATCCGGTGGAAGCACCGCCAGCGAAGGCACCCGGATCGTGATCATGGTCGGTGTCTACACCCCGGACGAAACGCCCGGCGCCGGCTCGGGTGGCGATGGAGCCGGCTCCGGCGGGATCGGAGTCGACTGATGAAGGTCGTCGTCCTCAGCGGAGGCAGGTCCAGCGAGCATGAGGTCTCGATCGTTTCGGGCCAGGCCGTTGTCGCCGGACTGCTCGAAGGTGGCCACGAAGTAACCGAGGTCAAGATTGAAAAGGATGGCAGCTGGGTCTCCGGCGGCGAGCCGGTGAAGATCGTCCCGGGGGATGGCCTGCTCGGGGCCGAAGTTGCCTTCCCGGTGCTTCACGGACCTTTTGGCGAGGACGGCGTGACCCAGGGCGCGCTCGACACCGCTGGCATCGCTTACGTCGGCTCCGAAGTCCTCGGATCAGCCGTTTGCATGGACAAGCTCACGCTCAAACGCCTCTGCGGTTTCGCCGGGATGCCGCAGGTCGACTTCGTCCAGGCATTCACCCCCGGGTGGCAGCAGGCCGCCGCCGAACTGGACCGCCCGCTCTGGGTGAAGCCCTCCCGTCTCGGCTCTAGCGTCGGCATAGTCAAGGTCGAAGACATCGCGGAGCTCGAGGCGGCAGTTGCCGAAGCCGCTTCGCATGACCCGCGGGTGATCATCGAAGCCAACTCCGCCGGTCGCGAAGTCGAATGTTCGGTGCTCGGCAACGAGAACCCGGAGACCTCCCTGCCGGGCGAGATCCTCGCCGACGCCGACTGGTACGACTACGAAGCCAAGTACACCGAGGGCCGAATGAACCTCGCGGTCCCGGCCGAGATCGGCGAAGAAGCGATCGCAAGTATCCGCCGCCTCGCGGCGGAAGTGTTCACCCTGGCCGACTGCGCCGGCCTCGCCCGCTGCGACTTCTTCGTGGAAGAAGACGGCAGCATCCTCCTGAACGAGGTCAACACGATCCCCGGCTTCACCGCAACCTCGGTCTACGCCAAGCTCTGGGAAGCCTCAGGACTCAACTACGCAGACCTGCTGACCCGCCTGGTCAACCTGGCAGTCGAACGCCACCAGGCCGAGTCAACCCACTCCTTTTAGTCGTACAACTTGATGTCGCTGATTGCGACACCGAAGCCATCGTCGGTCTCGGCTGGAGCGGTTATCCAGAGCAGGTAGAACTGGTAGCCCTCGCCGGCGGTGATCAGGTTCACCTGTTCGCGCTCGGTGACGTCATCCACCTGGCCGAGACGGTTCCAGCCGGCGACGTCGTCGGGGATCGGGTCGTTTGAGCCGTAGACCTCGAGTGACCAGCCGGGAGTGGGAGTGCGGATCTCCATCGAACTTGCTTCAATCGGTTCACCGGCATCTACATAGAGGCCGACGCCTGACTTGTCGCTGAGGGTTTCGGCTTCGTAGGTCTCCGTCGTCCAGGCCGAAGCGCTCCGGTCCGAGTCGATCGCCAACGACACTTCGTTGGGATGCTCGGAGTCGTCGCCTTCGGGATCGTAGTCCGCTGCGGAGACGATCGAGACCTCTGTGCCACCGGCGGTCGCACCACCGGCGCCACCGCCTCCCCCGCCTCCGGTGTCACCTCGGGAGATGAAGTACGCGGTGCCGGCTGCGATCACCAGGGCGACCAGCAGCATCACAACGGCGGGCCACGGCGAACTCTTGGAACTCGGAAGCTGGCGGCGCGGTGCCGGCAGCGCATCGAGGACCGAAGTCGCTTCGCCGGTAGTTCCACCGGCCCTGATTGCCTCGACTTCGAGCGCGGCCTGGAGGTCCTCGGCCATTTCGTCGATCGTCGCGTAGCGGTCGTCCGGATCCTTGGCGGTGGCCTTGTCGACCACCCGGCCGGAGGCGGCCGAGATGTCGGGGCGAAGGACCTGAACGTCGGGAAGGGGTTCGTTCACGTGCTTCATCGCGACGCCGATCTGGTTGTCGGCCTCGAACGGCACGTCGCCGGTCAGCATCTCGAAAAGCACGATGCCCAGCGAGTAGATGTCGGAGCGGGGATCGACGTCCTTGCCCATTGCCTGCTCGGGTGCAACGTAGTCGGTGGTGCCGATCACCCTGCCGGTGGCGGTCACGCCTTCATCGTTCAGCTGGCGGGAGATCCCGAAGTCGGTGAGCTTGGCGCGACCGGTTGAATCGATCAGGACGTTCTGTGGCTTGACGTCCCGATGGACCATCTCGGCCTCGTGGGCGACGGCCAGGCCCTGGGCCACCTCCAGTGCGTAGGCGATCGCTTCGGTTGCGTCAAGGGAGCCGACCCGGCTGATCCGCTGCTTCAGGGTCTCGCCCTGCACGTACTCGAGCACGATGTAGGGGCGACCCCCGTCCTCACCGGCATCGATCACGGCGACGACGTTTGGGTTGGAGAGCTTCGCGACCGCGCGGGCTTCCTGGTTGAAGCGCTCGAGCTGATCCGGCTGCTCGGTCATCTCGCGGTGCATCAGCTTCACGGCGACGGGTCGGTCGAGCACCTCGTCACGGGCCAGATAGACCGTGGACATGCCACCGCTGCCGAGTTTTGCTTCAAGCCGGTAACGATCCGAAAGGACCGTTCCGATCATCTGTGCGCTGGAAGGTGGGGTGGTCATGAGCGCGGTGAGATTCCCGACGCGGAATACCCGTCGAGATCTACTATTTCACCGATCCAGCCTACGAAAACCATGAATGACCGAGCCTACTCTGCGTCGGGTTTCCCGGGGAGGCGAAAAGCGGTCTCGGGAAAAATTGGTCACGTGTTCAGTTGCCGCGCCTGACCGATAAAGGACCTTCAACGACACCACCGATTCGCCGGGCTTCGGGGTAGTGCCCCCGCAGGACTTCCAGGGCGAGGTTTTCGTTGGACTCGGGAACCACGCAGCAGAAGCCGCAGCCCATGTTGAAGACCTCGTACATCTCTTCGTCGGGAACTTCGGCTCTTTCAGCGATCAGGTTGAAGATCGGCTGCGGTTCGAGGGGGTTGTCGATCTCGTAAGTGACTTCGGACTTGAGTCGCAGGAGGTTGTCGAGGCCGCCTGAAGTGATGTGGGCGAGCCCGTGAACGGCAGCTCCAGAGCCGAGCAGGCCCATGATCGCCTTGACGTAGATCTCGGTCGGCTCGATCAGGATGTCGCCCAGCGGGCGGCCGAGCCGCTCGTCGTCCATCGGGATTCCGACGAGAGCGCTGCGAGCGAGGGTGTAGCCGTTCGAGTGGATGCCCGAGGACGGCAGGCCGATCACGGCGTCACCGGGGGAGACGGCCGAGCCGTCGATCACGGAATCGAGCCGGACCGTGCCGAAGCAGGCACCGGCGATGTCGAATCCGCGGACCATGTCACCCATCTGGGCCAGTTCGCCCCCGGGAATCTCGATTCCTGCCAGCTCGGCGCCGCGGGCGAGGCCGGTTCCGATCTGTTCCGCCTGGTCCGGGTCGGCTTTCTCGACTGCGAGGTAGTCGAGCATCGCCATCGGCTCGGCGCCGACGCAGATGATGTCGTTGACGTTCATCGCGATGCAGTCGATTCCGATCGTGTCGAAACGCTGGAGCTCTTCGGCGACCAGGAGTTTGGTGCCGACCCCGTCGGTGGAGAGGGCGATTCCAGTCGTATCGTCGAGCTTCATCACCGCCGCGTAGTGGCCGCTCAGGTCGATCTGCCGCGAAGGCCGGCCGATGCTGGCCTTGCCGAGCGCCGCGACCAGCCGCTTGACCGCGAGGTCGGCGTCGCTCTGGCTCACTCCCGCCTTTGCGTAGGCGTCTGCCGGTTCACTCATCGGGGGTCGCCGTCTGGCTCAGGTTGCTCATCCAGAGGGGATTCAACACCAGAAGCAGGTCGTCCCGTAAGCACGGCGAGGATCGCCAGGCCGAAGACGATGCGGTAGATCGCGTAAGGCCTGAGCGCCCGGTCCCTTTCGACCATTTCGATCAGGTCGTTCGAGGCCATCGTGGATACGAAGGATGTGGCCACCCCGATCGCCAGCCAGCGCCGCTGCTTGCCGGAAACACCCCGCTTGGCGAGGCGGGCCCCCTTGAGCGCAACCGCTCCGATGATCACCGGCAGGGCCACGGTTCGGGATAGCAGATTCGCCTGGTCGCGGGAAAAACGGCGGAGGCGGGCGGCCGTCAGGGTCGAGCCGTTCCTCGAAACGCCGGGCATGAGGGCGGCCGCCTGGGCGATCCCGAGTGCCAGCCCGTCGGCGGCGGTTGCCTCGCCACGCCCGCGGACCTGGGGCCGCCGGTCAGCCAACGCCATCAGGATCCCGCCGCCGATCAGCCCGGCGGCAGTCGAGCGGGGACCTCCGAGCTTTGCTTCGATCGTGCGCTCGAACCGGTAACCGACGATCGCCGCCGGGATGAACGAGAGAGCCAGGACGGCGGCCCGGCGGGCATCGAATGCAGCAACTTCGTCGGCGATCTCGTGGCGCCGCGTGAGCAGGAGCGCCATGGCTGCACCGGCGTGCAATGCCACTTCAAAGCTCTTGCGAAGCTCGGGGTCGAGCTGCTCCCAATCCCAGCCAGCGAGCCGCGGAACCATGGCCAGGTGCGCGGAACTCGATACCGGCAGCAGCTCGGTCGGGCCCTGCACCAGACCGAGGATCACCGCCCGTTGAGTGTCACTGGTTCCGGAATTCAGGCATCGAGC
This sequence comes from Solirubrobacterales bacterium, assembly GCA_051306195.1. Lineage (GTDB taxonomy): Bacteria > Actinomycetota > Thermoleophilia > Solirubrobacterales > 70-9 > 67-14. The sequence goes on from JBPPMT010000029.1 coordinate 26,683, forward strand.
TTATTCCCGACTAGACTTTGGTGGTTCCATGCGACGCCCAGACTTCCATTTGCGCCGGTACCAGCTGTGGCAGATGGCCGGTGACGGCCTGCTCGTTGCCCTTGCATATTTCCTTGCCTTCCAGCTGAGGTTCCTCGACGACCCCGGAACGATCCCGGATCGTTACTTCGATCTCTTCCTGAGTTCGGTCGGATTCGTGATCGTCGGCAAGCTCGCGATCTTCTACCTGTTCGGCCTCTACCAGAAGTGGTGGAGGTTCGTGGGCGGTCGTGACATTGCCCGCATCGTCCAGGCCGTGACCATCTCGAGCCTCCTGCTGATCGTTGTCTTCACGGTGGTCCAGCCCTTCAGCCTCTCGCTGCCGCGGTCCGTGGCGATGACCGACTTCCTGCTGACGATGATGCTGATCGCCGGCGCCCGCCTCGGCACCCGCCTGTTCAAGGAGCGCCCGGACAAGGGTGCCCGTCTTGCCCGCGGCCGTGAGGTCCTCGTGGTCGGTGCCGGATCCGGCGGACAGATGGTTGTGCGGGAGCTGCGCCTCAATCCGCATCTCGGTGAGCGGGCCATCGGATTCGTCGACGACAACACCGGCATGCGTGGCATGCGACTGCAGGGCATCACCGTGCTCGGCACCACCGACGAGATCGAGACGATCCTCGACGAGACCGAACCCGACGAAGTGGTAATCGCGATTCCTTCGGCACCGGGAACCTTGCGCGGCAAAGTCGTCGCGGCCTGTCGTTCCCGTGAGATCAGGGTGAAGACCCTGCCGACGGTGTTCGAGCTCCTGCGTGGTGGCGTCCAGCTCAGCCAGCAGCTCCGTGACGTTCAGGTCGAAGACGTGCTCGGCCGTGACCCCGTGGTGGTGGAGCTCGACCTCGTAGGCGCCTACCTCGAGGACCAGGTGGTGCTGGTGACAGGTGCAGGGGGTTCAATCGGCTCCGAACTCTGTCGCCAGATCGCCACGGTCAACCCCCGGCTCCTGGTCATGCTCGACCACGCCGAAGACAACCTCTTCCAGATCGAACGGGAAATGGTCGCCGAGCGACATTTCAACGGGGTTGAGGCGGTACTCGCCGACTGCAAGGAAACGGAGCGCATGTTCGAAGTCATGCAGCGCTTCAAGCCGAACGTCGTCTTCCACGCTGCCGCTTACAAACACGTGCCGCTGATGGAGTCGAATCCGCTGGAGGCGATTCGCAACAACGCGATCGCCACCAAGATCACCGCCGAGACCGCCGCCGCGGCCAAGGCCGAGCGTTTCGTCCTGATCTCGACCGACAAGGCGGTCACCCCGCAGACGGTGATGGGTGCGTCCAAGGCTCTCGCCGAATGGGCCGTCAGCGCGGCCGGGGAGAAACACACCGACACCCGCTTCGTCAGCGTCCGCTTCGGCAACGTGCTCGGATCTTCAGGGAGCGTCGTTCCGATCTTCCGCCGCCAGATCGAGCAGGGGGGGCCGGTGACGGTGACCCATCCCGAGATGACCCGGTTCTTCATGACCATCCCCGAAGCGGTCCAGCTGGTGATCCGGGCTGCGGACACCGGAAGCAACCGGGGTGACGTATTCGTCCTCGACATGGGCGATCCGATCAAGATCGTTGACCTCGCAGAGAACATGATCAAGCTGGCCGGCTACGAGCCGCAGAGCGATATCGCGATCGAATTCACCGGCGTCAGGCCGGGCGAGAAGCTCCACGAAGAGCTGTTCGGCGACGAAGAGAAGTCCCAGGCGACCGCCTCGAAACGAATTATGCGGGCGGTCCGCAACGAACGGATCGAAGCCGACTGGGTAACCGAGACGCTCGACCGCCTGGAGGCCGTCGTGCAGACCGGAGACGAGTCGAATCTGGCCGAATCGCTGGTCGCGATCGTCAACAATCCGGGGGAAACTCTGCCACTCTCGCCCGAGAAAACGGTGGTCTTTCCGCAGGAACCCGGCCAGTCGCTCTAGAATCCTCGATCTAGTTCACGGGGCAGCCCCGCCCCGATCCTCGTTTCCAGCAGCAACCGGACTTTGGAGATCAGCCCTTGAAAAGCGTGATTGAAACCGTCGGCGCCTATGCCGGGCTTATTTCCCTGCTGGGACTGGTCGTTGTCTCGATGCTCTGCTTCTCGATGGCCCGCGATCTTCGCCGCCTCCGTGAGTGGGCTGGAGGTGCTCCCGAACGGGATGCCGAAGTTCGTGAAGTCAGCGAGGTAGTGGCCGAAGAGCGCTCGGCAGAACTCAAGGTCCTGGCTGAGCGGGAAGAACGCCGCCTCGACCGTTCGGGCCTGAATGAGGGAAATTTCTGGGACCGCCTGGGCCGTACCGGGCGGATCCTCGCGATCATCGCCGCAGTTGTTGTTCTTGGAGCCGCAGCCGCCTACGCCGGGACGACCCTGCTTGGCAGCGACAGTGGCACCAGCGGCGGCAATGACGCGGGTGGAAACAAAGTGAAGCAGGCCAGTGGTGGTGGCGGACTCAAGCCGGGGCAGATCGACGTCGCCGTGCTGAACGGCACCGGAGGCGTCGAAGTCGGCCTTGCGGCCGAGTACGCCGACGCGCTGGAGAAGGACGGATTCGAGCTCGGTGCGGTGACTGATGCCCCGGAGACTTTCGAGTCCAGCGTCGTCATGTACACGAAGGGGAACGAAGCGGCAGCGAAGATGGTCGCCAGCTCAGTTGACATCGACGAGACCGCGCTGGTCACTTCCGAAGTGGCTGACCTTGCCCCCGGAGCGATGGTCACCGCTGTGATCGGCACTGATCACGGTGCCCCGCCGACCGGTGGCTAGTGGCGAGTCCTGATCGCACCGGGCGGGTGCGGTGGATTGCACCGGTTGCGCTCGGGCTGCTTTTCGTCGCCACGGTCGCGGCTTTCGGCTGGTCGCAGCGACTGAAGCGTGAGCCCCTGGTAATCGACCGGGTCTCCTTTGTTGCCGTCGGCGGCGAGAAACACAAACCCACGGTTTTCACCCCGAACGGCGACTGCCGCCGGGACGAGATCATGATCAACTTCCGCACGACCAGGTCGGACACCGCCAAGGTCGAAATCATCGGGCCGAACGGTGGCACCGTGCGCACGCTGGAGACCGACCGTTTCTTCAAGCGGTACCGCGAGCACATCCTGATCTGGGACGGCAAGAAGGACAACGGACGGATCCCGCGATCCGAGCGGTACCGGGTTCGAATCACCATGAACGAGCTCGACCGGGTGCTTTACCTGCCGGGCCGCATCCGCCTGCGGAAGATTCCGGCGGAGAAGTCGTTCTGCGTCAAGCCGGCCAAGGCGAAGGACAAAGCTCCGGGCGGTAACCCGTGATCGAGTCGATCGTCGGGCTGATCGCCGCCGGATGCGCCGGGTACGCAATCGCCGCCAAGCCCTCGCGGGCTCGGGCTGCGGCGATGATCGCCGCGGTGATCCTGGCTCCGGCGCTGATCGCCGGGGACCAGTGGAACGCGACCCAGGTTGAAGAGCTGCGGAACTCCCCTGCCTTGCTCGCCGCCGCGCTGGTTGTCGGTGGTGCGGCAGTCGCCGCGATCGCGATCGCGATTCTGCGCTGGCCGGTCCTGCTTCCCGTCCTGGTACTGGTCGCCCTGCCTTTCCGGGTGCCGATCGAAGTCGGCGGGGAAGAGGCCAATCTTCTGATGCCGCTGTACCTCGTGATGGCGGGTGGAGCTGTTGCTTCAGCCTGGCGCCAGTGGTTCTCACCGGAGGAACAGGCTTCAGCCGGCCCCGAGGAAGTCTCCCCGACCGGCATTGCTTCCTGGCTGAAACCCCTGCTTGCGGCCTCGGTCGTGCTGTTCGCGATCGGGCTCTTCTATTCGGACGACCGGTCCACCGGCCTCCAGACCCTCTGCTTCTTCCTCGTCCCGTTCTCGGTGATCTTCGCGCTGATGATCGACGTCGAATGGAACCCGAGGCGCCTGCGAATCGTCCTGATCACGATCGTCTCACTGGCCCTGGTCTGCGCGCTGGTCGGATTCGTCGAACACCTGACCCGCGAACTCCTCTGGAACCAGACCGTGATCCGCACCAACGACTTCCATGTCTACTTCCGGGTCAATTCGCTCTTCTGGGACCCCAACGTCTACGGGCGTTATCTCGCCCTGGCGATCACGATCATCGCGGCAGCCCTGATCTGGTCCCGCGACCGGAAGGAGGCGGTGTTCCTCTGCGTGGTGACGGCGATCCTCTGGCTCGCGCTGGTCACCACCTACTCGCAGTCCAGCTTCATCGCCCTGCTGGCGGGACTCGCCGCACTCGCCGCCCTTCGTTGGAGCTTCAAGTGGGTCGTGGTTGGCCTCGGCGCCCTTGTCCTCGGAACACTTCTTTTCGCCACGGTCGCCGGCGGTCTGGTCAAGCTGGACCTCGACCGCCTGAATGCGCAGTCGAGCGGACGGGCTGACCTCGTTTCCGGCGGAATCGATCTCTTCGAGAAGCGGCCGGTCTTCGGCTACGGAGCCGGTTCCTTCTCGACTTCGTTCAAGGAGGAAGTCGCCGGGCCGAACGCCCCGGTCACCGAATCCCACACCGAACCGATCACGATCGGGGCCGAGCAGGGGATCGTCGGCCTGGCGCTCTACCTGGCCCTGATTGTCGCCGCCCTCGCCGCCCTCGGGGCCGGCATGCGCAAGGTGATGCCGGGACTCGGCGGTGAGTTCGGGGGTGGCCTCGGCCGTCGCGGGCCGCCAGCTGCCCGGGCCGCAGTCCTGGCCGCGTTCATCGCCGTGCTAGTCCACACACTGACCTACGCCGGTTTCCTCGACGACCCGGTCACCTGGGTCCTGGTGGCAATCGGCTATAGCCTCGCCTTTCCATGTCGGGCTACCTCCGCCGCTTAGCGAGCACAGGCGCCGCCTATACGGCGGCCAGCATCATCTCGAAGCTGATCGCGGTTGCGCTTCTGCCGCTTTACACGCGCTACCTCACGCCTTCGGACTACGGAGCAGCCGAGGTCCTGTTCGCCGCGGTGGTCGCGATCAGCATCGTCATCCGGCTGGGTGTGGTCGAAGCCCTGCTGCGTTTCTATTACAAGCAGGACGAAGATCCGGACAAAACCGTCGCGACCTCGTTCGCCGCGCTGTTCTGGGCCGGCACGATCGCGGCCCTTGTACTTATGCCTTTCGCCGGACCGATCTCCGAACTGCTGCTCGGCCAGGCCGACACCGAGCTGACCCGCATCGCGATCGGCGGACTCTGGGTCCTGACCCTCTCCGAGTACTTGTTGACGATCTTCCGGCTCGACGAGAAAGCGAAGGCGTTCTTCGTTGTCACGGTCGCTTCGGTCTTCGTGACGATTCCGGTGACCGTCGTCCTCGTTGTCTTCCTGGACATGGGCGCTGAAGGCCTGCTGCTCGGCTCCTATGGAACGGGCATCGTTTTCGTGATCGGCCTGATCGCCTACCACCGCAAGCGCCTCTCGCTGATCCCGGATGTGCCGCTCTTGAAACGCATGATGCGGTTCGGCCTGCCGACCATGCCGGCCGAGCTCTCGCTCTATTCGCTCAGCTTCGTCGACCGGATAATCATTGCCCGCACGCTCGGGCTGGCCGAGGCGGGGCTCTATTCACTGGCGGTCAAAGTGGCCCAGTCGGTCAACGTGCTGGTCCGCGGTTTCCAGCTTGCCTTCCCGCCGCTCGCCTATTCGATCGTCGATGACGACGAGGCCCGTCGTGCCTACTCGGCAGTGGTGACCTGGTTCGTCGTGGTCATGGCGATGGTGATCACCGCGATCTGGCTGCTCGCCCCCTGGATCATCCGGATCTTCGCCGCACCCGAGTACTTCGGTGCGGAGGCCGCGGTCGGACCGGTCGCGGCCGGCACCGCGCTCTACGCGATCTACATGGTGCTCCTGGTGGTGCTCGGCAGAACCGGCCGGACCGAGTTCAACTTCCCGGCGACCCTGGCCGGCGTCGCTGCGAACATCGGCCTCAACCTGATCCTGGTCCCGGTCTGGGGGATCGTCGGAGCCGCGGTCTCACTGGTCATCTCCTACTCGATCGTGCTGGTGCTGATGTACATCTTCACTCAGAGACTTTTCCCGGTTCCGTACGAGTGGCTGCGCCTCCTGAAGGTAGTCGGCTCGAGCGCCATCCTGATCGCGATCGGCGACACCCTGGTCCCGGACGACGGCCTGGCGGCCCTGGCGATCTGCCTCCTCCTGATCTGTTGCCTGCCGCTCCTGATGATCCTGACCGGCTTCTTCACCCCGCAGGAGAAGAAGTATCTCGCCCTGATCAAGAACCCCACCGAACTGATGGACCGAATCAAAGCGGCGAGGGCGGAGGAGGCAAAGTCGGACAAGTCAGCCGCCCAGGGCCTCTCCGAGGTTTACGAGGTCGAGCAGATGAACGAAGACCTGCGGAACTAGATGACCGAAATCGTTCCGATTTTTCTGGCGGTCGCAGTTGTGGCTCTCGGCGTGGTCGGCTTTCTCTGGATGGGCGAGCGGCGCCGGGCGGAGCGTCTCGAGGCCGAACTCGAGGATGAGCGGGCGAAGCGGGACGCGGCCCAGTCGATCGGCGGGCTGCCACCCCTGAAGACCGTCCTGCGGGCCGCCTCGAAGGTCAGGTCAGAGGGAATCGCCGAGGCCCTCTGGAGTTCTTTCGACGACCTCACCACCTGGGCCGAGGACGCGGACCCGGAGCTGCGTGACCTCGCGGCGATCGACGGCACACTGACCATTTTCTTTTCGGACATCGAGGGCTCTACCGGGCTCAATCAGAAGCTCGGCGACAGGCGCTGGCTGAAAACCCTCGGGGCACATGACCAGATCGTTCGAAAGTGCGTCGCCGGTTACGGCGGGCATGTAGTCAAGTCCCAGGGCGACGGGTTCATGATCGCTTTCGCCGGTGCCGAAGATGCGGTTCGCTCCGCGATCGGGATTCAGAACAAACTGGATTCCGGACCGCGCCGCCTTCGCGATACGCCGATCAAGGTCCGAATCGGCATCCACACGGGCCCGGCCCTCGAGAAAGGCGGCGACCTCTTCGGTCGTAGCGTCGCCCTCGCTGCCAGGGTCACGGACAAGGCCGACGGCGGCGAGATCCTTGTCACCTCGGAAGCCGCCGAAGCCACCCACGACTCTGATCTCGTCTTCGCCAATCCCCGCGAAGTCGAGCTGAAAGGTTTCACAGGCTTCCACGAATTATTCGAGGTCGTCTGGAAACAAACCTGACCAGGTGCCTGCGATACCCGCGCAGTCTGCGCCAATATCGCAGTCACCTCCGGGGGTGACTTGAGTTCAGCGGTTTCGGTCCGCCAGCCCTTCTCCCTTGTATGGGAACAGGGCCTGTTTTGTGTGGGCTGCGTAGATCTTTGTTGGGGCGTTTGGTAGCACCAGTGAGGCGATTGTTCTGAGGCCGTAGGTCCAGGCGGTCAGGACTCTTACGGCGAAGGCGGCTGGGGCCGAGTGGTGTTTCTTCATGTAAAGGTCGCGGTTCCGGTGGAACTCGACGATCCTTGGCAGTCCGGAAGAGAGGTCGTTCGAGAGCTGGTTGTGGTGGATCGCTTCGGCCAGGGGCACGTAGAGGGTGTGCCAGCCGGCGTCGGCGAGCCTCTTGCAGAAATCGCATTCGTCGTAATAGACGAAGAACTGCGGGTCCATGTAGCCGATTTTTTCGGCCGCCTCACGGCGGACCATCAAGGCGCTTGACTGGGACCAGTCAACCTTCCTCGTCAGCCGTCCCTGACTCTCGACCGTGAATCGGCCATGAAGGAAGAAGGCCCCGATCATCGCGGTCTCCACCCCGGGAAAGCGCCAGGCGCAGGCGTAGGGATTGCCGTCGCCGTCGAAGAGCTGCGCTGATGCGGCACCCGCTCTAGGGTCAGCCTCCATCGCCTCGTACAGCGATCCCGCTGCCCCCGGGCGGAGCTCGGAATCCTCGTTCAACAGCAGGCAATAACGGCCCTTCGCGGCCTTCATGAGCGTGGTGTCGTTGGCCGCCTTGCCGGCCTTTGCTTCCAGCTCGATCAGCCTGACTTCCGGGTAGCGTTCGCGAACCGCTTCAACCGAGCCATCGGTCGAAGCATTGTCAAGAACGATCGTCTCGGTGGTGATCCCGGCAGCGCCGTTCCGCTCGATCGCCGCCAGGCAGTCGAGCAGGTATTCACGGCCGTCATTGTTGACAACGCAGTAGGAAAGGTCGGTATCCACTGCCGCCTACGATAATCAGGGCGTGCGCATTCAGCTGATCGATCCCTCGGCGTTCACGCCGCCATACGACCGGGCCCTCGCCCGGGCGCTGGCTGCTGCCGGGGAGGATGTCGAGCTGATCACCTCCCGCTTCCTCTACGGACCGGTCCCCGAGGCGCAGGGCTACCGGGTGGATGACAGCTTCTATCG
>JBPPMT010000060.1:0-15566 GCA_051306195.1 Solirubrobacterales bacterium
GAGCCCGCCGCCCCGCCCGACCCTGAAGAAGCGTTCGTTCATGTCCCGCTTCGCCAGGTTCGTCCTGGGCGTAGTCGCTCTGGTCCTGATTGCCGGCGTGGTCGCCGGCGCCGTGATCGCCCTGACCGACCGTGCCGCCTCGGTGAAGGTCCGGGAGTGGACCGAGAACTCGGTCAGGGACACAACCCAAGACCTCAAGGACTACATCCGCGAGAACACGCAGTAGCCCGGGCGGACCTCGTTATTTGACTTCGCTTTTCAGGAACCGCAGGCAGCCCAGCAGCATGAGTACGGCCAGCCAGCCGAGAACGATCAAGACGTCCCCGGCGCCGACCGAATCGACGGCGTCCCCGAAGAGGTCTGTGTCGTAGCCGCCGATGCCGTCGGTAACCGCGCTCAGGGCCGGGCCCATCGCAAAGTCACTGACCCTGGGGATGATCGAAGTGATGGTGTCGATCACGAAGATGAAGACGAGGGTCAGGGTGATTCCACCAGCCATGCTGGTCGTGATCAGGGCAAAAGCGAAACCGACAACGGCCCAGACGAGATTGCTCACCAGGGCTGCCGCGCCGTACCGGGACACGGTGCCTGCTTCGATCGACTGGTCGTGCCCACTTGACGCGAGGTCGTAGAGCGGGATCGCAGCCGCGTAGAGCAGAGCGGTCACGATCGCCACGCAGAGCAGGGTGACGCCCAGTTTGACCGCGATGAGCCGGCCGCGCCTGGGGTCTGCGGTCAGCGTTCGCCGAAGGGTGTTCTGACCGAACTCCACGCCGAACATCCAGACGGAGAAGACGATCGAGGCGATCAGGGTGGGGATACCGACGGCCGCGTCGATGGCGCTGGAGTCCTCCCCCGGACCCCAGGCGACGGTCGCCGCAATGCCGAGCAGGAAGCAGACGGCCACAGCGCCGAGACACCAGGCCGGAGTCGGCATCGACCGGATCTTGACCAGTTCAGCGCGCATCGAGAACGTCTCCCGGGGTTCCGGCTTCGTTGGTCAGCGACAGGAAGACCTTTTCGAGGTCCGGAAGGTCCGGCCTCAGTTCGGAGACGTAGATCCCCGTCCCCGCCAGCAGAACGCTGATCTGTGACCCGTCGGAGATCGGCCCGGAGACCATCAATACGCCCTCGCCACCGTCCACGACAGCAAGGCCGACCTCTTCGAGCGCCTGCATCGCACCGCCGACCTCGTCAGGACGAATTCGAATCCGGTACCCGCCTCCGGCACCCGCCTGCTTGAGGATCTGGTCCATGGTGCCGTCGGCGACCACGGCGCCACGACTGATGATCGTCGCGCGATCACATATCAGCTGAACCTCGGAAAGCATGTGGGAAGAGACCAGAACCGTCACGCCGGAATCGGGGAGTCGGCTGATCAGTTCCCGGATCTCGACGATTCCCGAAGGATCGAGACCGTTGGTCGGCTCGTCGAGGATGACCATCTTCGGATCGCCGATCAGGGCGATCGCGAGGCCCAGCCTCTGTTTCATGCCGAGGGAGAACCCCCGGGCGTTGGTCTCCGCCCTTCCGCTCAGTCCGACCAGTTCGAGCAAACCGTCAACCCCGGCCGCCGCAGGGCTCAGGCCCAGCGCCGACGCCTGGATCTTCATGTTCTGGCGGGCCGTGGCCCGGCCGTACAGGGCAGGACCTTCGATCAGCGAGCCTGCCTGCCGAACGGCTCCGGTGAACTCACGGCTGCCCACCTGTGCGCCGAGCAACTCGGCCCAACCCGAATCGGCACGACTTAGGCCGAGCAGGATCCTGATCGCGGTGGTCTTGCCGGAACCATTGGGTCCGAGCAGGCCGCAGATCGAACCTTCAGGAACCGAAAGTGAGAGCCCGTTCAGGGCCTGGACCGAGCCGAACCGCTTGGTGATCCCCTGCAGGGAAGCAAGCGACGGCATGCTCAGCCGGCATCCCAGGGAGCGGAGCCGGAGAGAATGCTGGCGGCATAGTCATCGAATGCCTGCCGGGTGATCGCTTCTCTTGCGCCGGCCATCAGTCTCTCCATGTAGGTCAGATTGTGATCGACCAGCAACCGCACCGCGGTCAGTTCCTCCGAACGAGAGATGTAATTCAGGTAGTCCCGATCGTAATCCTGGCAGGCTACACAGGGGCAGTTGTCGACCAAGGGCCTGCGGTCACCGGCCATGTACCCCTTGCGCGCGTCAATCCGGAACCTCCTCTCCGGCTCAGGCGCGAGGGCCATGCCGTGTCGGGCCAGTCGGGTCGGGACCGCGCAGTCAAACACGTCGAGACCAAGACCGATGCCGTGCATCAGGTCGTCCACCTCACCGATGCCGAGCAGGTGCTTGGGGGCATCGACCGGCAGGGCCGGAACGGTGTAGTCCAGGACCTCGGCCATTTCAGCTTTGTCGCGACCGAGGGTGCCGCCGATGGCGATCCCGTCCACCGCCGCCTCGCCGACTGCCTGGCAGGACTCGAGCCGCAGGTCTTCGTAAGTGCCTCCCTGAATGATTCCGAATACGGCCTGGCCCGCGGGACCGTTGTCCCGGTGCCAGTCGAGGCAGCGATCGAGCCATCGATGGGTACGCTCGGTTGACCTGGCCGTGTACTCGCGGTCGGCGTGGAATGGCGTGCATTCATCGAAGACCAGGGCGATGTCGGAGCCGAGCGCCGCCTGGACGGACATCGATTCCTCGGGTGAGAGCATCAGTTCGGAGCCGTCCTTGTAGGAGCGGAACCGCACGCCTTCCTCTTCGATGCCAAGTGTCTTGGCGAGTCCCTGCATCTTCCGGCCGGTGCCCTTGATCTCCTCCGCCACACCGCCGTGGGCGAGCGAAAAGACCTGGAAACCACCTGAATCGGTGATTATCGCCTTGTCCCAGGCCATGAACTCGTGAAGGCCACCAGCGGCAGCGATCCGCTCCGGTCCCGGTGCCACCAGCAGGTGATAGGTATTGCCGAGGACCATCTCGTAGCCGAATCCGGCCACTTCGCGCGACGACATTCCGCGGACGCTGCCTTTGGTCGCGAGCGGGATGAAGGTGGGTGTTTCTACAGGGCCGTGCGGGGTCTGGAGCGTGCCGCGGCGGGCGTCGCCGTCACGGGCTGAGATGTCGAAGGTGAGCCGATTCGAGTCATCACGCATTTGAACAAGGCATCCAAGTCGCTCCGCTCACGAGGGATAATTGTCGGTTTCGCTGTGCGACTTGGATGGTGGTGTCTGTTACCACTTGACCAGAGACCGACCGGTCATCGCTTCGGGCTGTGGTATCCCCAGCGCCTTCAGGATGGTGGGGGCAACGTCTGCGAGGATTCCACCTTCGTCCAGGTCCGGTCCGGGCACGGTGAAGATCAGTGGGACCGGGTTGAGCGAATGGGCTGTGTTCGGAGATCCGTCGGGCTCGAGCATGTTGTCGGCGTTGCCGTGGTCGGCAGTGATCAGGCAGGCGCCGCCGGATTCGAGCACGACTTCAACCACCCGACCGAGGCAGGCATCGACCGCTTCGATCGCCTTGACCGCCGCGGGGATCACCCCGGTGTGCCCGACCATGTCCGGGTTGGCGAAGTTGATGATTCCGAAGCGGGGAGACTCCGCCCGCCAGCCTTCGATGAAAGCATCGGCGGCGGCGTTGGCGCTCATCTCCGGCTTGAAGTCATAGGTCGGCACGTCCCGGGGTGACTCGACCAGGCGACGCTCCTCGCCCTCCCACTCCTCTTCGCGTCCGCCGTTGAAGAAGTAGGTCACGTGGGCGTACTTCTCGGTCTCGGCGACATGGAGCTGCCGGCCACCGGATCCGGAGATCACCTGCGCCAGGGTCACGGCCGGGCGGCGCTCGGGGAAAGCCACCGGATAAGGCCAGCCCTTGCGATAGACGGTCATCGTCGTCAGATCGACCAGCGGGCCGCCGGATCGCGGGAATTCGTTGAAATCGGGGTCAGCCAGGGCCCGGGTCAGTTCGCGGGCCCGGTCAGGGCGGAAGTTGATGAAGATCGCGACGTCGCCTTCGGCCATGCCGTCGTAGTCCCCGATCACCGTCGGCGGGATGAACTCGTCGGTCTTGTCGTTTGTGTAGGCCTCGCTGATCGCCACTTCGGAGCTCGGGGACTTGGGCCCTTCGCCGTGGACCATCGCGTCGTAAGCGAGCTTCACCCGTTGCCAACGGGTGTCGCGGTCCATCGCGTAATAACGGCCGCTGACCGTTCCCACGCGCCCGGCCGATCGCAGCCACCGCTCCAGCTCCTCGACGTACTTCGCGCCGCCGTTAGGCAGGGTGTCGCGACCATCCGTGATCGCGTGGAAGACCACGTCGGGTACGCCCTCCTGACTGGCGAGCTCCACGCAGGCCTCGAGGTGCTCCCAGCCGGAATGGACTCCGCCGTCGGAGACCAGGCCGATCAGGTGGAGGCGGCCTCGAGGGCTGTTGGCCGCTCGCTGACAGGCGGCTACCAGGGCTTCATTGTCGAAGAACGACCCGTCGGCCACGGCGGTGTCGATCCGGGCGAGGTCCTGCTTGACGATCGCGCCGGCACCGAGATTCAGGTGACCGACTTCGGAGTTGCCCATCTGCCCCTCCGGCAATCCGACATCCGGACCCTGGGCGCTGAGCTGCGTCTTCGGGTACTCACTCCACAGCCGGTCGAAGTTCGGAGTGTTGGCCAGGGAGATCGCATTGCCCGGTCCGGCCGCAGCCAGTCCCCACCCGTCGAGGATCACCAGAGCCATGCTTTCCACGGGAAGTCCCTGCGGTGCTCCCGCCACAATCAGCCTTCCGCAGCGGCGGCGACGATCGCGCCGAAGTCGGCCGGGTCGAGCGCCGCTCCGCCAACCAGGGCGCCGTCGATATCGGGCAGGGCCATCAGCTCCGCCGCATTGCCCGGCTTGACTGATCCGCCGTAGAGGATGCGTATCCGCTGAGCGGCTTCCGGATCCCTGGAACGCAGCAGGTTCCGGATGAAGTGGATCGTTTCCTGGGCCATTTCCGGCGTTGCCGTCTTGCCAGTGCCGATCGCCCAGATCGGTTCGTAGGCGATCACGACCTTGTCGAGGTCGTCGGTGTGGACCTCCGCGAGGTCGGTAATCACCTGATGGGAAAGCACCGCGTCGGTGTCGCTCGACTCGCGCTCGCTTTCGGTCTCTCCGCAGCAGAGGATCGGCTGGAGGCCGGCTTCGATCGCCCGGCGCAACTTCTGGGCGAGGGCTTCGTCCGTCTCTCCGAAATTCTGACGCCGTTCCGAGTGCCCGAGGATCACCGCGTCAACTCCGAGGTCGAGCAGCATGGGAGCGGAGATCTCCCCGGTGAAGGCACCTGAATCTTCGAAGTACATGTTCTGGGCGGCCGACTTGACCGGGGTTCCGGCGCACCTTTCGGCGACGCGGGCGAGCGCCAGATAGGTGGGACACAAGGCGACTTCCGGGCCGTCAGCGGACTGGGTCGGCAGGAAGACGTCGAGGAATTCATCGGCCTCGGACGCCGTCTTGTTCATTTTCCAGTTGGCGGCGATGTAAGGACGGCGGCTCGTCGGATCAGTCATGGGTCAATCATGCCTCGTTCAGGGCTTCAACGCCGGGAAGCGCCTTGCCTTCGAGCAGTTCGAGTGAAGCGCCACCGCCGGTAGAAACCCAGTCGACCTCTTCGGTCAGGCCGAACCTGACCAGTGCTGCCACCGAATCGCCGCCGCCGACCACCGTGAAACCCGGCGCTTTGGCGACTGCCTCGGCGACGACCTTCGTGCCATTGGCAAAAGGATCGAGTTCGAAGGCACCCATCGGTCCGTTCCAGAGGACAGTGCCGGCCGAGGCGATCCGCGTCGCATAGTCGGCCGCGGACTTCGGTCCGATATCGAGTCCCATCCAGCCCTCCGGCACCTCCACGCCGTCAAGATCGACCGTCTCGGTACCAGCCGAGAATTCACGGCCGAGGGCAAGGTCGATCGGCAGCACCAGTTCGCAATCGGAATCCGCCGCCTTTTCGAGGGCTTCGAGGGCCAGCGGAATGCCCTCTTCTTCACAGAGCGAACTACCGGTGCCGTGACCCTGGGCGCGGTAGAACGGGAAGCACATGGCTCCACCGATAAGGACCTGATCGGCGAGTTCGATGAAACGGTCGATCACCCCGACCTTGTCCGAAACCTTGGCACCACCGAGGATCACGACCAGCGGCCGGTCGGGGCAGTCGGCGACCGCGTCGAGGTTCTGGACTTCCGACTCGAGCAGCAAACCGGCGTAGGAAGGAAGCAGGGCGGCTACTCCAGCCGTAGTGGCATGGGCGCGGTGGGCAGTGCCGAATGCGTCGTTGACGTACAGATCGGCCAGCTCGGACAGTTCGGCTGCCAGCTCGGGGTCGTTGTTGGTCTCCCCCGCCTCGAAACGGCTGTTCTCCAGCAGCAGGACCTGTCCCGGCTCGAGTCCATCGGCCAGGGCCCTGGCTTCGTCCCCGACGACCTCGGGAGCCAGGCTGACTTGCTGATCGAGCAACCCGGACAGCCGGTCGGCCGCGGGCTTCAAGGAGAGTTCAGGTACGACTTCGCCTTTGGGCCGTCCCAGGTGTGATACGAGAATCACTCGGGCGCCGCGATTGATCAGCAGCTCGATCGTCGGCAGCGCCGCCCGGATCCTGGTGTCGTCCGTGACTTCGCCGCCCTCGAGCGGCACGTTGAAGTCGACCCGCACGAGAACCCGGCGGTTTTCGACCTCGGCGTCCCGAACAGAAGCTCTGGAGAATGCCATGGCTGGCTGGCCCGGCTGGCCGCTAAAGGACTTTGCCGAGAAGCTCGACGCAGCGGTTCGAGTAGCCCCACTCGTTGTCGTACCAGGAGATCGCCTTGATCATCTCGCCATCTCCGATCACCTGGGTGAGTCCCGAGTCGAAGATCGACGAGTGCGCGTCGCCGACGATGTCGGTTGAGACGATCGGATCTTCGGTGTAAGCGAGGATGCCCTTGAGCGGACCCTCGGCGGCAGCCTTCACCGCGGCATTCACTTCCTCGACCGAAGTCGCCTGGGAAGGCTTGAAGGTCAGGTCGACCACCGAGCCGGTGACAACGGGGGCGCGAACAGCGAAACCGTTCAGCTTGCCGGCCAGCTCCGGAAGGACGAGACTGACTGCCTTGGCGGCACCGGTCGTCGTCGGGATCAGGTTGATCGCGGCGGCTCGGGCGCGGCGCAGGTCGGAATGCGGCATGTCCTGGAGGCGCTGGTCCGAGGTGTAAGCGTGGATTGTGGTCATCAGGCCGTGGTCGATGCCAACCGCGTCGTTGATCGCCTTGGCGAACGGTGCGAGGCAGTTCGTGGTGCAGGAAGCGTTCGAGATGATGTGATGGTTCTCGGGGTCGTAGGAATCGAAGTTGACGCCGAGTACGACGGTCACATCCGGTTCCTTGGCGGGAGCGGAAATGATCACTTTCTTCGCGCCGGCTTCGAGGTGCTTGCCGGCGTCGGCGCGGGCGGTGAAGAACCCGGTTGACTCGAGGACCACGTCGACTCCGAGGTCTGACCAGGGGAGCTGGGCGGGGTCGCGCTCGGAAAGGGCGGCGATCTCCTTGCCGTCAACCGTGATCGAACCGGCCGAGGAATCGACGGTACCGTCGAAGCGACCGAGGATCGAGTCGTACTTCAGGAGGTGCGCCAGGGTCTCATTGTCGGTGAGATCGTTGACCGCGACGATGTCGATATCTGCTCCGGAGGCCTTCGCAGCGTGGAACACGTTGCGACCGATTCGCCCAAATCCGTTGATGCCGACCTTCACGCCCATTCGCTGCTGCCTCCAGAGATTGTTTGACCTACGGGTTTATTTGCAAGGTCAATTCTATTCCTCGCAGCGATTGACCGGCCTACGGGCCAGGCGCCACGAGGGCAAAGGCGGCTTTTCAGTCGGTACCGACGGTCAATTCGATGTCGTGACCGTCGGGATCACGCAGGAACGCCGAGTAGGAACCTGATCCGTGTCCGCCCGGTTCACCCGGTTTGGCGACGTTCGATCCGCCGGCCCGGCATCCACCCTCCCAGGCGGCCTTCACGGCGGCGATACCCGGGGCACCGAGGCTGACCAGGGTGCCTTCGGCGCGGGAACCGTTCCGCTCGCTGATGAAAAGGATCGGCCTTGAAATCCCGTATCCGATGGCACCGTTCTCATTTACGTGACGGCGCCAGCCGAGCGGGGAAAGCAGAGCATCGTAGAACTTGGACGAGCGCTGGACGTCTGATATTTCGAGGACGATGTGATGGAGCACGGGCGGCAGGCTATTCGTTTCAGTTTCGTGGAGTCCAGCGGAAAAAACGTATAGCCAGAATCAGACCGGCCACTCCCCAGATCGCCACCGCCAGGAGTTCACCCCACTCGAACCCGGAGCCCACGGTGTTCGGGTTGTAGGCGGCGAAGAAGGCTTCGAAGAACGGGCGAATCGGAAAGTGGTTGGCGAAGTCAAGGACGCTCTCGGGAATCTCGTTCTCCGGAATGAATATTCCGGAGAGGAAGTAGAGCGGCAGGGTGATCAGGTTGGTGATCGCCGGTGCGGCTTCGCGGGAAGGGATGATCGCGGTCATCGCTATTCCGAGGCAGCAGAACGAAGCGGCTCCGACGAAAAGGGTGGTGATCAGTGCTGGCAGCCGGTCCCAGGGAATCGGCGCGTCGTAGAGGACACGGCCGAGAACCGTGATCACGACCACCATCAGAACCGAGATGACGATCGCGTTGCCGACCCGGCCGGCGATGAACACCCAGGGCGGGAGCGGCGTGCCACGGCCCCGCTTCAGCAAACCTGCCTCGCGGGCGATGGTCAAGTTCATGGCCAGGCTGACCATGGTCGCCGAGACCACCGCAAGGGTCACGATCGCCGGGACGTAATAGGTGGTCGTCGGCAGGTTGTCGAGCGTCTCGATCTTGTCGTTGCCGAAGATCGTCGCGAAGATCAGCATGAAGATCACTGGCAACAATGCGGTGAAAAAGACCGATGCCGGGTTGCGCCAGAAGACTTTCTGGGTGAACTTGAATTCGTGGATCACGAGCCCGATCGCCTTCATGCTTCGGTCACCTGCAGGTATACGTCTTCGAGGCTGGGCCGCCTGACCTCGAGGCCCGCGAGTTCCACTCCCCGGTCAATCGCCCACGCGGTGAGGGCCTGAATGTCGGTGACGGCATCGTCGGATTCGATCACCGCGACCTGGCCGTCGTCGGCTATGTCGTCTTCGAACCTGACCTCCAGCTCCGGGGGCAGATTGGCTTTCGAGAATCCGTCAGGGAGTCGGAAGGTGATGCGGGTCGGCAGGTTCTCCCGCCCGCCGAGGTTCTCGGGCGTGTCTTCGGCGACGATGCGTCCTTCGTTGATGATCGCCACCCGGTCGGCGAGGGCCTGGGCCTCTTCGAGATAGTGCGTCGTGAGCAGGACCGACTTTCCGAGATCACGCAGACCGGCGATCATCTCCCAGGCCTGTCGTCTGGCGGAAGGATCGAAGCCGGTGGTCGGTTCGTCGAGGAAGAGCAGTTCAGGATCCCCGATGAGGGCGATGCCGACGTCCAGCCGACGCATCTGACCTCCGGAGAGCTTGCCGGCCAGGACTTCGGTCTTCTCTTCAAGTCCGATCAGCGAAATCACTTCGTCCACGGGACGGGGCGAGCTGTAATAACCGGCGTAGAGCTCCAGCGATTCCCGTACGGAAAGTTTTGGCTCGAGGGTCGTCCCCTGGAGAACGATGCCGATGCGGTCACGGAAGTCCCGGGTGGGCTTCGCCGGATCGATCCCGAGCACCTCGACTTCGCCCTCGTCACGACCGAGATAGCCCTCGAGAATTTCCACGGTGGTCGTCTTGCCGGCACCGTTCGGTCCGAGGACACCGTAGATCTGCCCCCGCTCGACTACGAGATCGATGCCTTTCACAGCCTCAAACTCGCCATAGGACTTGCGCAGTCCTCTAATGGATATGACCGGATCAGACACGGAGTGATCCTACGGACAGCGGCTGTCCCGGCGGGGTCAGCCCAAGGTGGCGTTCATCAGGCGCTCAGCGGGTCAGATCGCGGTGGGTCACGCGCACCACGACATCATCACGTCGCGAGAGATCCCTCCAGATCCGCTCGGCAACGGTCACCGAACGGTGCTGGCCACCGGTGCAGCCGATCGCAATGGTGAGGTGGGTCTTGCCTTCGGCCACGTAGGCCGGCACCAGGAATTCGAGCAACGGCAGGAGGCGTCCGTAGAACTCGCCGGCCTGGGTCCCGGCTTCGACGAACTCGCGGACCGCGGTGTCGAGGCCGGTCATCGGCTTCAGCTCGGGTACGTAGTGAGGGTTGGGCAGGAACCGCACGTCGAGCGTCAGGTCGGCATCGCGGGGTGGACCGTTCTTGAAACCGAAGGTGAGCAGGGTCACCGCCATTCGCCCGCCGTCTTCCACCGCAACCATTTCTTCCGCGATCCTCCGTCGCAGCATCGCCGCGGTGTCGGTCGAGGTGTCCATGACCATGTCGGCGCGAACCCGAAGCGGTGCCAGCAACTCGCGCTCCGCGACGATCCCGTCGAGGATGCGGCCCTCCGGGGCGAGCGGGTGCCGGCGGCGGGTCTCCTTGTAGCGGTCGGTGAGAATCTCTTCGTTGGCCTCGAGGAAGAGCACCTTCGGCCGCAGACCCTCGTTCTCAAGATCTTCGAGGACTTGAAGCAGCTCGTCGAAGTACTCGCCGCTGCGCACATCGGAAACCACGGCAGCGCGTTCAACGCCGCTCCCGGGAAGACGGAACATCTCGCCCAGCGCGCCGATCATCTGCGGCGGCAGGTTGTCAACACAGAAGTAGCCGTTGTCCTCGAAAGCGGCGATCGCCTCCGACTTTCCGGCACCGGAATGCCCGGTGATGACCACCATGGTCACATCGCTCCCCGCGGTGGTTGTCCCCGGCTCGACTTCCTGGTCCATCTGAGTGTTATCCGATCCTGTTCAGTTGCTCGTGGATCTCCCGGGCAACTTTACCCGGCAAGCCGGGCACCGCTTCGATTTCTTCCCGGCTGGCAGTGATCACCCCATCGGGCGTTCCGAAGTGCTTGATCAGCATCCGCTTGCGGGCGGGACCGACTCCCCGAAGCGAGTCGAGCGCGGACTCGGTCATCGCTTTGTCGCGGCGACCACGATGGTGGCCGATCGCGAAACGATGGGCTTCGTCCCGCACCCTCTGAAGCAGCATCGAACCCTGCGAGTCGGCCGGCAGGTGGACCGGGTCCGAGCTTCCCGGGACAAAGACTTCTTCCAGCTTCTTGGCCAGGCCGATCACGGTGGTCCCGGCCTCGATGAATTCACCCAGCACCCTGATTCCGGCGGCGAGCTGCCCCTTGCCTCCGTCGATCAGGATCAGCGACGGCATCGCCGCAAAGCTCTCGTCCCGGGTGCTGTCGTGGGGCGAGAGGTCAGCCTGCTCGCGGTACTGGTCCATCCGCCGCCCGAGGATCTCTTCCATCGATGCGAAGTCGTCCGGCCCGTCATGGCCGAAGTCACCTTTCACCCTGAATCGCCGGTAGTCGGACTTCTTCGGCTTGCCGCCTTCGAAGACGACCATCGAAGCAACCGTGTGGGTCCCGCCGAGGTTCGAGATGTCGAATCCCTCGATCCGGATCGGCAGCTCCTCCATCGAGAGGGCCTCGGCCAGCGAAGAAAGGGATTCCACCCGCCGCTGCTGGGAGTGCTCGGCGCGAAGACGATCCTGGTCGAGTGCCAGCTTCGCGTTTCGTTCAGCGAGTTCCCGCAGGCGGCGAAAGTCCCCGCGCTCGGCGATCCGGACTTCGACCTTCGACCGGGCCCGGCGGTCGCTCAGGTCTCGCTGGATTGTCTCTGCCTGATCGGCCATGTACGGGCCGAGCACGATGCGCTTGGGAATTGAAGGAGAGGCCGAGTAGAACTGCTCGATGAACTCCGCGGTCACCTCGGCGAGATCCCGCTCCGCCGGGTTCTCGAGATAGAAGCTCTGACGCTCGGCGAGGATGCCGTCGCGCACCTGGAAGACCTGGGCGTTGGCGTCGGTCCCCTCGGCGGCAACCCCGATCAGGTCTGCGGTGCCCACGTTGGAGCCGGAGACCCTCTGCCTCTCGAACAGGGACCGCACCGACTGGAGCCGGTCGCGGAATGCAGCGGCGGCTTCGAAGTCCTGGCCAGCGGCCGCTGCTTCCATCTGGCTTTCCAGGTCCTTCTCGATCTGGTCGTACCGGCCCGAAAGGAAGTCGATCACGGCGTCGATGCTGGCCCGGTAGTCCTCGCGATCGATGTAGTCAACACAGGGCGCCCCGCATCGCTTGATGAAGTAGTCGAGGCAGGGACTGCCGGATCGGCGCCCCGGCTCCTTGCCTTCACAGGTCCGGTACTGGAAGAGCTTGCCGAGCAGGTCGAGTGTGTCCCGGACCCGGCGGGCCGAGGAGAACGGGCCGAAGTAGACCCTTCCCGGCCGATGTCGCTCACGGGTGAAGTAGACCCGCGGGTAGTCCTCGTCCATGCTGACCGCGACGTAGGGATACGACTTGTCGTCCCGCAGCTTGATGTTGAATCGCGGCCGGTGACGCTTGACAAAGTTCTGCTCGGTTATCAGCGCGTCCGACTCGGTCTCAGTCACCAGGAATTCAATGCGCTCGACCAGGCTGGTCATTTCCGCGTTGCCGCCACTGAAGTGCGAGGCGACCCGCTTGCGGATCGAGATCGCCTTGCCGACGTAAATCACCTCGTCATCACGATCGCGGAACAGGTAGACACCCGGGGAATCGGGCAGCGACCGACGTTCGGCAACGATTCGCTCGCTCCGTTCCTGTCGATCCCTCGCGGATTCACCTTTTACCGGCACAGGGCACAGAGTAGGCGAAGGCCGCGGTCGGGCAGGTAGGCTCCGGCGATGAGCGACAACGTCCTGAATCCGCCCGAAATGAACACGATGGAGCTGGAGATCGATGATGACATCGGAATCCTGACCCTCAACCGGCCAGACGCACTCAACGCGATGAGCCCCGAGATGATCAGCGAGTTCCCGGTCATCTTCGCCTGGCTGGCCGACCGCGCACCGCTGCGCGCCCTGGTGATCACCGGAGCCGGCTTCGCCTTCTGTGCCGGTGGCGACATCAACTGGTTCAAGAAGGGCCTCGATGACCCGGACATCGACATCGTCGCCGGAGTGCGCGCCGGAGCCGACCAGCTCCACGTAGGCATCGTCGAGATGCAGCGCATCCCGTACCCGATCATCGCGGCAGTCAACGGTCCCGCGGCCGGCGCCGGCTTCTCGCTCGCCCTCGGCTGCGACATCCGGATCAGCTCTGACGCCGCAGTGTTCGTCTGCGCCTACGGCCGGATCGGCGCGTCACCGGATGGCGGCATGACTTACTTCCTGCCGCGTGTCGTCGGGCCGGCAAAGGCGGTCGAACTGCTGCTGACCGACCCCAACCTGACCGCCCAGGACGCGCTCGAGGCCGGCCTCGTCACCGAAGTCGTTCCCGCCGACGAGTTGCTGGAACGGGCCAAGGACAAGGCCAGGAAGCTCGCGACCAAGTCGCCGTACTACGCGAAGATGGCCAAGGAACTCGTCCACGCGAGCCTCGACAACACCCTGACCGAGCACCTCCAGCTGGAGCGGCACGGAATCGCGAACTCGATGGGCACCGAAGACCTCCAGGGAGCGGTAACCGCGTTCCTGGACGGCGACAAGGCCGAGTTCAAGGGCAAATAGCCCTCAGGCGTTGAGCAGGCGGGTCACGCTGTCGGCTACGCAGCAGGGCTTTTCGTTGCCCTCCACTTCAACCGTGAAGCGGGTCACGTTGTGGGTCCAGCCGTTGTCCAGAACCTCCGAGCTGAGCAGGACCGCCGAGGCCCTCACCCGGGCACCAGCGGGAACCGGGGCGGGGAAACGAACCTTGTCCCAGCCATAGTTGACCCCCAGCTGGAATCCGCCCGTGACCGCGATCAGCTGATCGCGGTACCCGTCGATCAGGGCCAGCGTGAGATTGCCATGCGCGATCGTCGTTCCGAAAGGACTTTCTTTCTCGGCGCGTTCGACATCCACGTGAATCCACTGATGGTCTCCGGAGAGGCCGGCGAAGGTGTTGATCATCTCTTGGGTCACTTCGGTCCACGCGGTCGGACCGACCGTGACGCCGATCAGTTCGTCAATTGATTCGGGCCCTGATATCTCCAGTCGATCCATGCTGGAACCCTAGCGCGGGCAGCCAGGAGAGTTCGGATCGATTATGTAGGCTCATTCCGATTTCCTAACTTGCTTACGATAACTTGTAGGAGCCCGATGAGCAATCCAGTAAGTGCCGACCTGCCCGCAGACGCAATGCCATCCACAATGAAGACCCGCTGGGCGATGGCATGCCGCTTCGGCGGCGAGCCTCGCTCTGCGCAGTGGAGATGAAAGTTCGAAACGCGGCCGGGCCGTGCGCCTCAGAACTCGAGGGAGAGTGCAGTCTCGGCTTCAGCCTCCAGTGAGGCGATCGCATCCTTCGAGATGCCTTGCTTGATTCCCTGTTGGACGTGCTTCGGTTTCGCCGCGAGGGGCTCAACCAGAGCGGTAGCCGCGGAAATGACCTGGTCCTCCACCGCTACTGCGTCGACCACCCCGAGTTCGAGGCAATGGCCGGCACCGAACCGCTGGCCGGTGAGCATCGTGTCGCGGGCGGCGGAAGGACTCAGCTTGGCGGTGATCAGGTCGTTCATCCCCGGTACGAAGACCAGGCCGATGTCGGCTTCCGGCAGACAGAAGTATCCACGGTCCTCGCGCATCACCCTCCAGTCGCAGGCCAGAGCCATCATCGCGCCGGCCGCGAAAACGTGGCCGTTGATCGCGGCCACAGTGGGAGCGGGAAACTCGAGCAGCCGGGCGAAAAGCCTGTAGACGCGACTGAGGGTCTGGCGACGGCCCTCGTCGTCTGCCCCACCAAGCCACTCGAGGTCGAGACCGTTGGAGAAGAACTTGCCATCACCGGTGAGGACCAGCGCAGCCGGGCCTTCGATCGCTTCGACCTGGTCAAGAGCGGCTTCGAGGCCGTCCAGGGTGGTCGGGTTGAAGCGGTTCTCGCCGAGCTTCATGCGAACCACGGCGATGCCGCCCTCGCTCACTTCAACTTCGATTCCTTCAGCCGAGGCTTCCAATTCAGTTCCTTTCGAGTTCGAGGTCGGCGGCGTTGCCGCTGCGAATGGCTCCCAGCACCAGCCGTTCACCGGTCCGGAGTACACCTTTCAGATTCTTTGCTCCGAGTTCGCCCCTTGCGTGCATTGACAGCACGCCATTCCAGGATGCGAAGAGAAAGACGGTTATGGCCCGGGCGGAATCACGGTCGTTTCCGCCGGCTTCGACGGCCTCTCCTACGAGTGCTTCGAGCCTCCCGAGCATCTCGAAGAGGCTGGCCTTGATCCGGGTCCTGGCAGCTTGGACACGCTCGTCGCCTTTGCGGTCCACATCGTGGAGCGAAAGCAGCCGCAAAGCAAGCGGGTTCTCCAGGTGGAACCTGGCATAAGCGCGGCCGACCGCGGAAAGCTGCTCGAAAGGGTCGTCCGAGGTTTCGAAGGCCGGCTCGAGCATCTCGCCGTTGGCGACCGCTGCCCTTTCGGCAAGCGCGAGGTAGAGGTCGCTCTTGCCGCCCTTGAA
>JBPPMT010000111.1:0-10116 GCA_051306195.1 Solirubrobacterales bacterium
GCGGGCCGGGCGACACCGGCGTTGGCCTCATCAAGGGCGATCCGACCGGGATCGATGCTTTCGGCGACGGCCGATTCGACGTGGTCAGCTGGGACCCCCGCGGCACCCACGCCAGCTCGCGGGTGAAGTGCTTCCGGAGCGGGGGCGCCGAGGCCAGGTTCTGGGCCGGGGCCTCGATCCCGACTTCCAATGCCGCATCGAAGAAGTTCGTGCCCAAGGTCAAGAGATGGACCAGAGGCTGTGAAAAGGTGAGCGGCTGGCTCCGGCCCCACATCACCACTGCCGACACCGCCCGGGACCTCAACCACCTGCGTGTCCTTTCGGGAGAGTCAAAACTGACTTACATCGGCCTCTCGTATGGTTCCATGCTCGGCCAGACCTACGCCAACATGTATCCGGGGAAGGTGCGGGCGATGCTGCTGGAAGGCATCGTCGATGCGCAGTCGTACACCAGGAATGCAGAGACCCGGATTGCCTCCGGGATCAGGGATTCCGACGACGTCTACATGAGGTTCCTCTCGCTCTGCGAAAAAGCGGGACACGCACGCTGCCCGCTGGCTGGCGGCAACCTGACCGCGAGGCAACGATTCGAGAAGCTCCTGAATCGACTGAAGAGCAGGCAGACCCCGGCGCCGGGCACGTCTCCGCCGCTATCCAGTCCCGAATCCCTCAGCTACTCCGACTTCCTGATTTCACAGTTCCAGCCGATCAGGAACCCGGGGGTTTGGCCGCAGAATGCGTCGGCCGTCCGGGCTGCCTGGAAAGGCAACGGCTCGGGACTCGAGTCCGGTTCCAGAGAGTTCACGACTCCGGCTGGCTGGGCTGGTGTGGCCACCTCGGCCAGCATCCAGTGCGCTGACGGGCCGGCTCGCCAGGGAATTTCCGCCTGGCCAAAAGTGATCGACCGGTTCAAGGGCATCAGTCGGCTCCAGGGAGCGGTGCAGGGATGGTGGGGCTGGGCGCCATGCGCCGCCTCGTCAACAAGGTCTGAGGACAGTTACCGGGGGCCCTGGGGCAAGGAGACGAAGAATCCGATCCTGCTGATCAACCAGACCCACGAACCGAACACGCCTTACGCGAATGCAGTCAATGCCGAGAAGTACCTGGGCAACGCCGTGTTGCTCACCCTCAACGGCTACGGCCACCTCCCGTTCCAGGACCCGAGCGCCTGTGTCACGGCGGCCGAAAGGGCGTATCTCATCAGCCTTGTTGTGCCGTCGAAGGGCTCTGTTTGCCAGGCTGACCGGCAACCGTTCGACCCGGGTTTCGGCCAGCCACTTTCCGTGGTCGCAAGAGCCTCTGACACTGCCCGCCCCAGCCGGTAGCATCGTCGGCGTACCTTGACGAGGCCCCCTGCTCGGCATCGTCGGTCCGTTCCGCCAACCATGAAGGAGAATGTCTTGTCCACTTGGAAACGCAAATCTCTCGCCTGCGCATCGATCGCAGTCGCTCTGACCCTCGGGCTCGCTGCCTGTGGTGGCTCGGATGACGACAGCAGCGACTCCGGCTCGACCTCGGGCGACGAGGTCACCATCTACTCAAGCCTGCCCCTTCAGGGCTCATCGAGACCGACCGGTCTGGCGATCCAGAACGGCATCGAGCTCGCCTTCAAGCAGGCCGGTAACAAGGCCGGTGATGTAGGTGTCAAGCTCGAACCGCTCGACGACGCAACCGCCCAGGCTGGACAGTGGACTCCGGAAGCAGAGTCCGCGAACGCCAAGCGTGCCGCACAGGACGAATCAGCTGTTGGTTATCTCGGCACCTATAACTCAGGCGCCGCGGCGATCTCGATCCCGATCCTGAACGAAGCGGGACTGGCGATGCTCTCACCCGGCAACACTGCAGTCGGTCTCACCTCGGATGAGCCCGGTGCTGACATCGAAGCGGGCGAGCCGGAGATCTACTACCCGAACGGCGAGCGGAACTACGCCCGAATCGTGCCCAAGGACACCGTCCAGGGTGCTGCTCTCGCAACACTGATGGACAAGGAAGGCTGCAAGTCAGTTGGCATCCTGCACGACAACGAGGTCTACGGTGAGGGACTTGCCGACAACGTTGAAGATGCTGGTGGTGAGTTCGATTACGAAATCATCAACGCCGGCGCCGTCGATACCAAGGCGGCGAACTACCGCTCGATCGCCGAGGACCTGGCTGATCAGGGCATCGACTGCTTCGTCTATGGCGGCATCACCGCTTCGAACGCAGTCCAGCTCTTCAAGGACATCTCTGCAGCGGTCCCGGGTGTGAAGATGTACGGCCCCGACGGTGTCGGCGATACCGACTTCTCCGGTGGACTGCCGGCCGATGTCGCTGCCAATACGAAGGTGACGATCCCGACCCTGTCCGAGAAGGACTACGGCAAGGCCGGCGCGAAGTTCTACAAGGACTACGAGGCCGAGTACGGCCCCGCCGAGCCCTTCGCGATCTACGGATACGAAGTGGGACAGCTGATGCTCGATGTGCTCAGCCGGGCCGAGGATCCGACCGATCGCCAGTCAGTGATCGACGCAATGTTCGACACCAAGGATCGTGACTCGATTCTCGGCACCTACTCGATCGACGAGAAGGGGGATACGACGCTGACCGACTACGGCGTGTTCAAGATCGCCAATAAGGAGCTCGAGTTCGAGCAGAAGATCTCAGCCAAGCAGTAATTGAGATTCCCCGGGAAACCAACCCGACGTTGAGGAGCTGAAACAGGTGCTCCCGGAAGGGTTGGAATCTCGCTCCGCGGCCCTGCGAGCGAAGCTGAGACTCGCAGGGCCGCGTATTTCTGCGGCAGTTCTGATCGGGCTCCTCCTGGTCATGCCGGTCGCTTTCGGCATCCATGACCTGACCGCCGACGGCAACCTCACCCGCCTCGGCAACAACCTGGTGGACGGTCTCTCGAACGGCGCGATCTGGGCTCTGGTCGCGCTCGGTTACACCATGGTCTATGGCGTGGTCGAACTGATCAATTTCGCGCATGGCGAGGTTTTCATGATCGGCTCGTTCGTCACCCTGGCCATCTTCACCGCCTTCGGCATGAGTCCCGCGACCGTGGTGCCTCTGCTGATCGGCGGCATCCTGGCCACGCTGGTGATCTCTTCGGTGGCCAGCGGGGTGCTGAACACGATGATCGAGCGTTCCGGATACCGTCCGCTCCGCGACTCGCCGAAACTCGCCGCGTTGATCACCGCGGTCGGCTTCTCCTTCATCCTCCAGAACGTCGCCCTCCTCTGGTACGGGGGCTCGCAGCAGAGTGTTCCCGACCTGATCAACTCGCAGCATGTGATGTTCTCGCTGGGTGGGGTGGAGGTTTCGAACGGTGATGCCCTGGCAATTCTGACCACCGTGCCTCTGGTCCTTGCCTTGACTCTTTTCATCAACCACGCTCGACTTGGCAAGGCGATGCGGGCCTCCGCCCAGGATCCCGACGCGGCGAGGCTGATGGGGATCAACGTCGACACCACGATTTCCCTCACCTTCCTGATCGGCGGACTGCTGGCCGGATCCGCCGGCCTGATCTACGCCCTCTACCAGACGACTATCTGGTTCCAGCAGGGCTTCACCGCCGGCCTGATCGCCTTCACCGCGGCTGTGATGGGAGGGATCGGCAACATTCCCGGAGCAGTCCTCGGCGGGCTGATCATCGGCTGCATCCAGCAGATCTCCGACAACCGGATCGGTGCTGAATGGACCCCGGCGATCGTCTTCGCCTATCTCGTCCTGATCATGATCGTGCGCCCGCGCGGCCTGCTCGGCGAAGAGGTGCGGGAAGCCGGATGACCAGACTGCGAAAACTCCCCCAGGTGGAAAGGCTGCGTCAGATCGACCAGCGGATCCTGGCCGCGCTCGCGATCGCCGCCGCCGTCGCGATGCCCTTCTTCTTCCAGACCGGCGACCCGTTCATCGACGATTCGATGCTCGCTCTCTGTTATGTGATCATGGCCCTCGGCCTGAACATCATCGTCGGTTTCGCGGGCCTGCTCGACCTCGGTTACGTCGCTTTCTTCGCGATTGGTGCCTACACGATGGGCTGGCTCGGCTCGAACTTCTTTTCCGGCGCCGCTGCCGGCGATGGCTTTCATTTTCTGGTGACCGGCCCGGCCGCCGAGCTACCGGGTATCCACATCAATTTCGTCTTCATCCTGATCGCCGCCGTGATCTTCACGACGATCGCCGGCGTGATCATCGGGTTGCCGACGCTCCGCCTGCGTGGTGACTACATTGCGGTCGTTACGCTGGCTTTTGGCGAGATCGTCGGCCGGATTGCGATCAACGGCGACCAGATCAGGATCGGTCCGGTCTGGGACAACACCATCGGCCGGCTGCCGTTCTTCCCGGACATCGGGGCGGCCGCAACTCTGACTCGAGGAAAAAAGGGAATTACCCCGGTCGACAAGGTCGACCTCCCATTTCTGGATCCGTTGACCTCGCTCAATCTGCGTGGCTGGTACTTCGTGGCGCTCGGCCTGCTGCTGATTGTGCTCTTCGTGAACGTCCGGCTCCGCGATTCCCGTCTCGGCAGGGCCTGGGTCGCAATTCGTGAGGACGAAGTCGCTGCGGCCAGCATGGGGATCCCGGTGGTCAAGACCAAGCTGCTGGCCTACGCCACCGGCGCCGCGCTCGGCGGGGTCTCCGGCGCTCTGCTCGGCTCGTACCTGAACACGGTCGGCGCTGACCAGTTCCAGTTCTCGTTCTCGATCTTCGTTCTGGCGATGGTGATCGTCGGTGGACTCGGTTCGATCTGGGGTGTGGTGATCGGTGCGATTCTGCTGTCGTTCTTCAACAGCTATCTGATCCCGGATGTTCTTAACGGCCTTCCGAGCACGTTCGGACTCGACTTCGACCTGACCCAGCTGAGCTACGGGATCTTCGGCTTCCTCCTGGTGATCGTGATGGTCCTCCGGCCCGAGGGTCTCTTGCCGGAACGCCGGCGAAAACTCGAGCTTCACGGGGTCGGCGCCGGCGAGACGGCCGGGGCCGGAACCGACGTCGAGATCGAGAAAAAGCCATGAGCGAGGCACTGATGTCAACGCAAAAGGTCAGCAAGCGGTTCGGCGGGCTGGTCGCGGTGGACACGGTCGACCTCAACCTCGAGGAGGGTTCGATCAGTTCGGTGATCGGCCCGAATGGTGCCGGCAAGTCGACGCTCTTCAACATGCTCACCGGGCTCTACCGCCCGAGCTCAGGCCAGATCATCTTTCGCGGCAAGGAGATCTCCCGGGCACGGCCCGACCGGATCATGAAGATGGGGATCGCCCGTACCTTCCAGAACATCCGCCTGTTCCCGACGATGACGGCCGTGGAGAACGTGATGATCGGCCAGCACTCGCGTATGCGGGCCGGACTCAGCGGCTCGATCCTCCGGCCCCCGTGGGTGCGGAAGGAAGAGCGCCGAGTTGAAGATCGGGCTCACGAGATGCTGGCCTACGTCGGCCTGTCGGAGACAATCAACGACCGGATCGTGGCCGGGCTCTCCTACGGCGACCAGCGCCGGGTCGAGATCGCCCGGGCGCTCGCCTCCGACCCTTCGGTGCTGCTGCTCGACGAGCCGATGGCCGGGATGAACCCGATCGAGACCACAGCACTCAGCCAGTTCATCCGAAAGGTCCGCGACGAACGCGATCTCACGGTCCTGCTGATCGAGCACGACATGCGGGTGATCATGGACCTCTCCGAACGGATCACCGTGCTCGACCACGGCGTGAAGATCGCTGAGGGGACTCCGGAGGAAGTTCGAACCGATCCGCTGGTCATCGAGGCATACCTCGGTCCCGACGGCGGACTCGGCCAGGCGCAGGCTGCACAGGCCCCGGAAGATGATGTGGAGGCCCCCGATGGCCCTGCTTGAGATCGAAGACATCCACACGAGCTACGGCGCGATCGAAGCGCTCCATGGCATTTCGCTGGAAGTCGAAGCGGGAGAAGTCGTGACCATGATCGGTTCGAACGGGGCCGGCAAGTCGACCACTCTGCGATCGATCTCGGGACTGGCCCCGATTCACAAGGGCGAGATTCGATTCGACGGGGTGGAGATCAGCCGGTTGCCGCCGAGCGACATCGTCGGCCTCGGTATTTCCCAGGCCCCCGAAGGCCGGCGCTGCTTCCCGCGGATGACTGTCCGAGAGAACCTCGAACTCGGCGCGTTCCTCCGCCGTGACAGCGAGATCCCGGCCGACATCGAACATGTCTTCGAACTCTTTCCCCGGTTGCGCGAGCGCGAGAAGCAGGCCGCGGGGACCATGTCGGGCGGCGAGCAGCAGATGCTCGCGATCGGTCGGGCGCTGATGGCCAGGCCCCGGCTGCTGCTGCTCGACGAACCTTCCATGGGGATCGCTCCCCTGCTGGTCGCCCGCATCTACGAGACGATCAGCGAGATCAACCAGTCCGGGACCACGATCCTGCTGGTCGAGCAAAACGCCAACTACGCCTTGCGGGTGGCAAAGCGTGGGTACGTGGTGGAGACCGGGCGGATTACCCTTTCCGACGATTCCGCCAGCCTGAGCACCAATCCCGAAGTCCAGAAGGCGTACCTCGGAACATGATGCCGATCGCCCTCCTCGGAGCAACCGCCCTCTGGCTCACCTACCTGTGGCTCGGCTCGGCGATCGCCGCCTCCTGGCTCTCAGATCGCAAAGGCTACGGCGAGAAGCCCGGCCTCGCCTGCGGCCTGCTCCTCAGCGTCCTCGGCCTGGTGATCTGGCTCTTCATCCCGGCCCGGGAAGATTCCAAGTGGAAAAAAGACGGGCCGTTGCCACGCCGGTCGCGAAAAAGCGCGTAGCCGAGTATCGGGCAGTGCCGGTCAGGTACGGCACTCGGGTGCCCGGATCAGCTTCCGGTCGCCGGAGATCACGCCGATCTTTCCGGGCAAGTCGAGGACAGGTGGGTCACCGCCGATCAGGGCGTCACAGATCTTTGCGGCAGCGGCCCGTGCTTTCGGCTTGGGTTCGGAGGGCACCTTCGTAATGATCGCCAGGTTTCCGCCGGCTCCTTTCACCGCTCTTACGCCGTAACGGTCCGAGAGGCCGAGCACGGTTAGCTGGGTCTTTGCGTTGTAGATCAGCAGGCCGGCACCAGCTGCTGCCGCGGTTTCGTCGAGGCTGCCGGTCGCCTTCTCGACCCGCTCGGCGGCGATCTGTTCGTCGGACTTAGGCCGCTCGGGGTCACCGCAACCCAAGAGAACCGCGCCGCTCACTCCGATGCCGATCAAGCCGAGAAGGAATCCTTTTCGCATACCGTCTCCCGTCGGTTGGTTGCTACTTGTCGCGGTCCTGTTGTTTCAGGAAGCGCTGGAACTCGTTGGCGATCGAGTCGCCGCTTGGTACGTCGATGTCGGAAGGGCTTCGTTCGCGTTGCTCGTTCTCGATCCGACTGACCAGTTCTTCGACCTCCGGGTCGGCTGAGACCGCTCGCCCGATCTGTTCTTCGTAGGCGACGGTCTCGTCTTCGAGCCCGGAGATGTCGGCGGCGACTCCGGTGATCCGTTCGAGCCTTTCGCTGAGGGCGAGGGCCGCCTTCGGATTGGGGACGGCGGCGACGTAGTGCGGCACCGCGGCCCAGAGTGAAGCGGAGGGTAGTCCCGCTGCACGGCAGCGGTCGTGGATCACGCCGACGATGCCAGTCGGTCCTTCGTAGTCGGAGCGCTCAAGGTCGAGCCGCTTGACCATCTTCTCGTCGGTTGCGAGGCCGGTGATCGGCACCGGCAGGGTGTGGGCGACTTCGGCAATCAGGGAGCCGAGGACGATCACGGTTTCCACCTTGAGGAACTCGGCGACCTTGACCACGGTCTCGGAGTAGGTCCGCCACTTGAGGTTCGGCTCGCTTCCGTCCAATAAGACGAGGTCCCGGTCGGCGCCCTGGGCACGGGCGGCGATGAAGGTATTTCGCGGCCATTCGATCTTCCGGTGCTTACTGTCGGAAAAAGAGATCGTCGGGCGGTTCGCCTGGAAGTCGAAGTATTCTTCGGGATCGATCTCGGCGAGCACGTCGCACTCGAGTGAGTCGCAGAGTGTTTCCAGGGCCGATGATGCGGCGGAGGCGGCGTCGTTCCATCCGCGAAAGGCGCAGACGAGAATCGGGTTGCGAAGTTTGGGCGGGTTCATCTCCCACCGCAAATGATCCATTTGTTCAGGGTAGACGATGGCGCGTGTCTGCTCGGGTCGTCAGGATAGGAACCGTGGAAAGTTCGAGCACAGACAGGCAGTCGGGCGGAGGGCCTCCGGTGGTCGAACTGACCCCGGGCCAGGCCTTCGTCGGGAGATACGTCTGCGCCCGGAAGGACCGGCTCACCGCGCGGAATGGATCCGGCTACCTGAGCCTCGAGCTCCGGGACAGCACCGGCACAATTCCTGCCCGGATCTTCCGTGAGGTTGACCAGATCGGCCTGCGGTTCGAGCGCGGAGACGTGATCAAGGTCAAAGGCAAGGTTGAGCGCTTCCGCGGCCAGCTCAGCGCCGAGCTCGAGAACGTGGTCAAGGATGAGTCAGCCGGGGCCGACGCCACCGAGTTCCTGCCGACCGCCTACCGCGATCGCGAAGAGCTGGAGGGGTTTCTCGAGCACCTGACCCGCGAGGTCCACAACCCGGCACTCCGGATGGTCGTCGAGACACTGCTCTTCAAGGGACCGGCCGCCGAAGAGTTCCGCCGCGCCCCCTGCACCCGGGCCGGACACCACGCTTACGTAGGCGGGCTGATCGAGCACACCGTCGCAGTCGCCACCCTGGTCACCGAGACCTGCGTCCTCCACCCGAAGCTCAACTCCGACCTTCTGATGGCGGCCGCCCTTATTCACGACATCGGCAAGACCGAGGAGTTCACCTACGGCGCCGAGATCGGACTGAGCGAGCGGGGCAAGGCCCTCGGCCACCTCCACCTCGGAGCCGAGATGATCACCGAGGCCTCGGTGGAACTCGAACGGGGCGAACGCGACGCCCTGATGTCAACGGTCATGTGCCACCACGGCACCGACTCACTCCGTCTCCGCCACTTCCCATCACCGGAAGCGATCGCGCTTTACCGCCTGAACGCCCTCGACGCGCAAATAAAGAACGCGCTCGAACACGGCATCGGCTGATCGTGCGCATCTAGTAGTTCAGACGCCAGAAAGGCTCAGTGTTGATCCTGACGGCGTCTTGCTGACCACTAGCTGGGCATCGACATTCTCCTTCAGTTCTTCGACGTGACTCACCAAACCGACCACCCGTCCTCTCTCGCGGAGGGTGTCGAGTCTGGTCATGACTTTCTCGAGGGTGCTGTCATCTAGCGAACCGAAGCCTTCGTCAATGAAGAGAGTCTCCAGCTCAGAGGCACCGGACTCGAGTTGGACGACCTCGGCCAGGCCCAGAGCCAGGGCGAGCGACGTGAAGAAACTCTCCCCGCCCGAAAGCGAGCGGGTTCCCCTCTGCTCGCCGGTCCATGAGTCTTCGATCCTGATGCCAAGACCTGTCAAATGCTCACGGCCTTCGCGCTCATCGGAGAAGGCCAGCGAGTATCGGTCGCCGGACATGCTGATCAGGTGACGATTCGCAGCTTCGATCACTTCTTCGAGCCGGGCGGCCAGGACGTAGGTCGAAAGTGGCATCGAAAGTTCGTTGTTGCCCCGGCCTGACGCGAGATCCGAAAGATTGTTCGAAATCCTCGCCTTTTCGGCAATCGGTTCAAGGTCTTTCAAAAGATCAGGAAGAGGATCGGTCTCCTTGGTGAAATCAGCGATTGTCTTCTCGACCGACCGGAACTCCGATTCCGCCTTGATCGCTGCATCTCCTTGTTTCGAAGCTTCCTCTGAGATGCTTTTGAGATCGATCTCTGTGGCCGAATCGACCTTGGCGAGCGCACCCTTTTCGAGCAGACCGCGACACTTCGCGAGGGCTTCGTCGTGCTTCTTGAGTTCCCGGTCGAGTTCTTCGATCTTTTCGCTGTCGAGGCTTGCGGCGGCGGCATCCTTGGAGGTCGCGAAGCCGGCTTTCTCTGCGGCCTTGTCCACCCTTCCGCCGATTCGTACCTTCTCAGCTTCAGTGCTTGCCCTGACCTTGTTCGCTTCTGCGGCTTCGACCAGGGATTCGATCCCGGCATCAACCACTGCGAGTCTCGCCCCGATAGTCGGCTCCGCGCCCTTTCGTTCGATTTCCCGCT
>JBPPMT010000113.1:0-2126 GCA_051306195.1 Solirubrobacterales bacterium
GCCAATAGCCGGGCGTAACGAGCAGAGTCGGCTTTGCGATATCGGCGTGCGCGTGGATCGCGATCCGCATCTCGAAGAATTCGCCATTGCGAATCCGGTGGGGGGGGCATTGACCGTCATGTCCGCCTCGGCCGCACGAACCTCCCAGCTATCGTTCCGACCGCCTCCGAACAGTCCAAGCAAAGCCATGAGAAGGAATGAGCCCAGCGCCACGGTCGGCATCACCCCGGTCACTGTCCGTCGTCAGAACATTTGGCGCCGATCGCGGCGTAAATTAGCGGAGTGCGGGCCTCATCTGGGGGTTGATGTTATGCGGCGAGCTTGCGGTGTTGCAAGCGCCGATGTTCGATGGTCTGTCGTTTGATCCTTTCGCGCTGTTTGATGATGGAAGCTGCCCTGCTGAAGTAGGCGTCGGCGGGCGTCACGTTGCTCAGGCTCTCGTGATAGCGCTGGTGATTGTAGTGATCGACGAACGCCTCGATCTGGGCCTCGAGGTCGCCGGGCAGGAAGTAGTTTTCCAGCAGGATGCGGTTCTTCAGGGTCTGGTGCCAACGCTCGATCTTGCCCTGGGTCTGGGGGTGACACGGGGCGCCGCGCACATGGCTCATCTTCCGGGCCTCGATGTATTCGGCCAACTCGCCGGCGATGTAGCTCGGGCCGTTGTCTGACAGCAGCCTTGGCTTGTGCAGCACCGTGGCGCTGTCGCAGCCGGAAGCCGCAAGCGCGAGGTCCAGCGTGTCGGTGACGTCCTCGGCGCGCATGTTGGTGCAAAGCTTCCAGGCGAGGATGTAGCGCGAGAAGTCGTCGAGCACGGTCGACAGGTACATCCAGCCCCACCCGATGATCTTGAAGTAGGTGAAGTCGGTCTGCCACATCTCGTTCGGCCGCGTGGTCTTGGTGTGGAACTGATCAGCCGCCTTGATCACCGTATAGGCGGGGCTGGTGATCAGATCATGGGCCTTCAATAGGCGGTAAACCGTGGATTCTGACACAAAGTAGCGCTTCTCGTCGGTGAAGCGTACCGCCAGTTCGCGGGGGCTCAGATCGGTCTCTTCCAGCGCCAGTTCCACGATCTGGTCCTGGATGTCGGCGCCGATGCGGTTCCACACTCGGCTCGGTGCCGATGGCCGATCCTCCAGCGCCTCCGGCCCGCCTTCAAGGTAGCGATCATACCAGCGATAGAACGTCCGGCGGGCGACACCCAGCTTGTCCAACGTGCGTTTGGCGGGCAGGTGCGACTGTTCGACGATCCGGATGATCTCTAGCTTTTCGGATGCAGGATACCTCATTCGTCGTCGCCCCCATCCGCGATCATGCTTTTTTTCAGCAGACGGTTTTCGAGTGTCAGGTCGGCAACGCATTCCTTCAGGGCACGAGCCTCGCGGCGCAGATCCTGCACCTCACCAGTAGTGGCGGCACGGGCGGTGTCACCGGCCAACCGGCGCTTGCCGGCTTCCATGAACTCCTTCGACCAGGTGTAGTATAGGCTCTGGGCGATGCCTTCCTTGCGACACAGCTCGGCAATGCTGTCATCGCCGCGCAGCCCATCGAGCACGATGCGGATCTTGTCCTCGGCCGAAAAATGGCGACGCGTCTGCTGCCGAATGTCCTTCACCACACGCTCAGCAGGGGCCTTTGTTGGCGATTTTTTCAAAGAGGGTTGGGGCTTCATCTTCGTTCCTTCGTCACTGCGACGAAACCCCAACCCTCCTTAAATCACAACCTCAAATCTGTGCCATTGGTGCTGACGGCGGACAAGTGCGATTCCCGCTACCGCTCCATTTTGCCCGGCCAACGAAACCCGCAAAAAACTGGCCCGCTCCGGGCGGATTCGCTCGTATGTGACTCGCGAGTGCGCCACAATAGTGCGTACAGCGATCTCATCACGCTTTCGAGTCGTGTGGCAGACAGTTGGCCGCTGGGCGGCCGCCAGCAGCGAGGAACGCATCTCCGATGACCGAATCCGGCCATGCCTCCGGCGCACGAACCGAGACCACGGCGGCCACGCCAGCCAAACGCGCGCAGCCCGGTGTGGACCGGCAGACGGCGCTCGTCTTTCAGGGCGGCGGCGCGCTGGGCGCCTATCAGGCCGGCGTTTATCAGGCGCTGGCGGAGACCGGTCAACT
>JBPPMT010000153.1:0-24689 GCA_051306195.1 Solirubrobacterales bacterium
CGCCAGGGTTGAAGCGCACCTTCGGCCAGCGAGAGGGTCGGGTCGGGAACGACCAGCTGCGGGTCGATCACTCTTTTGAACCCGAGCCCGGTACAGGTAGGGCAGGCGCCGTGGGGCGCGTTGAAAGAGAAGATCCGCGGCTCGAGCTCGGGCATCGAGGTGCCGCACTTCAGGCAGGCGAAGTTCTCGGAGAAGAGCAAACGCTCGCCGTCGATGATCTGGAACTCGACCAGGCCTTCAGCCAGGTCGACCGCAGCCTCCACCGACTCCGAAAGCCGTCGACGCAGGTCGCCTTTCATCACCAGGCGGTCGATCACAACCGAGATGTCGTGCTTGAACTTCTTGTCGAGGACGATTTCCTCGTCGAGCATCCGCATCTCGCCATTGACCTCGATCCGCGAATAGCCGTCGGCCCGCATCTGCTCGAAGAGCTTTCCGTACTCGCCCTTGCGGTCGCGGATCACGGGCGCCATGACCATGAACCGGGTGCCTTCGTCGTAGGTCATCACACGGTCGACGATCTGCTCCTGGGTCTGGCCGGTGATCTCTTCGCCGCACTTGGGGCAATGCGGACGGCCGATCCGGGCCCACATCAGGCGCAGGTAGTCGTAGATCTCCGTGACGGTGCCAACGGTCGAGCGGGGGTTGCGTGAAGTCGTCTTCTGGTCGATCGAGATCGCCGGCGACAGGCCTTCGATCGAATCGACGTCCGGCTTCTCCATGAGCCCCAGGAACTGGCGGGCGTAGGCGGAAAGCGACTCAACGTAACGACGCTGGCCTTCGGCGTAGATCGTGTCGAAAGCCAGGCTGGACTTGCCGGAACCGGACAGGCCGGTGACCACGATGAGGGCATCGCGAGGCAGGTCGAGGTCGATGCCTTTGAGGTTGTGCTCACGGGCACCGGAGATAACAATTCGCTCAGAACGAGTCACTCCTTATTACTCTACAGAAGCGAACACACGTTCGAAGAGGAAAACTTCAGCCGACCTTTGCGATCACATCGTCAACAAGGGCATCTGCATCGTCGAGATCGTAGGCCTCGAGGCGGCTCCTGATCGCCGCGCGGTCCTCTCCGTCCATGGCCATCTTGGTTGCGATCAGGCGGGCCGAGACCTCGCCTCTGTCGATGGTACCTTCGACGATCTCGTGCTCGGCGGTTTCGTAGGGCCGGGCCGCAGCTTCTACCGCCGCTTTCTTGGAGATCACTTCGACGTCGGCCGGACGGGAAGTGGCTGCGGCCTGCCGACGGAGGGCGTCCCGCTCGACTTCGAAGCCGGAAATCTGGACTTCGAGTGCATTCATCGCCGCTGCGACGGCGGCCAGATGAGCGTCTACGGACGCCCGGTCGTAACCGTCGTCCGTCGTGGGAAAATCGTCCCTGGTGACCTGGTCGTGATTCACCCGGTCAGCCTACCTCAGGCTGACCGGCTGCCACCGGCTGCGGTTCAGCCGCCGTTCGATGCCTCTTCGTAGGTCCGGTTGGGTTCGGCCCGCAGCGCGGTCGGTGCCGGCAGCGGAGTTCCCTTGGCGGTCGCTCCCTTCATCACCGGCAGCACCAGCTTCGAGACCCGGGCGCCACCGATCGCGATCGTATTCTTCGTCTTGCCCTTGTCGATCGTGTCGAATTCCCAGGCGGAACGATCGCCACCCACAGCCGACACGGTCACCCTGATCTTCGAACCCTTGCGGAAGGCGTGGGTCACCGGGTAGATCGGGATCCGCACCTTGGCGAACTTACCCTTCGGCAGCGGACTGGCATCGCGCTTCAGGTGGGTCGGGAACGGATCGATCGGGGTCGAACGCTCCGGATCGAGTTTGCGATGACTGGCTCGCAGCCAACCGCTCTGGACGTAGGTCTCGTTGCCGTCGGGCCGGACCTCGGAGAGGCTCACCTGCAGGTCCGTATCGCCCTTGTTCGACTTCATCCAGAGATCGAGGCTCGAGGGGCCGGCAATAACCAGGTCCTTCGAGACCTTGCCGCTGGTGAAGCCGACGCCCTTGCCGGCGGCGATCGGCGCCCAGACGAGATTCGGCTGCGGAGCGGCCACGTCGCCTTCCATCAGATTCCGGATCGGCCGGGCATCAGGATCAGAGAGGTAGCTGACCGAGCTCTGCTTCGCGGAGATCCCGCCACCGAGCTTGCCGTCCTTGCCCAGCACATACGACTTCGCCTCGACGCTCTTCGGAGGCCAGCTGGAAGCCGCCATCTCCCAGGTTGCCCCTTGGGCGCCGAGGCCCCAGGGGCCGGCGCCGTTGTCCATCAGGAGCCGGAACCGCGGGTAGTCCTCCTTGAACGCTGCTTTCGCTGCAGCGGGGTCGGTCATATCGGCGTAACGCGACCCTTCGAGGGGTGCTGCCGGGCCGGCCAGGGTTCCGTAGATCAGGCCCGAGACGAGCGGCGGCACTTCCGGGATGCGGTTGGCGACGAAGAGGTTGATGAATTCGACCCACGGGATGAACTGCTTCGGACCGAGCGAATCGGTGTGAACACCGTTCTGCATGGTCACCCAGACGTTCTTGTTCTTCCTGAGGTTGGCGAGGCTCTCCGGGAAGTGTCCCCCGGTCTGCTCATCCTGGTACTGGCCGGTGAGGAAGGTCGGGACCGTGATCCGCTTCATCCAGTCCCCGGGTGCCCGTTCGGCAAAAATCTTCGGGGTCCGATGGGGGTTTCGCTCGATTTCTTCCAGGGCGTCGAGCGACTGGAGCCTGAGCTTCTGGTTCTCAACGCAGTGCGCGTCGGGGATTCCGGGCGTTGCCGAAAGGGGGTCACCGTTGGTCACGAGTTCCTTGGCCCAGGTCTGCCCGCCTTCTGGCGCCGGCTTGGCATCGTCGACCCGTTCCGTGACCCAGGAAAGAGCGAAGCCGGAGTTGAAGATTCCGCCCGGGTATCCGGTAGCGGTGTAGATGTCGTCGGTAACCGACATCGGCGCGATCGCAGCCAGGTGCGGTGGCTGGGTGCCAGCGCTGAAGAGCTGCGTGATTCCCGAGAAGGAGATGCCGATCATTCCGACCTTGCCGTCGGCCCACGACTGGGCGGCGACGGTCTCGATCATGTCGTAACCGTCATAGGTAGTCGGAAGTCCGAAGAGATCGAATGCGCCGCCGGAGCAGCCGCTGCCGCGCATCTGGACGCTGACCGAGGCGAATCCGAGCTGCGGTCCGAGCAGGGATCCGACTACGGTCGAGGTCGAAGGTGCAAGCGGGTCGGGCTGGCCGCTGAGGATCGCGTTGAAGAGATCGTGAGGAGCTGCGGTCTGATAGCCGGAATGTTCGATCACGGTCGGGAACGGACCGTCGGCCATGGTCTTGCCGACCGGAAGTCGGACCGTCATCGCGAGTTCGATGCCGTCGCGCATGGTCACGTAGTTGAGACCCTCGTGAAGAGGCTCCTTGTTGTCGTAGAAGGACTGCTTGGGGTTCTGGTCCATCTTGAGGACCTTGATCGACTTCGATCCGTAAACCTTGCCGCCCTTCAGCTGCTTGACCCGGTATCCGCTCACCGAAGCCAGGTAACGGAAGATCTTGCTGCCGTACTTGTCTGCCTTGCCCTTGCGGATGGTGTCTCCGTCAGGGGAAACCAGGATCAGGTTCGCGCCCGCGTCGGCGTTTCGAACGTAGACCTGGCCGATGCTTCCCCGCGCCTTGAAAGTGGCCGCGTCAGTCGTCTTTGGTGCTTTCTTCAGGTCAGCCTCGGCCGACGCCGTGAAAACTCCGACGAACATGATCATCGCAAGCAGCAGTCCAGCAATTCTCCGCAAAGTACCCCTCCGGTCCCCTAGATTGACTTGAAGGATACAGCCGACCGGTTCTTCTTTCCACCTTTTCCGGTCAGGCCCCCGCCTGCATGCCTTCGAGGTCTCGTTTCAGCTCTCGAAGTTCGTCGCGAATCCGGGCGGCCTGTTCGAACCTGAGGTCCTCGGCCGCTTCGCTCATTTCGATCTCCATTTCGGCGATCGTCTTCGCGAGATCGTCCGGTCCGTCGAAGTCGTCGTCATCGCCCCGCCTCCGTCGTTTGGCCGGCGCCCTGTCCTCGATCGACAGCAGGCTTCCCGTCTCGGCGATCGCCTTGCTGATGGTGGTCGGCGTGATCTCGTGCTTCTCGTTGTAAGTGACCTGGATCGCCCGGCGGCGATCGGTTTCCGAGATCGCCGCTTTCATCGAATCAGTCTCCCGGTCCGCGTACATCAGCACCCGGCCTTCGGTGTTCCGGGCGGCACGGCCGATCGTCTGGATCAGGCTGGTCTCCCCGCGAAGGAAGCCCTCCTTGTCGGCGTCGAGGATCGCAACCAGCGAGACCTCGGGCATGTCGAGGCCTTCGCGCAGCAGGTTGACCCCGACCAGGACGTCGTACTCCCCCAGCCTCAGCTCGCGAATGATCTGGATCCGCTCGAGCGTGTCGATGTCGGAATGCAGATACCGGACCCGGACCCCGTGCTCGAGCAGGTAGTTGGTCAGGTCTTCCGCCATCTTCTTGGTGAGGGTGGTGACCAAGGTGCGCTCCTGCACGTCTGAACGCAGCTTGATCTCGTTCATCAGGTCGTCGATCTGGTTCTGCGTCGGACGCACCTCGATTTCGGGGTCGACGATGCCGGTCGGACGCACGATCTGCTCGACCACCCTTGTCGCTTCGCTGCGCTCGTATTGCCCGGGCGTGGCCGATACGAGGATCAGCTGATTGGTCCGTTCGAGGAACTCGTCAAACCTGAGCGGCCGGTTGTCGATCGCCGAAGGCAGACGGAACCCGTAGTCGACGAGGGTCGTTTTGCGGGACTTGTCGCCGAGGTACATGCCGCCGATCTGGGGAATCGTCTGGTGGGACTCGTCGATGAAGGTGATGAAGTCGTCGGGGAAATAGTCGATCAGCGTGTGCGGTGGCGTCCCCGCCTCCCGGCCCTCGAATACACGCGAGTAGTTCTCGATCCCCGAGGTGAAGCCGGTCTCCTTGAGCATCTCGAGGTCGTAGAGAGTGCGTTGCCTTAGCCGATGGGCTTCCAGCTCCTTGCCCTCGGATTCGAGCTCTTCGAGCCTCTGGTCCAGTTCGGTCCGGATGTCGTCGAGGGTCCGGTCCATCGAGTCTTCTTCGGTCACATAGTGGGTGGCCGGCCAGATCGATGTGTGCTGGAGCACGTCGAGCACTTCACCGGTCAGGACATCGAAGTGCTGGATCGACTCGATCTCGTCCCCGAAGAGAGAGATCCGGTAGGCGGTCTCGGCCCAGGACGGCATGATCTCGAGGACCTCGCCCCGGACCCGGAAGGATCCGCGGGTCAGAGTGTTGTCGTTTCGCTCGTACTGGAGCCGGACCAGTTTGCGAAGCACGGCATCCCGGTCGATCGTCTCGCCGACCTTGAACAGCTCCATCTTGTTCTTGTAAAGCGCCGGGGACCCGATGCCATAGATGCAGGACACCGAAGCGACGATGATCACGTCGCGCCTGGCGATCAGCGAGGCGGTGGCCGCGTGGCGCAGCCGGTCGATCTCGTCGTTGATCGACGAGTCCTTTTCGATGTAGAGGTCCTGCGCCGGAACGTAGGCTTCCGGCTGGTAGTAGTCGTAGTACGAGACGAAGTACTCGACCACGTTGTTCGGAAAGTAGGCCCGGAACTCGTTGCAGAGCTGAGCGGCCAGGGTCTTGTTGTGGGCGATCACCAGCGCCGGACGCTGGGCTTCGTTGATCACGCCGGCCATGGTGAAGGTCTTGCCGGTTCCGGTAGCGCCGAGCAGGGTCTGGATGCGCTCACCGGACTCGACACCTTCGGTCAGCGCGGCGATCGCCGCCGGCTGGTCGGCCATCGGTGAATAAGTGGAGTTCAGTTCGAAATCGGGCACCGGCTCACCTTAACTAACCGCGCCACGCGGGTCGCCTGCCATCACCTACGCTCTGCCGATGAAAGCCCTCCGCT
Organism: Solirubrobacterales bacterium; assembly: GCA_051306195.1. GTDB lineage: Bacteria > Actinomycetota > Thermoleophilia > Solirubrobacterales > 70-9 > 67-14. The sequence continues at coordinate 5,904 of JBPPMT010000153.1, forward strand.
ACGTGATCGGCACCCTCTTCATCTTCGCCGGAGTGATGCACTTCATCAAGCCGCAGAGTTTCGCGGCGATCATGCCCGACTGGATTCCGCTCCATGATCCGGCGGTCGTCGTGAGCGGAGTCGCGGAAATCGTCGGTGGAGCAGCGATGTTCTCCGACCGAACCGCACGCGTCGGCGGCTGGTGGCTGATCGCCTTGCTGGTCGCCGTTTTCCCCGCCAACATCCACATGGCGATCAACCCCGATCAGGTCAAGGGAATCGAGGACGTGCCGCAATGGGCACTCTGGGCCCGCCTGCCGCTACAGCCGCTGGCGATCTGGCTGGTCTGGCTGGCCACGAAGCCTGTCAGCCCGGGCACGGACCAGGTACGTGGAACCCGCTAGGGGTTGATCAGCCCGTCCAGCTGGTCCTGGATCTGTTCCTGGACGTCGTCGGGGACGTTTTTCTCGATGCTGTCAGGGAGCTGCTCGCGGATCCCCTCTTCGATCTGGTCGCCCAGTCCTTCGGTGATCGACCCGCCGTCGCTGCCAGTGCCGCCCGTAACTCCGGTATCGCCAGTCGCGCCGGTGTCTCCGCCAACCGAGCCGACGAGTCCTTCGATCAGGTCGCCGATGTCTCCGACCTCGCCTGACTCGAAGATCGCCGAAGCGTCGGCCACGAGTCCGATCATCTGGTCGAGCGGCATGAAGCGGACCGCGGCCCTAAGGCCGGTCACCGCCAGGCCGCTGATCACTCCGGCTTCTTCGGCGTCATCGATCGCGCGGTTCAGTCCGGACCGGACCGCGGTCTCTATTTCCAGGTCCGAAAGGCCGTTCTCTTCGGCGAAGGCCTGGCGACTGGCGTCGTCGGCCAGGGCGCGGGTGAGTTCCTCGCGGCTCACGCCAAGCTCGCAGGCCGCACCGTCGACCGCCGAAAGGGCGAACTGCTGTGCCGATTCCTCGAAGTTGCCGGGATCGGTCCAGACACGGGCATCGCAAGGATCGGCCGCGCCGGTCGGCTTGTAGTCGAGTCCGCCCGCCGCGATGTAAATGCCGATCAGGATCAGGCCGCAGGCGATCGAAGCGACCAGCATCCAGATCCCGCGCTGACGGGAGTCGTCGGCCGGCGGCATCGGTCTTTCCTCGGTCTGGCCGGTCTCCTGCTCGAGGCGTTCGGTCGGCTCTTCGTCATCGCCGTCGATTACACCGGTCGGTTCGTCCGGTGGCAGGCTCATAGCTCGAGCCTCCGGGTCATTCCGATCGGGATCAGTGCCAGCAAAGCGAACAGCGCGGCCAGCAGGAAGGAACTGGAGAATGCGTGGGTCGCGGCGCGGTCGAGCTGGTCTTCAAGGCCGGAGAGGATCTGCTCGTATTCGTCGCGCTCTTCCGGGTCGGTCGGCAGGGGCTCGAACGCCGGTTTGACGTCGGGGACCCTCTCCCCCTGGCTTTCGACCTGCCCGGCGATGCGGGCGCCGAGGTCCAGCTTGTCGGTCGGATCGATCGACGATTCGAGGAGAATCGCGGTGCCGGTGTCGAGTGCGTCGTCGCGTTGCTGTTCGAGTTGCGCAGTGAAGATCGGTGTGAGGATCAGCAGCCCGACCACTACACCCGCGTGGCGTGCGGCGATCGTCCATCCCCCGTGTACCGCGGCGGCCGACTTGCCGTCCAGGGCGGCCTCGGTCAGGGCGGACAGAACCAGCGCGAGGCCGATGCCGGCCAGGATCTGCGGCGGGATCACCCAGATGATCTCGGCCTTCGGCAGCAGCCCGAGCGCGGCCAGGCCACCTCCAAGGAGAATCGCACCGGAACTGGCCCGGAGCCGGACCGACTCGATCGACCGCCCGACCCGGGAGCCGAGGAGCGCCGCGATCGGCAGGACGGTCACCACCGCGGCGGCGGCGATCGGAGTGAGCAGCCAGCCTTCGATCAGGAGCAGCACGATCAGGAAAAGAGTGGCCGCAATCGCCGCGGAGACCAGGGCGAGTGCGATGTTCGCCGGCAGGTGCGGCCTGTCACTGACGGCTTTCGAGAAGTCCGGGATCTTCCACTCGCGGGTCTCCTCGACGATGATCTCGCGCAGCGGCACCCCGGCGATAATCGCGATCGGGACCTGGATCAGGAAGATCGACTGCCAGGAAACGAGTTCGGTCAGGAGGCCGCCGAGGCCCGGCCCGACGGCCGCTCCGACCGCACCCGCACCGACCCAGGTGGCCACCGCCTTCTTGTCGCTGCCGAGCGTCGTTCCGAGGAGCTCAAGTGCAGCGGTCACCGCAACCGCGCCGCCGGCAGCTTGAACGGCTCGTCCGGTCAGCAGCGGGAAAAGTCCGGTCGAGACCCCACAGACGAGACTGCCTCCGGCGAATACCGCGAGCCCGATCGCGGCTGATCGGCCCGGTCCGTAACGGCGGGCGAGCCTGGCGCCGGGCACGGCAAGCAGGGCCAGCACCAGGTTGAAGATGATCAGGACCCAGGCGACACCAGAGATGCTTGTATCGAACTCGCGGAAGATCTCCGGCAGGGCCAGGACCACGATCGAGGAATCGGCGAGGACCAGGCCGACCGCTCCGGCGAGGGCGATCGTGCGGACCTTCATCAGTAACCCAGCTCCAGGTCGTAGGTGTGCCGGTACTCGCGCTGCTTCTCCAGCACCTTTTTGACGTAAGCCTTGGTCTCCGGGAAGTCGATGTCGTCGATCGTCATCGCCGAACCGCCCCAGGTCTCGGCGTTACCGGGACCGGCGTTGTATGCCGCGAGCGCCGCGACAGTGTCGTCGTCATAGATGTCGAGCAGGTGCCGGAGGTAGAAGGTCCCGTACCGGATGTTGATGTCCGGGTTGCTCAGGTCATCGATCTCGAAGGTGGAACCTCCGCTGAGCTTTTCGATCTCCCTGGCGGTGTCCGGGGTGATCTGCATGAGTCCCCTGGCCCCGGCCGTCGAGGTCGCGTCGGAGAACTTCGACTCAGCGTAGATGACCGCGGCGATCAGCGATGCGTCCACGTCCTTCTCTTGCGCCTGCTGCCGGATCACGTTTTCGTGCCGGAGGGGCAGAGTCACTTCCCGGATCCCCCGCTCGAAGAAGTCCGAGAGGAGCAGGATAGCGAGGATGCCGACTACCACAAGGACGGCCAGAGTGATCAAGGCGCCAACAACTCCGCTGCCTTTTTTGCTCGGCGAACCGCCCGGGCCCTGCCGGCGCTTCGCAGCTTCTGGAGTTCGATTGCTGGCCATACCCTTGAGTACTACAGGCTAGGGCTAGCCACGGCGGTCGGTCGGCCGGGTCGCACTCAGCCGCCGAGCTCCTGTAACAACGCCGCGAGGCGCTCCTGGAGCTCTTCCGGGGTCCCGTCGTTCTCGATCACGAAATCCGCGTATTCAGCCTTCTTGTCCTGGGTGAGCTGACGCCCCTCCCGACCTTCGATTCCCACATGTCCGCGGGCCCGCGCCCGCTCATGCCGAGTCGATTCTCTTGCGACGATCGCCACCGTGCGGTCGAACCGGTCGGCCATCCCGCCTTCGAAGAGCAGCGGGACCTCGACCACCGCGAAATCGGCCTCTGGCGGCACCGAAGCGAACCAGCCCGCGAGCTCACTGTGGACGAGCGGATGGACCTGTCCTTCGAGCCAGGCGAGTTCATCCGGGTCACTGAAGACACGGGAGCCGATCTTGTTGCGATCGGCGATCCCGTCAGTCTCAATGTCATCACCCCAGCGCTCGCGGAGGTGACCCAGCATCGGCTCACGATCGAGCAGGTCATGCACGATCGCGTCGGCCGAGATGGTTGCCGCACCCAAACGGCTGAAGGCCTGAAGCGCCTCCGACTTACCGGCAGCCACGCCCCCGGTCAATCCGATCGTCAGGACTTTTCGTCTCCGTCAGCAGGCTCTTCGGCGGCGGCTTCAGCTTCGATTTCCTCGGCTTCGGCAACCACTTCTTCTTCGGCCTCTTCGACTGCTGCCTCTTCGACTGCTGCCTCTTCGACCGCTTCTTCAACGATCTCTTCGGCTACAGCTTCTTCGATCGCTTCTTCGACGATCTCCTCGGCGACAGCCTCTTCGGCAGCTTCTTCAGCAGCTTCGGCGACTTCGACTTCGGCGATGGCCTCAGCGACTTCGGCCTCTACCTCAGGCGCGACAGTGTCGTCGCCTTCGGCCGGAGCCTCTTCGGTGAAGACCTCTTCGGAGAGTTCCAGGTCGGGAGTGGCTTCTTCGGTTGCTTCTGCTGTGGCTTCTTCGCCCTGGGCCGGTCCAGCCGCAGCCGCGAGAGACTCACCCAGTCCACCGAGCAGCATGTTCTGGCCTTCGACCCGCTTGATGCTGAGCGAAAGGCGGCGACGTTCTTCGTCGATCTCGAGGATCTTGACGTTGAGCTGGGCGCCCAGTTCGACAACTTCGGACGGGTTCTCGACGTGGTGGTCGGCAAGCTCGGAGATGTGGACGAGGCCTTCGACTCCGTCGAGGATCTCGACGAAAGCACCGAAAGAAACGACCTTGGTGACGGTGCCTTCGAGCACGTCGCCGGAACGGTAGGTGCTGACCACACGCTGCCACGGGTCTTCCTGCGTCTGCTTGAGCCCGAGTGAGATGCGCTGGCGGTCACGATCGATGTCGAGCACCTTGATCTTGACCTCGTCACCGATCGCCACGACTTCTGACGGATGGTTTACGTGGCTCCAGGAGAGCTCGGAGATGTGGATGAGTCCGTCGATGCCTTCGAGGTCGACGAATGCTCCGAAGTCGACGATGTTGGAGATCTTGCCGACGACGACTTCGCCGGGCTGCAGGCGGTCGAGGATCTGGTCGCGGACTTCCTTGCGCTCCTCTTCGAGTACGGCGCGACGGGAAAGAACGACGTTGTTGCGGCTGCGGTTGAGCTCGATGACCTTGCATTCCAGGGTCTGGCTCATGAACTCATCAAGGTTGTGGACGCGGCGGATGTCGACGAGCGAGGCGGGCAGGAAGCCACGGATGCCGAGGTCGAGGATGAGTCCACCCTTGACGACTTCGATCACGTTGCCTTCGACCGGCTGGCCGGATTCGGCGGCAGCCTCGATCTTTCGCCATGCCTTCTCGAAGCGCGCACGCTTCTTCGAAAGGATGAGACGCCCTTCGGCATCTTCCTTCGTAACAACAAGGGCATCGATCTCTTCGCCGAGCTCGACCTCTTCCGAGGTGTCAACATTCTTGCGAATCGAAAGCTCGCCGGCGGGAATTACCCCTTCCGACTTGTAGCCGATGTCGAGCAGCACTTCGTCGCGATCGATGCGGACGACTTTGCCGTTTACGACATCGCCCTCCTCGAAAGAAACCATCGTGGCTGCGTAGTTAGGAATGATCCGACCGTCGACCTCAACCAAGAGACCGTTGGAACCTTCGACCGGAACCCCCTCTGGGGCGTGTAGGAGTGTGTTTTCTGTAGTCACAGCGCGGGATTGTCGCAGAACGGAGGCGTAGCCGCGTTGTAGCTGGGAATCAGCCACCAGAAAAGGCTCCATTTCAGCGGAATCCCGAGGACTGGCAGTGAAATTGGTCGGTGAGCGACCAATTTCACTGCCAGTCCTCCCGGATGAATGCCTTTTATTACTCTGACGGCCGATGGTTATGCGGGCTACTACTCCGGCTTCTGAGCGGACTGACCTTTCCGGTTCTCGTGACCTTCTGATTTGCGGGGCGAGTTTCGCCGGGCTGATGGTTGCTCGCCAGTTGGCGGGCTCCGGTGCCGACGTTCTGCTGATCGACCGCTACGAGATCGGCGAGCGTCAGACCTCGGCCTGCGCCATTCCCACCGCCTGGCTGGAGAACCTCGGCCTGATGGAATCCGAGAAGCAGCGGTTCGACACCGTGACCGCCCATACCGCCCACGGATCAACCCGACTGGAGGCGCCCTGGAGCTTCTCCACCTTCGACTACCCCACCCTCTGCGAGCTGCTCTGGCAGTCGTGCGACGCCACCTTCGAGACCGCCAAGGTCAACGGCCGGGCCGAATCCGGAAAGTCCGAAGGCGACGAGATCGCGATCGACACTGACCGGGGAGTGATCTCGGCCTCGCTGGTGGTCGACGCGATGGGCTGGAAGCGGGTCCTCGCCAACGGTGCGCCCTATCAGCCTCCCGACGCACCGCTTTCAAGGGGCCTCGAGGTCCACCCCGCCGGCGGCAACGACAAGTTCGAGGTCTGGATCAACCGCCGATACCTGCCGGCTGGCTACGGCTGGTCGTTCCCGGCGGGAGACGAGGTGCGGGTCGGCATGGGCTCCTTCGACCCCCACGAACCGGTGCGGCCACCCACCGACCTGCTGGCCGACGACATCCCCGTCGAGAAGGACGGCTACCAGGGCAACTGGATCCCCCACAAACTGCGCCCGGCAACCGGCGGCGGGGTTTTCTTCGCCGGTGACTCGGCCGGCCACTGCCTGCCGGTGACCGCCGAAGGAATCCGCCCCGCCCTTTACTTCGGAGCCGCCCTCGGCCTCGAACTCCGCGCCGTTCAGGACGGCTACCAGTCACGCGAGGAGGCCCTGGAGAACTACGCGGGGTTCAGCGACAGCCACAGGCCTCAGTTCGAACTGCTCCTGAAGATCCAGAAAGCAGTCCCGAAGGTCCACCCCCGCCTGGTCAAGCCGATCCTCGCCGCGTCACTCAGGAAAACGGCCTTCAACCGTTACCTCAATCTGATGCCACCGGAGTTCGCCGAAACCGCTGCGACTCCAGCGAACAGGCTGACAGCAAAGACCAGCAAGTGAAAGTCACTGCCGGCAGACCTTTACCGCTTGAGTTCTCGTGGTTGGAGGCCGCCCCTTGCACACGTTGGCGGTTCGACGATACGGAGTCGGTGGGCCGACGATCACCATGCTCCAGGCACGAATGGTTCCGTCGCAGTTGATAGCTCCCTTGCCGCGGAATCCGAGAGCTCGACGCCATTTAGCGTTGCCGAGGATTGTGCCGGAATAGGCGAAGTCCGCGTAGCGCTCACCTTCGGCCATGGCACCGCGCCGGGCAATCGCAACGGCACCTATCTCTAGGGGCAGGCTTTCGATGCGGCGCTTGAATCTCAGGAGCTTCCGCGGCGAGTACGCGGCGTAGCCCCCGTAGGTACGAGTCACGGACCGGTATCTGGGGTCTCCGTTGAGGCGAGGTACCAGTGACGTTGGAGCGCCTGTCGACCACCACAGGAAAGTGCCCTCCAAGTATGGACGCAGTTTTTCCGAACCTGGAATCGCGAGAGCCGATGCAAAACCAGCCACAGTCGAAGCAACTGCTTCATCACTACTGCAGGCACCCGGTGCCGGTGGCAATTCAGCCGACGAGGACTTTCCCGCGATAGATCCACAAAATGCCGCAACCAGAAGGAAACCGACAATCGAAACACTTGCCGTCCATGGCACCGAAGCTTTCATGGCTCGACTCTATCCGGCAGGGTCCGGTCTAAGTGTTTTGCGTTTTGATAGCATTGATATCACTATCTGGAGGTAGAACATATGAAACAGCTGCTGGTCAGAAATCTTGACAACGAAGTCGTTCGTGAGCTCAAATTGCGTGCCGCACGGAACGGCAACTCAGCCGAGGAAGAGCATCGAAAGATCCTTCGGGAGGCCTTGGTCCGGAAACAGGGTGCCCCTTCACTGAAAGAACTCCTTCTCGAGATGCCTGATGTCGGAGACGATCAGGACTTTGAGAGACCTGAGGATCGCGGTCGACCGGTCGAGATTTGAGCTACCTCGTTGACACCAACGTCATCTCCGAACTCCGCAAGAAAGAACGGGCGAATTCAGGAGTACGAGCCTGGTTTTCCGGTTTGGAAGAAGACGAGATCTACCTCAGCGTTCTGACGCTCGGAGAAATCCGTAGAGGTATCGAGAATGTGGCTCGGCGGGATCCTGAATCAGGCAGCCACCTGACCCAGTGGCTAGCCCGGATCGTAATGGGCTTCGAGGGACGAATAGTTTCGATTGACGCCACGATCGCCGAAGAATGGGGTCGGATGAACGTGCCGGACCCCCTACCGGTGGTCGATGGCCTATTGGCCGCGACCGCAAAGATCAGAGGGATGACTCTCGCAACCCGCAACATCAGCGACGTAGCGGGAACCGGGATCGATCTGATCGATCCTTTCGACTGAGACCGCAGGGCGGCCTCAGCGCTCCACGAAGTAGGAGCCGCTGGTTGCCCCGCCTGAGAAGTAACGGCTGGTGATCGTCTTCTTCCTTGTGAAGAACTCGACTGCGTCCGGTCCGTGGGCGTGGAGGTCTCCGAGGAAGGAGGCCTTCCATCCGGAGAATGGGAAGAAGGCGACCGGGGCGGCGACCCCGATGTTGACCCCGACCATTCCGACTTCGACGTCGTGGCGGAACTTGCGCACCGCCGAGGCGGACTCGGTGAAGATCGAGACTCCGTTGCCGAACTCGCTGTTGTTGACGACTTCGATCGCCTCTTCCAGGGTCTCGACCTGAACCACGGTGAGGACCGGACCGAAAACTTCGGTGCCGATGATCGGATCGTCGCGCTTGACGTTGTCGAGGATCGACGGACCGATGAAGGCACCTTCGGGATCGCCGCCCGGGTCGCGGCCGTCGACTACGAGCTCGGCGCCGTCATCAACTGCCTTCTGGACCCAGCCGCCGATGCGGTCGCGGGCTTCGCAGGAGATGACCGGGCCGACGTCGACACCTTCGTCGAGTCCGTTGCCGACGTTCAGCTTCTTCGTCTCTTCAATCAGCGAGGGCATCAGCCGGTCGTGGGCCTCGCCGACGGTGACGATCACCGAGCCGGCCATGCAGCGCTGACCGGCAGCACCGAAACCTGATCCGATGAGGCCGTTGACGGTGGGCTCGATCTCCGCGTCGGGGCAGATCACCATGTGGTTCTTGGCTCCACCGAGGGCCTGGACCCGCTTGCCGGTCTTCGCGGCACCTTCGTAAACGAGCTGCGCGACAGGAGCAGAGCCGACGAAGGAGATCGCGTCGATGCCGGGGTGCTCGAGGATGCCTTCGACGATCTCGCGACCACCGTTGACCAGGTTGACCACGCCGTCGGGCAGGTCGAGCGAGTCGATCGTCTCGAAGACGAGGGACTGGGTCATCGGCACCTGCTCGGAGGGCTTGAGGATGAAGGTATTGCCACAGGCGATCGCAAACGGCAGGAACCAGAACGGAACCATCGCCGGGAAGTTGAAAGGAACGATCGCGGCGCAGACCCCGACCGGCTGACGGATCGTCTCGGCATCGACGCCGCGGGCGACGTCTTCGAGGATGCGACCCTGCATCGTGGTCGGGATCGCGGTGGCGGCTTCGACCATCTCGATCATGCGGCCGACTTCAGCGGTGGCGTCGGGCAGGGTTTTGCCCATCTCGAGGACGACGGTCCGGGCGATCTCGTCTTTTCTTGCTTCTAGTTTCTCGCGCAGTTCGAACAGCTTTCGGGCGCGGGCAATCGTGCTGACTCCGCGCCAGGCGGGAAGGGCCGCGCGGGCGGCCTTCACTGCTTCATCGAGGTGGGCGGCCGTTGAAAAGGGAACTTCCCCGATCGTCTGGCCGGTCGCCGGGTTCAGAACCGGGTGGAGTTCAGCGCCGGAAGCCTCGACCCAGCTGCCGTTGACGTAGTTGTTCAGCGTCTTGACAGACGGCTCGGTGGTGACGGACAAAAGGGCCTCCTCGTTGGACTTGCTTCAACAAGCCTACTCTCGCTGCCGGGACTAAAAAATAGACAGTCTCAACGGGGAAGCGCAAGAATGTGACTAAGTGTCACAAACTCGCGTGCGGCACCGGATCGCTCCCCGGAGTTTCGGCTCAGAACAATCTTCCGGATAGGGTCTGGGAGCATGGACAGCCGACCTCGATGGCCCGACGCAAGTCTCTCCACCGGTATGTACGAGTCGTACTACCTCAAGGCTGCCCATCCGACCGAAGAAAAAGCAGTCTGGATCCGGTACACGGTCCAGAAGCCCGCCGGCAAGGAGCCCAGGGCTTCCATCTGGTTCACTTTTTTCGACGGAGGCGAAGGTCGCCCGACAGCCGAGAAAGCAAACGTCGAAGCGTCCGGACTTTCCGCGCCGCCGGTCGACTGGATCCAGATCGGTGAATCGACCCTCGGTGAAAGCCGGATCGAAGGAACCAGCGGAGAAGCGAGCTGGTCGATCCGAATCGAAGACGCGACCCGGCCGCTACGGCACCTGTCAAAGCCCTTCCTTTACAGAACCCCCCTGCCAAAGACCAAGCCGGAAAGTCCTGTGCCCCTCGGCCGCTTCTCGGGGACTGTGGACATCGGGGACAGGTACTACGACCTTGACAAATGGCCTGGCATGCTCGGCCACAACTGGGGTGCAGAACACGCCTGGACCTGGGTCTGGCTGAACGGGGCGGGCTTCGAGGAAGACTCCGAAGCCTGGATCGACATGGTCATGGGCCGGATCAAGGTGGCCGGAAGGATCACGCCCTGGGTGGTGAACGGGGTCATCTCGTTCGGGGGTGAGCGCCACCGGCTCGGCGGCATGTTCCGCCGGGGCGTACACGCGGATCCGGTTCCCGGCTCTGCCACCTTTGTCCTGCCCGGCGAGGACGGCCTGCGGGTCGAGGTGGAGACCAAAGCCCCGCGCGATTCAACGGCAGCGTGGAACTACGGCGGGCCCGATGGACACATCCACGACGTGCTCAACTGCTCAACCGCGGAAATTTCGCTGGCGATCACCACCAGCAACGGTCCGACCCGCACCCTCAAGGCGGACCACGGTGGTACCTATGAGCTCGGCCTGCCCGAGCGTCAGGACTGGCTCGAAGTCGAGCCGTATCCTGATCTGTGGTGACCCCCTCTTCGTCCAGGATCCAGCGGATCTACCTCACCCTGATGCTCGGCAACACGCTTGCCGCGTCTTTCATCTGGGGCATCAATACGATCTTCCTGCTCGACGCCGGGCTCTCGAACTTCGAGGCCTTCACTGCCAACGCCTTCTTCACCGCCGGGATGGTGATCTTCGAGATCCCCACCGGGGTGGTCGCCGACACAATTGGCCGGCGGGTTTCCTACCTCGCCGGAACGGTCACCTTGATGGCGACGACCCTGCTCTACGTGTTCCTCTGGCAGGTCGAGGGGCCCTTCTGGGCGTGGGCGGTCGTCTCGGTGCTGCTCGGTCTCGGCTTCACGTTCTTCTCCGGAGCGGTCGAGGCCTGGCTGGTCGACGCGCTCGACGCCACGGGCTTCACCGGGAGCCTGGAAGCCGTATTCGGGCGGGGTCAGATCGTCACCGGAATCGGCATGCTCACCGGCTCCGTGCTCGGTGGGTTCGTCGCCCAGTTGACCAACCTCGGAGTCCCTTTCGTCATGAGGGCAGTGGTGCTCGTGATCATGTTCGTTTTCGCTTTCACCGTCATGAAAGACGTCGGTTTCTCGCCCAAGAAGAGCACCGGTACGGTCCACGAAATGAAGCTGATCACCAGCGCTTCGGTCGAGTTCGGCTGGCGAGTTCCGTCGGTCAAGTGGCTGATGCTTTCGTCGCCGTTCACCGCCGGGGTCAGCGTCTACGCCTTTTACGCCCTCCAGCCCTACCTGCTCGAACTTTCCGGTGACCCCACCGCCTACGGCATTGCCGGCATCACGGCGGCGATCGTGGCCGGAGCCCAGATCGCCGGCGGTATCGCCGCTCCCCGGATCCGCGGACTCTTTCGTCAGCGCACCTCCGCCCTCCTGTTCGCGGTCGGAATCAGCAGCATCACCCTCCTGCTGATCGGGCTGTTCGAGACCTTCTGGGCGGTGGTCTTCCTGATCGCCGTCTGGGGCCTGCTGTTCGCGGCGGCTTCGCCAATCCGCCAGTCGTACCTGAACGGGATGATCCCCTCGCAACAACGGGCGACGATCCTTTCCTTCGATTCGATGCTCGGCTCGACCGGAGGGGTCGTGACCCAACCCGCACTCGGCCGTGCCGCAGACGTCTGGGGCTACGGGACTTCGTACCTATTCGGTGCCGCGATATCGAGCCTGGCCCTGCCGTTCATCTACTTGTCCCGGCGTCAGAAATCCCAGGCCGACGAAGGCGTCGGAACGATCGCCAGAGAAGGTCCGGTCGAATGCCCGCCGGAAGCTGACAAGGTGAGTTGATGATCGAAGCAGCCGACATTGCGGGAACCGTGGTCTTGCGGCCTGCTGACCGGAGTTGGCGGCGATGTAATTCGCGACCTGCTCGCCGGGGCTGGTCCCTGCCGCTCGTTTCCCGCTGATCAAGGACCGGGCGCCCGGTCAGGACACGGTGAGGAAGGTGCCGGTAACCAGCAGAGCAACGCCGAGCAGCCGAGACAGGGTGACCTCTCTCTTCTCCAGCCCGAATGCACCGAAACGATCGAGGGCGACTGACGAAAGCAGCTGCCCCGTGACCAGGGCAGAGGTCAGGCCGGAGTCGCCGATCGACTCAACCGCGGTCAGTGCCGCGACCACTGTCACGACACCGATGAAGCCACCGGTCAGGTAGTACCAGCGCACCTCGCCGACCTTCTTCAGGCCGCCGGCGAGCCCTGCCGCGAAGACGATCACGGCGAGCAGGATCGTGCCGGTCACGAAGTTCATGAGAGCCGAGTTCAGTCCACCGATGCTGTCGGCGAGCTCCGCGTTCAGCGGATGCTGGAGTCCGACAAGTGCTCCGGCTGCCGCCATGGCCACGACTGCGATCAGCCCTGCTCGGCCCGCTCCTTCGATGTTCTTCGCGTACTGCTTCCGGTAGACGACGAGAGCGGTGCCGACGAGCAGCAGTACCGCCCCGAGGATACGCAGGCCGGTGATGTGAATGACATCCACCCCGACCCAGCCGAACTCATCGACGACCAGGGAGCAGGTCAGCTGGCCGGCGATCGTCGCCGCCGCAACCGCACCGGCACCGATCCGGGAAATGGTGACGGTCGCGGTAGCTACGTAAGTCGCGCCGATCAGCCCGCCGAAGAGGCTCGGGAAAGCCGCGTCCCCGATCGAGGAGAACTGGCCCATCTGGCCACCGACCAGACAGATCACGATCAGGGCGGCAAGGCCCACGAGGAAGCTGAAAAGCGCCGCCGGCAGTTTCCCGACCGACCGCCCCAGGCCACTGTTGATCGGCGCCTGAACGGCCAGGAGGGCACCGACGAGCACGACCCAGGTTACGGTCAGCTGGTGGCTCACCCCGAGCCGCTGATCACTTCGCTGAAAGCCAGTCGGTACCGATCCCTGCTTCAACTTCCAGGGGTGGCTCGAGTTCGAATGATGCACACATCTCGCGACGGGCCAGCTCCACGACCTGTTCGGCCTCGGCCTCCGGCCCTTCGAAGAGCAGCTCGTCGTGAATCTGGAGGACGAGCCGGGAACTGAGCCCCGCTTCGGCCAGCGCTACGTGGCAGCGGATCATCGCCACCTTGATGATGTCGGCTGCGGTCCCCTGGATCACCGAGTTGATCGCCAGCCGCTCCCCCTGGTTGCGCGTGTTCGCCTGGCTCGACTGGAGTTCAGGAACCGGTCGGCGGCGGCCGAACAGAGTCTCGCTGTAGCCCTTCTCGGTCGCTTCGACGATGGTGCGCTCGCGGAAGGCCTGGACCGCCGGGAACCGCTCGAGGTAACGCTTGACGAACTCGTCTCCTTCGGCCCGCGGGATGTTCAGGCGGTCCGCCAGCCCGAAGCCGGTCAGGCCGTAGACGATCCCGAAGTTCACCATCTTCGCTTTCGAGCGCTGGGCATCATCGACGTCCTCCTGCACGATGCCGAAAACCTGGGCCGCGGTCGCCGAATGAACGTCCTCACCGGCCAGGAAGAAGTTTTTCAGCACGTCCTCCTCGGCGATATGGGCGAGGATGCGCAGTTCCACCTGGCTGTAGTCGACCGAGACGAGGACGTTGCCGGGCTCGGCCACGAAACAGCCCCGGATCGGCCGGCCGGTCTCGGTCCGGATCGGGATGTTCTGGAGGTTCGGCTGGATGCTGGAGATGCGCCCGGTTGCCGCAGCGGCCTGGATGAAAGTCGTGTGGATCCGCCCGGTGTCCGGATCGATCAGGGTCGGAAGCGAGTCGAGGTAGGTGCTCTTCAGTTTGCTGAGTTCGCGCCACTGCTCGATCAGCGAGACGATCTCGTGTTCCTCGCGAATCTGGGCCAGCACCCGGGCGTCTGTGGAGAAGCCGGTCTTGCCGCGCCGCTTCCTCGACAGGCCAAGCTCTTCGAACAGGACCTGCCCGACCTGCTGCGGCGAGCCGATCGTGAATTCGTGCCCGGCGTGTTCGTGGATCTGCGCTTCAAGTTCGTTGATCCGCTCCGACATGCCGTTGTTGATCTCGGCGAGCTTGTCGGGGTCGAGCTTCAGCCCGATCCGCTCCATTGCCGCCAGGACGCGAATCAGCGGCAACTCGATGTCGCGCAGGAGCGGCTCCATGCCCGACTCCTCGATCTTCTCCTTCTGGATGGCCGCCAGCTGCCAGACGGTCGCCGCGATCTCCGGCGCGACCGAGCGCACCTCGCCTTCGTTCTCGTCGGCGACCAGGGACATCTGTCCTTCGTCGTCTCCCCCGGCCGGCGCGAGCCCGGCGGCGACCGCGAGGTCATCGAGCGCGTAGGTGCGGCGGGTCGGCTCAAGCAGGAAGGCGGCGACCATCGTGTCGTGGTCGATCTGCGGGCCGGTCTTTGTCGCCTCGAGCGCGGTCAGGAGGCCCTTCCGTCCGCCGGCAACCGCCTTCAGGTCGTGGGCGATCAGCGGCCGGGTTGCGATGTCGTGGGCAAAAGCGTCGAGCGGATCCTCTCCGGCCAGAAACTGCTTGCCGTCGGTGGCCGCCCAGCCCCCGTAGACCTCGACCGCGATCGGGCCTTCAGCGAGTTCGGAGATCGAACCGGCGCGGGCCTCGACCTCCACCTTCTCGACTTCGGGTTCCGGCTCGCCGGGGATCTCTTCGTCGTCCCCAAGGGCCTCTTCCAGGCGCCCGAGAGCCGCCTTCAGCTCGAACTCATGCATGAACTCCCGCAGGTGTTCGCGGTTTGGCTGAGTGGCCATCAGCTCGTCGAGATCGATGTCGAGCTCGATGTCGTACTTCATGGTCGCGAGGGCCTTGGAGATCCGTGCGTCGCTGGCAAACTCGGTCAGGTTTTCCTTGCGCTTCTTGCCGGAGACCTTGTCGACATTGGCCAGGATCTCTTCAAGCGAACCGAACTCGTCGATCAGTGCCGCTGCCGTCTTCTCGCCGATCCCGGGAACGCCGGGAATGTTGTCCGACGTATCGCCGCGAAGGCCCATCAGGTCGGTGACCAGCTCGGGATAGACGCCGTAGCGCTCCTTGACCGCTTCCCGGTCGTAAATCTTGGTGTCGGTGATCCCGCGGCCGGTGCTCATTACGGTCACGCCATCCCCGACCAGCTGGTACGCGTCGCGATCGCCGGTGACGACCACGGTGGTGATGGTCCGCTCCCGGGCCTGAGCCACCAGCGAGGCGATCACGTCGTCAGCTTCGTAGCCGTCAACCTTGATGTTGGGATAACCGAAGGCGTCGACCAGCTCGACCAGGTGCGGCCATTGCGCCCTCAGCAGATCCGGCTTTGGCGGACGCTGCGCCTTGTACTCGGGGTAAACGACCTCGCGACCGGACATCCCTGCGTCCCAGGCGACAACCACCTGCCGGGGCCGGTACTCCGAGATCAGCTTGACCAGCATGGAAGCCAGGCCGAAGATCGCGTTGGTCGGCCGGCCGTCGTGGGTCGCCATCGAATCCGGCAGCGCGAAGAACGCCCGGTAGGCGAGGCTGTTGCCGTCGATCAGGAAGAGTTCGGGGTTCTCTGGCGAATCGCTCACCGCCCGATCATATGCCCCGGCCCGATCGGCAACGCCGGCCGGAACCGGCGGGGTCCCGTAAGCTTTCGTCCATGCATATCCGGGGAGGATCGAGTCTCAAAGCACTGTTCACCGCGTCAATCTGCGTTGTCGCAGCGGGCATTGGTACGTCTTCGGCAACGGCGGCCGATAACGGGCGATCGTTCATCGTCAAGACTCCCCACGTCAAAGGGCCAGCCAAGTACGACAAGGCGTTCGTCACCGCCTATGGCAGCAGCAAGGCGAAGAACGTGCTGATCCTGATGCCGGGCACCTTCGGCGGTGCCGGTGACTTCACCCCTTCGGCAAGAACACTGGTCAAGAAGGACAAGGACCTTCAGGTTTGGGCCCTCGACCGTCGTGAACAGGCGCTCGAAGATACTTCGATGTTCGAGAAGGGCATGAAGGGCGACGCGACCCTCGACGAGGTCTACGACTACTACCTCGGATTCCTGATCGATCCCACAGTCACGGACCACATCGAGTTCCTGGACACCAAGGCGATGCCTTATGCCCAGAACTGGGGAATGAAGACCGTTTTGAACGACACCCGCGCAGTAGTCAACCGTGCCCGCAAGTCGGGCAAGCGAGTGGCCCTCGGCGGTCATTCGGTCGGAGCCTCACTGGCAATCTCCTATGCCGCCTGGGACTTTCACGGCAGGCCCGGATTCAAGGACCTCGACGGACTCGTCCTGATCGACGGTGGGCTCCTTGGGAGCTTCGATCCGTACAACCTGCCGCAGGCAAAAGAAGCCATGGCCAACATGGATGAGAACGGACCTTTCTCCGACCTGCTCGGACTGAACATTCCCGAAACGGCGGGTCTCTTCGCCGGGGTCGGCGGCCAGTTCGCCAAGCGTGCACCGACCGAACCGGCGACCCTGCTCCAGAACTACCCGTTCCTGCCGGGTGATCTCAAGCCGCCATTCCCGGCCACCAACCAGGCCCTGTTCGGCTTCGACTTCGACCGCGACACATCGCCGGACAACCTGAGTTCACTGCACGTGAACGCCGGCGAACTGGCTCCCGAGAACCCGGGCGGAACCGCCGACTGGGTCGATGGGGGCATCACCACGATCAAGACCCTGCGGGACACGTTCTCCCAGCAGCCGGTGAATGCGGTCGACTGGTTCTTCCCGACCCGGATCACGATCGACGCCAACGGCGCCGACCAGATGAAACAGAACGATGTCGCCAGGTACCTGGGTCTGCGGCTGAAGCACACCGGCAAGGTGAATCTGCCTTTCTACGTCGTCCAGACGGATGACACCGACGGTGATGTCCTGAAGGGTGCCCGCAACTGGATCAAGCGCACGAAGACACCGAAGAGCCAGACCAAGCTGGTCAACGCCGATCCGCAGATGAGTCACCTGGACCCGCTTCTGGCGACTCCTTCGAAGAACGTCTACATCAAGACGGTCACACCGTTCCTGAAGAAGGCCTTCGCGACCCGCGGCAACCGGAAGCGCTGATCGCCTTCTACATATGATGGGACGATGCCTCCCGTCAGCGCCCAATACAGCGTCACTGTCCGAGTCGAACTCGATGCACGTCAGGAGCCCCTCGGCAAACTGACAGCCGCCATCGCGGGTGCCGGTGGTCAGCTCGTAGGCGTAGACCTCGTACCCGGTGCCGGTGGCGAAGGCAAGCGGGTCCGCGAGTTCACGGTCGATGCGATCGACCAGGAGCACTGGGAGAAGATCCTCCGTGGCATCGGCTCCATTCGGGGTTCCAGGGTGGTCGAATACACAGACCGGACGATGCAGATGCATCGCGGCGGCAAGATCTCGGTTGAGAACAAGTACCCGCTGAAGACCCGCGACGACCTCTCTATGGCCTACACCCCCGGCGTGGCGCGGGTCTGCTCGGCGATCCACGAAGACCGCAGCCTGGCCTTCGAATACACGATCAAGAAGAACACCGTGGCGGTTGTCTCCGACGGGACCGCGGTGCTCGGACTGGGCGACATCGGCCCGGAAGCGGCGATGCCCGTGATGGAAGGCAAGTGCATGCTCTTCAAGGAGTTCGCCAACGTCGACGCATTCCCGATCTGCCTCAGCACCACCGACACCGACGAAATCGTGCGGGCGGTCGAACTGATGGCCCCCACCTTCGGCGGAATCAACCTCGAAGACATCTCGGCGCCCCGCTGCTTCGAGATCGAAGACCGGCTCAAGGACCTGATCGACATCCCCGTCTTCCACGACGACCAGCACGGCACTGCGGTGGTTTCGATGGCGGCACTCTTCAACGCGGCCAAGATCATCGGCAAGCCGATCGAGACCATGCGCTGTCTCATGGTCGGCCTCGGCGCCGCCGGGGTCGCCGTCACCAAGATGATGCTCGCGGCCGGTATGACCGACATCATCGGCTGCGACCGGAAGGGAGCCCTCTCGACCACTCGCGAGGACTATGAATCCGGCGACATGACCGGCATCAAGCGCTGGTACGCCGAGAACTCGAACCCGAACCACATCCTGGGCCAGCCCGACGACGTGATCGAAGGCTGCGACATCTTCGTCGGACTCTCCGGCCCCGGGGTCATCCAGGCGGATTCACTCGCGAAGATGAACGACGACGCGATCGTCTTCGCCATGGCCAATCCGACTCCGGAAGTCATGCCCGAAGAAGCTGCCAAATACGTGCGCATCATGGCCACGGGCCGTTCGGACTACCCGAACCAGATCAACAACGTGCTCTGCTTCCCCGGCATCTTCCGTGGAGCCCTCGACGCCGGCGCCCCTCAGATCACCGAGGAGATGAAGCTGGCCGCCGCGCGCGGAATCGCCGAAGTGGTCAGCGACGATGACCTTTCCGAGGACTACATCATCCCTTCGGTGTTCGATCGTGATGTCGCCCCCAAGGTGGCCCAGGCGGTCGTGGAAGAAGCCAAGCGCTCCGGCGCGGCCCGCTTCGACGTCGAGACCGGCTCGTTCGCGGCACTCGGCGGCAATTAGGCCCGCTCCGCCAGGAACTCAGGTCGGGTCGTAGTGACCGGGCCAGTCTTCGTAGGGGATCCGGGTG
>JBPPMT010000155.1:0-50571 GCA_051306195.1 Solirubrobacterales bacterium
GCTCGCCTGGACGCCTGAGAGCGCCAACCCGATAAGGCCCCTGACCGGAACAATCGAGGCAAACGACATCGCCCGGAACGGCAAGTTCATTGCGACCGACCATCACGGAACCGGGCTGAACCCGAGCGACAACTCCGTGATCACCGGAGAAGCGAACGTCGCACCGGTCACCGGAGCGCTGCTGATCGGTACCGCTCCCGCCGGATCAGGCAATGGCATCTCGGTGTACCGGGACGGCACCATCCTGACCTCGGAGGTTCCGACCGACGGGTTCGTTCCACCGGTATTTCGTCGTGACGGCAGCCTGAGCGGTCCGTTCTTCGTACGGTCAAGCGAAACATTCGAAAAGGTCTTCGGGCTGACCTCCGACGAGCGGGTGCTGGCCCGGGTTGCGGGGGCAAGTACCGACCCCGACCCCGCCACAGACATCAACGCGATGAAACTGCTCGCTTATGATCGCAGCTCCCCGACCACCGTCCCGCTTACCGGTGGCGGACTCACCGTCACTCCGAACCAGAACTTCCTCACCGGCGGTGAAGGCAAGTCGATCTTTGCGACGGCGACCGGTACCGGCGTACCGCCCGGCGAGGCGGGCATCGTCGTCTGGCCCACCCCGAGCTCAATTCCGCATTCGTTGCCGGCTTACTTCGAGGCCACCGAGAGCGGCCAGCCCCTGGTCACTCCGGCAGCCGCCTCCGAGAACGGGGCGTACCTCGTCCTCAGTAACGGCGATGTCTGGTTTGACAAAGAGTGGGAACTCGGAGTCCAGCCCGAAGGCGCCCTTGTGGTTCCCCCGCAGGTCAAGAAGTACGCCTTCGAGCAGCAGCAGTACTACGAAGGACAAATCGGTTACTGGCAAAAGAAACAGAAGCATGCGCTCCTGGGCCTTGGACCCATCGCCGCCTTCAGTCCGCCGGTACTGGCCGCCCTTGCCGTCGGCGTTGCCGGGCAAGGCACCGAGTTCACGGTGGCGATCCAGAACCGCGATTACTGGGCCACAGTCTCGCTCGACCCGCCCGACTCGAAGTGGAAGACGGTCGCTTCGGCCCCGAAAACCCACGTCGGCAAGCTGAATCGTCCGAAGGGGATCTCGAAGAAGGACTTCGGCAAAGTCACCTCCTACCTCGGAGCAAGGCTGAGCTTCCTTGCCAATCAAATCTGTGCGGAAGACGCGATCAATCGCGGCATGACCGCCCTGAACAACGACTCGCCCGGGAAGGCGAAAGCTCAGTACGCGGCGGGAGCGAAATGCTCGGACCGGGCAGAGGCCACTGCAAAATCCTCAAAACGTCTGGCACCGAATGCCGCGCCGGTGATTGACCGTCTGCTGCTCAAGGCAGGCAAAATCAACAACAAGCCCCTGACCGCCGCCAGCGCCAAACTGGCGGTGAAATGGCAGGTTGGTCAGCTGAACCGTCTGATTGACCTTCCCCCATCGCTATCGAAGGAGTTCAAGGAACTCTTCGAGAAGATCGACAAGCCGATTCGCAAAGGCAGGATCACCTCGATCAAGTCCGGGATCGTCAAGGCTGCCGGCCACGACAGTGCGACCAGCGGGGGCATCGGCAAAGTCGGCGACGCGTTCGAACAGGCCGCCGACTAATCAGAGGGAATCAGGCGAACCCGATCCGGCTGGACCATCAGACGGTCGCCCAGTCAAGTGCCTCCCCCGGTTCGAGGATGTGTGTCTCGACACCTCGCGCCGATGCGGCTTCGAGGAATGCGCCGGACGGATTCTCCATCTCTTCGTAAATGCCGGGCTGGTGGATGCCGTCATAGTGGATCGGGATCGCGACCGATGCGCCGAGGATGTCAGCCGCCAAGGCTGCCTGCTCGGGATCGAGGCAGGCCGGGTCGGGGCTCGGCGGCTGCCTGTGCGGGAAGTCGCAGGTGGCTCCGTTGATCGGCAGGAATACTGCATCGAAAGGCTTGAACCGGGAAGCGATCGGCCAGAGTCCACCGTGAAAGACGGTGTCGCCGCCGTGGAAGATGCGCTGGCCACCGACCTCCACCACCCAGGAAGTCTGCGGATCCCCGAAGCCATCTACGGCCGGTACCGCGGTGACCTCGAAGGGGCCGACTTCGTTCGTCTCCCATTTCTCAACCACCCTCACTTCCTGGTCGAGCGACGCGAGCCCGGTCTCGGCCATCACGGTTGCCGCCCGGTCGAGGTCATCCCCTGGTGCCGGCTCCGGCCGCAGAACCAGGCCGTCACCCTTCAGGCACCTGCCCATGGCCCCCGGATCGGCGTGATCAGCGTGAAGGTGGGTGACCAGCGCCAGGTCCACCGGACCGTCCGGGGACGGCAGCGGACCACTCACTTCTTCGATGAAAGGAGCCATCGCGTCAGCCGTTTCAAAGAGGTCGATCACCAGCCTGTGGTCACCGGATGTCAGCTGGATTCCCGCCCAGCCCAGTCGCTTGATTGAGAGATCGTCGTTCATGGCGGAATTAATAGCACACGATCGTTCGCTTATGGACGATCGTTCGCTATTCTTGTTCCATGAGCCCCCGCGCTTCAGCCACAGCAGCCGCAGCAACCCGTGCCGGAATCGTCGATGCCGCAGTCCACAAGGCGTCGAACGAAGGACTGGAAGCGGTGACGATCGGGCAACTGGCACAGGAACTCAACATGAGCAAGGCCGGCGTGATCGGGCCCTTCGGCACCAAGGAAGACCTCCAGCTCGCAACGCTCGAACAGGCGATCGAGGTGTTCCGGATCGCCGTCTGGGAACCGGTGGCCGAGGTCGAGCCGGGGCTGCCCCGCCTTGAGGCAATCATCGAATCCTGGCTGGCGTACCTGACCGGGAACGTGCTGCCCGGGGGGTGCTTTCTGACCCAGTCCGCCACGGAGTTCGACGGTAGACCGGGGCTGGTGAAGGCCGAAGTTGCCCGGACCCTCCACCTCTGGGAGCGGATCCTGGAAAACGAAGCAAGGGTCGCAATCGCAAACGGTGACCTGCCTGCGGGAACCGATCCGCGTCAGGTGGCCTTCGAGTTCGGAGCGATGGCCCAGGGTGTCAACCAGGCGTTCCAGCTCCACGGGGAGGCGGACGCCGCTGACCGGGGCCGACGGGGAATGCGCCGGGTGCTCGGCCCTGCCTGAGGCTGCCGCGTCGGCACAGTTACAGCTGGCTCGAACGTGACGCGGTTCGACTCGAGATGCTTCGGTGGAACCCGGCTCGCTGGTGATGGAGCGCAGGACACTCCCCGGTATCAAGAGCCCCGCCGAGTTCCTCGCTGCCGGCTGACCGCACGAACGGATCTCGCCGAAAGCTTGCAACAAACGCCGCAAGGCTGTTTGATTGGCCTATGCCCAACTTCAGGTTTCGCCTCGTCCCGTTCGCAGCCCTGCTCGTTCTCGCCGGAACCCTGGCCTTCACGCCCGGCGCTTCGGCTGAGCCGAAGGGGTTCAAGTTTGGTGTCGCAACGGGCGACGTGGGCACGAAGTCGGCAATCGTATGGGCGCGCACTACCAAGGCGGGTGATACGAGAATCCATGTCACGGGCCGCAAGCACCAGTTCACTCAGTGCAACGTGAAGAAGGCTCCTTCGAACCGTCTCGTCAAATCGACCACGTCAAACGACCTGACGGTCCAGAAGCTGGTCTCCGGCCTGAGGCCGAACACGAAGTTCAAGTATCGCTTCTGCATGACCAACGGCCGGCGCAGTGCGGTCGGCTATTTCAAGACGGCCCCGAAGCAGGGACAGAAGCAGAAGATCCGCTTCGCGCTCGCCGGCGACCAGGACGCCCGCCCCCTCCCCGGTGGCGATGAGCCTTACTGGAACAACTTCGAGGTCTGGAACCGGATCAAGGCACAGGACAATGACTTCAATGTGCTGATGGGTGACACGATCTATTCGGACACCGAGGTACCGGGATACACGCTCGACGATGTCGCTGTGTCGGTCAAGCAGAAGTGGGCGGCGTACAAGACCAACCTCGGAATGAAGCCCTGGACCAATGCCCGCGGATCGGCGGCTTACTACGCACATTGGGACGATCACGAGTTCCTCAACGACTTCTCGCAGAAGGAAAATACGTTCCCCTACAGCAACGACGGTGAGCCACAGGGCAGCACGAACATCAGCGGCAAGCAGCTCTACAAGCAGGGCGTGCAGGCATTCACCGACTACAACCCCGTCAGCTTCAGTACCAAGTCCGGTATCTACCGCTCGCAGCGGTGGGGTAAGAACCTCGAGATCTTCTTCCTCGACGAACGTTCCTTTCGCTCGGCGAGCGCCGACTACACGGGCGCTTGCGACAACCCGCCGGGAAGCGGCGACCCTGATCTCGCCCCGACCGCTCCCCAGAGCGCACGCAACCTCTTTGCGGCCCTGATCCCGGCGCTCGCCAATCCGGTTTCCCAGGAATGCCTCGACGGGATCAATGATCCGAACCGGACGATGCTCGGCGCCAACCAGCTCAGCACCTTCAAGAAGGCGGTCAAGAATTCGACTGCGACCTTCAAGGTGATCTTCAACGAAGTTCCAATCCAGCAGTTCTACGCGCTCCCCTATGACCGTTGGGAGGGATACGAATCCGAGCGCCTGGCACTACTTCACTTTCTCGAGAACAACGTGAAGAACGCGGTCTTCCTGACCACCGACGTCCACGCGAGTCTGGTCAACGACGCGAGGTTCAGCACGCTCGGCCCGGACGGAGTGCAGGATTCGGGCATTATCGATGTCAGTACGGGCCCGGTCGCAACCGAGAACTACAACGGCGAGATCAACTCCGCAACCGGAAATCCGGCATCCGGACCGCTGATCCAGAGCATCTTCCTGAAGTCGCCGCCGCCGGTCGGCGTCGGCATGCCGTGCGCCTCGACCGACCAGTTCAGCTACGCCCAAGTCGAAGTGTCCGCGTCCAAGGTCAAGATCGATCTGCTCGACGACAAGGACCAACCAGTCCTTGACACCGGTGATGTTGAAGGAAACCCCGCCGCGCCGCCCTGTTCACAGATTGTGATTCCGGCTGAGTGAGCGGGCTGCGTCCTCGCTGTCCGCTACCTAGTCCCCGCTCTTGGGAACCACCATCACCGGGCAGGCCGACGATCGCATCACCCTCAACGACGTACCTCCGAGCAGGACCCGCCTGATCGGTCCGTAGCTGCGTGAACCCATCACGAGGAGGTCGAGTTCAATCGACTCCTCAGCGAGTTCGTCCGCCGGATTTCCGGCCCGTACGGTCCGTTCGATATCGGGGCCGACACGTGAGGCGCCCTGCTCCATGGCTTTCTCCATGTCTTCGCGAAGTGTCTCCTGGTAGCCGGCATTGGAGGGTCCGGCCCGACCGGAACCGATCAGCCTCGGGATCACGCCGATCAGAAGCAGTTTCGCGCCGAGTTTCCCTGCCAGTTCTGATCCTGTCAGCAATGCGCCATCTGAATCTTCAGTTCCGTTGTAGGCGATTCCGACCTTCTCGAAGCTGGTCGATTCGTCCCTGCCCCAGCCGCGGGGAACCAGGATCACCGCGCAGGGCGATCCGGCGGCCAGCCGTGAACCCACATCACCCATCAGCACACGACCGATCGGACCACGATGACTCGAACCAATGACCATGGCATCCGCCCCGATCTCCTCGGCAATCCTTGTGAGGCCACCCGGGACCGAGTTCTCCATCACAGGGTGGAACTCGAATCCATCGCCCAGTTCGGTTTCGGCGAAATCGCGCATCCGGGAGAAGTACTCCTCACGCCCGGCATTCATCTCCTCGAGGCCTTCGTAAAAGATCGTGTCCGAATGGACGCTGACCAAATGAAGTTCGGCGCCGGTCAACTTCGCGAAAAGCCGGGCGAAGTGAAGTGCGTCCCGTCCTTCTTCCGTGTCTTCTGCTCCAACGACCAGTTGATTCATCGAACGCTCCTTTGGAGGTGATGGCATCGTGCCCAATGGCTACCTCCACGGTAGCCGGTCCGATACAACCTGTGGATGATCGAGGTGATCATCGCGTCCACCCTAACTGCGCTGGCTACCGGTCTCGGTGCCATTCCGGTCATCCTCATGGGCGCAAGAGCAGAAAGTCTTCGGCCACTTCTCCTCGGAGTCGCAGCCGGTGTCATGGTCGTGGCGTCGGTGCTCGGGCTGATCGTGCCGGCTCTTGACCGGGGATCGGTCGGATCGGTGGCGGCAGGCGTTGTGATCGGTGTGGTCTTTCTCTTCGGGGCCCGCAGGCTCCTCAGCGGTGGCAAAGGTCACACCCATCAGATGGATGCGAGGGGAACGTCAATCCTGGTGTTTCTCGTCCTCTTCGTTCACAGCCTGCCCGAGGGGTTCGCGATAGGGACCGCCTTCGCCGAAGATCCGGCAACGATCGGCCTGTTCATATTCCTTGCGATTTCGATCCAGAACATCCCCGAAGGAACCAGTGTTGCCATCCCCCTCGCCGCCGAAGGGGCGTCCCCGCAGAAACAGATTTCGGCGGCCATCCTGACCAGCGTTCCCCAGCCCATCGGGGCGGTGATCGCCTTTTTGCTGGTTGAGACGATCTCCGGCCTGCTCCCGCTGTCCTTCGGTTTTGCGGCCGGCGCAATGCTCGCCCTGTCATTCACCGAGTTGGTGCCCCAAGCCTGGAAAGGAAGCGTGAAGATGGCCGTGGCTGGATTCGTCACCGGCGCGGGGATCATGGTCCTGCTCGATTCGCTATTGAGCATCTGAGGACCAGGTCGCTGAGGCAGTCGAAAGGATGACAACGACCACCAGTCTGACGACCGGATCGGCCATGGCCAGGAACATATTCGACTTCCACCCGAAGGCAGGATAGATTCAGGTAAGTCCAGTCCACTTCTCAGGAGGAGCATGAACATCTTCAAAGCAGCAGCATGTTCGGTCGTAGTCGCATTCGCCCTCGGTGTTGCCGGTTGTGGCGGGTCCGACGACGATTCGTCAGACGATTCGATCACCAAGACTGAATTCGTTGCCCAGGCGAACGCGATCTGCGCCGAGAGCAATACGGCGATCGAGTCTGCCGAATCGGAAGCGTTCTCCGGCAACCAGCAGCCGACCGACGCCGACATCGAGGCTTTCGTGAATGACACGGTGATTCCGCAAGTCGACGAGCAGCTCACGTCGATCGAGGAACTCGGTGCTCCGGAAGGAGAAGAGGACCAGGTAAACGAAATCCTCGACGCAGCCAATCAGGCACTCGATGAAGCGAAGACCGATCCGGCATCTCTCGCTGGAAACGCAGACCCGTTCGCCGACGCCAACAAGCTGGCGGCTGCTTACGGATTGAACGAGTGTGCCGGCTGATCGGTTAAGATCGAGATATGGAGGTGACAAGCGGAAACTCCGAGGCGGTTGAAGCCTGGGACGGTGTGCTGTTCGACCGCTTCACGAAGTTCAGAAAGGTGCTGGCTGACGGCCTCGGGGCCCACGGCAACGAGGGCCTGGGGCTCCTGTCGATTGAACCCGGCGAGCGGGTGATCGACCTCGGCTGTGGCTTCGGCGACACCACCCGGCAGATCGCCGAACTGGTCGGCCCCCGTGGTGAGGCGTTCGGTGTTGATGCCGGGGAAAGGTTCATCGAGACGGCCAATAAGGAAGCCGAGGAGGCCGGGCTGGAGAACTGCAGCTTCGCTGTCGCCGACATCGAAGCTGAAGTTCCGGGCGAGGACTTCGATGCCGCGTTCGCGCGGATGGGGACCATGTTTTTCGCCAACCCCGTGGTAGCGATGCGGAACGTGCGCATGGCCCTGCTGCCCGGGGGTCGTCTCTGCATGGTGGTCTGGCGGGCCAAGGCTGAGAATCCGTATTTCTACCGTGCGGAGGAGATCGCAGAGCAGTGGCTGAGCCATCCAGATGAGACCGATGAACCGACCTGCGGACCCGGACCGTTCTCGATGGCGAACGCAGATACGACCAGTGGAGTCATGAAGGCCGCCGGCTACGACGACATCAGCCTGACCCGTTGTGACAAGCCGATCCTTCTGGGTGAGTCACTCGACCAGGCGGTCGGCCTGGTTACGGCGATCGGCCCCGCGGGCGAACTCATCCGGATAAACGAAGAGCGCGGCGAAGCGGTCCGGCCGGAGATCGAGGCCGCCATCCGTGATGAGTTCGCGGACAAAGTGACCGATGACGGCGTCTGGGGAGACGCGTCCACCTGGCTGGTCTGCGGGCGAGCGCCGGAGGCCTGAGCGAACTCAGCCGTTGAGCTTGACCGGCAGCGTCCTCAGCTGGTTGACGAATCCGGAGACGATGTACTTCGGTTCGCCGTCGATCTCCATCTTCGGGTAGCGGGCGATCGTCTCCTCGAGCAGGATCTTCAGCTCCAGGCGGGCCAGCGCGGCACCGAGACAGAAGTGCCTTCCTCCTGCACCGAAAGCCTGGTGCTCCGGGTTGCGCCGAACGTCGAAGTGGTCGGGATTCTCGTATCGCGTCTCGTCCCGATTGGATGAGACGTACCACATGACCACTGACTCGCCTTCCTTGATTTCCTGCCCCTGGAGCTCGGTGTCCTTCATGGCGGTGCGACGGAAATGGGCGAAGGCGGGGAACATCCGGAGCGCTTCTTCGACGGTCGACGTGACGAGTGACGGATCGTCGATCAGGATCTCGAGCTGCTCCCTGTCTTCGAGCAGGGCTCGCATCGCGCTGCAGTAGGTCGCTTTGGTGCTGTCGTTGCCGGCGGCCATCAAAAGGAAGAAGCCCATCACGATCTCGTGCTCTTCCAGCATCTCGCCGTCGATCTCAGCATGGACCAGCACACTCGTAAGGTCATCCGTCGGATTTTCCCGGCGCTCGGCGATCAGCTTTCTGCACCGTTCGAACACCTCGGGCACGTCCCGCTCCATAACCGTCGAGAGTCCCTCCGGATTCACTTCGGGATCATTCGCGCCGAGGATCATGTTCATCAGGCGGGCCCAGACGACGTCGTCGCCGGGCGGCAGGCCCATGAAGCTTCCGATCACCCTTGCCACGAATGGCTGCGCGACGTCGTCAACCAGATCACAGGTCTCCTGCCCTTCGATCCGGTCGAGTACTCCACGGGCTAGGTCCCTGATCTCGTCTTCGTGGGCATTTATCCGTTTCGGAGTGAAGCCCCGCTGGAAAAGGGCCTTGATCCGGTCGTGCTTCGGCGGGTCCATACCGATGAACATCGACCTGATCAGTTCGACGGGAATGACCGAATCGGTGACGGCCGTGATCCCGCCCCGCTCCGAAGAATATGTCTCCCAGTCAAGGCTGACCTCACGCACGCCGTCGGCTGTTGTCACCGACCAGAATCCATCCTCCTCCTGGAAGATCGGGATCTCCGAGGACCAGTGAACCGGGCACTCCGACCGCATCCGCCTGAACGTCTCGTTCGGTGGTCCATCCGCCCATCTTCCTTCGTCCAGAACGAGGACTTCGTCGATTGGTTCATTGAGTACGTCGTGTACGGGCGGGGCGCTTTCATCAGGTGACATGGAACCTCCGGAGAACTAGGGTGGCGGACAAATCCACTTTACCAGTCAAGTGACTGGAAATGTGACTTTCTCCATATTCGACCAGTCCGTGATCTCCCTAGACTCAATCCATGCGCGATTGGCCGCCAATCATCGAGCCTGACCTGCTGGCCCGCCTCGCCCTCAGCGACGACGACTTCTACGCACTTACCGACGAGATCTCCAAAGGATGGGGCCACCGCGAGTACGAGCCGGCCTTCCTTGAACGGGCTCTCGGGTACCCCTGGGAGCGCCCCGCGGGTTCCTACCTGTTGCGTAACGACGAAGTCGAGGTGTTGGCCGACCTCGATCCGGACGAACGCGAATCAGTCGTGTCGGCGTTCACCGCCGACCGCCATCCGATTCTGGCATTCGGTGGAAATGGATCGCCGAGCTACCTGACCGCGAAGTTCGGTCACTTCCCCGCGGAGGACGACAGGGACGCGCTCGTCCTGACCGGCTACCTCTCCGACCACGACGTTGGCGCCGCCGCCTCGATAACTCCCATGGGCAACATGGCAGGAACGCTTTTTTTCAGCCCGGGGACCGCGGTACGGGCCTCGATGGTCTGGTGCACCACTGCCCAGATCACCCAGCTCACCTGGTCGGAAGTGCCGTACCACCTGGGTCGTCTCGACGAAGCGTCTTTCGAAATGGATGAGGCCGACGTGGAAGTCGATCAGGTTTTTGCTTACATCTCCCGCTTCGGGGCCTTCTGCGTTGACGGTGAACCGATCGCCCTGGCGGCAGTCCCCGCGAAGAACCGGACCAACCGTGCATTCGTGCAGGAGGACCTGCTCGACTTCGTCGCCCCACAGTTGGTCGGCCCGGGCGCGAAAGCCGAAGATGTGGTGCGGGCGGTGTTCGAAGACATGGCCGGCGTCGTCTGGACCTCCGCGAAGGAACTGCGACCGAATTCCCGGCAACTGGAATCGGCCTGGACGCCTCTTCCCGCGAATTCAACATAGCCCGCTCCTGCAGATGAAGCGACAGTCGCCTCGCCCTCGACGGCTTGAAGGTTGGGGATTATTCGGGCTGTTTCCCCGGATCGTCTGCTTCGATGGCTTCGCGATCCGTCTTCGCCCAGCTGTCCATTCCGATTAGCTGGCGTCCGGTTGAACGGATCAGGACCGGCCAGAGGAGCCACGAGTAGAACGCGTAAACCTGAGCTGTCAGGAGCCCCTTGATGATGCCGAGCGGTTCGTCGATCTTGGCCGCGACGCACCCCATGAGGATTCCCCCAAAGCCGAGCAAGTAGATGAAGAGCAGCCACCAGAAGCTGCCGGTGGCCACCTCGGTGCCGGTCAGGGCCAGCGCGAAGGCAGCAACCAGGGACGCGCCGACAATCCCCTGGAGGATCGGCATCAACAGGTAGATGACCTGTTCGATCCGTGCCGGCAGGTGGATGTCCGACTTGCTGATCGGGCCGATCAGCTGCATCGCCTGGAGGTTTCCCTGTGACCACCTCGTCCTCTGCTTGAAGAGCTTGTTGAGGTTGTTGAGTCCCTGCTGGTCGACCCGCGCGCGGTTGTCCTGATGTGAGTGCCAGCCAGCCACGATCAATCGCAGTCCCAGGTCCTGATCCTCCGTGAGGCGGTCGCGCCAGGGGCCGAGGCTCTTCACGGTCACATCGTCATCGCCTTCGATCGTGGTGTCGACGGAGATCAGGGCCGCCAGGCGGTTGTACTGGCCGTTACCGCCCATCCCGGCAGTGCCCCAGTGGTTTCGACCTACCTGGAAGAGGTGCCCGTAGATCGAGAACTCGATGTCCTGGAACCAGGTGAGGATGTTTTTCCGGTTGTAGATCCGGACCAGGGACTGCACGCCGCCGACCTTTGGATCCTTGAAGTGCTGCGCAACGAAGCCGGGACTCTCGGGACTGATCCGGCCGTCAGCATCAACGATGCAGATGATCGTCCTGTCCGGATCCGGGTGGAACTCCTCCCGGATCTGCGCGTAGGCGAAGTTCAGGGCCGCGGCCTTGCCCTGTCGAGCCTCCGGCAAGGTCCGGGTTATCACGGCAAGGTCGGGGTTGTCCAGACCATCGAGGATCTCCGCGGTGCCGTCATCGGAGCCGTCGTTGATGATCACGATGCGTTTGCTCCTCAGCTGGATCTGCTCCAGCCGCTCGATGCTGTCGATGATCGTCACTTCTTCATTCAGGGCCGGCACCATGAAGATCCAGTCGAATTCATCTTCTCCCCCGGATTCGGTCATCTCGCGGTCCGTCCTCAGTCCCCGCACAAAGAGGAACGTGGTCCAGACCAGCATCATCAGGATGATCAGGAAGGCGACCGAGAACAGCACCTGGAAGAAAGCCGGCAGACCTTCGAAAGGGAACCAGGCGTTGGCGATAAGAAGCAGGTTGGTCAAGCGGGCCCGTCAGCCATTCAGGCCTCGGACTCGGAAACAGTTCCCGAGTCGGGCCACAGCACCTCATGCTCGTGATGGTCGCCTTCTCCCCGGTCCGTCTCCGGCATCGCCCTCGGGTCGAGGTCCGGCCGATCGAAGACACCTTTCTTGTAACCGGCTGCAGCGATCACGGCGGCACGCGAGAAGCTCGAACTGAAGCCCGACGGCGGCGGGCCTCCCAGGTACAGGTTCTCGAGTGCCGCGACGATCCGTTCGGCAGCCCGGCCGTCTCCGTAGGGGTTGTCGGCCTTGCTCATCGCCTGATACGCGGCCTCGTCGTTCAGAAGCGTGGTGGTTTCATCAAAGATCAGCCTGGGGTCGGTCCCGACCAGCTTCAGAGTGCCGGCGTCGATGCCCTCCTGCCGTTCGGTCGAATCACGGGCAACGAGGACCGGCTTGCCAAGCGACGGAGCCTCCTCCTGGATCCCTCCGGAATCGGTGATCACCAGGTAGCAGCGGGTCAGGATCTTGGCGAACTCCGCGTACGGCGCCGGTTCCGTGAGGCACACGTTGTCGATGTCACCGAGGGTCGCCCACTGGTCCCGCACGTCCGGATTCGGGTGCATCGGGACGATGAATGAAACTTCGGGGTTCTCGACCGCGAGGGCCTTCACGCCTTCGGCGATCCCGTCGAGGCCGGGGCCCCAGTTCTCTCGACGGTGCGCCGTGACCACAATCATGCGGCGGTCCGAATGGTAGATTTCCCGGACCGCCGGGTCGGCGATCTCAACCTCGAGGCCGGCTGCCCACTGGAGTGAATCGATCCCGGTGTTGCCGGTGACAAAGATCTGGTCGATCGGCACGTCTTCACGAACCAGGTTCTGGAGGTTGTGCCAGGTCGGGGCGAGGTTGAAGCTGGCGATACAGGTGATCAGCTGACGGTTCAGTTCCTCGGGGAACGGGGTCAGGGTCGAGCCGGTTCGGAGTCCGGCTTCGACGTGCACCACCGGGATTCGGAGATGGAATGAAGCGAGTGCGGCGGCGAATGCGGAACTGGTGTCGCCATGGACGAGCACCGCCATCGGGTAGTCACCGGCGATCACGCTGGGCCCGTGCCCGATCGCCCCGTCAGCGCCGAACTCTTCGCGGCAGAAGTCGTCGAGTCGGCCCATGACCTCGCGCACCCGGTCGTTCAGCTGGTTCCGAGCCCCGCCGACCCAGAGTTCGTAGTCAGGCTTGATGCCAGCCAGAGCGAAGACCTCTTCGACCATGCGGTGGTGCTGGCCGGTCGATACGACCAGCGGCCGGAAGACGTCACTCGCCTTGAGCGCAAGGATCATCGGTACGAGCTTGATCGCCTCCGGACGGGTTCCGACGACGATCAGAACGCTAACTCTTCGCTGACTCATACCCGGACTTTAGTTGCCCGGGTCCGCGACCAGTAGCAAGGCGTTGCCAGCCGGGTCGTGAACCATCACTCCGCCTTCAACGACTTCACCCGGGTAGCCGCCCTCACTTAGCCTTGCCGCTGCCAGTGCCAGCTGTTCTTCACCGGGGAAAACGAGCGTGAATCGCCGGAGGCCGGCCATCCCTCTGGGACGCTGGGTCGCATCGGGACCCTGCCAGACGTTAAAAGCAATCCGATGCCGGAACTCGCCGTCGAAGTGGACATCGAGCATGCCGATCTCCGGAGTTTCCAGCCCCACCTCAAACCCGAGAAGCTCACTGTAGAAACGCCTCGCTTCGTCCAGATCATCGACGTGGAGGTGGACGTGGCCGATCCAGGTGCCGGGCTTCAGCGGGCGATCGCCCTTCTCCTCGAGGTGGCTCATCACCTCTTCCAGATCGAGGTGACCGACCGGAGGGAACCGCCTGCCTTCGGTATCGATCAGCTCCGGCCGTCCGGGTACCGACAGGTCGAACTCGGCCACCCGCTCCGGGGTTTCAAGGGTGATCTCCACGCCGTTGCCATCGAGGTCATCGAGATAGGTGGCCTTTGAGAAAATATGTTCGGTCGGGCTGTTCGGATAGCGCGCCGAGAAGAGTCGGGCGAGCACATAAGCGAACTCGGCCGCATCCGGAACGTGAACCGCCAGGTGGTAGAGACCGGTGTAGCCCTTCTGCGAAGGGGTCTCGGCCCCCGGATGGAGAACCAGCAGGATCCGGCCTCCGGCGCCGACCGAGATCGCCTCCCCGGTCTGGTCGATCACTTCGAGACCCAGAACGTCCCGCCAGAAGAGCAGCGAACGCTCACCATCGGTCACATCAAGATGCACCGGGCCGTGGGCGGCGGTCTCCCCGGGCCTCCAGTTCGCCTGTTCGGCCTCACTCATCTCAGAAAACGAGCGTGGCTAGGCCGACGACCAGCAGCAGGGCCAGCAGTGCGGCCCCGACCTTCACAACGGGACCCGAAATGAACAGGTCAGGCGATCCGGTGGCTTCGTTGTCGATCCCCAGTTCTTCCATTTCCTGCTTGATCTCTTCCGGCGTCTCTACGTGGTCGTGTTCCATGGGGGCAGCCTATTACGATCAATGAATGATCAACGGACTTGATTTCGTCGCTGTCCCATCCACCGATTCCCAGCGCAGCCGGGATTTCTATGTCGACACGCTCGGCCTGAGACCCGATGAAAAGGCGAACTTCGAATTCTGGGTCGATCAGACCTGCTTCGGGATCTGGGAGCCCGCATCCGCCGGCATGGAATTTTCGCCGTCGTTGATGTCTCAACTCGCCCTGCATGTGGAGGACGTCGGAGCCGCAAGGGCCGAACTCGAAGCCAAGGGCGTCCAGTTCCACGGTGACACGTTCGACACCGGTGTCTGCCACATGGCCCTGTTCTCCGATCCCGACGGAAACGGCCTGATGCTGCACAACCGCTACGCCTGAGGTCCTCCCGGCCCCTGATCGGCGAAGCGCTATAAACACAGCTTTACTTGGAAAACCGCCCAACCCGGCACTGCGCCTGAACACCCTCTAAACAGGTGGCGGGTTGATTGCCTTCGTGTCAATAAACATTTAGTACTTGGCTTATACAAGGGAATAAACAACTTCGTACGAGAAACCGACGGAGGTACTTGCGAACGTCCGTGTTCAACTGATACGTTGCCAATCAGCAATTCTGCACGGCCCTTTCCATCCGGGCTCTAGGGCAGCAACTCCTGGGAAACAAAACCCCTAAAGAGAGGCTGAACATCATGGAGACCAAGAGTTTTTCTTCAAGTCCGCGGCATCCAGGCGGCAACGAGAATCATCTCGCTTCAGAGATAGACCTGTGGCGGACGAGGGACACGGACCCTCGGGCACGGGAGGAGCTGATGGCGCGTTACCTGCCTTTCGCAAGGAGCCTCGCCTCCCGCTACCGCGGCGCCAACGAATCTTTTGACGATCTGGTCCAGGTTGCCTCTGTCGGGCTCGTCAATGCGGTCAACCGCTTCGAGCCGGATCAAGGCACGCCGTTTGCTGCTTTCGCCTCCCCCACCATCCTCGGTGAGCTCAAGCGTTACTTCCGCGATCGTGTCTGGATGGTCAGGGTCCCGAGAGGCCTCCAGGAGAACATTCGCGCGGTCGACAAGACTTCAACCGACCTCGGTGCAGAGCTGCACCGCAATCCGACGGTCGAAGAGATCGCCGAGCACGCCGGCATGGACCCGGGCGCAGTCAACGAAGTGCTTGTCGCCAAACAGGAACGGACACCGGTTTCACTTGATCAGCCCGAGACCGACGGAGGGCATTCTCCGGTTGACCGGGTCGGAGCGACCGATCCGAACTACGCGCTCGTCGAAGACAAGGACCAGATCCGTGAAGCGATGTCGGGTCTCTCATCAGTCGAGCGCCGGGTACTTCGCCTGAGATTCGTCGAAGACATGACCCAGTCGGAGATCGCCGAAAGGATCGGCTATTCGCAGATGCATGTGTCGAGGCTCCTCAAGCGCAGCCTCGAACGGCTGGAAGTCCAGACCGCAACCTGAGTTTTATTCGGGGTCGATCGGCATTTCCCGCCGCACTTCTCCGGGGTCCTTGTCCCGCCGCATTGCAACGAAGGCCGGATCGCGGAGTCGGGAGTCGGGAGTCCATTCGGAGAACTCGACCTCGACCACCCGCAGGGGATTGACGAAACGCGCTCCGGGAATGTCGGGCAGGTTGGCAAAAGGTGAGGCGTCCCGTCCGAACCCCGCAAGGTCGTCCCCGATCGCTTCGAGGTCCCCAGGGCTGAAGCCCGATCGGACCTCACCGGCGTAGCGGAGAACTTCACCGCAGCCGTTATGGTGGCTCCAGTACCCGACCAGCAGGGACTCGACCGGGTTCCCCGAGATATCCTCGCCGGGAATCCACCCACCGATCACGAACTCCTGGCGAAGATGGTTCTTCAGCTTAAGCCAATCCCGGGTCGCCTTTCCTCCGTGGTAGGGACTGTCCAGGCGTTTCACGACCAGGCCCTCGAGCCCCTGTTCGGCTGATGCTTCGAGAGTCGACTCGATATCAACCACCAGGTAGTCGGGGGTCTGCCAACTGCGGCCGTTCAGCTGAAGGGCTTCGAGCTTCTTCCGGCGTTCAACATAGGCGAGTGGCCTCAGGTCTTCACCTTCCGACTTGAGGATGTCGAAGATCACGAAGGTAGCGGCGTAAGTTCTGACCCGACGGTCCGCCCTCCCCGAACCGTCGCCAATACGAAGGCGCTTCTGGATTCGCTGGAAGTCGGGAACTCCGTATTCGTCGAAAGCGACCAGCTCACCGTCGAGAATCGTGCCGTCAAGGCCGGGCATCCGGCCGAGCGGTGCCACTTCCGGGAAAAGGTCGGTGATGTCGTTGAGGCTTCTCCCCTGCAGGCGAAGGTTGCCGCTTTCGCAGAAGGCGATCGCCCGGACCCCGTCCCACTTGATCTCCGTCGCCCAGTCTTCTGAAATGGCCGGAGTCTCAGCGAGTTTCGCCTTCATGGGCTCGATCGTGAACATCTGTTTTCTGTGTACCCCCTCGGCCGGGAAGTATTCCGAACAGGTGAACCGGCGGGGCGGCCCGAGTCAGCATTGTGTCTGGTCGCATGCATTCCCGGCGAGTCATCGCAGCAGCCGACGTGGCCACATTCCAGCCAGATGCCCAGGTGTACCCACGGGGTGCCTTATTTCAGGCAGTCCTCGCAATCATCCACGGATTCGGGGGAGCTCAGTGATTCTGACCTGATCGAGATGAGTGCCCTCAGGCACGGTGGGCTTTCGTCAGGGTTCGATGACCGGGAACCACATGCTGAATGTGTCGAGCAAGGAGAAGATCTCCTTCAGCGGCGCCGGATCAGGCTCGACCGTCACCTTGCCGGACCCGAGCGCTTCGTCGATCGTCAGCTCACCGGCGACGATCTCGTTGAGTACCTCCCTGGTCGTGGTCACGTCGCCGTCAGATTGTTCGACACGCCGCTCGTACGAGTGGCTCAGCGATCCGTTGGCTAGTCGCAGCACCGCTTCCTCGCGGGTGTCGCTGACGATCAGATTCAGGGTGATCTCGCGACCGGCCGATTCGGGACCGTTCAGGCGGATCCCGAGGTAGTTGATGATCATCGGCAGGGTCAGGGCTCGGATCGTGTCGGGACTGCCGGTTCCAACCTCGAACGGCAGAGTCACGGTTCCGATGCGCAGCTCCTGTGCGCCATTGAGAAATGCGTTCCGCCAGGTCGAAGATTCGGTCTGGTAGCCCATCTGTTCGAGGGCGTCGGCGGCCAGTTCCCTGGCTTCCTGATTCTTCGGGTCGGCGAATACGACGTGGTTCATCACCTCTGCCACCCAGCGATACTCGCCGGCGTCAAAAGACTCACGGGCCTTGCGGATCACTTCGTCGGCACCACCCATGAATTCGACGTATTTGGTGCCGGACTCGACCGGTGGAAGTCCGTGGAGGTGCGCAGGATTGCCGTCGTAGGCCCCGAGGTACTTCGCGTAGGTGGCCTTGACGTTGTGGTTGATCGTGCCGTAGTACTCACGAAGCGCCCAATGGGACGCCAGGGAATCCGGCAACCTGACCATCTCGCCGATCTCCTCCGGCACGTGGCCGTGGTTGGCCAGGCGCAGGGTTTCGTCGTTGATGTAGCGGTACGCGTCGCGCCCCTTGCTGAGCATCTCGACGATGCGTTCCTCGCCCCAGACAGGCCAGTGGTGCATGCCGTACATGACCTCCGACTTGGCCGACCAGCGATCGATCGTTTCGTTCAGGTAATGCGACCAGGCCTGCGGGTCGCGGATCTGGGCACCACGGATCGCATAGGTGTTGTGAAGTGTGTGGGTGCAGTTCTCGGCGGCAGTTACCGCCTTCAGTTCTTCGATGAACCAATGCATTTCAGCCGGCGCCTCTGTATCCGGGGTCGGCATGAACTCGAACGTGAGTCCGTCGATGACCATGCGCTGGCCGGCTTCGGTGATGTGGTCGGTCGGCGCGATCAGAGTCACGGTGCCAAGAGAAACGCCGGTGCCCAGTCCAACCCCGACCGTGCCTTTGGGATCGGGAGAAAGCAGCCCGCCGAACTGGAACATCGCGCGGCGGGTCATCACGTTGCCCGCCATGACGTTCTCGGAGACCGCTGCCTCGAGGAAGCCTTCCGGGGCAATGATCTTCGTGCGCCCGGCAAGCACGTCTTCTTCTTCAACCACGCCTCGTACGCCGCCATAGTGGTCGACGTGGCTGTGCGAATGGATCACCGCCACGACCGGCTTCTTCGGCCGATGCTCGAAGTAGAGGTCCATCCCGGCCTTCGCCGTTTCCGCCGAAATCAGGGGGTCGACGACGATCAGGCCGGTGTCGCCTTCGATGATCGTCAGGTTGGAAACGTCGAGGTTTCGCACCTGGTAGAGCCGGTCGACTACCTTGAAGAGACCGCCCTTGCTGACCAGTGAACCCTGGCGCCAGAGGCTGGGATTGACGGTGTCGGGAGCTTCCGACCCCTCCTCCATGAAGTTGAGGCGATGAGGATCGAATACCCAGTCGCCGTTGGGCTTGAGGACCGGACCATCTGCCAGCGGGGCGATGAACCCACGCGTGGCTTCTTCGAAGTCACGCTTGTCCTCAAAAGGAAGCTGGTCGATCAACCCAGCGTTGGCATCCCTGGTGAATGCAGTCGCGTCTTTCCTGGGGTCGTCCATGGCGCTCCTCCTCGATCCGGTCCAAACGACCAAATGGTCGTCCTATTGCCGGACCCACAATAACGCCAGTCAATAGGGTGGTCGAATGGCGACCGAGAAACCCCGCAAGAACCGTGACGGAACCAGCATCGAGACCAACGAGTACATCGGTCTGGTTCTGGCCGTCATCGTTCCGATCGTCGGCCTGCTCTTCGGCGTCTACCTCCGGTCCGAAGGCAATCGCTTCGGTGACCGCATCATCCTCGTTTCGCTGATCGCCCTGGTCGTCTGGACCGCGATGATCCTCTTCATCTAGTCCAGACCTGGACGGACCCGGTCACCTCTGTGCGCTCGGGCAGTCCGCTGACGATCTCGTCCAGCTTCTCCTGATCAATCCGCCCCGCGCTGGGGCCCATGCCGACCAGGTCGCGCACCTCTTCCGGCTTCAGCTCCATCTTCCACTCCACGGTGCGGGCTTCCAGCGGGTCCTCTGATTCACCGAGGCTCTTCTCCAGCCGCTCTTCCTTGTCCGGATCGACCGAGATCATCTCGAAGGGCTCGATCAGCTCCTTCAGGTGCTCCCCGGTGGGTGTGACCACGACCAGGCGCCCGCCATCAGCAAGGATCCGTTCGATCTCTTCCCCGTTTCGAGGAGAGAAGATGTCCAGCACGAGGGCGGCCGCACCCGACTTCACCGGGATTTCGTCCCAGATGTCAGCGACCACTGCGCTCGCCCGGGGATGAATCTTCGCGGCCCGCCTCGCCGCGAACTTCGAGTTGTCAACCCCGAGTCCGATCCGCTCGGGGAGGTATTCGAGGACACCGGCGAGGTACCAGCCGGTTCCGGTTCCGAGGTCCACTACCGCACCTTCGACTTCATCGAGACCAAGCCCGGAAACTTCTTCCCGGATTGTTTCGGCAACCGGATCGAAGTGGCCGTCGTCGAGAATCCGCGCGCGTGCGTCCAGCATTTCGGCCGAATCGGCAGTGTGAGTTCCGGAGCGGCGGCCGAGGAGGCTGACGTACCCCTGGCGGGCAACGTTCGCCGTATGCCCGTTACTGCAGATCAACGAAGCCCCGTTCTGCCGCAGTTCTCCCCCGCAATGTGGGCAGATGAGGATCCTGACTGCTGATTCGTCCATGGGTGGACAGTAGATGCCGGAGGCGCGAGTCGGCATGATGGGGAGTTGTGCAGTCCAAAGTGACAGCCGCAAACCCTCCCGGATGGGCCGGACTGCTGGCAGCCGTGCTGGCGGTTGCCATCACCACGCTCGCCATCTACCCGCTCAAGGAGATCGCCCCGGCGGTTTCGGCCGGCGTTGTCTACCTGCTGCCGGTGCTGATCATCTCGATCTTCTGGAACGTCTGGATCGGCCTTTTCACTGCCGCCCTGAGCACGATCAGCTTCAACTTCTTCCACATCGAACCGACCGGGATGCTTTCGATCAACTCCCCGGAGAACCTGGTCGCCCTGGTTGTCTTTCTGATGGCCGCGGTGATCACGTCGACGCTGGCCGAGGTTTCCCGCGCCCAGGCACTCGAAGCTGACCGGCGACGCCTCGAAGCCGACATTACGGCGGACATGGCCCGGATCCTCCTCGGTGGCGCGGGAACGAACGAAGCCTTATCTGAAGCCTCTGCCCGGTTGGCCGAAGCGACCGGGTTCGAGTGGGCACGACTGGCACTTGATCCACCCGACGGTGAAAGCGAGTACGAGATACCCCTACGGCTGGGTGGAGGTCGGACCGGACATCTCGAGCTACCACCGAACGCAGATCCACAGATGATGACCTGGGTTCACGAACGGATTGCCCCGGGGATCGAGGCAGTACTGCGTGCAGCAATCGAGCGCGACGCACTCCAGGATGAAGCGATCGAGACCCGGGCCCTCCGCCGCTCGGATGTGCTCAAGACGGCCCTGATCCGATCTGTCTCACACGACCTCCGCTCCCCACTTGCCGGGATCGTCACGTCGGGCGAGGCCCTGAACAGCATGGGACTGACTGATGCCGAACGGACCGAAATGTCAGAGGCGGTAGTCACAGAGGCGAGCCGCCTGGCCCGGCTGGTCGACAACCTGCTTGACCTGTCGCGGCTCGAATCCGGTGCTGCCGGCCCCCGGGCCGACTGGTGTGCGATCGACGAAGTGATCGAGACCGCAGTCGAACAGGCGCGGCGAAACCACCCCGACGCTCCCGTCCGTATCACCACCGAGGATGATGTCGGAATGTTCAGGATCGATGCCAACCAGATCGAGCGGGCGCTGGAGAACCTGATCGAGAACGCCCAGCGATATTCGGCTCCGGAGCCGGTGACGATCAGCCTCCGGGACGACCGGGGCGCAGCCGTCGTGCGGATCGTTGACCGTGGGCCGGGGATCGACGAGCGGGACCTCGAACGCATTTTCGACCCCTTCGTGCGACTTTCCGAATCCGATGAACACCAGGGCTCGGGACTCGGGCTGGCGATCGCACGCGGGTTCATCGAAGCCAACGGAGGACGGGTCAGGGCCGAGTCGCTCCCCGGACAAGGCTCCGCCTTCGTCGTAGAAATCCCGGCCGAAGCCGGTCGCGGCGAAGTGGCGGTGCCGGCTTGACCCCGGCGGGCAGCGAATCCGGCCGTCGGATCCTGATCTGCGACGACGAACTCCAGATTCTGCGCGCGCTGAAGCTGGTACTTCGCGAGGCAGGATTCGAGCCTGTGGCTGCGGCGACAGCAACAGAGGCGCTGGACCTCGCATCGCTGAAGCTGCCCGACGCGGCGATCATCGACCTGGTCCTGCCGGACGGCGACGGTGTTGAGGTTTGCCGGAGCCTTCGCTCCTGGAGCGACATGCCCCTGATCGTGCTGTCGGCGGTAGGTGATGAAGACCGCAAAGTGGCGGCGCTTGAGGCTGGGGCCGATGACTACGTGGTCAAGCCCTTCAGTCCCCGCGAGCTAGTCGCCCGGCTCGAGGCCGTCCTTCGACGGACACCAGGCGCCACCTCGGACCCGAGAATCGAGGCCGATGGCCTGGTGGTCGACCTTTCGGCCCGCACAGTCTCCCGGGACGGCGAGGAGATCCACCTGACTCCGATCGAATATGACCTGCTCCGCCAGTTAGTCCTCAACCGCGGTCGCCTGCTGACCCACAGGACCCTCCTGACCGAGGTCTGGGGTCCCGGGTATGCGGACGACACGCAGGTCCTCAGGACCCATATCGCCAACCTGCGACGCAAGATCGAAACCAGCGACAAGCGCTACGTTCGGACTGACACCGGCGTCGGATACCGCTTCTCGGCCTGATCCGCACAGAATCTTCACGCCACCGGGCGGAATCTCCACGAAAGCTTGACGGGCGCGGCCGCAAGCTGTCTGAATGGACATTCTTGCCCTCGTCGTCGCCGGACTCCTCTTTGCCTACCTCGTCTTCGCGCTGCTCTACCCGGAGAAGCTTTGATGGACTTCGCCGGAATCGCACAGATCATCCTGCTGGTCGTGCTGCTGACGGTGCTGACCCCGGTGGTCGGCGGGTACATGGCCAAGGTATACAGCGGCCAGCGGGTGCTCCTCTCTCCCATCCTGGGACCGATCGAGCGGGGGACCCTCCGCCTGCTTGGTAACGAAGGAACGAAAGAACAGGACTGGAAGACCTACGGGACTTCACTGCTCGCGTTCTCCGCGGTCTCGTGGCTGCTTCTGGCGCTGATCCTCTCCACCCAGTCGTTCCACCCGTGGAACCCGCTGGACCTGTCGGCCGTGCCCTGGGACGTCACCTTCAATACGACCAGTTCTTTCGTCACCAACACCAACTGGCAGTTCTACGCCGGCGAGACGACGATGTCGTACTTCTCCCAGATGACCGGGCTCGCGGTCCAGAACTTTGTTTCTGCCGCCGTGGGGATGAGTGTCGCGGTCGCGCTGATCCGGGGGGTCGTCAGTCGGGCCGGTAATTCGCTCGGCAACTTCTGGCAGGACTTGGTGCGCTCGCTGGTCTACGTACTGGCCCCGCTCACCATCCTGACCACGATCTTCTTCATCACTCAGGGTGTGATCCAGAACCTGGCCGGATACGTAGATCTCAACACGGTCGTCGGAAATCCGCAATCCCTCGGCATGGGCCCGAATGCCTCACAGGAGGCAATCAAGCTGATCGGCACGAACGGCGGTGGATTCTTCAACGTCAACTCGGCGATGCCGTTCTCCAACCCGAACGGTCTCACCAACTTTGTCGGGGTCCTGCTGATCCTGCTGATCCCGGCCGGCCTGACGGCGACCTTCGGCCGAATGGTCGGCAGCAGGCGCCAGGGCTGGACGATCTTCATCGCGATGATGGCCCTGTTCCTGGTCGCCGTAGTGATCGTTTACGTGGCGGAAAGCCACGGCTCACCGGCTCAGCACCTGGCCGGCATCCAGGGAGGCAACATGGAAGGCAAGGAGACCCGCTTCGGAATCGGTGGCTCTTCGCTGTTCGCGGTCGTCACAACCGTTGCCTCCTGCGGAGCGGTCAACACCTCGATGGAATCCCTGA
Source organism: Solirubrobacterales bacterium (assembly GCA_051306195.1). Taxonomy (GTDB): domain Bacteria; phylum Actinomycetota; class Thermoleophilia; order Solirubrobacterales; family 70-9; genus 67-14. The sequence goes on from JBPPMT010000155.1 coordinate 23,395, forward strand.
CCGGCCTCGGCGGGGCTGTTCCGATGGCCAACATCATGACTGGTGAGGTTATCTTCGGCGGGGTTGGAGCTGGCCTATACGGGATGCTGATGATGGTCCTGCTGGCAGTGTTCCTGGCCGGTCTTATGGTCGGTCGCACGCCTGAATACCTGGGCAAGCGCATTGGTGCCCGGGAGGTCAAGCTCGTGATGGTCGCGACTCTGGTGTCGCCCCTGATCATGCTCTTCACGGCCGGCCTCGCGATTGCCACCAGATGGGGCGCACCTTCAATTTATAACGACGGGCCGCAGGGCTTCTCGGAAACGCTCTACGCCTACGTTTCCCAGACCGGCAACAACGGGTCGGCCTTCGCCGGATACACCGGTTTCATTCAGCCGAACGGCACCAACACCGGTGCCTTCGGAATCACCTTCGCCGACCTGATGGGAGGTCTGGCGATGCTGGGCGGCCGGTTCATTCCGATCATCGCGATCCTCGCTGTTGCCGGCGCACTTGCGGGAAAACGGGTTTCGCCTGAAGGCGCGGGCACATTCCGCACTGACACCCCCACCTTCGTATTCCTGCTGATCGGCGTAATCCTGCTGGTCGCCCTGCTCACCTTCGTACCGGCCCTGCTGCTCGGTCCGGTCGTCCAGGCACTCTCGGAAGGAACATTCTCATGATCGCTTCAATTCGCACGGCTGTGATCGCCATGGCGATATTCACCGTCGCCCTGGGACTCGCCTACCCCTTGCTTTCGGTCGCTGGATCCCAGCTGGTCTCCCCGAACGGCTCTGACGGCTCACTCATTTCGAACGACGGCGAAACCGTCGGCTCGCGGCTGATCGGGCAGAGCTTCGCGGGTGAGCTCCAGTACTTCCAGTCACGCCCGTCGCAGTCTCACTACTCCGCCAGCGCAACCTTCTTCTCCAACTACGGGCCGAACGGCCAGGATACGAAGGAATCCTTCGACGTCAACGTCAGGAAGTATCTGAGACGCGAGGGAAAGTACAACCCGGGGCTCACCGTCGGTGACATTCCCCCGTCGGCAGTCATGACTTCGGCCTCCGGAGTCGACCCGCACATCGACCCGGAAGATGCTGACATCCAGTCCGAACGGGTTGCCTCGATCAGGGGGATCCCGCTGGAACGGGTGTCTGGCCTGGTCGATGAATACACCGCCAATCCACCGCTGGGAATCCTCGGAGATCCCGGAGTGAACGTTCTCGAACTCAATCTCGCCCTCGATCGGGAGGACAAATAATGGAAGTGTCAATCTTCGGACGCGAGGTCCTCCAAAAGGCGGGCGTCGATTCCATCAGGAAGCTCGACCCCCGGCACGTCGTCAAGAGCCCGGTCATGTTCGTAGTGGAGGTGGCAGCGACCCTGATCTCGGGAATCTGGATCGCCCAGGTCCTGGGAGCAAACGGAGCCGGAATCGGAGAGGACCCGGCCTGGTTCTCGTTCTCCGTCGCGATTCTCCTCTGGCTGACCGTGATCTTCGCCAACCTGGCGGAGTCGATCGCCGAAGGGCGCGGCAAAGCGCAGGCGGCCACGCTTCGAGCAATGAGAACCTCGACTCAGGCCCGGCTCCAGTCCGGAGAAATGGTTCCGGCGGCCGAACTCACCCGTGGTGATGTCGTTGTGGTTTCTGCCGGGGAGATAATCCCCGGTGACGGCACGATCACCGAAGGCATCGCTTCCGTGGACGAGTCGGCCATCACCGGAGAGTCGGCACCCGTGATCCGGGAGGCAGGCGGCGACCGCAGTGCCGTCACCGGCGGCACCAAAGTGCTCTCGGACGAGATCGTCATCGAGATAACCCAGCTGCCCGGCCAGTCCTTCATCGACCGGATGATCGGTCTGATCGAAGGTGCTTCCCGCCAGAAGACCCCGAACGAGATCGCGCTCAACATCCTGCTCGCCGGACTGACCCTGATCTTCCTGGCGGTTGTTGTCACCCTCGGACCCTTCGCCGACTACGCCGGTACAGCGGTATCGGTGGCCACCCTCGCCGCCCTGCTGGTGGCCCTGATCCCTACAACGATCGGTGCGCTGCTGCCCGCGATCGGCATCGCCGGCATGGATCGACTGGTCCGCCGCAACGTTCTGGCTCTCTCCGGGCGATCAGTCGAAGCATCGGGCGACGTCGATGTGCTCCTGCTCGACAAGACGGGAACGATCACCCTCGGTAGCCGCGAAGCGCATGAGTTCATCCCGATGCCGGGTGTCACCGTCGAAGAGCTGGCCCTGGAAGCCCAGATGGCTTCGCTGGCCGACGAAACCCCGGAAGGACGTTCAATCGTGGTTCTCGCCAAGGACTACGGCGTGCGTGAGCACAACTTCGCCGGAATCAGCCCGGAATTCGTGCCCTTCACCGCGGAAACCCGCATGAGCGGCATCGACCACGAAGGCACCAGGCTGCGCAAGGGTGCCGGGGACTCGATCCTCGCCTGGGTCGAGTCCCAGGGTGGTCAGGCTCCGGACGAACTCCAACCGGCACTCGAGCAGGTCGCGAAAGAGGGTGGAACACCCCTCGCGGTAGCCCGGGACTCGCAGGTTCTCGGCGTGATCTACCTGAAGGACATCGTCAAGGAAGGCATGAAAGAACGTTTCGACCAGCTTCGGGCGATGGGAATCCGCACCGTGATGGTCACCGGGGACAACCCGCTGACCGCGGCGAAGATCGCCGAAGAAGCCGGGGTCGACACCTTCCTGGCTGAAGCAACTCCAGAAGCCAAGCTGGAACTCATCCGCAACGAGCAGGCCGAAGGACGCATGGTGGCGATGACCGGTGATGGCACCAACGACGCCCCGGCGCTGGCCCAGGCCGACGTCGGGCTGGCGATGAATACCGGTACCCAGGCGGCCCGGGAGGCCGGCAACATGGTTGACCTCGACTCGAACCCGACGAAGCTGATTGAAATCGTGGAAGTCGGCAAGCAGCTGCTGATAACCCGTGGCTCCCTGACCACCTTCTCGATCGCCAATGACGTGGCCAAGTATTTCGCCATCCTGCCGGCGATTTTCGCGACCACCTACGCGCTCTCGGGGGAATCCACCGGCCCGCTCGATTCGTTGAACATCATGAACCTGGGGTCGCCCGAATCGGCGATCATCTCAGCGTTGATCTTCAACGCACTCGTCATTCCCGCACTGGTTCCCCTGGCACTCAACGGTGTTGGCTACCGGGCGGTGGGGGCAACCGCGCTGCTTCGCCGGAACCTCCTGGTCTTCGGACTCGGCGGCCTGCTTCTGCCTTTCGTCGGAATCAAGTTGATCGACCTGCTGGTCCACAACGTGTTCGGAGTCTGAATGGCAGCCCCCGGACATCACCGGGTGTTGCTCGGCATGGCGCCGGGCGTAGGCAAGACGTACCGAATGCTCCGGGAAGGGCAGGCTGAGCTGGCTGCCGGCCACGACGTGGTGATCGGGTACCTCGAACCACATGACCGTCCCGAGACCAGCGCCCAGGCCGAGGGCCTGGAGATGGTGGCCCGGAGCCTGATCGAGCACGGGTCGACCAGCCTCCCCGAGATGGATCTGGACGCTGTGCTGGCCCGAGCTCCAGAGATCGCCCTGGTAGACGAACTGGCCCATACAAACGCCTCCGGTTCCGAGCACAAAAAGCGCTACGAAGATGTCGAAGTGCTCCTGGCCCACGGCATCGACGTCATTTCCACAGTCAACGTCCAGCATCTCGAGTCCCTGAACGATCAGGTGGCTGACCTGACCGGAGTCCGTGTGCGCGAAACCCTTCCTGACGACGTACTCAAGAAGGCCGATGAAGTTGTCCTGATCGACCAGACTCCCGAGGACCTGATCGAACGGCTGCGGAACGGAAAGGTCTACCCGGAGCAACGGGTGGCGGCCGCCCTAAATTCGTTCTTCAGGATCGAGAACCTCTCGGCACTGAGGGAAGTCGCGTTGCGTCAGGTAGCCGAAGAAGTTGGCTCCAAGCGGCGAATCACGACCGAGAGCACTCGTCCCCGTGACCGTCTGACTGAAGAGAGAAAGCCTCAGGCTTTCGGTGAAAAGCTGCTGGCGCTGATCACTCCTGATCCCCGGTCACAGCGCCTGATTCGCCGGGCATGGCGTTCTTCCCAGAGATTGGGCGCAAGCCTCGACCTGCTGTGGGTGGCGCCATCGGGGCAGGCCCAGCAAATCGATCTGGACCCGGAAGTCATTGCGATGGAACGTCTTGCCTCCGTACTTGGCGCAAACCTGATCATCGAGTCAGGCGACGACCTCGTGATGACCACAAAACGTGTTGCCCAGGAGCGCGGTGCCACCTACATTCTGATCGGGCCACCCAGGCCGCGGACCGGATTTCGCAGGCTCAGCCCTTCCCTGGTCGACCGCCTGCTGGAAGCCGTCCCCGGGGTCGACATCCGCGTCGTGTCTGACCGGTCCAGAATCGGGGAGCACAACGAATGACCCACCGCGACTGGTTCCTGCTCGCTTTCGTCCTTCTCAGCGTCACGCTCGGCCTCCTGCTCTGGCGGGAACGCCGTCGCCGGGCCGAAGCGCGGGGATCGGGAAACCGGATTCTCTTTCCTTTCGATGACCGTACGTTCTCGATGAAGGCCCTCGACGTGACCCTGCGAATCGCCCAGTCCGAACACGCGACGCTGGTACCGGACTACCTGGCCGTCGTGCCCCTGCGGGTCTCACTCGATGCCGCCCTGCCGAGGCAGGTGGACAAGGCCCTGCCTCTGCTCGACGTAATCGAGGTCCGGGCGTCCAACCTCGGGGTGACCGTCGACTCGAGGATCGAGCCCGGACGGAGCTACCGGCACGCGCTCAAACAGGCATTTTGCCGGGAGCGTCTGGACCGGGTCGTTGTAGCCGCTGAAAGCAGGACCGGAGGCGGATTTGCTTCAGATGACATCGCCTGGATGCTGGACCACTCGGGTACCGAGTTGCTGATCCTCAAGTCCGCGGCTGAATCCAATGGCAACCTGACCCCAGCCTGAAGGAGGCCCCAATACTTCACTTTGTATAGTTAGTCTGATGCCCACCTTCCGCCGCCTGCTCGGATTTCTGCGCCCTCACCGGCGCGAACTCTGGGGTTCCCTGATCTTCGCCTGGGCAGCGATGGGCATGACGGTGCTGATCCCCTGGCTGATCGGTGAAGCCGTAAATGCAATCCAGGAGGGCAACAAGCCCGACCTGCTGCCGATCGTTCTGGCGATTCTCGGCGCGGCGGTCCTCAGACTCGGCTTGACCATGGTCCGGCGGATCGTCGCCGGCAAGGTCTCGCTGGCAGTCGAGTTCGACCTTCGCCAGCTGATCTACAGCCATCTGATGCGGCTGGAACTCGGCTTCTTCGACACCCGGCAGACCGGCCAGCTCATGTCCCGGGCCACGGTCGACATCGGATCGATCCGTTTCTTCCTCGGTTACGGGCTGATCTTCTTCTCGCAGAGCCTGCTGACGATCGTGCTGGCCGGCACCGTGATGTTCTTCATCAACCCGTGGCTGGCCCTGATCGCCCTGTTGCCGTCTCCCCTGGTCGTGATGACGGCCATTCGATTCTCCCGCCAGTCCCGCCCGGCGATGCAGGAGGTCCAGCAGCGGATCGCTGAACTCACTGCCGAGGCCGAAGAAAACGTCTCCGGCATCCGGGTCGTGAAGGCGTTCGGCCAGGAGGATTACCAGCTGATTCGCTTCCAGGGAGCAGTCTCCCGGCTTTTCGACCAGAGCATCAAGTCGACCCGGATCCAGGCCTTCTTCTCCCCCCTGATCGGTGCCCTGCCCCAGATCGGAACCGCTCTTGTACTCCTGATCGGCGGCCACGCAGTCCTGAACGGCACGATGAACATCGGCGAGTTCACGGCCTTCTACACCTACATGATCCTGCTGGCGTCGCCGCTCCGTTCAGTCGGCATGGCCCTCGGCATGGCCCAGCGGGCGGTCGCCGCCGGCAATCGCCTGTTCGAGGTCCTCGATCGTGATCCGGAGATCGTTTCCCCGGAGGGCGCGCCGCCCCTGCCTGCCGGCGGCGGCAACGTTCGGCTCGACGGGATCAGCCTGCGGTACTCCCCCGACAGCCCCGAAGCCCTGTCGGAGATCGACCTCGACGTCTCCCCCGGCCTTCGCCTCGGAATCGTCGGACCCTCGGGCTCCGGCAAGACCAGTCTCGTTTCCCTGATCGCCCGTCTGTACGACCCGACCGAGGGGTCGATCTCGATCGACGGTGCCGACCTCCGGACTATCGATGTCACGACACTGCGTCGACAGACGGCCTACGTGTCGGAGGACAGCTTCCTCTTCGGAGACACCGTCGCCAACAACATCGCCTACGCGCGCGGTGAAGCCACCGAACTGGAAATCAGGCAGGCAGCCGAACGCGCCCAGGCGAGCGAATTCATCGAAGATCTCCCGGACGGATACGACACGGTGGTGGGCGAACGCGGACTTACCCTTTCCGGCGGGCAGCGTCAGCGGGTCGCAATCGCACGCGCCCTGCTGGCCGACCCCCGGATCCTGATCCTCGACGACGCGACCTCGTCCCTCGACGCCACGACCGAACAGGCGATCCGTGCCGGACTCGCGGAAGTGATGAAGGACCGGACCACGTTCGTGATCGGTCACCGTCTGTCCACAATCTCGCTGGCTGACGAGATCATCCTGATGGACGGCGGCCGGATCGTCGATCGCGGCACCCACTCCGAACTGCTCAGCCGCTCCGCGCTCTACGGCTCGCTGATCACCGACGACCGCGAAGTCGAACCGGTATTCATCGACGAAGAAGTCGAGGTGCTCAGGTGAGCCCCCGGCAGAAGAGGTACAAAGGAACCGACCGCCTGCGAAAGGTCAGGTGGGTCCTCGGACTGCTGAAGCCGTACCGGAAGCGGATCGTGGTCATGTTCTTCGCGGTTGTGGCGGCCAGCCTCACCTCGCTGGCCCCTCCGTACCTGGCCGGCCGGGCGATCGACGCCGGCATCCTCACCGGCGACGAACGGGCATTGACCCTGACCGTGATCGCCTTCGCCGTGATGACGATCGCCTACGCGGTCACCAGCTACCTCCAGACCTACCTGGTCGGGTGGGTCGGAGTGCGGGTCCTCCAGGACCTGCGTGAAGAAGTCTTCAAGCACATCCAGAAGATGTCGATCGGCTTCTTCACCCGGAACCGGCCTGGCGCCCTGATCTCCCGCATGACCAACGACATCGAAGCCCTGAACCAGCTGATCAGCGACGGCATCGTGACCCTCTTCTCGAACATGCTGACCCTGATCGGCGTTGTTGTGATCCTCACCTGGATGGACTGGCGCCTGGCGCTGATCACATTCTCGGTACTGCCACTGCTGCTGATCACCAGCCTCGTCTTCCGCAGGTACTCGGCCGGTGCCTTCAAGGAGACCCGCGAGCGGATCTCGGCGATCACCTCCCATCTTCAGGAGACGCTGAGCGGGGTGCGGGTCGTGCGCAGCTTCGGCCAGGAGGATCGCCACATCGCACGGATGACCGAACTCAACACCCTGAACCGCCAGGCCAACATGAAGACGGTCTACCTCAACGCCACCTACTTCCCGGCCACTGAGCTGATGACCGCGATCGGCACCGCTGCGATCCTCCTGTTCGGCGGATATCAGGCGATGAACGGCAACATCATGATCGGCGTGCTCGTTTCTTTCATCGGATACCTGCAGCTCTTTTTCGATCCGATCCAGCAGCTGGCCCAGCTCTACGCCACCTACCAGCAGGGCATGGCCGCGCTCGACAAGATCTTCGGCCTGCTCGACACCGAAGCCGAGATCGTCGACTCGCCCGATGCGGTGGAGGCCGGGAAGATCCATGGCTCGCTTGATTTCGACGGAGTCTCTTTCAGCTACGCCACTGATGCCGAACGGATGAAAAGCGCCGACCAGTCGGCAAGATGGGCCGTAAAGGGCATCAACCTGAGCATCGAAGCGGGCGAAACGGTCGCGCTGGTTGGCAGCACTGGTGCGGGCAAGTCAACCCTGGCCAAGCTGATCACCCGCTTTCACGACCCCCAGCGGGGCAGCGTGCTGATCGATGACAAGCCGCTATCCCACTACCAGCAAAGATCGCTGCGACGCCAGATGGGAATCGTCCCGCAGGAAGGCTTCCTCTTCTCGGGCACGATCGCCGAGAACATCAGCTTCGGCCGTCCCGATGCGATGATCGACGAGATCGCCGCCGCAGCTGACGCGGTCGGAGCCACGTCCTTCATCGAACGGCTGCCCGACGGACTTGAAACCCAGGTCGGCGAGCGCGGAATCCAGCTCTCCTCCGGACAGCGGCAGCTGGTGGCCTTCGCGCGCATCATGTTGACCGAGCCGAGAATCCTGATCCTCGACGAAGCAACCTCTTCGGTCGACACCCAGACCGAGCAGACGATCGAAGCGGCGATGAACCGGCTGCTGGCCGGTCGAACCGCGATCGTGATCGCTCACCGCCTGTCAACCATCCGGCGGGCCGACCGGATCGTCGTCCTGGACCACGGCCGGGTGGTCGAAACCGGAAACCACGAAGAGCTGATCTCCTCCGGCGGGTATTACGAAAAGCTGTACAGAGCCTGGACTACTACCTGAGCTGAAATCAGCCGGGGCCGATTCCTCCGCTGGAGCCGCCGCTGGTTCCGGAGTCACCACCGGTCGATGGCGGTGCCGGAGCAACCCCACCGCCCGAGGGCGGAGCCACCGGTGCTGCTGGCGCCGCAGGTGCCGGTTCAGTCGGAACCGGTTCAGTCGGAACCGGAGTCGTGGAAGTGGACGGGTCCGTACCAGCGCTGCTCGACGAAGGCGCGGCAGGAGCATCGCCACATTCGGAGAAGCCGTATTCAGTGGCCGCGGACTGGAATGCTGCCAGCGCTGACGCTCCGTCGGACTCACCTGAATCAGCGAGTTCTTCGGCGGCATCGATGACCTCCGTCGGGGCTTCACCGTCGGTCGGTGTCCCAAGTGCTTCGAGGCCGACCGCCATTCCCGAGTAGATGTCGCTGATCTGGGTCGACTGGATCGATTCGTCAGCGGTGGTTGACGAGCTGATCGTGCCCACTGCCGCGTTCACTTCCGCGCAAATGTCATCGCCCTGCGAGATGAGCTCATCCTTGGTGATGTCGCTGGTCTCGGTTGTGGTGGTCTCGACCGGGGCCGGAGCCGGGGCGTCTTCGCTGTCGTCCCCACCACAGCCTGTGGCGCCGACAGTCACGGCGGCAGAGAGTACGAGCAAGGCGGCTAGTTTCTTCAAATTGAACACGGGTTCAAGGTAACAGAACGCGCGGTCGAACCCGGCAATTCTGCGCCCACGCAAGCTGCACGAAAAGGGGCGCGACGGTATCCTTGGCCACTGTCATTGCGGGATAGAATAATGGTAATTCGTGCGGTTCTGGTCCGTGAAATCGGGGTTCGAGTCCCTGTCCCGCAGTAAGTTTGGGAGCTCCTCAGGCTCCGAGGACGCGCTTCAACTCCTCTTCCTGGACTGGATCCAGGACCGCGAGGATGTCGTCTCCCACCTTCAACTCCGACTCGGCGGTGGGCACGAATCCGACGCCGTCCCTGAGGATGGAGATCAGCAGTGTGCGTTCCGGAGTCTCGATCTCGCCTACTTTCTTGCCCGCTATCGGTGAGCTCTCCCGCAGCCTGACTTCGATGATCGCGATCTTCTCGGCTTCGAGGTCCAGCAGGTGGACGAGGTTGTGCTGGGGCACTTCGTGCTCCAGCAACCTCAGGATCAGGTCCGTGGCGGAAACCACAGGCTTGATGTTCAGCAGATCGAAGTGCGGGCGATTCCTCGGATTGTTCACGCGGGCGATGATGCGCTCGACGTTGTACTTCTCCTTGGCGACCTGGCTGATCAGCATGTTGTCTTCGTCGTCACCGGTCACGGCGATCACCATTTCGGCCCGCTCGATGCCGGCCCGTTCGAGAACCCAGAGTTCGGAAGCATCGCCATAGTGGATGTTGTGCTCAAGTTCCTGCTCGACCAGCAGGTAACGCCTGCGCGAGTTCTCGATCAGCGTCACTTCGTGACCCTGCTTGAGCAGCTCCCGGGTCAGGTTCACCCCGACCTTGCCTCCGCCGACAACCAGCAGGTACATCAGGAACCCCCGCCTTCTTCGCCCGCTTTGCAGAGTTCGGATTCGAGCATGTCGACCGCGATCCGTGTCGGACAGACGGTCTTGAGGCCCTGGGTGCTGTACCACTCCGCCCTCAGCGGGTCCAGGATCCGCGCGATCACGTTGTCCACCCCGTACCGTCGCTGGGCGATCTGCGAGATCACGATGTTGGTGTTGTCGCCATTGGTCGCCGCGACGAAGGCATCGGCCTTGTCGATACCCGCGGCCTCGAGCGCGTCGACCTCCAGCCCCGTGCCGACCGCGAACAGCCCTCCGGACTCTTCCCAGCCTTGGTCCCGGCCGGCTTCGAGCCTGGCGTGGGATTCGGGGTCTTCATCGAGGCAGGAAACCGTGTGGCCCTGATCGAGCATCGCCCTCGCAAGTGAAGAGCCAACCCTGCCGCAACCGACGATCAGAACGAACATTCGCCAATCCTAGTGTCTCGCCGTCATGATCCGCGCCAAGCGTGGATCAAGACGCCAGGACACTATCGTTGTTCCAGCACCGGTTCACGTGGGTGGCGCAGTCAGCAGGACGCGGCAGGGTGAACGCTTCAACACATACGCAGTAACCGGCCCGATCTCGTCAGGGCGCGAATCGCCGGTTCCACCCAGCATCCAGCCGCCCTTGATCGGGCTCGGCGGTTCCGCTCCCAGCACGATCGCATCGGCATCCCAACGTCTGGCGGCAGCAATGATTCCACTTCCGATCTTGCGGGTCCGGATGATTTCCACCCTGACCTGGACTTCCGCGTATTCCTCGGCGACCGCCTGCGCGCGCTCTGATGCACGCATTGCCTTTTCTTCCAACGCGGGATCGATGGGACCTTCGAGTTCCAGCGTCATCGGCACCTCGATCAGATAGAGCACCGTCAGGGTCGCGCCCTCTTCGCCTTCGTCGGCGTCTTCGTCCGCTGCCAGACGTCCGGCGGTCGAGACGATGTCATCGTCAAGGTCGGTGCCAAAGATCGGGACGATGATGTTGTGCAGGCTCACTGACACCTTGGGCCGAGTGAGTGCGTGGGGGTCAACCGTCACCTGGCGGGTCAGGCTCACCTGCTCGATGCCCTTTCGGTACACCACGTAGCCGAGCAGGCCGAAGATCAGCCAGGCGCCGCCCACCCACCGGGCCGCATCGTGGAGCAGCAGGACGGAAATCAGGGCCAGCCCGCTGAGTACCGCTCCGAGCACCGCTGGAAGCGGCACGTCAACTCCCCGGACCCGGACGTTCCCGAAGATGCGGAACGGCCTCAGGCGATCCGGCTCGTCCCGTCTCAGCTTGACCACGGAGACGTGCGCGATCGTGATCGCCAGGGTCGCTCCGAATGCGTAGATCCCGGCAAGGAGCTCTACGTTCCCGACCACGGCCAGGATGAAGACTGCCACGGCGCAGATCAGGATCGCCTTGTAAGGCACCTCGTAGCGACGACCGAGCTGCCCCAGCCAGCTCGGAATCTGACGGTTCACCGCAAGTGTGAAGGTGTGTCTCGAAACCCCGAGCATCGCCGTGTTTGCGGCGAAGATCAACAGCGGCGTGGCGACCAGGGCAACCATCCATCTCATCACGTCTGACAGCCATTCTGGCTGATAGGCGGAGACCACCCCCAGCACAGGCGCATCGATGAATTCATCGCCGAGGGCCGTCTCTGGCCCCGACGGACCAATGATCACCGGGACCGCCATCAGCGCGACCACGGCCATACCGGCGTAAAGCAGCGGTACGACCCATGCGGAGCGTACGACCACCCGGCCGAAGTCCTTCGGGTTCAAGTTGAGGTCGGGCGCGAGGTTCGACACTGCCTCGATCCCGGCGTAGGCGAGCATCGCCAGCACGGTCGCGTAGATCGCGTCGGTGACGCTCGGTTCGGAGAAGAGCTGGATGTTCGCGGTCAGGCGCTCGGGCTCCATCACTACCAGGAGACCGACGATGATCACCAGAAGCTGGAGCAGGAGGTCCGCAAGGGCGAGGCCCACCAGCGCCCTTGCGCGCCGCCTCGCCGGGATGTCGAGCAGGTTCAGGACCGTGATGTAGACAACGACCCCGCCAGTGATCACGGTGGTCCAGACGGTTCCGCTCTGGTCTCCGATGATCGGTTCCAGGTAATGCGGGATCGAAAGCACCGCCAGCGCGATGACGATCAGGTAGTCAAGCAGGATCACCCAGCCGGCCACGAAGGCGACCAGCTCGTTGAAGGCATGCCTCGCCAGCGCCGACGAGCCACCGCGCTCGCGCAACATCGCGCCGCCTTCGATGTAGGTCAGCATGGTCAGCACGAACAGGAGTCCTGCCGCCAGGAAGATCAGCGGGGTCAGACCGAGGCCGCGCTTGGCGACCACCCCGAGGGCAAAGTAGATCGAGAAGCCGACCGACGCGTAGGTGACCGCGACCAGCCAGAGCGCTTCGTTGCGACGTCCTTTCCGGTTCATTCCCCGCCCCCGATCCGGTCCTGGACGCGGTACCGGACGATGCCGATCGCGAGAAAGATCACCCCGAGGATGAAGCCCAGCGAGAGCGGACCGCCACCCCGGGAAAGGGTGAGGACCAGAATCACGACGCCGATCACGGCAAAAGCCACCGACATCGCCTTCACTGTGATGTCGTAGGCCCTCACAGCGCCACCGCTTCGGGCTTCGGTCCGTCGGAGACGACGATCACCCTGCAGGGGCGTTCGCGGAGCACGGTCTCTAGCGTCTTGCCGTACAGCGGGAGTCCGCCGCGAAAGTGGAGTCCGATTACCAGCGCCGCTGCCTTGATCACCTTCGCCTGGCGGGCCAGCGCATAACCCTCCTGGCCGGGACGCACCCGTTCGACCCTGCCGCTGACCCGGGTTCCCGCAACCAGCTTCGCCCGTTCGATCTTGCTCTGGGCTTCTTTCTCTTCCTCACGCATCGCATGCTCAAGCGGCTGGTCCTTTGGCACCGTGAGCAAGGCGACGATGTGGATGCCCCGGCGGCGATTCGAAGCGAGCTTGACGGCAGTCGCCATGATCTCCTCGGAGAAGTCCTCGTCGGCCGCAAAGGCGATCATGACGCTCTTGTATTCGAGCTCCTCGACGCCGAGCGGCTCGGGCAGCACGACCTTGACCGTCTCCGCGAGCGGCAGTTTGTGATGACGGCGATAGAGGACGTAGATCACCATGCCGACGACCAGCCAGCCGATGCCGACCGCAAGCGTCACCGGATTGAGCGCCATTACGACCAGCCAGGCCGCAAAGGTCCCAAAACCGCCGATGACCGCTGAGATCGGGACCGACGCACCGAATGCCCGGAAGTTGAGTTTGGGCTTCCATTCCCGTTCCTTGTCCGGGAACTTGCGTCTGAGCTGGATCACGGCCGCGTGCGCGATCGTGAACGAAAGCATCGCGCCGAATGAATACATCGTTGCCAAGAACTTGGCTTGCCCCGGGATCAGGGTGATGATCGCGAGGATCGCGAAGAGGATGATCGCGATGTAAGGCGTCCGATAGGTCGGATGAATCTGTCGCACCACCTCCGGCAACTGGCGGTACTGGCCCATCGAATAGCTGAGCCGGGAGACACCGATCAGACCGGCGTTGGTGGCGATGATCAGGATCACTGCTGCCAGGACGCCGACATAAACCCGCAGAACTTCCGTCAGACCCCCGGACAAACCGAGGTTCTCGACGATTCCGAGGATCGGGTCGTCGGCGAAGGTCGTCCCCAGTTCCGTGACGTAGTTGCCGGCTGAATCCTGGACTACCGGCATTGCCGAAAGCGCGACGATCGGAATCAGCAGGTAGAGCGCCATCACCGCGATCACGACCAGGGCCACGCCCTGGGGAACCGACTTGGCCGCATCCCGGGCTTCCTCGGACATGTTCGAGATCGTCTCGATACCCGTGTAGGCGATCATGCCGACGGCGATTCCCAACGCGAAGTCCGGCCAGGTGGGAGCTACGCCGAAGTGGACATTGGCGACCAGCACGTCGGGGTCAAGGACGAGGAACAGGCCGATTCCGACGAGGATAATCTGGGTCGCGAGATCGGCGACAGCGAGGATGATGTTGAGCTTGGCCGACTCCTGTCCGCCCCGGATGTTCAGCCAGGCGAGGCCGATGATCAGGACGGCGCCACCGATGATGTCCCCCGGTGATTCGCCGAGCGCCGGCCAGAAGACAGCGAGGTAGTGCGGCACGAAGTAGGCCGAGATCGCGACCGTGATCGTGTAGTTCAGCATCTGGCCCCAGGCGGCGATGAAGCTGACCACCTCGTTGTAGGCGTGGCGGGCGAAACTGGACGACCCGCCGGCCTCGGGGTACATGACAGTCGCCTCCGCGTAGGTGGCTGCGGTACAGACGAAGATCACGCCGGCGATCAGGAACGCAAGCGGCGTCAGGCCGAGTGCAAAGGCGGCTGTCACTCCCAGCGCGTAGTAGATCGACGAGCCTACGTTTCCGTAGCCCGCCGAGAAGAGAGCGCCCGCTCCGTAGACACGGCTGAGGCTCTGATCACGCGGTATGCGCTCAGCCAAGGTGGCCTGCTGGATTCCCCGATTGCACGGCGGCGACTTTACTCCGCCAGAGCGCCTGAAGCGGAGGGACCGGCGCCCGGAGAGTCAGCTTGTGACTGTCTGAGGACTCAGTCGGCTCCCCAGGCCCACTGAAGATCCAGGGAAACGGCGTCCGAGCTGGCTTCCAGCACCCTGAACGAGACCGGCATCGCTTCTCTCATTTCGGTAACCAGATCGGTGTCCGGCGAGACCTCAAGGTCAAACTTTGCCCAGTCGCCCTCCCGCCTTACCCCACTAACTGAACGTACGCCCGGCAGGCCCCTCAACGTGGTCTCGGCCACGGCGGCCATCGCAATTTCCGGTACGGGCTTGACAGTCACCGTCACCTCAAGGGCTTCATCCCCGTCATTTCCGTCCCCCGGAACCGGCACTGACCCGGAGGCTTTACGCCCGGCGGAGGGTAGGACGAGCGACGAGACCACCTCCGTGAGCGAGTTAACCTGATCGGACAGGGTTTTCAACTCAAGACCGATGGCCTCTGTCAAAGCCCGGAGGCTTTCGACCTGTTCCTGACTCATCGCGGCTTTTCCGTCGTCATCCAGCACCTCGAGCTTTTCCCTCTCCTCAGAATGAACGCTCATCTGGAGACATACTAGTTGAGCTACGGATCACCGCAAGGGGCGCTATCTCAGCTCGGGTCAGGCCGTGTAAATCTGGGCCGAGATGACGCACCAGTTCTGATCCGGATCCGGATCATTGGTTTTCCAGCGCGACGACACCAGGATGCGCTCGCCACTGTTCAGCTGGAGAAAGAGCATCCCGTTATTCGGCAGCTTCGCCGCCAGCGGCCCGTTCTTCTGGGTCACTGAAAAGTCCTCTGAGCCCTCACGGGTGACGATCCTTCCGCCAACCGGACTGTCGATGTTCAGGCGACGGACACCGGTGGGTCCGGCCTCGCACACGGCTGTAACGGTCCCCAGCCCGGGAACGTCGACACTGCTGGTCGTGTTCTTCTCGGTGGCATTGCGCTCGCGACGCCAGACGATCTGGACCGATCGGGCCAGAGGTCGCTCAGTCGATTCGGTCTCTGTTCGGAAGGTCGCGTTGACGTGGCAGCGAGCACTCTTCGGTTGGCTGAAGTCCCACTCCCAGTCCATGTCGAGCGTGGTCGGCGGCGCCAGGCTGACTCCACCCGGGCCCTCGATCGGGCCACGATCGGAAATGATTCCCTGGAAGGAGCCGGTCGAATACTTCTCTGGCGGACCGAACTTGTTCAGCCCTTCGCGGAAATCGGGGCCGGTGCCGTTCGCGTACTTGGCTTCGCGCAGGGCCTTCTCGCTGAAGGTGCCCCAGTTCTTGTAGGTCCAGTTCATCATGGCCGCTTCGCGACTCCCGTTCGACGGGTAGAAGCGAATCCACTGCTGGTCCGGGCTGCAGACGATCTCGCCGTAGCCGATGCCGGGCGCAATGAAGCCACCGGTCTCACGACCCTTGTAGTCGCCGCCGTACCAGTCGACCGAAACCTTCTGGACCAGTTCACCGGTGGTCTCCACCGGCTTGGATCCGCCTCCTCCTCTGACGAAGCGAAAGGACTGGATCGACCGACGCCAGATGCCGCTGTCGCGCTCCTGGCCGTAGAGCTTGACCCGGTACTCGCCCGGGTTGAGAGTGCCGCTTATCGGAAGGTCGGCGATTATCTGCTTGCCGTTCAAATCAGGGATTACCTGCTCGGCGACGGTGGCACCCTTCGAATTCAGGAGGGAAACACGGACACGGCCGATCGACGCACGTCGGATCGGTCGTAGCGTGAACCGGACGGCGCCGGCGTTGTCCTTGACCTTGGTGCTGAAAGGAAGCGCCTGAAGCGGCAGGGTCGGCGTTTGAAATCCCCAATTGCTCTTGCGTGTACGGCGGACCTTGCAGCCGCCCCTGCGGGCAGTGACCGAGATCTTGTATTTGCCCGCTCCGACATCGCGAATGACGTTTAGGCGCACGATCGAGGTCCGGCCGCCGACGAGACGGCCGGATATCCGGCCGCGGGCGTAGACATCGCGGCCTTTCGTGACCTTGACGTCGGCTGCGTAAACCTTGCCATTCGGCTTGACGTAAACCCAGGCCTGGGCCTTTTCGAGCAGATCGGTCGGGTTGTGGGTGCTCAGCTTGACCGACAGTGGTAGGCGGGAGCACTGCTTCTTGGCCGCTGACGCGGGAGCAGCAAACAGAGAAATGCCCATTAGCAGGGCAAATACGGCCGAAACGATGAGGGAAGTCTTACGAGGCACGATAGTCATGATGGCAGTACCTCTTAAACCCGCGCTAACGGGGAAGTCGCGGCGTTATTCGCCTACGGCGTCCGTCTTGTTGGGTGTGTTGTTCTTCGTGGACGTGTTGTAGAAGATGATGTCGGGCTCGGATGTTCCGTCAAGCCAGCTCTGCTCGGTATCGCGGACTTCGTCGGGCAGGGGCACGAGTGCGGCCTCTTCGGCCTGCTTCTGCGAATTCGACAGGGCCGACGTGAGGAAGTCATTGATGTCCGCGTCGTTGATGTTCTTGTAGTTCACCGTCAGCAGCAACTGGCGCGACAGCGGGTAGGTCGCGTTGGTGACCGTCGCCTGCGAGGGGAAGATGCACTCCGGCTGGCGGAAGTCGTTGCTGGCGCTGACTTCCATCGGTCGCAGTTGCTCTTCAAACGCTTCGTAATAGGAGAAGCGGAACAGGCCCATGGTGCCGCGGACTTCAGCGATGCGACTGACGGCCGCTTTGTTGTCACGCACGTACCGCCGCGAGTCCTTGAGGTCCTTCTTCAGGCCCTTGAGGGTCGCTTCGGCCTCGTCGAGAATGCGCTGGTCGCGCGCCTTGGCCGCGGGGCTGCGTTTGTCGCGGATGCCCTTGGCCTTCTCTTCCTCGGCGTCTGCGACGGCCTGCTCGGCGTCGGCAATCGAAGAGACGATGTCCTGGAGGACTTCCTTCGAGGCACCGAACTCCTCTGCCGCGAAGAAATCACGGTTGGTTCCTACGACTGCGCGTCTGACACCGGCGTCGGTCGGGTACGCCTGGTAGTCGCCGCGGAACGACAGCAGCGTGGGCTCGTTGTCCCCGAGCACGTACTGGCCGAAGAAGCCGAAGACATTGCCTTCTTCGTCCGGCCCGGCGACTTTGATTCGAGGAGCGCTGGCATCGACGGTCAAATTGTGATCATAGCCGACTTGGGACCAGCTGTTGATCGCCGATCCGGCCTGGAAGATGTTGCGGACCTCGTCGAAGCTGAGACAGTCGACACCGACGTCTGTCTCGTTTTTAATCGCTAGAACGGCGGCGTCTGAAGCCACCTGGAACTGAACCGGCTGGATGCCGTTGGCTACACACCTGCGGTACTCGTTCGGGGAAATCGGCCTGGCGGCGTCAACGATGTCGACCCTGCCGCTACAGAAATCGTCAAAGGCGGACTGCTCGTTGCCACCCTGCTCATCCACCACGGCGGTGCCGCCCTGGGCTTCGTAGGTTGCGACGAGACGCTCGGTGAGCGAACCCTGAGCCTTGCCGGCAATCCGGATCTCACCTTCGGTCCGCGGTGTCGCCTTGGCCGGAACGACGTTGGTCGCCTTGCCGTCAACCGGCTCCTGGAAGTTCGCGCCGGCACCGGAAGCTCCGGCACTCTCGGGCGCCGAGTTGGCTTCGATACCGCAGCCGGTGACGGCCGCCAGTATTGCTGCCGAAGCCAGCAGGCCCGCGATCTTATTTCCGTTATTGCTCATCAGCCTTGTCCATCCGCCGGAACGCCGTCAGAGGTTTCATTCGTCTGGCCAGAATCTGCTGGTCCCTCCAGAGCGACATCGCCGAGCGGCGGGTCCTGGTAGAGCTGGGGCAGATCGACGACTTCGAAGTCGTCGAGTGTCAGCCAGCTGAGTTCGGGGCCCTGGATGATCTGGGAAGAAGTTCCGCGCGGGGCGTAAAGCGTCGGCACGGCTGCCCGGTCGACAACGATCGCGCCGTACTGTCGGAGCGCTACCAGAATCGACTCGGCGGAGCGACGACGGGCGCCGGTCAGTCTGACGTCCGGGCGGCCATCACGATCGTTGTCAGCAAGATCACGATCTTCGGAAGTTACGTTGTCACGGAGCCGAATGCGTGCGCCAGCAGGAAGGGAATTCGAATCGCCATTGCCATCAGTGACTGAAGCAGGCTGGACGAAGTTGCGACGGGCAAGACCGGGAACCGAAATTGCGAGGGCGTGGTTAATCCGCCCCTGTGATGCCTCCTCCGAGCCGATCACTCCAGCGAAAAGAGGCAGACCGGATCCGCGGGCACCTGGAGCACGGTCCGGGTCAACCGATACCGGATTGCTGAATCCAGGTCCGTCAAGCGTCCAGGCCTTCGAGTACTGGAATGAAATCGAGTCGTCGCTCTGGCGACGGGCCCGCCAGAAGTCGTAGCCCATGCCCGCGTCGGTATCGATCACCGTGAGCCAGCCGTCGTAGCGCGGGTCGGGGGTCGTATTCGTGGGGATCGAAAGCGACCCGGGGACCTTGGGGTCGTTCGAGCCGCACTTCGACTGGCGGCAGACGAACTTGGTCACTTCGGACGCATCGGTGTTTGCTTCGACGATCAGCGGTGCCCAGGCTTCGGTATTCACGTAAAGGCCCTTAGTCACCTTGCGGACGAACGTCTCAATCCCCTCTTCGCCCTTGGACTCCCTAACTGCACGGCGCTCGCTGGCAAGCTGGAGCATCCTGGCCGAAGACGAGTCGATCGGCAGGCCGTCGACTTCAGTATTCCAGGGGCTGTCGGCAGCGAAGAAGCGGCCGCCGGCCACGCCTTGTGAACTGTCCGAATCGTTGACCGCGGCCGAAGTCTCGTCCGAGGTCTGGCCGTTGGCCGTGTCCGACGAGTTGGAATTGTTTTCCTTGTTCGAGTTCCCAGACTTCGACTGGTTGTCGTTGTTCGAGTCATTGTTCGAGTCGTCGTCGCCACCGCAGGCGGCAAGCCCAACCGAAAGTGCGGCGACCAGCGCAAACAGGACCAGCCACCGACTCGAGCTGCCGGAAATCGAAGTCATCATTCGCCTTCCAGTTCCGGAGCCGATGATCCTGTCGATGAACCAGTGCTCGTGGACGGCGAAGGCGCGGGGGTCGAGTCGGGCGTACTCTGCGGAGCAGCCGAGGTCGATTCAGTCGGCTCCCCGGCGGAAGGGGTCTGAGGCTGGACCGGCGTTACCGGACGCGGGGTACTCTGCGGCACGGTTTCTCCAGTTTCGGCCGCCTGTTCCTCCTGGGTCTGCGGCTTCGTATCCGCGACTTTAATCAGGACGTAGCGATCAGTCCGGAAGATCGGGGTGAGCCCGGCTTCTCCACCTGCCACCATCTGCGGGAATGCCTTGCGCAACTGGTCACCCTCACGGCTGACCGTGACCAGCATGTAGTCGACCTTGCCGAACGGGCTGTCACGGGCGGCTTCCCAGTCGCCCTCACCGGAATCGGCACGGTCAAAGAAAAGGTAAGGGCGACCGGTAAGGATCATCGGCCCATAACTGAAGTTCTCATCGACCAGGATCGAGTCGTACTTCTGTGGCAGCTGCTCGTTTATGTAAGAAGCCATTGCGTTCTCCGGGTCGATGCCGACCGTGTAGCCGCCAATCGAGCTGGTGCCTTCCTGTGAGTCCCGGTCCTCGGCCCAGCGGGTAAAGGCCTGGGCCTGATCCTGGTAGTCGTAGTCCTTCATCGCGTCCCAGGAGAGCGGGATCGCGGCGATCAGGCCGATGACCATAATTATTCCGACACCGATCCGCCAACCTTCCTGAACGTAAAAGACCCAGGCGGCACCGGCGAGCGCGAGCAATGCGAGCGGCAATCCGACCGCAAGAGTCATCAGGTCGGCCTGGTCGGCCACGAGGACCCTGGAAATTGGAACCGCAAGCGTGGTGATGATCACGGCAAGGAGGCCCCAGGAAAGTCCGCCACGTCCGAGGATCCCGGCAAGGACCAGCAGAATCACCGTTGCGAAGCCAAGCGGGGCAACGCCGAGAACAACGCTGAACAGGTCACCGAGTGCATCCCACGGGCTTGAGGTGATCGCCTGCAGGGCACCGGTCGTATTGACCTGAATCATGCCGGTCTGACCCGAGATCCATCCGAAGGGGTCACCGAGGATGATCCAGTTAAGCAGGACCCACACCAGAAGTCCGTAGACGATCGGGGCGAGGAAGAGGATCATCGAAGAACGACTGCGGTCCTCCCCGTGCTTGTTTGTGCTGCCGATCGTAATTATCGCGATCGCGAAGCCCACTGCCCAGAGGGCGTACCCGTAGTCAACCATCACCGCTGCTCCGATTGCGAGTCCGGCAGCGACAAGATGACGTGTCTCGTCGCTGGCCTGCCACGAAATGACGGCGAGCAGGCTGATCGCCGCAAAAACCATGCCGAGGACGGTGGTGTCACCGTTTGCCGCGTAAAATACGAACATCGGATTGAGGCCGAAAAGCACCAGCATGATCACCCGGAAAACGAGCGGAACCTCACAGCGGCGGAGGATCGAGTTGATCATCGCCATCAGGATTCCTGCGGCTACGGCCGTCAGCACCGGAATCGCAACCAGCGAGGTTGCGAACGGCTTGATCAAAGCAAACGGCATATAGAGCACGGCGCCGAGCGGTGCCGCGTTCAGGGTGATCGCGGCAAGCTTCGGCGGTGAGTTCCACCACGACATGTAGGCCTCGTTGAGCCTGTGCATTGCGTCAAAGTTGACGATGTGGCCGTCGGTCAGCATGAAGTACCCGACAATTCCGTAGACCACAGCGAAGAAGATCGCCACGATCCAACCCTCGAGGCTGGCCCGGGGGGCACCCCGGCGTTCCTGCTGTTGGTCGAAGCTCAGAACTTCTACTTCCTGAACGCCGTCGTGTTCGCGACGAGCACGGGCAAGTTCGCGGGAGCGCGACGTCTCGTCCACGTCGTAGTCCAGATCGGAAGTGCGGGGGATCACGATGGGTCGGTCAGCCATCAGGCGTCAGCCCTTCGCGGCGTGGTTCCCTGGGTGGTGCCGGATCCACTCGAGCCAACATCGATGCCATGCTCGGTCTTCTCCCAGTAGAAGGGGTTGGTGAAGAGTTGGATGAAGCCCTTCCAGGCGGCGATCGACATCAGTCCCCAGTAGAACGGCAGGAAGAGTGCGTATGGCGCCAGATGGTCGTCACCGCGGCGGACCGCTGCTGCGAGACCGAGGTACAGGAAAACGAAGTTGCCCAGGAAGAGCTGCAGGGCGGCAAGGTAATAGACCCACCCCGGGAACAGCTCCTGGATGAATCCCGCCTGCGTCAGCGCGAAGAGGGTGGTCAGGAACCAGAAGAACGGGTTGATCAGGAAGATGAAAGTCCCGCCGATCAGCAACTGGAACGATACAAAGCCTTTGAAACCAAGGTTCTTCATCAGGCGGAAGGGGTTCCGCATGTAAACGAGCCAGGTCTGGAGGTAGCCCTTGATCCAGCGTGACCGCTGGCGGACCCAGCTCCCGATCTCCGTGTTGGCTTCTTCGTAAGTGGTCGAGTCCATCATCGTCGTGCGGTAGCCGGCCTGATGCAGCCGGACGCCAAGGTCGGCATCCTCGGTGACGTTGTACGGATCCCAGCCACCGACTTCGACCAGCCGGTCGAGCTTGATGTGGTTGGAGGTACCGCCGAGGGGGATCGGATCCTTGCGGGCGTCGAGCCCGGGCAGCACCAGGTCGAAGAGCATCGAGTACTCGATCGAGAACCAGCGGGTGAGGAAGTTGGTCTCCTGATTGAAGAAGTTGAGCTTCGCCTGGATGCAGACGATCTCGTCGTCGATGTTCTCGAACATCAGGACGGCCTTCTTCAGCTGCTGCGGGTCGGGGCGGTCCTCGGCGTCATAGATGACGACGTATTCGCCCTTGGCACCAAGCAGCCCGTAGTTGCAGGCCTTGGGCTTGGTCTGGGGCTGCGACGGCGGCACGATGATCGGCCGGAAGTGCGGCGGCAGGTCAAGCGCCATGATCGCTTCGATGGTCTCGTCGTCGTCCTGCTCGCAGAGCAGACGCACGTCGAGTTTGGTCTTCGGATAGTCGAGCGAGTTGATGCCGTCGACCAGGTACGGGATGACTGCGGCTTCCCTGAACAGCGGAACCAGAATCGTGTAGACGGGCAGGTCTCGGTGGTTCATTGCGGCCAGCGCATCGGGGTTCGCATCCAGCAGATAACGGTGTTCCAGAGCCGAAAGACCAGCGATGAGCTTGTAGCCGGAAGTCAGGGTGTAGAAGATGCTGGCCATCGCAAAAATGACGATCAGGGTTTCTTTAAGTCCCCAGATGAGACAACCAATGAGGATGAGGGCGATCAGTCCGATCAGGACCTTCTGCGATCCGCTGAGGACTTCATGGGCCGAACTGTCGGGGAAGCGTTCACGCAGGTTCGAGCGTGCGGTGTTCGTGTAGGCGTCACCGTGGATGCGTCGAAGAAGTTCGTCGATGTCATTCCGCGGAGCCAGGAACTGCTGGATCTCGAGGTTGGTGTAGTGCCCGATCTCCCTCCTGTCTTCATCGGACAGCGCATCGGAGACCGCGAGGAAGAGGTTGCTGCTGTCCGCGGCGATCGGAACCACGTGGAGTCGACGGGCGACGGGCTCCGGAAAAACGTTCTGCGGCGCTTCGGTCGCGTCGAACTCAGAAAGATCGATGGTCGGCAGGCGCATCTGCTCGGAAAGCACCCGTAAAAGTGCCTTCTCTTCGAGGGCGCCACCATGGACCAGGATTTCTCCGATACGACCGCCCGAACGCTCCTGCTCTGCCACTGCTTCGCCCAGCTGTTCTTCGGTGACAAGTCCCTGTCCGGCCAGCTTCTCACCCAGACGCGGCGGGATCGCGAGACCGTGGCTGACCAGATCGCCGGCGGAGAACCTGGCGCCGTTCTCGATGTCGGGCATGCCGCTTCCTTCGAAAAGCCGGTCGATGGCTTCGTCGATCTCGACCTGATCGGCGATTACCCAACTCGGCTCATATCCGGTTTCCTCTCGGATGGCGTCGGCGGCGCCAAAATCGGAGTCCGTGGTTGCGGCGACGGTTATGTATCCGTCTGCGTACTGGACCGGAACGACGTGGTAACGCCGGCATACGTCGGCCGGCAAGAGATTGGCTACTGAAGACGTCAGGGTGACCATGCGCTCGGAGACACCATGCATGTCGTCGCGAACGAGGAGTCGCTGTCCGCTCATCGGACCACCGTTCCTCTACGGC
The DNA here is from genome assembly GCA_051306195.1 of Solirubrobacterales bacterium. Classification (GTDB taxonomy): domain Bacteria; phylum Actinomycetota; class Thermoleophilia; order Solirubrobacterales; family 70-9; genus 67-14. The sequence goes on from JBPPMT010000155.1 coordinate 47,174, forward strand.
CGTTGCCAGACTCGACGACTTCAACGGTTTCATCGCGATCCTCGACCACAACGACATCGTCGTCATCGTCTCTCCGGCCACGTCGCCGGTCACTGACCATCATCGCAACTATGCCAGCCAAAAACAGGAAGAACGGCAGGACAAGGAACAGTCCCATCATCAGGACGAAGAGGGCCAAAACGCCGATAACGAACAAAAGTGCGCCCACTACGCCGCCCTGCCCGGTTTTTTCACGTTACTCACGAATATTCTTGGCCGGCCACGCCGTCCGTACGCTCGCCCACTGGTTGGGCCAGCGCGATTGTGAACGAACTTCTGTCTGAGTCGGTCACGTCGAATGCCACGGGAAGCCTGCGGCGGAGTGAAGTTATTAGTGAGACACCTTCGTCGACCCGGGTCTCGATGGTTGCCGAGTCACCGCGGAGCTCACGAAGGGTCGAGCTCTCGACTCCTTCGGTATCGGCCAGGGCCTGCTCGACGATCCGGGCCATGCTGAGATCACGCAGTGGCCGAATCACGACGGTGATGTCGCGGTCGGTCGGCATCTGAAAACCACCGGGCGAAGGCCGGTTGTTGTCGGTTTCTGGAAGGGAAGGAATAGTCGGCGCCGAACTGACAACTGGCGTGGTGCGCGAATCGGATCTCAGGCTTGCCTCAAGAGCATCAAGGCGACCGGTCAACTCGCTGCGTAGCGATCTGATTTCCCTGAGGATGTCTTTTTTTCTGTGTTTGGGCAAGAGTGTCTCGATACTAGCGGGAGCCATCGGAAGTATTAATCGTGACAAAGCTCCCTGGCGGCCGTGCGTGCACGCTGAAGTCGGGAACTATAGGTGAACGGCTCGAGGGCCGTCAAGCGATAGAGACCCGTGCTCCGTCTGACAAATCCGCAAAATGCGGGTTTGTCCTTTTCTCGCCAATTGCAGGAAAAGCCCCGGCAGATGGCCGGGGCTTTTCCTGCGACTCGAGTTTCAGGGTCAACCCCTGAAACCTGGCTCAGAAATGAACAATTGGAATGATCAGAATGGCCACGATATTCGCGACCTTGATCATTGGGTTGATCGCCGGTCCGGCGGTGTCCTTGTAGGGGTCACCGACCGTGTCGCCGGTGATTGACGCAGCATGGGCCTCTGATCCCTTGCCGCCATATTCACCGTCTTCGATCAGCTTCTTGGCGTTGTCCCAGGCCCCGCCTCCGGCAGTCATCGAAATGGCCGCGAACAGCCCGACGATAATCACTCCGATCAACAGTCCACCGAGAGCGTCGACGCTGAGCACGCCCACGATCACGGGAATCACAATCGGGATCAGCGACGGCAGGATCATTTCCTTCTGCGCTGCCGCGGTCACCAGGGCAACCGCCTGTCGGTAGTCCGGCTTCTCGGTGCCGTCCATGATGCCCGGCTTCTCCTTGAACTGGCGACGTACCTCTTCAACAACCTGTCCGCCAGCCCGGCCGACCGACTCGATCGCGAACGCAGAGAAGAGGTAGACCATCATGCCGCCGATTATCAGGCCGACCAGCGCCTCCGGACTGGACATGTTAAAGAGACTGTCGATCTGGAAACCAGTCGGCGCCTCCTCGATCAGTTCTTCCTTGAAGGCAGCGAAGAGAACCAGCGCGGCCAATGCGGCCGAACCGATCGCGTAACCCTTTGTGACCGCCTTGGTCGTATTGCCCACCGCGTCCAGCGGGTCGGTCACGTTGCGAACGTCTTCCGGCAACTCCGCCATCTCGGCGATGCCTCCAGCGTTGTCTGTGATCGGGCCGAATGCGTCGAGGGCCACGATCAGGCCGGTCAATGAGAGCTGGGCCACCACGGCGATACCGATGCCGTAGATGCCAGCCAGTTCGTTCGCCGCAAGGATCGCGACTGCCAGCACCACGGCCGGAGCCGCAGTCGCCTGCATCCCCTGGGCCAGGCCCTGGATGATGTTTGTCGCATGTCCTGTCTCCGAGGCTTTGGCGATGTTCTTCACCGGCCGGAAACGGGTCGACGTGTAGTAGTCGGTGATCACGAACAGGAGCGCCGTAACCGCGATCCCGATTACTGCACACAACCAGAGGTCGGAAACGCTTACCAGGCTGCCCCCTGCCTGCTCGAAGCCGACCCGGAGAGGTTCGGCCATCAGCCAGTCGGTGATCGGATAGAAAGCCGCGATCGAAAGCACGCCAGAGACGATCAGTCCCCGGTAGAGAGCACCCTCGACCCGATCCGTGTTGGTCCTGACGATCAGCGCACCGATGATCGAAGCGATGATCGCGGCGCCACCCAGAACCATCGGGTAGATCGCGACCTCACGACTGAACTCGGGCGTGAAGTAGAGGACTCCGAGGAGCATCACGGCGACCGAAGTCACCGCGTAGGTCTCGAAGAGGTCGGCCGCCATACCGGCGCAGTCACCGACGTTGTCACCGACGTTGTCGGCGATCACCGCGGGGTTACGCGGGTCATCTTCGGGAATGCCGGCTTCTACCTTGCCGACCAGGTCGGCTCCGACGTCAGCTGCCTTGGTGAAGATGCCGCCACCCAGACGGGCGAATACCGAGATCAGTGAACCACCGAACCCGAGGCCGATCAGGGCGTCTACCGCTTCCTTGTCACTGTCAACCGCTCCGGTCGCAATCAGCAAGCCGAAGTACCCGGCGACACCGAGCAGGGCCAGTCCGACGACAAGCATGCCGGTGACCGATCCGCCCTTGAAGGCGACGTCAAGCGCCGGTGGCACTCCGCCACGGGCAGCTTCAGCCACCCGGCTGTTGGCCCGGACCGAGACGTTCATCCCGATGAAGCCGGTAGCACCCGACAGGACGGCACCGATGACGAAGCCGAGCGCCGTCTGCCAATTCTGAAGCAGCAGCAGCACGACCACGATCGGCAATGCGACCACCGTGATGATCAGGTACTGGCGTTTCAGATAGGCCGATGCACCTTCCTGGATCGCTCCAGAAATTTCCTGCATCTTCTCGTTGCCGGCCGGCTTGGCCAGCAATCGCTGGGTGACAATGATTCCGTAAAAGACAGCTACCGCCGCACAGAAAAGTGCAATGACGACGCCATAGTCGATTAGAAAGTCGGTCAAAGTGTGTTCTCCTCCACTGTTTTGATCCCGGTTCCTCTAAGCGACGCTCAGACTATTACTCCAGCCAGATGCGAGGCATGGCCGTCCCGATGTGACTGCGCGTTTGCGGCTCAGCTGCCGCGGGGTGTCCAGAGGCCGGGACCCTTGGGGGGACCGGATTCGGGACCGCCTGATGCCGGTGATTCGGGCGGCGCGGGAGGCCCGTCTCCGGAGGGACCGTCGGGTGACGGGCCGGCCCCGCCCGTCGGATGCTCGCCGGGGATGTCGCCGCCGGCGTGCTGGGCGTAAAGCATCTGGACCTGGCTGAGCGGTTCACG
>JBPPMT010000129.1:0-7032 GCA_051306195.1 Solirubrobacterales bacterium
ACGTTCAGCTCTTCCATGATCGGACCTTCGTTCCCGACTTCATCGAGAAACCGGCCGAGCTTTTTGCCAGCCAGATCCTGGGAGCTGCCGACGAGGCTGCGTTTGTGATCGATCGTGAAATCGAGACCCCGGGTCTTGAACAGCTGCTGCTCGGCCCGGGTCCAGACGGATTCGGTGTCCAGCAGGAGGCCATCGTTGTCGAAAAGCACCGCTTCGGGATAAGGCATGGCCCCAGACTAGATGCTGGTTCGGTGAACTAGCGGCACTGAGAATGATTTTCCAATAATTTGGAAAGAGCCGATACCACGAGGCTTTTGGCGGGTTACTGCAGCGAATGCAGAAGCACGGGCATCAAAAAACTGAATCTGGGCCGTCATTCAAGGGGACAACCGGCATTGGCCGTCGATCCCACTTGCTCACGGCTCTGGTCGCGACCATCTCGGTCGCGCTGCTTGGCTCTGCCGCAGCGTTTGCCTCTGCCTCGACCCCGCAGCCCCCGCTCGAGCTGCCGGTCACGCCCGGCGCGACCGTCTCCGGACTCAAGGCTGCAACCACCTCGGATTCCGACGCTGCCATCTGGATCGTCGCCGGACGCCCCGGTGCCGCGACCACCGCGATCGCAGCCGATTCGGGCGCCGGAGCCATCTTCAAGGGCAGCGGCATCTTCAGGGTCGCCCGGGACGAGGCGCTCGACATGGCGTCTTCCCTCCGGGCCTCCGGCAGGCTGGCCTTCGCCGAACCGGACGAGCCGGTCGTCCCCACCGGCTACCCGGATGACCTCCTTTCATCGAACCAGTGGTGGCTCAACGAGATCGTCAACCCGACCGATACGACCCCGCCCCCGGTAAGTCAGTTCAGCCCCGAACTCGCGTTGATCGAAGAATCTGTCGATTCGCGCCATCCCGACCTGGCCAGGGCCCGTCTGAGCGGTGCGCTGTCAATCAGCCCCGAGCAGGACTCGCATGGCACCGCGATCGCCGCGATCGCCGGCTCGCCTGGCGAAGGTGTCGGCATTCGGGGCGTCTGGCCCGGCATGAAGATGCGGCTCTTTCCTTCCGGACAGACCTGCTCGACCGCCTCGGCAGCAGTGATGAAGGCGGCCAAGAAGAAGGTCGCTGTGATCAACATGAGTTACGCCCTGCCCGCCGGCAGCTGCTTCTCGCACTTCGTCGCAACCGAAGACGCGGTTCAGAAGGGCATCCTCCCGGTGGCATCCGCAGGCAATACGAACCTCGAAGGCAATGCCCCGGTCCGGCCGGCTGTTGACCCTCACGTGCTTACGGTCTCCGCGGTCGATGACTCCAGCCTGATCGGGGATTTCGCTACCCGGAACGACGGAGTCGACATCACCGCTCCCGGCGTAAGTGTGTTTGCGCCCACCGTCACCCAGGCACCGGCTTCCGTCGGTTCTTCCGGAACCATCAAGTACGACTGGGCCAACCAGAGCGGGACCAGCATCTCGGCACCGATGGTTGCGGCCGCAGCCACCTGGCTGAAGCAGGCTCGCCCGGATCTCGATGCGCAACAGATCGGCCGGGCGCTGACCCGTTCTTCGACCGACGTGGGAGCCCTCGGACGTGATCCGGAATACGGCGAGGGCCTGCTCAACATCGATGCGGCGCTGACCGTGGCGACACCAGCCAGGGATCCGATGGAACCGAACGACGACATCAAGTGGCTGACCGGGGCCTTGATCGAGACCGCCCGGTTCCTCTACAAGCCGGCCGACGGTAAGGAGAAGGCAGTCACCGCGACTCTCTCCCGACACAAGGATCCGACGGACGTATACCGCGTCAAGATCGCCCCGAGGAGCAAGGTCCTGATCACAACGGCCCAGTACCAGGGTGACATCAAGGTCGAGGTCTACAAGCCGAAGGTCAAATCGATCAGCAAACCGGGCAAGAACCTGATCGTGCGTTCCGACCAGCCCAAGACGAAGACCGAGGGCGTCCGGGTCAAGAACCTCAAAGGCAAGGCCCAGGCGATCTACGTGGCGATCACACCCGGCAAACGGTCAGCCAACGAGAACTTCCGTTACCGCCTGACAGTAGCCAAATAGGCGGCACACCGGGGATGAGCTGGCCGATCCGGCCACCAGTGGTCCGGATAGGCTTGCCGCGAATGTCCTCCGTGCCATCTACAAGCGGTTCTGATCGGCCCGGAGCGATCTTTCTCCGATTTCTGAAGTTCGGTGCCCTCGCCTGGGGCGGTCCGGCCGCCCAGATCGAGATGCTGCACAAGGAGTGTGTCGAAGACGAGGGTTGGGTCTCGGAGGACTCCTTCAAAAAGACGCTCGCCGTTTACCAGGTCCTACCCGGTCCCGAGGCGCATGAACTCTGTGTCTACTTTGGCCGGATCCGTGGCGGAAAGCTGGGTGGCTTCCTCGCGGGACTGGGCTTCATGCTGCCGGGTTTGATCCTCATGCTCGGATTGTCGATCGCCTACGTGAAGCTGGATCTCGCCGGGGAGCTGGATGAAGCTTTCTACGGCCTGAAAGCGGCGGTCGGAGCGCTGGTCGCCCGCGCCGTGCTGAGGCTGGGCCAGAAGTTCATCAGCGATGTGCCCCTCGCGCTGATCGCAGCCGGATCATTCGTCCTCACGATCACCGGATCGATCGGCTTCGCCTTCATCCTCCTGCTCGGCGGCGTCGTCTATGAGCTCTGGCTGAACCGCGCCCGCTGGTCCCGTGGCTCCAATTCGTTCCTGCTGCCGGCCATCCCTTTCATGCCGCTGTCGGCGATCGCTGTCGGGGTGATCAGCCTCTCCCTCGGTACCGAGATCTTCCTGGAGGGGCTCAAGACCGGACTTTTGACCTTCGGTGGTGCCTATACGGCGATCCCGTTCCTCCAGCAGGCGGCGGTGACCGACCACGGATGGCTGACTGACGCCCAGTTCATCGACGGCCTGGCGATCAGCGGGGCCCTTCCGGCGCCGCTGATCATCTTCTCGACCTTCGTCGGCTACCTGGCCGGTGGCCTCACCGGAGCGTTGCTGATGACCTTCGGAATCTTCCTGCCAGCCTTCATCTTCCCGATCTTCTTCCACCACCAGCTGGTCTCGATCGCCGAGAACCCGAAGATCCGGCCCTTCCTTCTGGGCGTCGCGGCCGCGGTGATCGGGCTGATCGCCGCGGTGACGATCGACCTCCTGAGGACCAGCGTCGTCGACCTCTTCACGGCCCTGCTCGCAGCAGCCGCCTTCTTCGTCCTCTACCGCTACCACTCAAAAGTCACAGTGGTGGCAGTAGTTCTGGCCTGCGGCGTAATAGGAGCCCTCTGGCAAATGCTCTGACCCCCGGTGCTCCAGATATTTCGGAAATAGCAGGTGGATCTGGAGCACCAGCCATTCTTTGCCGAGTTCGGTGCATATGGGACCAAAAGTCGGCGAAGAACCAATGCTCCAGGAGCCGACAACCTCGGGTGTCTGCGATAACCGCGCAGTCCGCACCAATAACGCAGGCACCTCCCGATATGGGGGCTCCAGAGCCTCGGCCGTTCGGTGTCACGCAAGCGGGTGGTGCACGCGAGCCTCCCAGGTGCGCCTGCCGAGGCAGACACGAGGAAACGAAGCGATTTTACCCACGTAAATGAGCGAGTTATTCGAGTGATGACGAAGGCAGGCGTGCATGGGTGTTTCCCGGGCGCTGCCTGCCAGCCGTGTCTGCACGAGAAAGGGCGGCCGACTGGCCGCCCTTTCGAGACTTCAGGTCACGCAGGTAACAGGACTACTTTCCCTGCCATTTCGGCGTGCGCTTACCAAGAAACGCGCCGATTCCTTCCTTCGCGTCTTCCGAGAGGAACGCGGTCGCGAAGCCCTGCTTCTCGGCGTCGATTCCTTCATCAGGATCGCCTCCGGAGAATGAGACCTTCTTGACCTGTTCGACTGCGATCGGGGCCTGGCCGGCAAGCCGGATTCCCCAGTTCATCGCGGTGTCGAAGAGCTCCTGATCCGGGACGACCCGGGTCACGAGACCGTAGTCGAGCGCCTCGATCGAGGAGATCGGATCTCCGACCAGGTTCATCTCGAGGGCCTTGTTACCTCCGACCAGACGCGGCAGACGCTGCGTTCCGCCGAACCCGGGGATGATTCCCAGCTTGATCTCGGGCTGACCGAAGACAGCCGATTCAGCCGCGATCCGGAAGTCACAGGACATTGCCAGCTCACACCCGCCACCAAAGGCGAGCGAGTTGACGGCGGCGATCGTGACGACCCGGTCCTCGCCGAAGTCCTTCAGCAGGGCGTGACCGTCGTTGATCAGAGCTGCTCCACCCTCGGTGTCCATCTGGGTGAACTTCTTGATGTCAGCGCCGGCCGAGTAGACGATCGGCATCGACGAAGCGATGATCAGGGCGCCGATCTCTGGCGTAGCCTTGACCTTCTCCCAGACGGTGCCGAGGTCCTCGATCACCTGCGGGGAGATCGCGTTCATCGGCGGATTGCTCAGCCAGGCGATCGCCACGGTACCGCGGGTCTCGAGCTTGACCTTCTCGGTCTGCTCACCATCGTCCGGACGGGCCCAGGGGTAGAAACCCTGTCCCGAAGCGATCCCGAAGCGTCCCTGGGCAACCAGGCGCTTGAGGGTGACGGGCGGAGCGAAACGGTCGCCGTGCTTCTCGTGCAGGGCCTCGATCTTCTCGAGAGCCTTGTCGAGGCCGTCGATGTCGGCCTTCCAAAAGGGCGGGAAGAGTCCGCGACGGGGGTCGAGTCCGGCACCGGCCATCATGCCGACGTCGATGTCACGAACCGATGCGACACCTTCCTCGAGCAGCAGGCAGGCTTCGATCAGCGCCTTGGCGGTGAAGAGGTCGGCCAGTTCCTGGGCGTCAGCGTCGCCGTCCCCGGGGATGTTCGGCTGGCCGTCCTTGTAGAGACCCTCGCCGCCGGTCTTGGCGCCGAGCTTGCCTTCAGCGACGAGCTTCTTCATGCCCTGATGGACGTAGAAAGAATCGCCGTAGGCGTCCTGCAGGTTCTCGGCGACGTGGAACACGGTGTCGAGTCCGAGCATGTCGGCCAGAATGAACGGGCCCATCGGGGCAACGTTCGCCGCGCCAACGCCTTCGTCGATCTTCGAGATCGAGAGATTCTGCTCTTCCTGTGCGCGCCAGATCTCGCTGACCGCGGAATTCAGGATGCGGTTGACGACGAAGCCGGGGACCTCTCCACAGGTGATCGGCTGCTTGCCGATGGCCTGGGCGAAGTTCGAGGCGGACTGGACGGTCTCCGTGGTGGTCTCGTCACCGATGATCACCTCGACCAGCGGCATTACCGACGCCGGGTAGAAGAAGTGGAATCCAACGACCTTGTCCGGGCGGATCGTAGCCTCGGCCATCTCGGAGATGGAGAGACCCGAGGTGTTCGACGAGAGGATCGCGTGGCCGGGGGTGACGGCGTCGAGTTCGGCGAAAACCGCCTGCTTGATCGACATCTTCTCGGGCACGGCTTCGATCACGAAGTCGACGTCACCGAACTCGTCGTATGAGGTGGTTCCGGTGACGAGTCCCATGACCTCGGCGAGGCGCGCGTCGGCCTGCTCCTGGGTCAGTTTCTCTTTCTTGACGAGGCTGCCGAGCTGTCCGGTGGTGACGTTTCGGACCTCTTCGATGGCATGGTCTACGAATTTCTGGTCGACGTCCTTGATGACGACGGGGGTGTCAGACGCGGCAATTGCCTGTGCGATCTGACCACCCATGGTGCCGCCGCCGACTACGGCGGCCTTGTGTACGAACATGAGGTTCTTGATCCTCCAGGGGGTCGTGTGTTGAAGCCTGCTTGAAAGCCTTTTGCGAGAAGTTGACTCGCGGGTCAATAAGTGTATGGACCGGCGACGAAACGTGAGTTCGCCGCATTCATCTGTGACGCCGCTCCACATACCGAACAGTGATCCCTGCTACCTTGGTTGACGTTGGATCTGCCCAGTTGGCAGCCAACGAGGTTCTGTTCCTTCCTAGTGCCGCAAGGTTGTTGGGGTTACCGAATCTCCCCCACACCCCTCACATAGGAAGTTGAACACCATCATGAGCAGTAAGTCATTCGCCGATCTCGGCGTGTCAAAACCCGTTGTAAATGCCCTCGAGTCCCGAGGCATCACCGCGCCTTTCGAAGTTCAGCGTCAGGTGATCGAAGACGTGCTCGACGGACGGGACGTTCTTGTCCAGTCCCCGACCGGATCCGGCAAGACGCTCGCTTTCGGCGTGCCGCTGGTCGATCTGATCGCGGCTGACTCACGTCGGCCGTCGGCGCTGATCCTCGCCCCCACCCGGGAGCTGGCCAGCCAGATCGTCGACGAGATGGACTCGATCTGCAAGGCTCGCGCCCTTTCGATCGCCCCCGTATATGGAGGCGTCGGAATTCAGGCCCAGGCCAAACGGGCCGCTCGAGCCCACATCGTCGTCGCCTGCCCCGGCCGGCTCGAAGATCTGCTCCAGCGCCGCTCATTCACCCTCGACCACGTCGAGCACCTCGTGCTTGACGAAGCCGACCGCATGCTCGACATGGGATTCAAGCCCGCCGTCGACCGCATCGTCAAGAAGATCAGCAACAACCGTCAGACCCTTTTCTTCTCGGCAACCCTCGAAGGTGCCGCCGGCAAGCTCGCTGACGCATACACGCACAACCCCGTCACCCACGTGAACAAGCCTGCCCCGGACAAGAACCAGGGCAAGGTCGAACACCGCTGCATCCATCATGCCCACGAAGCCAAGGTCCCCTCGCTCCTCCACGAACTGGAGAATTCCGAGCGCGGCCGCACCCTGGTGGTCGTGCGCACAAAACATGGCGCCGACCGACTCGTGAAAAAGCTCAGCCGCTCACCGCAGATCAGGGCAGCGGCAATGCATGGCAACACGTCCCAGAACCAGCGCCAGCGCGCGCTGGCGGACTTCGTGGGCGGCAAGGTGGCCACACACGTGGCCCCCGACGGCGCGGCTCGCGGTATCGACGTCGCCGATGTCACCCACGTAATCAACGACGACATGCCGGAAGACCGGGACACTTTTGTCCATCGGGTCGGACGGACCGGTCGGGCTGGTGCGG
>JBPPMT010000145.1:0-5815 GCA_051306195.1 Solirubrobacterales bacterium
TACATCGACGAGGTCGTCCTGCCCTGCGAGCGCGAGGGGTGCGGCGGCGAGATGCGCCGCGTAGGGTCGGTCGCCGACACGTGGTTCGACTCGGGCGCGATGCCGTTCGCCCAGTTCCACTACCCCTTCGAGAACAAGGGGGAGTTCGATGAACGTTTCCCCGCCGACTACATCTGCGAGGCGATCGACCAGACCCGCGGCTGGTTCTACACGCTGCTCGCCGAGTCGACCATGCTCTTCGGCGAGCCGAGCTACAGGAACTGCGTCTGCCTCGGCCTGATCCTCGACAGCGAGGGCCAGAAGATGTCGAAGTCCAAGGGCAACGTGGTCGCGCCGTGGGAAGTGCTGGACGAGTTCGGTGCCGACGCCTTCCGCTGGTACCTCTTCACCGCCCAGCAGCCCTGGGCCGGCTACCGCTTCTCCACCGAGGCGATCTCCGAGGCGATGCGTAGTTTCCTGCTCACCCTCTGGAACACCTATTCCTTCTGGGTCCTCTACGCGAACGCCGAAGACTTCGATTCGTCGAAGCCTCCGGGACCGCCGGAGAACCCGACCGACCTCGACCGCTGGTCGATCTCCCGCCTCCAGGCGACCAAAGAGACGGTTGCCACCCACATGGATGCCTTCGACTGCACCGCCGCCGGCCGCGAGATCAACGACTTCGTCGAGGAGCTTTCCAACTGGTACGTGCGGCTCTCGCGCCGCCGCTTCTGGGAGGGCGACGAGGCCGCCTTCGCCACACTCCGCCACTGCCTGGTGGAGATCTCGGCGATGCTCGCGCCATTCACGCCGTTCATCGCCGACGAGATCCACTCGAACCTCGTTGGTGGGTCCGACGGGAACTTCGTCGAGATGCCGGACTCGGTTCATCTGCGTGACTTCCCGAAGCCGGACTTCGACCTGCGCGACTACGACCTCGAGATGGCGATGGCCGCGACCCGCCGCACGGTCGAGCTCGGCCGGGCGAGCCGCGCCCAGGCCAAGGCCAAGGTCCGCCAGCCGCTTTCCAAGGCCGTGGTTGTCGCGACCGATGCCGAGCGCGCCGCGATCAGCTCGCAGGAGGAACTGGTCAAGGCCGAACTGAACGTCAAGGAGATCGAGTTCGTCACCGACCAGTCGGACCTGGTCAGCTATTCGGTCAAGCCGAACTACCGATCACTCGGACCGCGGTTCGGCAAGAGCATGCCGCAGGTCGCGGCCGCCGTCGCGGCGCTCGACGCCGAGCACGTGGCCGATACGATCGAAGCCGGTGGGGAGATCGGCGTCAGCATCGATGGCAAGGACCACACCCTTGTCGGCGAGGACCTCCTGATGTCGATGGAACCGGTCGAGGGGTATCAGGTGGAATCGGAGTCCGGGCACGCCGTGGCGCTGGCCCTGGAGCTCGATGACGAGCTGATAAAGGAAGGCATCGCCCGCGAGATCGTGCACGCCGTCCAGAACGCCCGCAAGAATGCCGGGCTCGAGATCACCGACCGGATCTCGCTCCAGCTCGGCGGCGATCCGGACTTGATCGAGGCCGCCCGGGAGCACCAGGCATGGCTGAGCGATGAAGTACTGGCGACGTCAACGGGCTTCGACGGCCCGGACGACGGTGAAGTCGAGCGGATGAGCCTCGACGGCAAAGACCTGACGATCGCGGTCTCACGCGCCGATTGATCCGAATCGGGCAGACTGCCGAATGAGTTCCTGATGACGGCGAAAGATTTTCGATACTCCCTGATCGACCGTGCCCTCGGCACCGGTGCGATCCCCGACTCCACCCTGAAGCTGGCCTCGCGGCGATCGGTGGCCAGCCGGTTGAAGACGGAGGAGCACGGCGGGGTCGAAGAGCAGGAAGACCGCCTCCGCGAGATCGTCGCCCGCATGAGCACCGGCCCGATCGCCGAGAAGGTCGAGACGGCCAACGAGCAGCACTACGAGATCCCGAGTGAGTTTTTCGAGACCTTCCTCGGCCCCCGCCGGAAGTACAGCTCTGGCATCTGGCCCACGGACCTCACCACCCTCGCGGAGTCGGAGGACGAGATGCTCTCCCTGACCTGCAGGCGGGCCGGCATCCGTGACGGGATGAAGGTCCTCGACCTCGGCTGCGGCTGGGGGTCACTCAGCCTCTGGATGGGGGAGAACTACCCGAACTGCCAGATCACCTCGGTCTCCAACTCGGCCACGCAGAAGGTGACCATCGACCGCGAAGCAAAGCGCCTCCGTTGCGACAACCTGAACGTGATCACGGCTGACGTCAACGGCTTCGAGCCCAATCTTGATGACGGCAAGTTTGACCGGGTGGTCTCGCTCGAGATGTTCGAGCACATGCGGAACTGGAAGGAACTGCTGCGCCGGATCTCCACCTGGCTGGCCCCCGACGGCCGCCTCTTCATCCACATCTTCACCCACCGTCGACTGGCCTACCGATTCGCCGGCACCTGGGCCTCGGAGAGGTTCTTCACCGCTGGCACGATGCCCTCGCACGACCTGATGCTCCACTTCCAGGACGACCTCGAACTGGAAGACCGCTGGGCCGTATCGGGAACCCACTACGCAAAGACCCTGGCCGCCTGGCTCCAGCGACTCGACGCCAACCGCGAGGAGGCACTGCGGATCCTCGAAACGGTTTACGACAAGAAGGCTGCGAAACGAGCCCTCGGAACCTGGCGCCTCTTCCTCATCTCCACGGAGCAGGTCTGGTTATGGAACGAAGGAAACGACTGGATGGTCAGCCATTACCTGCTGAGGCCACCCCGCACCAGAACTGGGTGACCGTCTTTTCCCCAATGAGAGGGGGAATAAGACGGTCGCTAGCGGTCTTTGGGCCTTACTCCGCGGAGTGGATGATGAAGTCGGTTTTCGGGGAGTCTTCGAACTTCACCCAGCAGTGATCGGGGGCTACACCGGCGACGTCGATCAGGGCTTCCGAGATCCGTTTGGCGATCTCGGCCTTCTGCTCGTCGGTGCGACCCTCGAACCAGCTGATTTCTACGAAAGGCATGACGGGCTAGCCCTGGAGGGCCGGCTCGAGGTCGGCCAGCAGGCGCCGCTTCGGCATTGCGCCGACGATCTTCTTGACCATGGCGCCGTCCTTGAACAGGATCATGGTCGGGATCGAGAGGACTTCGTACTGGGCGGCAGTCTGCGGGTTCTCGTCGATGTTGAGGCTGATGATCTTGACGTCATCGCGCTCTTCGTTGATCTCTTCGAGGACCGGATGGACCACGCGGCACGGGCCGCACCAAGGTGCCCAGAAGTCGACCAGCACGTTGCCTTGCGTATCGAGTGCGTCAGCCTTGAATGTGGCGTCAGTTACTGGGGGGAGCTTGTCAGCCATCTCGGTCTCCTGTGATCATTGCGACTGGTCAGAAATAAAGTTCTACACGTACTATACAAAATGAAGTAAGCCTCCGCCGGAGCTTTGGGTGAATCGGTCTCCAGACCGTAACGCACGGGGGCTTCAGGCCGGGCGACTAATCCGGCCGGTTCCGGCCGAATCGCATCGCCGGGACCTTCCAGGCGGCTTCGGCGACGATCGATGAGCTCATCTTCGAGGTGCCAGCCTGGCGCTCGCGGAAGGTGATCGGCACCTCGACCACGCTGAATCCGGCCTTGATCACGCGGTAGGTCATCTCGACCTGGAAGGAATAGCCGGAAGCGGCGACTTCGTCCAGCGGGATCGTCTCGAGGACCTTGCGGTGGAAGCACTTGAAGCCACCGGTCATGTCGTTGACGTCGACGCCGAGGATCGTGCGCGAGTAGAGGCTGCCGCCACGGCTGAGCAGCCGGCGAACTGTCCCCCATTCGGTGATGCCGCCGCCGGGCACGTAACGCGATCCGATCACCAGGTCGGCCAGCTCGGAGGAAGAGATCAGGCGAGGCAGGTACGCCGGGTCATGGGAGAAGTCGGCGTCCATTTGGATGATCAGGTCGGCGCCACCGTCGAGCGCCACCCGAAAGCCGGCCAGGTACGCCGGGCCGAGACCCTCCTTGGCGGTCCGGTGGAGCACCTGGACCCGCGGGTTCTCGGCGGCGATGGTGTCGGCGAGGTCCCCGGTGCCGTCGGGGGAGTTGTCATCGACGATCAGGATGCGGTCGCCGTCAGACAGTTTCGGCTCGAGCGCCTCCACCATCGGCCCGATGTTCTCGGCCTCGTTATAGGTCGGGAGGATGACCCAGGCGGGTCCACGGGTCGCAGGGCTCGGCGCAGGCACCGGGCGATGGTATCGGGGGTACTTCTCCGTGGGGCAAACGGTGGAGGAATCGTTACTTGCGCACGTGGCGCTCAAGGGCGCCGAGACGCCGGTCCCACTCGTCTCCTACCCGGGCCAGCCAGGTCGATCCCGGCTCGAGTCCACCTTCAACCAGGGCGTAACGGACCTCCCGCCCGCTGCGCTCGGCGTCGAGGATGCCGGCGTCCACCAGGCTGGTCAGGTGTTTCGAAGCGCCCTGCCTGGTGATTGCCAGCTCCGCCGAGAGCTCGGTGGGCGTGGCCGGGCCGCCTGAGGCGATCATCTCGACCATCATTCGCCGGTTCGAATCAGCCAGGGCGCCGAAGACGAGGTCTGTCGACGGCTGGCTCACACGCAGGCGTAGTTGGCACTCGCGACCGGCCCGGTGCCGGGTCCCGACGAAGCGATCTCGGCGAGTTCGGTTTCGAGCGCGAACAGCGGGCGGGTCTCGGTCACCCGGACCACGCAGCCGTCACCTTCGACCGCCGGTAGAAGTTCGAGTTCCACTCGGGTCGATTCTTCATCTTCGCTCGACCACCAGAAGGAGATCCCCTGCTCTTCTTCGATCGACTCGAAGAAGCCGGACCGCTCGGAGCCGTCCTCCTCGCGGACGGTGATTTCGCCGCCAGGTCTCAGATCGGCTTCAACATCTCCACCCAGCCATTCGGAAAGCTCGGACTCCTCGGTCAATGCCTGCCAGGCCCGTTCGGGGTCGCAATCAAGTTCGACTTCACGCGTCATTTCTTCCATCGGGACTCCTCCAAATTAGGAACCAAATCGACTTCGCTCAATCGAAGTCAAAAATGGTTTCGCTGTGCGATTTGTTGCGCAACTAAGTGGTTGCGCTATCTTAGCGCTTACACACGCAACCATTTGGTTGCCTTTTGAATGGAGAGCATCGTGAACCTGATTCCCACAGTCGTCGAACAGACCAGCCGCGGTGAGCGGGCTTTCGACATCTACTCGCGCCTGCTCGACCAGCGGATCGTTTTCCTCGGCCAGGAGGTCGATGACCAGATCGCCAACATCATCGTCGCCCAACTGCTCCACCTCGAGTCGGACGATCCCGAGAAGGACATCAGCCTCTACATCAACTCCCCTGGTGGATCCGTCTATTCGGGCATGGCGATCTACGACACCATGCAGTTCATCAAGCCGGATGTTCAGACCATTTGTTACGGGATCGCGATGTCGATGGGTTCGCTGCTCCTCACCGGCGGCGCCGCCGGCAAACGGGTGGCACTGCCAAACAGCCGGATCATGATCCACCAACCCTCGGGTGGGTTCCAGGGAACTTCGGCCGACATCGAGATCCACGCGAAGGAGATCCTCGAATCCAGGCGCCGGATCGACGCGCTCTACGCGAAACACACCGGCAAGACCGTGAAGCAGGTGACCGCCGACATGGAGCGAGACAACTTCCTGACGGCCGAAGAGAGTGTCAAGTACGGCTTGATCGATTCGGTCCTGGAGCCGCGGGATCCGGAGGTGAAGCGCGTCGGTTTCGGAGGTTAAGCAAGGACTGGCAGTGAAATTTGTCGCTGAGCGAATAATTTCACTGCCAGTATTCATGGGTTTCGGGGTTGACTATCTTTAGG
>JBPPMT010000158.1:0-38744 GCA_051306195.1 Solirubrobacterales bacterium
GGTGGATGGCTACGAGTTCCACCAGGGACGCATGACCCGGGACAAGGACATTCGCAAAGAAAACCGGCTGAAGCGGGCCGGCTATGACCTTCACCGGTTTTCGCACTGGATGATCACCCGGGAGATCGAAGAGGTCATGGACTTGGTCGGTTTCTCCCTGGAACGCAGTCGAAAAAGATGAGGGTGGGTGCGTTTTCTATACCTATGACGTAGGAAACGCACCCAGTCCGGGGTTGACGCTTGGGTTTCAGCCCTCGCGCGGGGTTACGGTCTGGCCGGGACTTCTGGCTCTCCCAGATCGTAGGTCTGGTAGGCGCCGAAGCGGCTGAACGTCTTGTGGGTCGGGCCGTGGTAATCGGACGAAGCGGTGGCGCTGATTCCCAATTCCCGGGCCAGGCTGAGCAGGTGCTCGGTCTGCTTCTTCGTGTGGGAGGGGTAGAAGACCTCGATCCCGCCGATGTCGAGCGAGCGGATCAGCGACTCGACCTGCTCCGGATCCTTGACGTCCCAGTAGGGGTGGGCGATCACGGCAACACCGCCCGCCTCCTGGATGATCTCGCAGGCCTGCTGGGCAGTCGGCCACCTGCGGGAGACGAAAGCCTTGGCGCCGGGCACGAGGTACTCCTCGAAAAAAGGACCCATGTTGTTGGCCGCTCCGGCCGCATGGGCGATGTGGGGGCGGCCGATCGCGTCGGCCCCTCCGGCTTCACGCTCGACGTCTTCGAAGCTGATGTCGAAACCGAAGCCGTTCAGGTTGTCGATGATCTCCTTCGCCCTCGACCGGCGTTCTTCCTGGGCACGGTCGCAGGCGGGCTTCATCTTCTCGATGTCGATCCAGTACCCGCAGATGTGGAGGTCCTCGGCGAACTCGTGGACCGAAGACATCTCGATCGCGGGGACGATCTCCACGCCGAGGCGTTCCCCGGCCTCGATCGCCTCCGGGACGCCGGCAACGCCGTCGTGGTCGGTCAGGGCGAGGACCTCGACCCCGGCCTCGGCCGCCTTCTCGACAACCCCCGCGGGTTCAAGCTGGCCATCAGAGACAACGGAGTGGGACTGAAGTTCGATCATGAGTCGGGGAAGTCTAGGGGTATCGGCCTACCGCCATGGCGGGCGAACCCGAATAAGGGACAGACTTTCGGTTTCGCCCTCTCTCCGCCATCGCAGTTCTGAATTAGGCACGGATTTCCTTAACTGGGAAATCCGTGTTCGGTGCAGTGACAGGCCTCGCATACAAGGAGAGTGGTTGGGCTTGTGGCCACCCGCCACGTGCGTCTCTGCCCAAATAGACTCCGCCCAATGTTCTCGAAGATCCTGATCGCCAACCGTGGCGAAATTGCCATCCGTGTCGCACGCGCCTGCAAGGAGATGGACATTACGTCCGTGGCCGTGTATTCCGAGATCGATCGTGATGCTCCCCATGTGCATGCTTGTGACGAGGCCTTCCTTATCGGTCCGGCGATCCCGGCCGAGAGTTACCTCTCGATCGAGAAGATCATCAACGCCTGCAGGGAGTCCGGCGCAGAAGCGGTTCACCCCGGTTACGGATTCCTCGCCGAGAACGCCGACTTCGCCCGTGCGCTCGATGAAGCCGGGATCGTCTTCATCGGCCCGCCCGCCTCTGCGATCGACGCCATGGGCTCGAAAACCCAGGCTCGGGAGATCATGGAGAAGGCGGGAGTTCCGATCGTCCCCGGTGCCACCAAGCCGGCGAAGGACATCGACGAGGCCCGCGCCCAGGCCGACGCGGCCGGTTACCCCGTGGCCTGCAAGGCCGTCGGTGGTGGTGGAGGCAAGGGCTTCCGGGTCGCGCTGACGCCGGATGACCTCGAAGAAGCATTCGAAGGCTCCGGTCGTGAAGGCATGAAGTTCTTCAGCGATGACCGGGTCTACGTGGAGCGGTACCTGGAGGACCCCCGCCACGTGGAAGTCCAGGTTCTGGCCGACAAGCAGGGCAACGTGATCCACCTCGGCGAACGTGACTGCTCGGTCCAGAGGCGTCACCAGAAGGTGATCGAAGAGGCCCCCGGGCCGCATGTCGACGACGAGATGCGCGAGCGAATCGGCAAGATCGCGACCGACGCGGCCAAGGCCGTTGGGTACTTTTCTGCAGGAACGATCGAAGGCATGCAGCACGGCGACGAGTATTTCTTCCTCGAGATGAACACCCGGGTCCAGGTCGAGCACTGCGTGACCGAGATGATCACCGGCGTCGACATCGTGCGTGAGCAGATCAAAATCGCCGCCGGTCAGGAGCTGTCGCTGGTACAGGAAGACGTCCGGATCGACGGCTGGGCGATCGAATGCCGGATCAACGCCGAGAAGGCCGACAAGAACTTCGCTCCCGCTCCCGGCACGATCACGAGCTACAAGGAACCTTCCGGACCTGGCATCCGTATCGATACCGGGGTTCAGGCCGGCTCCGAGGTGACCCCGATGTACGACCCGATGGTCGGCAAGCTGATCGTCTGGGACAACGACCGTGAAGCCGCCACCAAACGCATGCTGCGGGCGCTGGACGAGTACGAGATCGGTGGCCTTTCCACCCTCATTCCCTTCCACAAGGCCATTCTGGCAACCGATCAGTGGGTGAACGGCGAGACCTGCCGTGACCTGATGGAAGACAAGAAGTGGCTGAAGACGACCGCTCCCCCGAAGACTGACCCGCCACCGGCGGAAGAGGGCGAACCCGAGAAGGTGGCCCGCGACTACATGGTCGAGGTCTCCGGAAAGCGCTTTGACGTAAAGGTGATCGGCGAGGCGACCGGGGTCTCTGCCGCGGCAGCACCTGCCGGCAAGCCGCCCAAGCGTGAGAAGAAGGCCGGCGGAAGCGGCTCCTCGTCCGAGGTCCTCGAGTCTCCGCTCCAGGGATCGGTCTTCAAGATCAACATCGATGAAGGTGCCGAGGTGGAAGAAGGTGACCTGATCTGCGTGATCGAAGCGATGAAGATGGAGAACGAGATCACCGCCCACCGCAAGGGCAAAGTCACCGCATTGCCGATCAAGGTCGGCGACGCCGTCGCAAGCGGTGACCCCCTGGCGACCATCAAGTAGCCCTTCGGGTCCCTTGTGGTCCCGATCAAGTAACATCTCGCGGTCTACCGTCGCCCTTGAGGTGGCTACAGAGAGGAACTCGAAACCATTATGGAACTACTTGCATACTTGGATCCGGGCAGTGCCTCGGCTCTGCTCGCTGCTGTACTCGCCGGAATCGCCGGTGCTGGAGCTGTGATTCGAACTTACGGAAAGAAGCTCAAGGACACGCTTATGTTCTGGAAGAAGACTGAACCGGCAACCGAAGGCGCGACCGCCACGGAAGCAGGCTCGGCTACTGCCGCAGCGTCCGTGAGCACCACCCCCGCCGATTCGACCGACGACAAGCCGGCCGAGCAGTAAACACGTGGCAAACGCAGAACCTGGTTCCTTCCGGGACCGAGACAGCCGTGTTGTAATCACCGACGACGCCATCCTCCGAGCCCTCAGCCCGGAAGGTGCTGGCGACTGGGATGCCCTCGCGGCCAGCCCGTTGCTGGAGACCCTGGTCAGCAAGGGTGAGCTGATCCCGACCAAAGAGGTCGACGTCTCGGTTCTCAACGGTTCAACGGACCTGCTCCCCACCGGGGTAACCAGGGTGCTCGAGCACGAGCGCGTTCCTTTCATCTCGTACCCGTACGAGTGGACCTTCAGCATGCTGCAGGATGCGGCACTGCTTCAGCTCGACCTCGGCATCGCCGCAGTCGACGAAGGCCTGATGCTGAAGGACGCAACGCCCTACAACGTCCAGTTCCAGGGTTCGAGCCCGGTTTTCATCGACGTCGGTTCGTTCGAGAAGATCCCGGAAGGCCTTCCCTGGGTCGGATACCGCCAGTTCTGCATGCTTTACCTGTACCCGCTGCTCTTCCAGGCGCACAAGGACATCCCGTTCCATCCCTGGATGCGCGGCTCGATCGACGGCATCCAGCCGATCGACGCGATCAAGGTGTTCTCGCTCAGGGACCGCCTGCGCAGGGGCGTCTTCCTGCACACCTCGCTCCACGCCCGCCTCGACCGCCGGGCGAACAAGTCCGGACCGGGTGACGCAGACGCTCCGAAGAAGGAGCGCACCGTCAAGCCGGAGGCCGTCAAGGCTCACATGGCCAGCATGCGCCGTCTGGTGTCGAAGCTGAAGTGGAAGTCCGGCGAGACTTCGTGGAGCGGATACCGCGCCCACAACACCTACAGTGATGACGACGACAAACGCAAGCAGGAGTTCGTCGCCGAGGTGGCCGCGAACAAGAACCCGACCCTGACCTGGGACATGGGCTGTAACGACGGTGCCTACTCGCGCATCGCCGCCAAGAGCTCCGAGCGCGTGGTTGCGTTCGACTTCGACCACGCCACGGTCGAGGCGCTCTACCGCTCACTGAAGGAAGAGGGCAATACGAAGATCCTGCCACTGGTCGGCAATCTGGCCGACCCGTCACCGGGCCTAGGTTGGCGCGGCCTCGAGCGGCGCACGCTGTCGGATCGTGGCGCCCCGGACCTGATGCTGGCACTCGCCCTGATCCACCACGTTTCGATCTCGGCCAACATTCCGATCGCAGAGTTTCTGGAGTGGGTCAAGGACCTCGGCTCCACCCTGCTGATCGAGTTCCCGAAGCGCACCGACCCCATGGTCCGCGCACTTCTGGCGAACAAGCAGGAAGGTGCGAACCTCGATTACGACCTCGAGAACTTCGAGCTCGAGCTGGAACGGCGCTTCAACGTCGAGAAGCGTGAGGAACTGCCTTCCGGCGATCGCGTTCTCTACCTGGCCACCCCGCTCTAGGTGAATCTCGACTGGACGAAAGAGGCGCCCACCCGGCGCCAATGGCTTCTGGGTGGCGGCCATCTCGCCGCACTTTGGGCCATCACTTTCGTCCAGCCGCTGCTGGACCTGCTGGGCAACAACCCTGACTTCTTCGTGGCCCGTGGCAACAGCCCGGGCGACATCCTGATCCTCGCGATCGGGATCACCGTGGTCCCGCCGCTGGTGATGCTGGCGATCGAGTGGGTAGCGAAGAAGATCGGGCCGCAGGTCTACTACGCCGTTCATTTCCTCTTCTTCTTCGGGATCTCGACCTTCCTCTTCATCGGAATCCTCAGCAACTTCTTCGAGGGTCCGACGATCCTCCTGACGGGTCTGTCCCTCGTGCTCGGCGCGCTTTTCTCCTACGCCGTCTTCCGGGTGGTCTTCCTGAAGAACCTGATGGACATCCTGATCATCGCCCCAGTGGTGATCCTGCTGCTGTTCATCTTCGCCAGCAAGAGCTCCGACGTGATCTTCCCGAAAGAAGAGTCGGTCTCCATCGGAGCCAGTACCAAGGCGACCACCCCGATCGTCTGGGTCATCTTCGACGAACTCGGAACCGACACCCTGATGACCCGGCAGGGCGAGGTCGACGGCCGCCGCTTCCCGAACTTCAAGAAGCTCGAGAACGAAAGTACCTGGTACCCGAACGAGACGACCACCTCGTACTTCACGCCGACCGCGGTGCCCGGCCTGCTGACCGGCAGTGTGCCGGATGAGGACGCCCTGCCGACCGCGTCGGACCAGCCGGACAACGTCTTCTCTCTGCTCTCCGATTCCTACGACTTCCACGTGACCGAGCCGATCACCCAGATCTGCCCGGTATCGCTCTGCCCGGAAGAAGAGACCAAGGAAGACCAGCTGACCCGCCTCAAGGCGCTCTACTCGGATCTCAAGTACGTCGAGGGCCGACTGGTCCTGCCGCCGCGGATCGCTGACACCCTGCCCGATGTCGGGACCGATTTCACCAACTTCGGCGGCGACAGCGAAGAGGAAGAAAGCAGCTCGATCGACGACCTGTTCGTCAAGGGCCGCGGCGGCGCCAAGGCTCCGTCCGAGTATTCCGAGTTCATCAGCAAGATTCCGGCCAAGGACTCGACCATGACCATGATGCACGTCAAGCAGCCGCATCAGCCGTGGAAGTACGACATCAAGGGCCAGCTCTACAACGAGTCACCGATCCGTCAGCTCTCGGAAAGCACCAACCTCTGGCTGGTCGACGAGAACGGGGTCGCCACCGCGCAGCAGCGCCAGCTCGTACAGACCGGGTTCGCCGACACGCTGCTCGGCCAGGTGGTCAACAAGATCAAGGCGAACGGCAACTGGGACGATTCGATGGTCATCATCACGGCCGACCACGGCGTCAGCTTCCAGGGCGGAGACATCGCCCAGCGGATCGCCGACACCCGCAGCATGGGTGAGGTCGCCAACCCGCCGCTATTCATCAAGTACCCGGGTCAGACCAAGCCGGAGATCAACCCGACCCACAGCATGACCCTCGACGTCGTGCCGACGATCGCCGAGGAACTCGGGGTCGAAGGCATGTACGAGACCGATGGCGTGCCGCTCCAGGGCCAGGTACCCGAGCGCGACGTGACCGTCAAGGACGTCAAGAACGAGACCTTCACCGTCACGATCGACGAAATCATCAAGCAGCGGACCGCGGCAATCGCCGAAAGGAACGCGCGCTTCGGCACCGGACCGCTCTATACCCTCGGCCCGGCGCCAGAACTGATCGGGGACCAGGCGCCGGCGATCAAGGGTGCCGCCGATGAAGCGACGCTCGACACACCGGGCAAGTGGGACGACTACAAGCCCGGCGAGTCACCGGAAGTCCCGATGTGGGTGACCGGCGTGCTGGATGGTCCGAAGACCGGCACGACGATCGCCGTCGGCGTCAACGGCAGGATCCAGGGGACCACGAAGTCGTTCGACTTCAAGGGCGCGCAGCACTTCGGGACCCTGGTCGACCCGGCCTCGCTGACGGCCGGTCGTAACCTGATCACGGTCTACGAAGTCGACCCGACCAACAAGCTGTTCCCGCTCGGCTCGAACTGAGCCGTAGCCCTTACTGGGGCGGCTGGTAGGGCGGTGTCGGCCACTTCTCTGCCGGAGCACGGCAGCTGGAGCCCTTGCAGGCACGCAGCTTGGACAGTTCTTCGTCCAGGTAAGCCTGGACCTCGGCGTACCGCGGTTTGCCGTAGCGGTTCTTCAGTTCGGCCGGATCCTGAGAAAGCACGTAAAGCTCGCTTTCACCTTCTTCGTAATTCACATACTTGTAAGGCCCGACCCGGATCCCGACGTAGTTGTGGTTGGCGGCCTTGGCCGAGACGTGAGCGCCCCTTTTCGTAGGGGTGATCACCGGGGGTTCGTCCGGGTAATCACCCGGGATGAAGCGGGTCGCGCCCTGGTAGCTGGAAACCAGGATTGGCCGGCGGGTGATCTTCATCGGCTGCTTCCAGAAAGGTGCCATTGAACGCCCGTCGATCCTGCTGGATGCCTTGGCACCGGTGAGTCCGAGAATGGTCGGTGCGAGATCCTGGTTGGCAGTAACCTCGCGGCTGGTCGAACCTGGCGTGATACCCGGTCCGCGGATCACCATCGGAACCCGCACCGCCGGCTCGTACGGCAGCAGCTTGCCTCGATGGATCCGGTGCTGGCCGAGGAAGAAGCCGTTGTCCGAAGTGAAGACGATGTAAGTGTCCTTGAGCTTGCCGGTTTCTTTCAGGGCGTCGACGATGCCCTTTACTCCCTCATCAACCGCCCTCAGGGCCTCGATCGACTTCTGGAACTCGGTGGTTAATTGGAAGACCTCGCCCTGGCTCAGCTGTGGAGTCTCGTCGCGGAGGAACCAGGGCTTGTCGGAAACGTCGGCTTCGTTGTAGCCGGGCGGCTTCGGATTCGGCGTCTTGATCGCGGTGTCGTAGTGACGAATCGCCGGCTCTGGCCCGCCCGGAGCGCGTGAATCACCGTGCGGGGCGTGGTAGTCGACCTGGAGATAGAAGGGCTGGCTGCCGGAGGTCCGGATCTCTTCCTGGGCCTGCACGCTCATCGAATCGGTGTGGTAATCACAGACGCCCAGACCGAGGTCGGGACAACCGATCGGATCCTTGCCACCAAGCATGTCGTAGAAAGGGTCACCGAGGCGACCGGTGAGTCCACCGTCGATGTTCTGCTGGTAGCCGTAGAACTCCCTGGTCGAGTTGTCTGTGGCGTCCGTTACCCACCGGTCCCATCCCGGCGGGATCTTGTTTTCGACCGGGCTATCCGGTCCCCCGTAGTTGTTCATGAACTTGCCGTAATGCGAGGTGCGGTAGCCGGCCCGTTGAAGCCAGACCGCGAGGTTCTCGGTATTGATCCGGTTGCTTTCAAAGGACTCCCAGCCGCCGCGGGGCCCACCGATCCGGATCACGCCGTGGTTCTGCGCATACTGGCCGCTGAGCAGAGATGCGCGGGAAGGTGCGCAGAGCGGAAAGGGGGTCACGTAGTTGGTGAACTCGATGCCCTGGTTCCGGATCAGGGACATCGTGTTCGGCATGATCTGGCGGTCGTTGTTGTAGAGGTCGCGCCAGGTTCCGCGGAACTCCTCGAGCGGCTGGTCGTCGGTCTGGATCACAACCACATTCGGCCGGACCGCGGCCTTGGCCATCTCGACCGAGTGGAACGCCACAACGGCGCAGGCGGCGGCGAGGCAGCTGAAAAGCGCCTTGAGGGCCCTCCTCGGGTCCCCGATGAGACTGGGGTTGGGCGCCGTAGGGGGAATCACGCCCGGTTTTTGTTTCTACTCCTCGGCAAAACTTGTACCTAGACAACCAGACTGAGAGGCGATAGGTGCGGAACTTCTCGTATATTCCCACCCAATCGGCCTCGCGGGCCGCAACTTTCAAGGCCGGGGCGACATTTACACAGTTATGGGGAACACTAAGAAGGTGACCACGAATCTTGCTCTGCCAGTGCTGCTGATCCTGATCAGCCTGGCCTCAGGGGCGTCTTCGGCTACGGCCAAGACCTTGAAGGCAACCGTATCGCCAGGTCCGACCGCGGAGAACGCCTCGGTCTGGACGGAGATCAGCTTCCGCGGTGTCACCAAGTCGAAGGCCGGCAAGATCGTCGTTCGCGGCAGCGAGACGGGAAAGCACGGCTACAACCGCCGGCGGCATTCGGACAACAAAGGCTTCAGCCTGGTGATGGGAAAGCCTTTCGAGACATCCGAGCGGGTAAGCGTTCGCACCTCTCTGAACATCCCCGGAGCCGACAGAGGCGACTACAAGTTCAAGGTCGAGAACCTCGGTGGTCCGAGGGTCAAGCGGGTAGGCAACGCCGCTCTCGGCGACCCCGGGCCACAGCAATTCCGTTCACGCCCGAACCTGCGGCCGTTCACCCTCAACGTGCGCAAGAGCACCGATGAAGCCGGCGATGACCCCATCTTCATGGGCTCCAAGCAGCGCGGCGCGGCGATTTTCGCCGCCAACGGCAATCCGATCTGGTTCCAGTCGATGCGCTCAACCGACTTCCGTACCCAGACTTACAAAGGCAAGCCGGTCCTCACCTGGTGTGAGGCTCCGACCAAGGGTTCGGGAACCAATCGGTCGACCTACGTGATCGCGAACAATGCCTACAAGGTGATCGATCGTTTCGTGCCCGGCAACGGCTACGCGGCCGACTCGCACGAGCTTCGCCTCACCGACCGGGGCACGGCGTACATCACGACCTACCGGACGGTCAAACGCGACCTGCGTCCGATCGGCTTTGACAAGAACGGGCGGGTCAGCGACTCGGTGGTCCAGGAACTGGACCTGGCCACGGGCCGGGTCATCTGGGAGTGGCACAGCCTCGACCACGTCCCGGTCAGGCGCAGCTACGCAGACGGTCCCCGTCGCCCAGGCAACCCCTACGACTACTTCCACGTGAATTCGATCATCGACACCCCCGACGGCAACGTGATGGTATCCGGGCGCAGCACCAACACGATCTACAAGGTCAGCCGCCGGTCCGGCCGCATCATCTGGGAACTCGGCGGCAAGACCAGCGACTACAAGTTCGGGCCGGGGGCACTCTTCTCCTGGCAGCATGACGCCCAGCCACTAAGCGGCAACCGGGTCTCGCTCTTCGACAACAGTGACGCGCCCGTTGCGGCCGCACCGTGGGCCGACGAGTCACGCGGGCTGATCCTGAAGCTGAACAACAAGAGGATGACCGCGAACGTGGATCAGGAGTTCATCCACCCGAACCATCCGCTGGCACCGACCCAGGCGAACCTCCAGCGCCTGCCGAGCGGCAACTTCATGGTCGGCTGGGGACAGAGCCCCCTCACTACCGAACACGCGCCGGACGGCACGGTCGTATTCGACGCAAACGTACGCGGCGCAAGTTCGATCTACCGGACCTACCGCCAGCCCTGGATCGGGCGCCCGACCGGGCCGGTCGCGATGGCGACCGAGAGGTCGGGCAACTCGGCCAGCGCCTGGGTCAGCTGGAACGGCGACACCGAAGTGGACAGGTGGCGGGTACTGACCGGCTCCCGAGCATCGACGCTCACGACCACCAAGACCGTCAACCGCACCGGCTTTGAAACCAGGATCAAAATTGGTCCACTCGCTTCAGGGGCCGCTTCGATCCAGATCAAGGGCCTGAACGCTGCCGGCAAAGTGATCGGCAGCACCGCGATTTCCGGCATCGGCTGACCCTCTCCGGGCGGGCATGGTTCTGAGAAGACGAACATTTCTGCCAGCAATGCTCGGGCTGGCCCTGCTGTCCGGGATCACGGACGGAGCGGCAGGTTCGGCCCAGGCGGCCACCGTGTCGCCAGGAGTGATCTCCCAGAACGCATCGATCTGGACGGAGATCAGCTTCCGGGGGATCAACAAGGCCGAGTCTGGCCCGATCAAGGTGAATGGCAGTGTCTCCGGACTTCACGGCTTCAGCAAGAAAGAGCATTTCGACAGGCGCGGCTTCAGCCTCGTCATGGGAAAGCCTTTCGAGCCCGCGGAACAGGTGGTCGTCCAGACCGAGATGCCGATTGCCGGGGCGACCGACGGCAATTACGCCTTCACGGTCGAGAATCTCGGCGCTCCACGAGTGGTCCAACAACGGCGCCAGAGCATCACGGACGGTGCGATCCAGCCGTTCCGGTCGCGCCCGGACATTCGGCCTTATCGGCTTCAGGTGAGAAGCCGGACCGAGGAGGCCGGGGACGATCCGATCTTCGTCGGCTCCAAAAAGCACGGCAACGCGATCTTCTCGCCGTCCGGACGCCTGATCTGGTTCAAGCCGATGCGTGGAACCGACTTCCGTACCCAGACCTACAAAGGCAAGCCGGTGCTGACCTGGTTCCAGGCCCCGACCGTCGGCTCGGGTCTGAAGCGCTCCTCCTACATCGTGGCCGACCGTTCGTATCGGGTGATCAAGCGAATCGTCCCCGGCAACGGCTACCGGGCCGACTCGCACGAGTTCCGCCTCACCCCGCGAGGGACCGCCTACATCACGGCCTACCGGACAGTTCAGCGCGACCTCCAGCCGGTCGGACTGAACGTCGACGGCCGGGTCATCGATTCGATCGCCCAGGAGGTCGACTTGGAGACCGGTCGGGTGATCTGGGAGTGGCACAGCCTCGACGAAGTGCCGGTCAGCGATACCTACGCTGTCCGTACAAGACGTGAGGGCGCGGCCTACGACTACTTCCACATCAACTCGGTGATCGACACCCCTGACGGCAACGTCATGGTCTCCGGTCGGAGCACCAGCGCGATCTACAAGATCAACCGACGCTCCGGTCGATTGATCTGGACCCTCGGTGGAAAGAGCAGCGACTTCACCTTCGGGCCGGGGGCCTCATTCTCATGGCAGCATGATGCCGAACCGCTGAGCGAGAACCGGGTCTCACTTTTCGACAATGCCGACGCCTTCGTTGCACCCGCCCCATCGGCTGAACAGTCGCGCGGGCTCGTCCTGAGGCTGGACGAATCGCTGGGCCTGGCGACACTCGAGAACCAGTTCCTCCACCCGAACCGGCCCCTGTCGCCTTCACAGGCCAACACCCAGGCTCTGCCCACCGGAAACTTCTTCGTCGGATGGGGTCAGAGCCCGCTGATCTCCGAGTTCGCGGCCGACGGAACCCTGATCTTCGACGGCGTGCTCCAGGGGGCGAACTCGACCTACCGTGCCTACCGGCTGCCTTGGTCGGGCCGGCCGCGGGGACCGGTCGACATCGCCACCAGACGAGCGAACGGCGTCAGCACTGCCTGGGTCAGCTGGAACGGCGACGTCGATGTCCGGCGCTGGCGCATTTTCACCGGCCCGAACCTCCGGAATCTGGAACCTGTCGGCATCCGGCCGCGGGAAGGATTCGAGACGCGGCTTCGTCTGCCTGGAAAACCGAGGCTCGTGAGGATTCAGGGCTTGGAGGCTGACGGAACGAAGATCGCCAGCACGCCGGCCACCGTCGTCAGGAAATAGGTTTGGGCCAGGGCGGCAGGTTCGCCCGGCAGGCAGCAGCCTTGCAGTCGGACACTTCGTCGAGGTGGGATTCCATGTAAGACCTGACCGCTGCGTAGCGAGCCGTGTTGATCCGGTTCTTCATCTCGAAGGGGTCGCGGCTGAGGTCGTAGAGCTCGGCCCCTCCCCGTTCGTACTCGACGTACTTGTACGGACCGACGCGGAATCCCCTGTAGTTCAGCACCGGTGCCTTCTGTGATGTCGAGGCGCCTTTGATATGTCCTAGCACGCCAAGTTCGATGCCCATGGGGCGGCGGGAGGTCTGGTTCGGGTTCCGCCAGTAGGACTTGAGCGACTCCCCGTCGGTCGGGTAGTCGGGGTTCGCCCCGGCCAGCCTGAACGCCGTCGGAGCGATGTCGATGTTTCCACTGACCTCCCTGACCTTCCTGCCGGCCGGGATACCCGGGCCGCGGACTGCCATGGCGACCGTGGCCGACTCGTCGTAAGGCATGAACTTGCCGACGTCGTAGCGGTGCTCGCCCAGGTAATAGCCGTGGTCCGACATGAAGAAGACGTAGGTGTTGTCGAGTTGACCGGTGCGGCGCAAGGTGTCCAGGATCGCGCCGACCCCGTCGTCAACACCGCGCAGGGACTCGAGCTGCCGGCGGTAAGATTTCTTCAGTCGCTTGATGTCCTTACCGCCAAGTCGGTTCGGGGCCAGGTCCTGAAGCAGCTGCGG
The DNA here is from genome assembly GCA_051306195.1 of Solirubrobacterales bacterium. Taxonomy (GTDB): domain Bacteria; phylum Actinomycetota; class Thermoleophilia; order Solirubrobacterales; family 70-9; genus 67-14. The sequence goes on from JBPPMT010000158.1 coordinate 13,002, forward strand.
CTTGTCGGAGGTATCGGTTTCGTTGAAGTTCTTCGGCCGGGGCAGCGGGGTCCGGCTCGCGGAATCGAGGTGGCGAGTGGCCGGCTGTGGACCCTTGGGGGCCTTGACGTCCCCGTGCGGACCCTGGAAGTCCACCTGGAGATAGAAAGGAGTTCCTTTGCTCTGGCGGATCTGCTTGACGGCCTGCGAAGCCATCACGTCGGTCAGGTAGTTGCACTTCCTACTGGCGTGGGCCTTGGTCAGAAGGGCCGCGGTGCAGCTCTTCGGGTCGATTCCCGGTCCTTCGGACTTGTAGTTCGCATTGCCGAAAGGAGGCAGGGCCTTGCCGTTGTTGGAGACGGGATAGCCGTAGTACCTGGTGCCGGGAAGATAGGCGGTGGTGAACCAACTGCTCCAGCCGGGCGGGACTGTCCGGTCGACCCGGTCGTTGACTCCGTCGTAGTAGCCATTCATGAACTTGCCGACGTGGGCTGTGCGATACCCGACCCCCCGTAGGGTCGCCGGCAGGTTGGCCGTGTATCCGGAGGAGTTCTGCCAGCCTTCCCAGCCGCCGTGAGCTCCACTGTTGCCGGTCAGGTTGGTGTTCTGTGGGTACTGGCCAGTGAGCATGGAAGCCCGCGAGGGTGAGCAGATCGGAGTGGTCGCGTAGTGATTCGTGAACTCGGTGCCGCCCCTGAAGATCTGCCGGACGGTGTTCGGCATGGCGAGGTGGTACTTGCCGCTGGCACCGCGGTACTTGGCCTTGAGTGTGCGCGGGCTCTGGTCGTCGGTCTGGATCACGACGATGTTCGGACGGGCCGCGTGGGCAAGACCGGGCAAGCCGACGATCGCCGCGGTCGCGAGACCACCGGCAGCCACTGTCCTCATCAAGTGTTTTTTCTTGTCAACCATTCTTCTTGTCTGGTTTGTTCGGTTTGTCAAGCTTGGGCTTCGGCCGCGGGGGCGGGATTCCCCGAACCCCCTTGCGGCAGGTGGCCCCCGCGCAGAACTGCCTGAATTCGATTTTCGAGTCGAGCTCCCGAACGACCCTCCGGTAACGGAACGACTTCACCCGGTTGCTCAGCTCAAACGGATCGGTCTTCAGGTCATATAGCTCGCGCCCGCCGGGCTCGTACTTTATGTACTTGTAGCGTCCAGTCCGGATCCCGGTGTAATTGACGTACGGTACCTTGCCGGAGACGGTCGCACCGTCGTCCTCCTGAGCACCAATGTGCTCTTTGAAAGCCTCCGAGCGCAGGATGTACGACTCGAGGATAACCGAGCGCTTGCGCCTCTTGGCGGGCCGCTCGAGTACGTCGGCGAATGACCGGCCGTCCGGTTCAAGTCGCAGGTCGGCCTTGCCGAGGTCGGCGATGGTCGGCGCCAGGTCCACGTTGCCGACGATCGCGTTGGAGGTCGTACCTTTCTTGGCCTTCGGACCGCGCACCAGCAGGTTGACGTTCGAAGATGGCTCATGCGGAAGGAACTTCGACTTGCCGAACCGGTGTTCTCCGAGGAAGTAACCATGATCGGAGAGCACCATGATGTAGGTGTTGCCGAGGCGACGCTCTTCCTTGAGGGCGTTGACGATGCGGCCGATGCCGTCGTCCATCGACCGCAGGGTTTCAAGCTGGGCGCGGTAACGGTCCTCGATACCGGCAACTTCCCGCTGGGTCAGTTGCTTGTTGTCTACCCGCAGAACCTTGGGCTTGTCGCTGATGTTTCGCTCGTTGAACCCCGGAGGCTTCGGCAGCGGAGATTCCGCCGCGGAGCCGATATGACGCCGGGCCGGTACCGGATCGTTGTGGCCGGTCGGGCCGTCGTGCGGCGCTTCGTAATCGACCTGCATGAACATCGGACCCTTCTTCGCCGTCTGGATGGTGCGAACGGCGCGGGTCGTCAGGATATCGGTGCTGTAATTGCAGCTGAGGTCGGGGTCGGGGCAGCCCAGCGGGTCTCCTTTTCCGTTCAGGAAGAAGTTGGGGTCGCCGAAAGGTCCCTGAATCCTGCCGTTGACGTTGAGCTTGTAGCCGTAGTAGCGGTGGACCTTTCCCGGGGTCCAGGTGCTTGCCCACTTATCCCACCCCGGCGGGACCGCCTTCTTCCTGTAAGCACCCTTCTCGCCGTAGTGGTTGGTGAAATCACCGAAGTGCGAGGTGAAGTAACCGGCCCGGTTCATGGCGACGGCCAGGCTGTTGTCGAACACTTCGCTCCGGACCAGACCCTCCGCACCGCCGCGGGAACCGCTGTTGCGCGGTAGACCGTTGGTGTGGGCGTACTGGCCCGACATGAGCGTGGCCCGCGAAGGCGAGCAGAGCGGCGACGAGGTGTAGTAGTTGTTGAACGAGACGCCCTGGGCGCCGATCAGGTCCAGCGTGTTCGGCATGACCCTGGCCTCTTCGGACTTCTTCGCCCTCTTGCCATTCTTGCTCTCGGAAACGGCGATCGCGTTCATTGTCGCCGCGGTCTGGTCATCGGCCTGGATGATCACGAAGTTGGGGCGCTTGGCAGATGCCATTTCCGGCGCCCGGACGATTGCGACAGCGAACAGCATCATCGTCAAGACGATGCCGATACACGCTGCGTGCAGGTGGAAGGAGAGTCTGTGGGTCATTTGCTGGGAACTTATGGGGGTGCCGCTCCCTCTGGAACCACTGCCCTGCCCGTTAGTTGCGGCATGGCAGTAGGCCTGAAAGGGCCTTCTGGACAATAAGATCGCCGCCGGTGTCAAAGCTAGAGGAGACTGAACGACCCTGGAAAGCGCCTTCGATTCTATTGGGCGGAGGACACCTCGCGGCCCTCTGGGCACTGGCGATCGTCCAGCCACTGCTCAGCCTGCTCGGGTCCAACCCTGATTTCTTCGTCGCCCGGGACAACACCGGCGGCCAGATCATCGCTTTTGTCCTGCTGATCACCTTCCTCCCGCCGATCACCGCGACGGCGATCGAGGCGCTACTGAACCTGGTCTCCAGCAAGGCCCGTTGGGCGTTTCACCTCCTCCTGGTCGCGATCCTCTTCGCGCTGCTGGTGCTTCAGGTCTTCAAGCAGGTCGGTGACGGTCCAGCGGTCCCGATGATCGTGCTGGCCGCCGTCGCCGGGGTCTGGCTGGCCTGGGCCTACGGGTACCGGACTTTCGTGAGGTCCCTGACCGACATCCTGATTCCGACGCCGCTGATCATCCTGGTCGTCTTCCTGTTCTTCTCTGAGGCCTCGGAGCTGACCACCACCTCCAGCGATGTTCAGGCGATTGAGGCTTCGATCGAGAATCCGGCGCCGGTGGTGATGGTGGTCTTCGACGAGTTCCCGGTCGGTTCCCTGATGACTCCGGAGGGTGAGATCAACCCCAGGCGTTTTCCTCACTTCGCCGAGCTCGAGTCACAGGCCAACTGGTACCGGAACGCCGTGACCGACGCTTCTTACACAGCGATCGCCGTGCCTTCGATCCTCACGGGAATGGCCGCCGACCGGGACAGCCTCCCGACCGCAGCCGATCACCCTGAATCAATCTTCACCCTGCTCGGGGGCTCCTACCGCGTCCGGGCGATCGAGCCGATCACCCAGCTCTGTCCGCCCGACGTCTGCGACAACCGGGAGAGAGAAAAGATCAGCACCTCGGACGCGCTGACCGGTCTGTTCGAGGACCTCAGGTACGTGTCGGCTCACCTCTCGTTGCCCGAGGAGATGTCCTCCAGCCTGCCCGACATCTCGCAGAGCTTCGAAGGCTTCGCTGGCAACCCGGTTGAATCGATCGAACGTGGCCGGGCCCGCCAATGGGTCCGGGACCGACTCGACGAAGGAACCTCCACGCTCGATCCGGAGGGCGACGTCGAAGACATGCTCGCCGACCGGAAGCCGGCTCCGACCGGCACCTTCGACTTCGTCCATGTCGAAGAACCGCATTACCCCTGGACCCGTTACCCCGACGGCCAGAGGTACACCGAGCAGACCGAAGACTTCCGGGCTTTCTTCAACGAGACCGCCTGGCTCGACGATACGTACGTGACCGACCGCGCCCGGCAGGCGCACCTGCTCCAGACCGGTTTCGCCGATGACCTGCTCGGCCGGATCATCGATCGCATCAAGGACGACGGACTCTGGAACGAGACCATGCTCGTGGTCACCGCGGACCATGGCGGAGCGATGACCAAAGGACTCCACCGCCGCGAGGCCACGCCGGAGACGATGGGTCAGATCGCCATGATCCCCCTCTTCATAAAGGCCCCCGGGCAGAATCAGGGCAGGATCGTCGAACGGACGACCTGCGTCGCCGAGATCCTTCCGATCATGGCGACCCACCTCGGCGTGAATCCGTCCTGGGACTCGCCCGAATGCGACCGGGGCGAAGTGACGGTCGACAATGGGACCGGGGAAGTCATCTCCAGCCCGATGAGCACGGTGCTGGACCAGCGCGATGCGTACATCAATACCCTGGCCGACCTCTTCGGCGGCGATACGGGCTGGCCGGAAGTTCTGAAGCTCGGTCCCAACCAGGACCTGATCGGCCAGGCAACATCAACCCTCAACATCAGTCCCGACGCCGGCGGGGCCACGGCCACGCCTGACCTCAGTGGCAGCGCGGCGACCGACTTCGAGCCTGCGGCGGAGCTCAACCCGGTTCTCCGGCAAAGAGGGGTGCTGAGTGGGGTCCCCGACAACGCTCCGCTTGCGGTTTCGGTGAATGGCCGGATCGCAGCCGTCGGGCGCAGCTACCGGGAAGCCGACCGCACCCGCTACTCGGTCCTTTTGCCAGAGAGCTCACTCCGGTCGGGCAGCAACGAAATCCGTGTCTATACCGCAAAAGGCGGGCCCGGCGTGGTCACTCTGAGTGAACTTTGGTCGAGCGCGAATGAATAGACTCGCCCATTCGTGAGTGAAGTTACGAAGGCTGCCGCACGACCGCCGCGACCTTCCCTGTTTCTGGGAGCCGCGCATCTTGCTGCGCTCTGGGCGCTCGCGTTCCTCCAGCCGATGCTGTCGCTGCTCGGCGACAACCCCGAGTTCTTCGTCGCCCGCGGCAATACCACCAGCCAGATAATCATCTACAGCCTCTCGCTGGCCTTCGTCCCTCCCCTGATCGGGCTGCTGATCGAAGCGATCGCCCAGCTGATCAGCAAGAACCTCCGGTGGGGCATTCACCTGGCCCTGATGACCCTGGTCGGAGCCTGCTTCATGCTCGAAATACTGAAGACCGTGGCCGACGGGCCAGCGGGGGTCCTGATCGGCCTGTCGCTGGTGCTGGCGGGCCTCGGGGTCTACGCCTACACGCGCTGGCGACTGCCCCGGTCCTTCATGGACATCCTGACCGTGGCTCCGATCGCGATCCTGATCATCTTCTTCTGCTTCAGCAGTTCGTCGAAGCTGATCCTGCCGCGCGAGCAGCCGGACCCGGTTGACGTCACGGTCGGCAACCCGGTGCCGGTCGTGATGGTGATCTTCGACGAATTGCCGACCGCCGCCCTGATGGATGACAAGGGCCAGGTGGACGGGACCCGCTTCCCGGCGTTCGCCGACCTCGCCTCGGAATCCACCTGGTACAGGAACGCGACGGGCACCGGCGCCTACACCCCGCTGGCGGTACCGTCGATCTTGAGTGGCGAGATCCCGAGCAACGACAACCTGCCGATCGCATCGGACTATCCGCACAACCTCTTCACGCTCCTCGGCAAGTCCTATGACCTGCGGGTGATGGAGTCGGCCACCCAGCTCTGCCCCGACGACCTCTGCCCCGATTCAGCGATCGGCACGAAGAAGGGCACCCTCGGTGACCTCTTCTCCGACCTGGAGACGGTCTCCAAGCACCTGCTACTGCCGGATGCCCTGCGGGAGAACCTGCCCGACGTCTCGGCTTCGTTCAGTGAATTCACAAACGAATCGGACGATCTCGGGGAGGAGACGGGTGTCACCGGCCTGACCGGAGCGACAGGGCCCAGCGGCACGACCGGCGATACGGACGAGTCCTACGTCGAACCGGTCGAACGCACCGGCCAGGGCGCGGCCCGCCGGCTTGGCCGACTGTTCGCGTTGCGCAACAGCACCGACGAGTTCGAAAGGGTCAACCAGTTCGTCGGCAAGCTCGAACCGGGCCAGAAGGAAACGCTCGACATGATCCACGTCGAAAAGCCCCACTATCCGTGGCGCCACCTGCCCGACGGCCAGCGATACAGCTCCCTGACCGGCGAATGGTCCGGCCTCCTGCCGAACGACGGCCCCTGGATGGCCTCGCCGAAGATCGTCGACATCGCGCTGCAGCGACACCTGCTGGAAGTCGGCTATGTCGACACCCTGCTTGCCCGGATCACCGACCAGCTGAAGGAGAAGGGAATCTGGGAAGAGGCGATGGTCGTAGTGACGGCAGATCACGGCTCCGCTTTCCTGTCGAGGATTCCCCGCCGGGCCGCGGTCAAAGAGAACATGGGCGAGATCGCATCGATCCCCCTCTTCATCAAGAACCCCGGCCAGACCGAACCGGCCATCGTGGCCCGGCACCATTGCGCCCCGACCACCCTTTCCCAGATCTCCAACCAGCTTGGAATCGAATTCCCCTGGGACGTGCCGCCCTGCCCGGAGAACCGGGCGACGGTGATCAACTCCCCGACCGGCGAAGCTTCGATTTCCATCGACGAGATGCTCGTTCAGCGACAGGTGCTGGTCGATCGGATCCAGCGGGTCTTCGGAACCGGAGTGGGTTGGGGCCCGACCTACCGCTTCGGCCCCCACAAGGACCTGATCGGCAAGGACGTCAAGGATCTGAACACCACCGGCAAACGAAACGGCATCCGGGCCAACCCGATCCGCCCGAACTCGGTGAAGCAGTACGACCCCTCCTCGCCTTCGCTCCGCGGTCTGCTGCAGCGCGGATACAACGACTTGATCCCCGAGAACCGGGTGCTGGCGGTGGCGGTCAACGACAAGATCGAAGCTGTCGGCTGGACCTTCAAGGACGGCCTCCAGCACGGCCCCGGCTTCACGATCCTGCTGCCGCCGGATTCATTGGAACGTGGCTTCAACCAGGTTGACATCTACCTGTTGAAGAATGGCGGCAAGGAGCTGCAGCTGGTCCACGACGGCTCCAAGCCTCTGGCCGATGGGTCCTGAGACACCGCTTCGTATCGCCGGCCCGAGCGACCTGCCCGCGGTGACGCGGCTGGTGGGTGGCTTCCGGGACTTCCTCGGCTCGACCGGACCGGACAACGCCGAACTCGAAGTGACGATCAGCCAGCTCCTCGGTGACCGCTCGACCGAGTTTCTACTGATCGGTGACCCGGAGACCGGCTTCGCCCAGATCCGGTTCCGCCTTTCGGTCTGGACCGGATCCGAAGACGCCTGGCTCGAAGACGTCTTCGTCCTCGAAGAGGCGCGTGGCGAGGGCCGGGGCAGGACGTTGGTGACCGCCGCGATCGAACGGGCCCGGGCTCGCGGCTGCCGCCGAATCCAGCTGGACGCGAACCGCGACAACGAAGCCGCGGTGAAGCTCTACGAATCACTCGGCTTCGCCCCGGTCCACAACGAAGCAAAGTGGGGCAAGGCCCCGGACCACTTCTTCACCCTGAACCTGACCTAGCCGAGGGGCAACAGGTGGGTCAGCTCTTTGGCAGAGATCTGGGTGTTCCCGGTGAGCATTCGGATCCTCTTGGCGGCGGCCGGGTCCTCCAGCAGCTCGTGGAGTTCCTGCCAGCCAATCCCTGACTTGGCGCCGGCCCTCGGCCGGACCACGTTCACGTGGTTCTCGGCGAGGAACTCCATACCTTCGGGGACCAGCGCCGTGCGCAGTTCGCCCCGGCCGACTGAACCGACGACGCGGTTGACCAGGACTGCAGGCCCGGTCATCGGCGCAGTTGACTCGATGAACCGGGGCTTGCCCGGCCGGCTGGTCAGGTCGAGTTCGCCGGCCTTGAGGTTGTGTGACCAGACGAGTGGGATCCTGCCTTTGCCTTCCACGTTTCGCAGCTCGTCGCGGCGCTGGTTCCAGACGACGGTGCCGGTAGACGCTTCATAACCGAGGTCCCAGAGGGTCCGGCGACCTTCAAACTGGGCAGCCAGCTTTTCCGGCTCGGCGGTGAAGATCACCCTTCTGAACCCCGAGCCCTCGCATTGGCGCTCGAATATGAACCGGTCCGAAGTCAGGCCCTTGCGCATCACCAGGATCTGCACCGCTGTGTTCGCGCCTTCGAAATGAGCGGTTCCGTCAAGCACGGTCAGACCCTCGATCGCGGCATTCGAAACCACGTATTCCCTCAGCGCCTCGAAGTAAGCACCGCTGTTCAGCGACGGCGGGACGATGTAAGCGAGCTGCCCACCGGGCCGGAGCGCTTCGAGGCCGGCCTGGAAGAAGAAAGCGAAGATATTCGACCTGCCCGAGATCACATCGGCGAAACGCGCCTTGACTGCCGGCTTCGGCCGGAACTGGAAGTACGGCGGGTTGCCGATCACCAGGTCGAAAGGCTCGCCCTTCCAGGGATCAAGGGCTGATCGCTTCTCAAGCGAAGCGTCGGGCAGGCTGAGTCGGGCGGCCGCGAGGGCCTGTGCGTCGACGTCCCAACCGAAGAGCTCCAGCCCCGCCTGCCGTCTTGCAGCAGCGGCCAGCAGTTCACCGGTGCCGACACCGGGGTCCAGCACCCGCATCCCGGGTTCGAGGTCAAGCCCTTCAACCAGGGCGTCGGCCAGGTGGCGCGGGGTCAGGTACTGGCCGAGAGCTTTGCGGTCCCCGGCTGAAGTGGCATCGAGCCAGCTCCGGCTGGCCGGTGAAAAATCGCTCAGCCGCCTGCGCCCAGCTTCTTGACTGCGTCGCGGAAGGACTTCACTTCCAGCGACGGCTTCTTGCGGCCGGCGAGCTTCTCTCCGTGGCGGTTGACCCAGATGACGGGAACCTTCATCTTCAGGAGAGGTGCCACATCGTTGTCGTAGTTGCAGCCGATGTGGAGCCAGCCCTTCTTGCCACCGATCCGGCGGGCGCATTCCTTGAAATGAACCTCGTCGGGCTTGTAGCTGCGGACCTGCTGGGCGGTGACAACCAGGTCGAGGTCAGTTCTCAGGTGGCGGCGGGAAATCCCCAGCATCTTGTCGTCGATGTTGGAGATGATGCCGATGTCGTACTTCTTGCCGAGCCGGTCCATCGCGGCGTTGGATTCCCTGAAGGGGAGCCAATAAGCGACGCTGTCGGGCAGGAACTGGGCCCGTGAGGGTTCCACTTCCCAGCCGATCTCCCCGGCGACCTTGATGATCGTCCGGCGGAGGACTTCGGCGTAGAGCTCGTAGGAGCCGGCCATGATCTCGGCCTGGACTTCGAAGAATCGGGCGAGGAAGGGTTCGGTGTCAAAACTGAACCCGTCTTTCTCGGCCTCTTTGGCGCAGGCCTCCGATATCCCCTTCTCCCAGTCGATCAGGGTGCCGTAGCAGTCTGTAGTTACCCACGTGATGTTTTTTAGGCTCGGTAGCGGCATGCGCGACGGCCATTATGTCGGATAGTGTCTGCCGTCGCGCTCACCGTCCGTCCACCGACCTGAAAAGACATGGATCTCCTCGAATATCAGGGAAAAGAACTCTTCGCCCGTCACGGCCTGCCAGTACCGAAAGGCAGCCACGCCACGACTGCGGCGGAAGCTGTTGACGCCTCCGAGGTCCTCGGCTACCCCGTAGCCGTCAAGGCCCAGGTCCTGATCGGCGGCCGCGGCAAGGCCGGCGGCATCAAGATCGCCGCAGATGGCGTCCAGGCTCATGAACACGCCGGTGACATCATCGGAATGGACATCTTCGGCCCCCACGGTGAAGGACCGTTCAAGGTCCACGAGCTCTGGGTGGAAGCGGGATCCGAGATCGAAGCGGAGTTCTACGCCTCGGTAATCCTCGATCGCTCCGCCAAGAAGCTGATGATCATCCTCTCCCACCTGGGGGGCATGGACGTCGAGGCAATCGCCGAGTCCGACCCCGACGCACTCGTCAAGCAGCACGTCGACCCGCTCGCCGAGTTCGACAAGGCGGCCGCCCAGGCAATCGTCGACAAGTCCGGCATCCCCGAAAAGGACGCCGATCAGGTCGCCGAAATCCTGGTTTCGATGGTCAAGATCGCGATTGCCGAAGATGCGGTCCTGATCGAGATCAACCCGCTGATCGTCAACGCCGCCGGTCAGGTCGTGGCCCTCGACTCGAAGACCACGATCGACGGCAACGCCCTTTACCGCCACCCCGAATTCGAAGAGCTCGCAAGCGAGATCGAGGACCCGCAGGAAGCGATGGCCAAAGAAAAGGGTCTGACCTACGTCAAGCTCGACGGCGACATCGGAATCCTCGGCAACGGTGCCGGGCTCTGCATGTCGACCCTAGACGTCGTCGCCCAGGCCGGTGGCGATCCCGCCAATTTCCTCGACGCCGGCGGAGGCTCCAAGGCCGACGCGATCTACGACGCCCTCGAAGTGATCACCTCCGACACCAAGGTGAAGGCGGTCCTCTTCAACATCTTCGGCGGTATCACCCGCTGCGACGAAGTCGCCAAAGGAATCATCGAGGCCACTTCCAAAATGAACCTCGACCTGCCGCTGGTGGTCCGCCTCGACGGCACCAACTCGGAAGAAGGCCTTCGCCTGCTCGCCGAAGCAGGCCTGGGCAACCTCCACCACGAATCGACCATGCTCGGCGCGGCAAAACGCGTCGTCGAGCTGGCCAAGGGCTGAGGGTCCACTTATGAGCATCATCATCGACGAAGAAACCCGCCTGGTCGTCTCCGGCCTCACCGGACGTGAAGGAACTTTCCACGGACTGAGAAACCGCGACTACGGCACCAAGCTGGTCGCCGGAGTCACCCCCGGCAAGGCCGGTCAGGACGTAGAAGGTGTCCCTGTCTACGACTCGATCAAGGACAGTGTCGAGAAAGAGGGCGCGAACACTTCGATGGTCTTCGTTCCGGCCCGCTTCGCCGCGGCCGCGATCAACGAAGCGATCGACTCCGGTGTCGAGACGGTAATCGCGATCACCGAAGGCATCCCGGTAATGGACATGCTGCCGACCTACTGGCGGGCAAAGGAGAAGGGCGTGACCCTGATCGGTCCGAACTGTCCCGGCATCCTCTCCCCCGAGAAGGCCAACGTCGGCATCATCCCGGCCCAGTTCTTTGACCGCGGCAAGATCGGCGTCGTCTCCAAGTCGGGCACGCTGACCTACCAGATCGGCAACGAGCTGAAGCAGGCCGGCGAAGGCAATACTTCGATCGTCGGCATCGGCGGCGACCCGATCGTCGGCTCCGACTTCATCGACATCCTCACCCTCTTCGAAGCTGACGACGAGACCGAACTGATCGTCATGGTCGGTGAGATCGGTGGCGACGCCGAGGAGCGGGCGGCCGACTTCATCGCAGAGAACATCAAGAAGCCGGTGGTCGCATACATCGCCGGATTCACCGCACCTCCCGGGAAGCAGATGGGCCACGCAGGGGCAATCATCTCCGGATCTTCGGGAACGGCGCAGGCCAAACAGGAAGCGCTGGAGGCCAAGGGCGTCCGGGTGGGCGAGAGCCCGACCGAAGCGGCCCGCATCGCCGTGGAGACACTGCAAAGCAGGTGACTTCCGGGCCTGAACGCCCAGTGAAGTGGCGGAAGGCCGCGCAAAGTTGGTGTGAATTTGCCGGCGTTTGGGCGCTGGCGATCGCCTGGCCGGTTTATCAGAACATCGCCAGCGGCCCCGAAGCCCTGACTATGCTGGGGGCGAGGCGCCTGGATCTTGCGATCGTGATCGCCCTGGTCTCACTGCTGGTTCCGTCAATTCTGGTCCTGGCCGAATGGGCGATCATCCGATTCGCCTCCGCTCGAACCGGCGAGACCTTCCACGCTACGGCGCTTGGGGGTCTGATTGCCCTGATCGTCTGGCAAACGGTGACCCCCGGTAGTCCATTGGGACAGCTCCTTCCGATAGCGGTCTGGGTCGCGACCGCGATGCTCTACCTACGGTCGAAATTCATTCGTAATTTCGCCGTGATCCTGAGCATCGCCACTCCGGTAGTGATCGTTGCCTTCTGCCTGAGCTACCCGATCAGTTTCGAATTCCTGCCGCACGAATCCTCCAGCCACGCCGCCGGTGTCGACTCCGAAACTCCAGTCGTAATAGTGATCTTCGACGAATTCCCCCTGGCATCACTGGAAGACAGCAAAGGCCGGATCGACTCCACGCTTTACCCCGGGTTCGGTGATCTCGCAGCAACCTCGACCTGGTACCCGGACATGACAGCGGTCGCTGATCAGACCGCAGTCGCAGTTCCAGCGATTCTGACCGGTAAAACCCCGGGCGACCGGCCCGGAGACAAGCCGATCCCGCCGGGAATCGCAAGCTACCCCGACAACCTTTGTACGGGTGCGGCCGATGGTGGCTACGAAGTCTTCTCGAGCGAACGGATTACCGACCTCTGTCACCGAAGCTGGGGTTTGGGAACGCGCGTTAGCCAGTTAATTAAGAGAGGGCTCACCACGGGAGACGACCTTGCTCCCACCGACTTGGAGAACAAGGCTGCAGACACCTTCGCCCGGAATTACAGAGCCCCCTACAGCGAACTCGGTGCCGACCGGGACAACGTGGTCGACGACTTCATCAACAACATGCCGGGCAGGAAGCGTTCGCTCAGCGTCCTCCACGTAACCCTCCCCCACGTCAATTGGGAGTACATGCCCGATGGCAGCAACTACACCCCGGAGCCGCTAAGCAACCTGGCCGACACGATGCCGGGAAGCCCCAACGAATCGACTCACTTCCTGCAGCAGATGCTCCTGCAGCTCTCGTTCACCGATCGCAAACTGACTGAGATCATCGACCGGCTGAAGGCCCGGGGAATCTGGGACGAGTCTCTTTTCGTGGTTACTGCAGATCATGGTGCCTCGTTCATCCCCGGTTCGAGCCGCCGGGCCCTCACCAGGGAAAACCTTGGCTGGATCCTGCCAGTACCACTTTTCATCAAATACCCCGGTCAGAGTTCAGGAAAGGTCGTCCCGGGTCCGGCGGACTCCCGCGACATCACCCCGACCGTCTTCGATGTACTCGGAGGCGAGGCGTCTGTGGGGTCGGAAGGCAGGTCGCTGAAGGACCTAGTTGCATTGCCGCCAAGGTCGCGGCTCGACGTTGAGGGGTACAGCGGACCCATGAAGCCGACCTGGAGGGATCTGAAACGTAAGTTCCAGGCCGCGAAAGCCCTGCGCGACGCCACGTTTTCCGGCGCTGAACTGTTCGCCGTCGGCGGTCACAGACATTTGCTGGGTCAGCGAGCTGGCCAAGTCAAGGGCCTGAAGCCGGTCGATGCCAGGATCGCAGACGAAGCAGCCTTTGACAATGTCGATCCCTCCAGCGGTTTCCTGCCGTCATACCTCCGGGCAGAGCTACCGAACAAGATCACCGACGACCCTGGCGATCTCGCAATCGCGCTCAACGGCCGGATCGTCGCAACCGCGAAGTCTTCGCCGCTGTACACCCTTTGGCGCACCGGAGTAAACCTTCCGACCGATGCCTTCCAGCCTGGCAAGAACGACATTGAGATCTACTCGATCCCCGGCGGATGACCGATAGTCGATCATTTGCCTGGGAGCTCTCCGGTTATGATCGATTCCCTCCGTTCCCGACTCCCTGAATAGGTCAATTTCATGCCCGAAACGATCAGCTTTGCCCGTGGTGCCCCCAGTCCCGACCTGATTCCGGTCGAAGCTGTCCGTGTCGCAACGGCCAAGGCGCTGGATACAGACTGGAAGACGGCCCTCTCGTACGGCGTCGGCATCGGCCATCCGGGGCTCTGCACCTGGATCGCCGAGCGTCACGGCCTCGAATCGGCTGACGAAGTGATGGTCACGAACGGTTCACTCGAGGCAGGCGCGATGCTGTTCCGCCACCTGCTCTCGCCGGGCGACCGCGTGATCGTCGAGCAGCCCTCCTACGACAGGACGCTGCTGCTCCTGGAGCAGCTCGGAGTCGAGTTCGTTCCCATTGCCTTGGAGTCCGACGGGATCGACGTCGCCGCGGTCGAAGCTGCTCTGGCCGACGGTCCGGTCAAGTTGGTCCACCTGATCCCGAACTTCCAGAACCCCGCCGGCTGCACGCTGTCGGAGGAGAAGCGGGTCCGGCTGGTCGAACTGGCTGCCGAACACGACTTCACAATCTTCGAAGACGACCCCTACCGCGAGCTCAGCTTCGGTGAAGACCCGCCGCCGACCATGCTCAACATGGACACAGCCGGCAAGGTGATCCACGCGTCCTCTTTCACCAAGACGGTCAGCCCGGGAGTCCGGGTCGGATACCTCGCGGGTCCGGTCGACCTGATCAGGGCGCTGGCGAAAGTCGCCAACGAGACTTACATCTCCCCGAACATGCTCTCCGGGTCCCTGGTCCTCGAGCTCTGCAAATCAGGGGCTCTGGATCGGAACATCGCTGAGGTCAAGGTTGCCCTGGCCGAGCGCCGCGACGCACTGATCGAAGCACTGGGCAAGCACCTGCCTTCGGCCGAGTTCGTAGTACCCGGAGGCGGCTACTTCCTCTGGGCTGACCTCGGTGAAGGCTTCGACACGGTCGACCTCGCCGCGAAGGCCAAGGCGGCCGGAGCACCGTTCATCCCGGGCTCGGACTTCATGCTCGAAGGCGGGGAAACCAGCCTGCGGTTCTCGTTCGCATCAGTGCCCCCGGAGAACATCGACGAGGGCGTCAGCCGAATCGCATCCGTCGCCTGAAGCAGCGGCTAACGGGTGCGGCAATGCGCGACCAGCCACGGAGTCGAGCGGTCCACCGAGACCACATCGACCCTCGTGGAGAGAAAGTCGTGAAACGTCCGGGGATTCCAGTGATTCACGTGTTCCGGATGGTTGCCCCAGGTCGACAGGTACTTGCCACGAGCGAGGCTGCCCAGGCGAAACCAGGGTTCCGACGGCACGGAGAGGACGATGTCCCTGCGACCGACCCTTGCCAGCTCGGTCAGGGCCGTTCCGGGTTCCGGTATGTGTTCGAGGACTTCGAGACAGAAGACCAGATCGAAGCTGTCATCGGCGAACGGCAGCGAAAGGATGTCGGCGACCTGGAAGTCGCCGGACGGGAAACGGTCCTTGGTGAAACTGACAGAAGCCGGGTTCAGGTCGACCCCACTCACCAGCTCCGGCAGATACCGGGCAAGGCGCTCAAGCGTCTCACCTTCACCGCAGCCCGCGTCCAGAACCGCATCCGGGGCCAACGGAGAGACCACGTGTTCAACCCGGCCGTAGAAGCGGTCGATCAGCCTCCGCACAACCGGGTTCGACGTCTGGAACTTCTCGTAGTTGCTGGTTTCCAAAGGCGGTCTAGCGCCCGTAGCGATCCGGGGAAATGATCAGCTGGTCGGGCAGCGCGGCGCGGGGCGGCGGGGCGGGGTCCGCTCGCACCGTGACCGTTTCGGCCACGGTTCGGGTGACTTCGTGGGTGCCGTCATCGGCCGTGACCACGACGGCCTCCGACTCGCTCGATGTGACCTTGCCGTTCAATCCGGGCTCTAGTCCGATGTCCTTGAGGTAGTGGAGCAGGCCTTCGGCCTCATTCTCGAAACGGAGGATCGTGACTTCGGCGCCGACATCGACGTCGGACAGCGGAGCGCCCTGCTCGCGAACGCCTTCGATCGGATGTCCGTGCGGGCAGGTCTTGGCGTCGCCGATCGCGGCGCGCATGCGCTCCTCGAGCACCGGGGACATCGCGTGTTCGAGGCGTTCGGCCTCTTCGTGGACTTCGTCCCAGGGGATCTTCAGCACGTCGGTCAGAAAGCGCTCGATCATGCGGTGGCGCCTCGTGATCTGTTCGGCCTCGACCCGTCCTTCGTCGGTCAGGTGGAGGATCTTGTCGGCGCTGCGGGTCACGTATCCGTCGCGCTCGAGGCGCTTGATCATCTCGTGGACGGTCGGCGGCGAGAGCTGCATCGCGCGGGCGATGTTCGCGCCGGTAATCGGCAAACCTGCCTCCATCAGCCAGAAGATGGTCTGGAGATATTCCTCTTCGGCGATCGTTGCTGAATCCTTTGACAACTCTTCCTTCTCGGGCGTCGGGTTCTCTACGGATACTAGATGGTGCTCAGCCCATCAGGGACTTGACAACGGCTTCATAGAACCCGTCGCCGCTGCGTCCTTCGGTGACTGTCACGTTGGGATAGTCCGCGATCGCCGACTTCACTCCCGGATCCCGCTCGGGACCATTCGCCACCACGAAGAACTGGCCGACCGAAGGCGCCACTTCGAGGTCCTCGACCGAGTCCCCGACCGCGATCGTCTCCCCGGTCCCGTAACCCTGGGCACGGGCGTGTGCCGCAACCGCAGCGGCCTTCGAAACCCCCTTCGGAACCAGGTGGTAGGCGTGAGCGATATCGATGCCGGGCATCGGCCGGTTGATCGCACCGTTGTCGAGCAGCCTGAGGTCACCATGTCCGGCCGCTTCGAGCATCTGGTTGACCTCGACCGTGTCGACCTCGCCCCGGAACAGGTGGGACATCTCGCGCCCGGTGTGCCAGGGCTCGTGGAACTCGATGCGACCTGGATAGGTCTCGAAAAGCAGGTCGGGCACACCACGCTCCGACATCTGTTCGACCACGTTCAGATCCGCATGGAGCTCGAAGTCCCCGGTCATCATGGTCAACTCACGATCGATCTCGAAAGCCGACCCGGCCTCGAAGATGAAGGAGGTCTGGCCGATGATCCGGGCGTCCTCGTGGACCTGTACCCGACGGCGGCCGGACATGATCACGACTTCGACTCCTGCCCGGGAGCAGGCTTCCAGCCCACGCGCCTGCATCATCGAGAAGTTGCCATCGTGGTCGGTGAAGAGAGAGGCACCGTGTCCGAGCAGGGTGCCGTCGAGGTCGGTGTAGACGCAGCGAAGAGACATGGGCGAGACGCTACCTGTCGCCGGGCGGGAGTGAACGGGCCGGGCGGCGGCGGTTCCGCACCGTGAGCTTTCCGACCACGCCTTCGGCCGGGCTGATCGACCCGAGACCCGGACGGTCGAGCTGGTCGAGGGTAGTGGCCAGGGCTTCGATCACTTCGTTCGACATGCCGCCGAGCGCGGCCAGTGACTGGTGGGCGTTCCGCTTGGTGCCAAGGCCGACCTGGGCCATGCCTTCAATACCGATCCGGTCCCAGACCTCGACCAGCATCGCGATCTCGACCCCGTAACCGGTGAAGAATGGAACCGATTCGAGCAGTTCGCGTCGGGCGGCCACTTCACCGCTGAGGGGCTGGTCGAAGCTGGTCAGCTCGGGCACCGTCCTCGCCAGCAGCGGCCGCGCGGTCAACTCGGTGACCCGGCCACCACCGGCCGGCTTCTCGCTCATCTCTTCACGAAATGGCCGCTGGTAGAAACCTTTTACGAACTGTTTGGTCGGGTCATCGCAAAGCGGACCCAGCAGGCCGGTCACGTAGTGGCGACCGAAGTCGGCGATATCCCCGTCGACGAAGACGACCAGATCACCGGTCACCGCTTCCAGCGAACGCCACATCGCGTCACCCTTGCCCCGGGCCGGGCCGGCTTCCGGGGCGAGCGAATTCTCGGAAACAACCTCCGCTCCGGCGTCCCTCGCGGTGACCGCCGTGCCGTCCGGGGAGTCGGCGTCGACCACCAGAATCTGGCTGACCAGACCGATCTCGGCGAGGATCATCAGCTCCCCAACGGTCTGGGCGATCGTACCTGCCGTATTCCTCGTCGGAACGACCACCGAGACCGGCGCGGGCAGGCGGCCCACGAGGTCGGTCGCGACAAAGTCAGTGTGGTCGTAGGTGTCTAGCATCGTCGGTGTGACTGAATCGAACTCACGACTGCGGGGCCAAAGACTGCGTGGTGCTGCGGGCGAGATTAACGTAGAGCAGCCGATCGTGGTCGGCGTCGTCAACGCTACCCCCGATTCTTTCTCCGATCGAGGCGACCGATCCACGGCAGGTTCGATCCGCCAGGTCCACGAGCACCTCGAGTCAGGCGCCGACGTGATCGAGGTCGGCGGCGAGTCGAACGTGACCAACCGTCCCGCGGTCACCGTCGCTGAGGAGATCGAAAGGGTCGGTCCGGTCGTCGAAGCTTCCGTCGCCGCCGGAGCCGTCGTCTCGATCGACACCTACAAGCCCGAAGTAGCCGAGGCTGCACTCAAGGCCGGGGTTTCAATCGTCAATGACATCAGCGGCAGCGAGAGCTCCGAGATGCTCGCCGTCTGTTCGGCCCACGGCGCGGCGATGGTCGTGATGCACACGGAAGTTCCACCGAAGACCCAGAAGTGGGACGAAGGTCTCTACCCCGACGGGGTGGTCAACCGCCAGATCGAGTTCTTCGAGGAACGGCTGGCCGCTCTCGCCGAAGCAGGGATCTCCCGCGAGCAGGTTGTGATGGATCCCGGTCCGGACTTCGCGAAGACCCCGGCCCAGACCGTGGAATCGCTGCGCGGTCTCGACCGGCTGAACGAACTCGGCTGCCCGCTGATGCTGGCAGTCTCCCGCAAGGACTTTGTCGGCGCCCTGACCGGCCGGCCGCCGGTAGAACGCACCGGAGGCTCCTACGGCGCCCTCGCTTTCGGGATCGAACACGGCGCGAAGCTGCTGCGGGTCCACGACGTGAAAGGAACGGCCGACTTCCTGAAAGTGTGGCGCGCCCTGAACGGCATCGACGAAGTTCCCGCGGGGCTCCGGATCGCCGAGGAGATCCGCCGGGAGCCCGCCGCCGGTAACGAAGTTGAGTGAATCGCTGCTCAGTTCGCGCTGGGCGGTCGCGATCGACCCCGCCCGCCGGGACGGCCGCATCCTCAAGACCCGCCACGAAGACGCCGCCGCTGGCCACACCGTCCCGCTGCCGGAATCCGTTTCCCCTGACCTGAAGCGTGCTCTTGCCGCTCAGGGTGTCGACGCCCTCTACGGCCACCAGTCGGAGACCTGGGAAGCAAGCCACGACGGCAGCGTGATCATCACCACGGGCACCGCCTCCGGCAAGTCGTTGGCCTTCAACCTGCCGGTGCTCAACTCGATCGCGGCCGACTCCAAGGCGCGGGCGCTCTACCTCTACCCGACCAAGGCCCTGGCCCAGGACCAGGGCCGGTCTCTGGCCCGACTGGGAGCGCCGAACCTGCGGGCGGCGATCTACGACGGTGACACCCCGAAAGACGAAAGACCCGCGATCCGGCGACGCAGCAACCTGGTGCTGACCAACCCGGACATGCTCCACGTCGGCATCCTGCCCCACCACCGGAACTGGGGCGACTTCATCTCCAACCTCGAGTGGGTAGTGATCGACGAGGCCCACACCTATCGGGGGGTGTTCGGCTCGAACGTCGCCAATGTGGTCCGCCGGCTCAGGCGGATCGCAAGGGCCTACGGGGCCGAACCGAAGTTCATCCTCGCTTCGGCGACAATCGCCAACCCCGGGGAACTGGCCGACCGCCTGGTCGGGGACGACTTCACCCTGGTCGACAACGACACCGCACCCCGGGCCAAACGGGAGATCGATATCTGGAACCCGCCCCTGACCAACCCCGCGATCGGCGCCAGAAGGTCCCCCCTCGCCGAAGCCGCGGACCTGCTGGCTGACCTGGTCAGCCACGACATTCGAACGATCTGCTTCCTCAAGAGCCGCCGGGGAATCGAGCTGATCCGGAAGTTCACCGCCGAGAGCCTCGAGCACAAGGGCCGGCCGGAGCTGGCGGAAAAGATCGCGCCTTACCGCGCCGGATACACCCCGTCGCAGCGGCGGGGCATCGAGAAGGACCTGGTCGGAGGCCGGCTGCTCGGGGTCGTCTCCACCGATGCCCTCGAACTCGGCATCGACATCGGCGAGCTCGACGCCGCGATCTGCGTGACCTTCCCGGGGACCGTGGCCGGTCTTCGGCAGATGTGGGGACGGGCCGGGCGCCGCCGTCCGGGCCTCGCCGTCTACATCGCCGGGCAGGACGGACTCGACCAGTACTTCTGCCGTCACCCGGAGGAGTTCCTGGAACGGCCGGTCGAAGCGGCGATTCTCGACCACCAGTCCCCCGAGATCGCGGCCCAGCACATGGTGGCCGCCGCCTACGAGCTTCCGGTCACCGCCGAAGACACCGAGTGGTTCGGTCCGGACCTCGGAACCGTCACCGACTCACTGGTCAGCAAAGGCGAACTCCGCCAGGCGGGCAAAGGACTGGTCCCGAGGAAGCCCGGCTTCGTGGCCGCCTCGGTATCGCTGCGTTCTTCGTCGGCCGAGAACATCTCGGTGGTCGAGCAAGGCTCGGGCGAAGTGATCGGCACGGTCGAATTCGGCCGGGCTTTCACCACGATCCACCCCGGGG
Organism: Solirubrobacterales bacterium; assembly: GCA_051306195.1. Lineage (GTDB taxonomy): Bacteria > Actinomycetota > Thermoleophilia > Solirubrobacterales > 70-9 > 67-14. Next base: position 33,238 of record JBPPMT010000158.1, read on the forward strand.
CCGTCTACATGCACTTCGGCCAGTCATACGAAGTCGAGCAGCTTGACCTCAGGAACGCCCAGGCGGTGGTCCGGCCCTTCGACGACGAGTGGTACACCCGTCCGCGAATGGAGACCGACGTCTACATCGACCGGGTGATCTCGAGCAAGGACGTGGCCGGGGTGAAACTCCACTTCGGGGAGATCTCGGTGACTGATCACGTCATCGCCTACCAGCGCATCCTGACCGCCGACCAGGAGGCGATCGACCTGGTCGATCTCGACCTCCCGGAGCAGGAATTCCGCACCCGGGGCCTCTGGTACACCGTTCCCGGAGAGATGACCCCCGGATTGCCCCTGAACACCCTTCTGGGGGCACTTCACGCTTCGGAGCACTCCCAGATCGCCGTATTGCCCCTGATCGCCATGTGCGACCGCTGGGACATCGGTGGCCTGTCCACCAACATCCACGCCCAGACCGGCGAACCGACGATTTTCATCTACGACGGACATCCGGGAGGAATCGGTATATCCAGGCGCGGATACGACTGCTTCGACCGCCTGGTCAGCGATGCCCTGGGGCTGGTGGCCGAGTGCCCCTGCGACGCCGGTTGCCCTTCCTGCGTCCAGAGTCCGAAGTGCGGCAACCTCAACGAGCCGCTCTTCAAGGCCGGAGCAATCGGCCTGATGGAGTCAATGCGGAACGCTCTCGCTCAAGAAGCGGCGATTCCACCCCAGTAGATAGCCTGTCACGGCTTGGCGAGGTAGCTCAGTTGGTAGAGCACACGACTGAAAATCGTGGTGTCGCCGGTTCGATCCCGGCCCTCGCCACAGGAAACAAAGCGCCCCGACCATTTGGCCGGGGCGCTTTCCGTTAATACCTGTCAGGAGGTGACTGCGTTCTCCACTGCCCAGTCGAGGACGTAGTCGGCGATCTCTTCCCAGCCGTCGCCCGCGGGCATCAGGTGCGGCCCTTCGAACTCCTTGATCTCGGTGATCGTGTCGGACTTGTAGTGCTTGGCGTTCGACTTCTGGATCGAAGGCGGCATCAGGTTGTCTTCGCTTCCCGAGATGAACAGCAGCGGCGCGCGCTCATGGTTCTTGTAATCGACCCAGGTGTCCTGATGTCCGGGCAGGAGGTTCGCCGTGACGCTGTTCCAGAGGACCTCTCCCGAAGCCGGCACGTGGTAGCGGTCGTAGAGCTCCTTCGACTTTTCGTCGCTGTAGCCGTTGGTGAACGCGAACCCCCACTGTTCGAGGGTGAACCCGACTGCCGCTTCGTGGTGGTTGGACGGCTTCTTGAGAATCGGCCAGGTCGCCTCGAGCTGCGAGAACGGCACAACCTTGACACCTTCAGTCGGAGCCGAGTTAATCGCTACGCCAGCCGCGCCGAAACCGTGGTCCAGAAGGATCTGCGTAATCGCACCACCAGCCGAGTGGCCCATGATGATCGGCGCTTCGTCAAGCTCGCCGATGGCGGCTTCGTACTTCTTCACCACTTCCTTGAGGTCGAGGTTGGCAATAGGCGTCGGGTCCTCGCGCAGGGCCTCGACTTCAACTTCGAAACCGGGGCAGGCCGGAGCAATCACGTTGAAACCTTTGGCCTCGAAGCGGGCGATCCAGTCTTCCCAGCTACGCGGGGTGACCCAGAATCCGTGGACGAGGACGATGTTCTTTGGGGGGGGATCCGTTGCTCATCTTGGGCCCTTTCATGAGGGTATTGGAGGGGGCGTTTGCTGCAGACTCCGTGTTGACTCCCGTCAGGGAGCTTCCACGGAGGAGATTCGGTACTTGCTGACTTCAGCGCCGATTATCTGGTCCGACATTCCGGAGTCCGGGCCTGATCCCCGGAATGCCATCAACTCCTCATCGGAGTTCCAGCGCTCAAAAATCGCGATTCTTCCGGGATCGATCGGATCCGGGGAGATCGTGAAGTCGACGCATCCGGGCGCCACACGGGCGGCTTCAACCACCTCGACGCATCCGGCCAGATACCCGGCCCTTGCGTCCGGTTTAACCTGGAGATGCCCGGCGATGATCAGCATCTGCCGATCCTACGAACTCCGGGCACATTTCTCAAAGTTCGATTTCGGGGCCGCCGCTGAAAACGAATCTCACGCTCCTGGTTTCCGGCTGTCCATCCTGGCGGAGCGACAGGGAACCGGTCTCCGAGGAGAACATCAGCCAGCCGGGCTGGTCCTTCGTAACGCTGACGCCGTGGCCTTCCGCCAGGGCGGCAAACCGCGGTCGGGCAGCTTCGATGTCAGGCACCCGGATCCAGACATGATCGATCCTTCCCGTCTGGCGACCCGCCTCGTGATTGACCGACTCCAAACTGTTGCCGGCTGGATCAAGAACGAAGCCGCCGTGGTAACCGGGGCTGTAGACGGAGCGTGGACCCGGCTCCCCGTCATCGGTGAAACCGGCCAGGATCGCCGCCTGCCATCGCTCGGCGATCGTCGCCCGGTCAGGGGCGCTGAAAGCAATGTGAAGCCCTTGCGTGGGAGCGTGCTCCGCCCCCGCCCGGACCAGCTCGAAATCAGGCCACGGATCCTCGCTGCCAATGATCGCCCCGTAGCCGGGCAGACACTCGTCGACTTCCCGGACGTAGACGGTGACTCGTTCGAACACGGGTCGAATATATCTACCGCGTTAGTGGGCCGTGAAGGATTCGAACCTTCGACCTTGAGATTAAGAGTCTCCTGCTCTACCAACTGAGCTAACGGCCCGTATGGGGTTCCCGCCTGAGGCGGTCACCGGGTCCGGGGAAGTATAGATTGACCCGCTTCGTCGCGCCTCGCTACGGAGCGGTCAGCGAACTCGAAGTTCCGAGGCTGCCCGCTGGCTCCTCGAGTGACTTGCCGCCGTCCTTTTTGGCCTGCTTCTTTGCCTGGGCCAGGAGCTTGCCGATCCGCTTGGCGTCCTTCTCGACCGAGTCGAGCTGGGTCTTGATCTGCTGCTGCTCGGCCTTGTCCGGAGTCGAAGCCAGCGCCTTCTCGCGGGTGGCCTGGGCAGCTGCCGTGTCCTGCGCGTAGAACTGGTAGGTCGCGAGGGTCGTCAGCGGGCCTGCGGGACTGGGGCCATCCTTCTTTGAAGCCTTGATCGCTTCTTCGGTGACGAAAGCCTGGGCCCTTGCCGCGTCGGAGATGTTGTTCTCGAACTGGGCGACGGTCGAGTCCTGCGAAAGCGTGAAGAGCGTATTGGCCATGATCTGGGCGACACCCTGCTCGGGCTGTTCCTTGGTCAGCTTCAGGTACTTCTCCCAGGCCTGGGCGGCGAGGTCGTACTGCGTGGCCGCGTCGGCCCCCACCGTCTGGGCACCAGTGGTTTCGTCGATCTCGATCAGGTTGTTGCCGGCGGCGATCCGGGCGCGGATCAGCTCTTCCTGGGCATTGACATTATTCGGCTCGGTGGCGAGCTTGGTCTCGATCTTCTCGGCCCGGTCGATGCTGGTTTCGGCGAGGTCGGTGTTCTGGCCGTTACTGCCACCACTGCTCAGCGGATTGACGCCGCCGGGAAGGCCGATGACGATGAGGCTGGCAGCCATGATGATCGCGAGCAGGACGTAGATGACCTGAATAACCCGCTTGCGCTTGCCGCGCAGGTCGAACAGCATCCTGTTTTCAGGTTCTTCAGCCACCGCTAATGCTCCTCGATCGTTGGTTCTTCCACGTCAGGGGCTTTCGACTTTCCAAAGCCCCGAGCGAGGAAGATACTCAACTCGTAGAGGAATAGCAGCGGAACCATCTCGATCAGCATCGAAAGCGGGTCTACTCCGGGCAGGGCCGCGGCGACCACGGCGAGTATCAGGTAGGCGTAGCGGCGGTTGGTTCGCAGCTGTTTCACGGTGACGATCCGGAGCTTGACCAGCGCCAGAATGATAATCGGCATCTGGAAAACGACCCCGCCGGCGATCAGGGTCGTCGAGAAGAACGAGTAGTACTCGCGGGCCCTCAGTTCGGTGTTGAAGTTGTTGCCACCGAAGTTCAGGAGGAAGTTGATCGCTGCCGGGAGGATTACGAAGTAAGCGAAGATCACGCCGAGGATGAACAGAACCGGGATCGCGAACAGCAGCGGCAGGATCGCTTTGCGTTCCCGGGAGGAAAAGGCCGGCAGGACGTAGGCGAAGAGCTGGTAGCTGATCAGCGGTGCCGAAACGATGATCGCCGCGTAGGCACAGACGGTCACCGTTGTCATGAAGGCCTCGGTCGGCGCGAGCACCTGCAGGGCCTGGTTGGCTTCCGGCAGCGGGGCGGCGGCGATGTCGAGGATCAGCTCGCTCTGCCAGAAGCAGAGGGCGAAGATGATGGCCACGGCCACCAGGGTGAAGATGATGCGGGAACGCAACTCGTCGAGGTGGTCGACGAGACTCAGCTGTTCGTCGTGTTGGACCGGCTTGAGCTTTGCCAACGGAACCTAGTCTTGACGCTCTGGAACTACCTCAGACTCAACGGGTTCGGGCTCGGTGGCCTTCCGGTTCTCTTCGTTGATGATCTCGGTTACTTCCGGTTCGGCTCCGGGCGGCGGGGTCAGGGCGGCGGGCTCGTCGTCACCGTCGTCCTCGTCATCCTTGTCGTCGTCCTTGCCGATCTTGTTGACACCCTCGCGGAACTCGTTGATTCCGCGGCCGAGTGACTTGCCGAGTTCGGGCAGGCGCTTCGGACCGAACACGATCAGGGCAATGATCAGAACGATCGCAATCTCTAATGGGCCGATGTTTGGAATCATGAGTACCTAGATCGTAGCTACGAGCGGCCCCCGTCGCCGGATCAGTGGCGAAACCGGTTCGGGATCAGTCCTTGAAGTTCAGGTAGTAACGCGACGCGGTCGGTTCGGCCTGGCCCTGGTACTTGGAGCTGTTCTCGTCGCTGCCGTAAGGCGTATCCACCGCCTGATCCATGCGCATGAAAGAAAGCTGGCCGATCGGCATGCCCTGGTATAGCGTGATCGGAAGGTTGGCGACATTCGACAACTCGAGGGTGAGGTTGCCTGAGAACCCGGCGTCCACGAACCCGGCGGTCGAGTGGATCAGCAGCCCGAGACGGCCGAGTGAGCTCTTGCCTTCAAGGCGGGCAACGAGGTCGTTCGGCAGGGTGACCTTCTCGAGGGTCTGTCCGAGGACGAATTCCCCAGGATGAAGGATGAAGGGCTCATCGCCTTCGGTCTCGACCAGTTCGGTCAGATCCTCCATCGGGAGCTTCACGTCGATGAACGGGTGCTTCGAGTTGTTGAAGACCCGGTACTTGGAATCGACCCGCAGGTCGACGCTCGAAGGCTGAACCAGATCGGCTTGATAAGGATCGATCTGGATCCGGCCTGCCTCTATCTCTTTCCGGATCGTTCCGTCGCTGAGAACCATGGCCCGGGAGTATCCCAAAGAGCGGGGCGGCCAGGACTCCTAGCTGTAGCGGAGGACCACGCCGTCGGCGATCAGTTCGAGCAACTCCCGCTGTTCGGGGTCGAGTCCGGCTGGCTGAAGGCCCGCTTTGGCCTCTTCGATCATGCCGATCGCCCGTTTGCGGACCACTT
>JBPPMT010000009.1:0-14548 GCA_051306195.1 Solirubrobacterales bacterium
GAAGAACTCCGGAAAGGGTTCGATCACCAGCGCCAAGGTCAAGGCGAGCGGTAAGGGTGCCAGCGGCTCGGTTTCCGCAGGTACGATCAAGGCTGGAAAGTCCAAGACCGTCACGGTCAAGGTCAAGTACACCAAGAAGGGCAAGATCAAGACCACATTCAAGGCTACGGGCAAGGGCGTCAGCGCCAAGTCCGCTTCGAAGTCGGTCACGGTCAAGTAGCACCTGATCCACGATGGACGATTGAAAGAGGCGGCCCTCCGGGGCCGCCTCTTTACTTTGCAGACCCAATCCCGGTCCATCTTGGCGCTCGCTGCGCTGGCCTTCGCGATGATCGCTCCAGTGCCCAGGCGGCGGACGAGACGGCGACCAGTGCCCGCTCCATGACTCCGCTGTCCGGACAGCTCTCCCGGGACGTGCCAAAGGCCGTGGACTGGAACATCGAGGTGGAGGTCAAGGCACCCTACCCCGACCCACCTCTTATCCTGCCGATGCAGGAGATCCGGGCCAAACTGCCAAAGGAGATGAGTTTCAATCCGGACCCGGACATGCCGGTCTGCCCGGACAGCCGGATTGGCCCGGGCAAGAACCTCAGTATGCCGCCCGATTCCGCGATTGCCCTCTGCCCGGATTCGGTGATTGGCAACGGTACGGCCGAACACTACCTCGCGTCTCAATGACGCCAACGGACCCACGCTGAGGGATGCCGTGGTTGTTGTATCCAACGGTGGCAGGACCACCCGGGGGTTGCCAAAGATCAAGGTCTACGGCTACTCGGCCGGTGCGGCCACTGGCATATACATGGAGGGGATCCTCGAGGACGGCAGCCTCAACGTCAGGATTCCCCCTTTGCCGTTCGATTCGGCAACGGCGAAGTTCAAGCTGGACATCCCCGGCTCGGCGGAGACCGCCGAGAATCGCCGAGGGCAGGATCCTGGCTACGTGCGGACCACCTGTCGCACCGGAAAATGGGACGGTCAGGTTTCATTCCTCATGGGAACGAGGGACACAGCCGGCAATCCGACAGCTCTGACTTCCACGCTTTTCGCACCCCCGCTTGTGGTCTCCTGCTTTGCGCCCGTCGGCGTCAAAGGCAGACTCGGAGTCCTCGAGGTGAAGGGCCCGGCAGAGTGAAATAGGGCCGGAAGTCGACCTACAGAGTGACAGTCAGGAACAAGGAGAGGCGGACTCTCGAGGGCCTCAGGCTGGGTCGCCAGACCGTGATCAACTTCCGTGTGACCGCCAACAACGCCAACGCCCGGGTTTTGATGATGAGGGTGAGAGCCCGCTAGAGCCTATGGCCACCACACCGAGGACAGAGTTTTGACCATAGGTTCTAACCGAGATGCGCGGGATCAAGCGCGATGCTCACCGGGCAATGGTCGGAGCCGTGGATGTCGGAGTGGATCTCCGCGCCGACGATCGCATCCCGGAGTGAGGACGAAGCGAGGAAGTAGTCGATCCGCCAGCCGGAGTTCCTCTCCCGGGCCTTCGACATGTATGACCACCAGCTGTAGTGGCCGTTGCCTTCGGTGAAAAGGCGAAAGGTGTCAACGAAACCGGCATCCATGAAGTTCTGGAATCCCTCGCGCTCTTCGTCTGTAAATCCGTGCTCCCCGACGTTCGTCCCGGGATTGGCCAGGTCATCTTCGGTGTGGGCGACGTTCATGTCGCCGCAGACGATCACCGGCTTCCTCTCTTCCAGCTTCTGCATGTGCTCCAGCAGCGCCGGGTCCCACTGCTTGTGGCGTAGCTGGAGGCGGGTGAGGTCCCGCTTGGCGTTCGGCACATAGGTGGTGACCAGATAGAAGTGCTCGTATTCGGCCGTGATGATGCGGCCCTCGGCGAGCGGGTCGCCATACGAATCATTGTGGAGGCCGTGCCTCTCGGAAATCTCGTCGGCCAGGTCGTTGAGCACGGAGATCGGCTTCGGCTTGGTGAAGATCGCCGTGCCGGAGTAGCCGGCCTTCTCTGCAGAGTTCCAGTATTCCTCGTAGTCGGGCAGGTCGATCTCGGCCTGGCCCTGTTGCGCCTTCGTCTCCTGGAGGCAGATGATGTCCGGGTCGTGCGTCTTCACGAACGGTCCGAACTCGTCCTTGCGGATCACGGCGCGAATCCCGTTCACGTTCCAGGAATAAATCTTCATGTTCGGGCTTTGGAACGCATGGTTGTTACCTCGGGGATCGATGATTCGATGCGGCCGAGAGGAGTCGAACCTCCACATCCTTTCGGACACAGGCACCTGAAGCCTGCGCGTCTACCAGTTCCGCCACGGCCGCGCGGGAGTGGAACTCTAACGCCTGCACCGTGACGGTGGCGTAGAGGTCCGGATTGTTACTATGGCCGCCACCTGCCGCTATCGTCCAGGGGTCTAGGACGCCGGATTCTCAGTCCGGAAACCGGGGTTCGAATCCCCGTAGCGGTACTTGCCCTTGGGGGGCAAGCGGGCCCGGGAACTGCCTGCGAGGCGCCTGACTTCGTCGACGCCGAATGGTCAGCTCAGGTACTCGGCCCAGCCGGTTCTTAGGCGGGGGTCAGGCCGCCGCCGGGGCTGTTTCCTCCACAGCTCGACTTGCATGACTTCAGCTGCTTTATTCCCCGGATCATCAGGCGGTATTCCTTTCGGCGCCTGATCTGGAGGCCTTCGAGTTCGTAACGCTTGCCGCCGACGATGATCCCGTCGTAAAGCAACATGTCCTTGCCGGCCCGGCGGTATTTGCCCTTTCGTACGAGGCGGGCGATCGCCGTGCCCCTCGGCTGACCTTTGGTGTGCCTGGGGTCCAGAGCGCCAGCCCCGAGGTTGAACGCGAAGGAGGTGAGCGCGGTGATCATCAGGGGGGAGACCTCGGCACCTCGTATCTTGGCGAGGACCTCGTCTTCTACCGACCTCAGGTCGCGGCGGAGGAGCTTCAGTGCGCGGGCGTTGGAAATGCAGCCCCATTTGCGCTTGTCTTTCTTCGTCGGAGCCCCGAGGTGAAGCAGGTGGCCGTAGCCGATGGTCGCGTGACCAGCAGGATCGGCGTAGACGCAGGACACAAAACCTTCGAATCCGGCGATAAACCGGGTAGTTTTCGCGGTGACGGCATTCGCCTGGCTCGGGAGCACGAGCAGAGCGGCTCCAACTATTAGTGCAATCAGGGCGCGGCGCATCGAAGGAAGGCTACCGATCGGTTGATTAGTAGACGGGAACTCATCGCGGGTGGGATGGCAATGGCGGCGACGGCCGCAATGGCCGGCTGCCGTTTGCCTTTCTCTTCTTCCCCGTCGGCCCTTGAGGGCCTTCCGTCCTACGACATCCCTTCGCCGACCGGGTACATCCGGACGAACTGGCTGAAGGATCCTTTCGCCCTCTGTTCCTACTCCTGTCTGCCAACGAGTCCCTATGGAGCGGATTTGCGGGAGATGCTCGCCGAGCCGATTGCCGACCGGGTCCTGATCTCGGGTGAAGCGACAGCGATCAACTATCCGGCCACGGTCCGCGGGGCGCTGGAATCGGGCCTGCGCTCGGCAACCGAGATAAAGAGGAATGCGTCGGCCGGTTCGAGTGTGACTGTAGTCGGGGCAGGGGCCTCCGGCCTTGCCTGCGCCCGAAAGCTTCTGAATGACGGCTTCGAGGTGACCGTGCTCGAAGGTCGGGACCGGGTTGGTGGAAGGGTCAGGTCCGAGGAACTCGATGGGGTACCCGCCGAGCTCGGTGCATCGTGGATTCAGGGTCGGGAAGGAAACCCCCTGGTGGGGATGGCCGAAGACGCCGGGGTCGAGATGGTTCCGTTCGGGTACGACTTCAGCTTCATCAACCCGGCGCAGAGACGAGCTGGCTTGACCGGGGTTGCCCAGGTGCTGAAAGCCCTCAACGCGTACGACGGTACCTGGCAACAAGCGGCGGTGACGCCGATGTCTGGCGTCTTCCCGGCTCGGCGTACGCCCGGCCTTCAGTGGGCGATTACCTATGACATTTCCCAGGAATACGGGGCCGACCCCGAAGCCCTGTCGATGCTGGCGAACTGGGAGGGAGGCTCTTACAGCGGCGGTGACGCGCTACTGGCCGGAAGCTATGCCGACCTGCTCACAACCGCTGCCGGTGACCTTGAGGTTCAAACGGATACCCGGGTCACTTCAGTTGCCTACGGCGCCGACGGAGTGAGGGTGAGGACAGAAGTCGGGGATCGGGTCGAGTCGGACCTGGCGGTTGTCACGGTTCCGATCGGGGTGCTGAAGGCGGGCGCGATCACTTTTGAACCAGGTCTGCCGAAGATCAATCGCCTGGGGATCGAGGGGCTCGGGGCGGCGGTCCTCGACAAGCTCTGGTTGGTCTTCGACGAAGTCTTCTGGGAACCCGACGCCGAGATGTTCCAGTGGATCGACCCTGTCCGTCCGGGCCTGTGGGCCGAATGGATCAACGGCAACCACTATCTGGGCAAACCTCTGCTGATGGGCTTGAACGGTGGCTCGCAGGCAAAGGACCTCTCCGCCTGGAGCGACGAAGAAGTGCTTCGGAGCGGAATGTCCGCGCTCGAAGCGATGTACAACCGCGCCGCCTAGCTCGGGTCGCGGGGCTCGCCCTCTTCGTCGATCGGCAGCTCGAAGGGTTCGGGCTTCTGGTGCGTCTCTGCCGACTTGCGGGCCTTGTTCAGTTCCCAGACGACCGGGGCGACGGAAACGATGACAACACCGATCAGGATGAACTCGATGTACTTCTCGACGAAGTCGATCTGGCCGAGGAAGTAACCGAGGGTGGTGACACCGGCGCCCCAGAGGATGCCGCCGACGATGTCGTAGGTCAGGAAGGTCCGGTAGTTCATGTGCGAGGTGCCGGCCATTACCGGTACGAAAGCACGCACGATCGGCACGAACCGGGCGAGGATGATCGCCCTGGGTCCGTGCTTCTCGAAGAACGCGGAGGTCTGGTCGACGAACTCACGTTTGAAGAAGCGGCTGTCCGGCCGGTTGAAGAGCGGAGTGCCGAAGCGGCGTCCTATCCAGTAGCCGCTTTGATCGCCGGCGATCGCTGCGATCGGGATCAATATGAGCAGAACCCAGATGCTGGGGAGGAGGTCGGTTGTCGACGAGAGCAGCCCGGCCGTGAACAGCAGCGAGTCGCCGGGCAGGAAAAAGCCGACCATCAAGCCGGATTCCATGAAGACGATCACCAGCAGGCCGATCAGGGAGAACTTCTCGATCAGCGATTCGGGGTCGAGCCAGCTCGGGCCGAGGGCCAAGGGAAGGCTATGCATTAGTTGCGCGAGTGATTCCATCGACGCGGGACGGTACAGGAGGCATTGACCCTTCCGTCAGGCCGCGATGCCGGATCAGGCACTATCATCGACGGTGAAGTCGGTCGCACCCCCACTGGCGGGGTCAGGGAATCCGGTCAAATTCCGGAACTGGCGCGCAGCGGTAGGGACGTAAATAGGAGGCACTCAGCCACTGGGATCATCCTGGGAAGGCTGCCTCTACACCACGTCTTAGTCCGAAGACCTGCCGACTTTGCGCCATCTGGCGTACCGACAACAGCGGCCTCGCGTAACGGCTGCCGGAAACGAAAGTACAAATGAACACTCGAATCACCAAACCCGTCCTGGGTCTCGTCCTCGGACTCGCCATGCTGTTTGCCTTTGCCGCCGCACCTGCTGGTGCAGCGAACAAGGTTTCGGCGAACCTCAAGGTCATGACCTACAAAGGCAAGGTCCTCTACGACAACACCCTGAAGACGGGAACGGCGAAGATCAAGCCGAACTCGAATTGCCTGGGTGGGGCAGCCGGAAAGGCCAGGACCCTCAACGGACCGACCGCGATGGGGATTCTCTCCAGCGCATCAGCTCTGGCCCCCTCGCTGAGGCCGCTCAAGATCTCCGATGGAGATTTTGGATTCGCACTCTGCGGCTTTGGCAGTACCGTCGCAAAGGGCAATGCCTACTGGGCGCTCAAGTACAACTTCAAGTCGGCATCGACCGGTGGCGAGTTGACCAAAGTGAAGAAGAACAGCACCGTGCTCTGGTACCTGACCGAGGAATACAACCCGGCCGGACTTCCCGAGGAGCTCTACCTGAAGGCCCCGTCAAGGGTCAAGCAGGGCTCGACCGTCAAGGTCCGCGTCGTCGGCTACAACGACAAGGGCAGGAAGCGCCCAGTTGAAGGAGCCAACTTCGACGGCGTCTCCGGCGCTCCGCTGACTGACTCCGACGGCTACGCCAAGATCAAGATCACGAAGAAGACGCGCCTCCGAGCCCGTTCGACCGGCCTGATCCCTTCGAATCATGTCGCCATCGGAATCAAGTAGCGATCAAGGCACCTGATTCCATGAAGTTCACCGCAACCATCGCCTTCACCGCGATGGCTGCGGTGCTTTTTTCCGGCTGCGGACTCGGAGCCGGTTCCCAGGAGGGGACCGCCAACCTGCTCGTAAGCCGTGACTACGGTCGGGATGTGATGGTCGATACGACCCTCGATGACCTGACTGAATCCGAGAACGCAATTCGTGTACTCGATGGAAATGCCGAAATCGAGACCCGTTACGGCGGTGGATTCATCCAGTCGATCGATGGAGTCGAAGGCGGAACTCCCGGAGGCCGTTCCTCCGACTGGTTCTTCTCGGTCAACGGAGTCGTATCCGAGGTTGGCGGGGCCGAGTTCCCGATCAACGCCGGCGACACCGTCTGGTGGGACTACCGCGACTGGACCGACGCAATGGAGATCGGAGCAGTGATCGGTTCGTACCCGGCCCCGATGTCCACCGGCTACAAGGGGGAAATCTGGCCGGTAATCATCGACTGTCGGAGCACCCGACCCGCTTGCGATCGTGCGCACGACGCACTTGCCGAAGAAGGGGTCACCAGCGAAGTCGTCGTGGACAGGAGTCAGCCGGAGGCCGAGACCCTGAGAATCGTGGTCGGCCGCTGGTCCGAGATAAAAACCGATTCCGAGACCGCGCCACTTGAATCAAAGCCTTCAGCCAGCGGGATATTCGCCCGGTTTGAATCCGGGCCCGGCGGTGACAGCCTGGTTGGCCTCGACGTCGAGGGCGAGCCGGCCCGCGACTTCGGAAATGCCGCGGGCTTGATCGCAGCAACCCGAAGAGGGTCAGGAGCACCGACCTGGTTCGTGACCGGAGGGTCTGACCAGGCAGTTGCCCTGGCAGCTGGGGCACTTGATCGAAAGTCCCTTGAGCACCGCTACGCCGCCGTAGCCAGCGAAGGAAGTGTCGAGTCACTTCCGCTGCCCTGAGCACGAACATGAAGAAACTCTCTCCACTCGCTTACGTACCCCGCCGCGGCACCCTGCAGACCGCGTCGCTGGCTCCGGTCGGCCTTTACCTCGGCGCGTACCTCGTTCTTTGTTTTCTCTCCTCTGACCCGATCGTCCTTGTTGCCGCTTCGATCGGCGCGGTGATCGCCGGCCTTGGATGCCGGGCCGACCGGGCTGTCTGGTTTTCCCTGCGGCTGGGAGCCATCCTCGCCGTGTCGATGGTCGTGATCAACGTGCTGGTCACGAGCCGGGGCGCGACGGTGCTCGCGCGGCTGGGGGAATGGCCCCTCCTCGGCCAGATTGACATCACCCTCGAGTCCTTTGCTGCGGGCGGAGTCATCGGGTTGCGGATCCTCGGCACGATGGTGGTCATCGGCGTTTACTCGGCCTGCGTCGACCCTGACCGGATACTTCAGGCGGTTCACGGTGTAGCCCGCCGGTCCGCCCTGACCGCGACCCTTATTTCCAGACTGGTTCCGCTTGCGGCCACCGACCAGGCCCGTCTGTCGGAGGCGGCTGAGCTGCGCGGGCCCGGAGCCGCCCCGGTGGGCAAGGCCGCGATGGCTCACCGCCTGCTTTCCAGCTCACTGGACCGCGCCGTTGACGTAGCTGCCACCCTTGAGTTGAGGGGCTACGCGCAGAGCAGCCAGGGAACGAAGTTCAGGAAGCAGCCGTCCCGCTACGACCTTCGATTCTGGGTGGTCGGATCAGTCCTGGCGCTTGTGGCCGTCGGTTCGATCGTCTTTGGGATCGGTGAGTTCGTTACCTATCCCGAGATCGAGTATTCACTCGGTCCGCATTCCCTGGGCCTGGCGATGCTCTACCTGGCAGCCGGTTTCACCACCTGGCGACGTGGGGGGAGGCGTGATGTCGGGAATCGTTGAACGGCGGACCGGTGAGGCCGCGCTCTCTTTTGAATCACTGACATACACCTACGCGGGGGCGTCGGAGCCGGTGCTGGACGACGTCTCACTCAGCGTTGGCGCCGGAGAGTTCATCGTGCTCGCCGGAAGATCGGGCACCGGGAAGACTTCGCTGCTCAGGGCCGCCTGTGGCCTGGTGCCGCATTTTCACGGCGGAGAGATCGCCGGGGTGGCAAGGGTCGCCGGGCGCGATACACGTGAGTTCGGTCCCGGTGAACTTTCCGATGTCGTCGGCTACGTGGCCCAGGACCCGGAGTCACAGATCATCTCGACCACGGTCGCGGCCGAGCTCGACCTGCCGCTGCGTTTCCGTGGCGACCATCCGGCCGAACGGGCACGGGCCGTTGAAGAGGTGGCGCTCGCGCTGAACATTCCGCACCTGCTTCCGAGGACCGTGACCACGCTTTCCGGCGGTGAGATGCAGCGGGTGGCCCTTGCGGTGGCACTGGTTACCCGGCCTCCGCTGGTCCTGCTCGACGAGCCGACCTCCCAGCTCGATCCGGTCGCCGGCGACGAGCTGATCTGGTTGCTCAGGCGACTGAACGAGGAGTGGGGGGTGGCCGTGGTGCTCGCCGAGCATCGGATCGAGCGCTGCCTCGCGGCCGCCGACCGGGTGATCGCCATGGACCACGGACGAATCGCCTTTGACGGTGGACCGCGCGAGTTCCTCGAATACGCGGTCGGGAGCGATCCTGCGCTCGCGACTCCGTCGGCCCGCATGTTCTCCTGTGCGGACGTTGATCCGTTGCCGGTCGGTGTCCGTGATGCCAGGGCGATCCTGCGCCTCCGGGGAATCGAAGTCGGGGCCGGCGGTGACCGGGATCCCCCGGTTGAGCCGAAGCGGAGCAGGAAGGGCGGGGCACTCAGCTCAACGGGGCTATGGGTGGAGCTCGACCCCGGCGACGGTCCGGTTGATGTCCTGCGTTCAATCGATCTCGAGATCGAGCCGGGCGAGAAGGTCGCGCTGATGGGCCGGAACGGTGCCGGGAAATCGACTCTCCTGAGGACCGCGGCTGGCTTGATCAAACCGGTCAAGGGCAAGGTTGCTGTCCCCGGGGGCATCGCTCTCCTGACCCAGAACCCGGGCGACTACCTCGTTCGGGAGAAGATCTCCGACGAACTCTCTGGTCCAGACGGTGAGGCTGCGCTCACGGCAGTCGGCCTTCACGTCGATCCGGAAAGTGACCCCCGGGACCTCTCGGGAGGTGAGCGCCAGCGACTCGCGCTGGCGATCGCCCTGGCCGGGCGGATGGACGGAGAATCCCTGCCGGACCTCGTGGCGCTGGATGAACCGACCAGGGGGATGGATCGCGGCCTCAAGGATGGGCTCTCCAGGCTGGTCAACGACCTCTCCGACCGCGGCGCAGCGGTTCTGGTCTCAACTCACGATGTCGAGTTCGCAGTCACTTTCGCCGACCGGGTCGTTCTGCTCGGCGACGGCGAACTGATCGCCGACGCCGATACCGGGACCGTGCTTTCCGGCGGCTGGTACTTCGCTTCCGAAGTCGCCCGGGTCCTCGACCGGCCAGGCCTGGTCGGAGTCGGTGACGGCGCGAGATGGCTCGTTGAATCTCTCGGCAATGAGACATCACCATGACCTGGCAGATCGGATCGGCCGTCGTCCTGTTGCTCGCCCTTGGTGGGGGCATGCTCTGGTACGAAAGATCCAGGCCGCCGTCCCAGATCGTCGCCCTGGTTGCCGTCCTCGCGGCACTCGCCGTCGCCGGCCGGATCGTGCTGGCTCCGATTCCGAACGTGGTCGCCACGACCGACATCGTCTTTTTCGCCGGCTTTGCGCTCGGCCCCGCCCCGGGATTCGCGGTCGGCGCCTTGGGTGGGCTCGTCTCCAACTTCTGGCTGGGCCAGGGTGCCTGGACCCCCTGGCAGATGGTCGGCTGGGGAATGACTGGCGTCGCCGGCGGTGCGCTCTGGTACCTGACCCGGGGCCGGGCGAATCGATTCACTCTCGCCATTGCCTGTGGTGCTGCGGGTTTGGTGTTTGGCGCCTGGATGAATTTTCAGACGATGGTCAGTTTTGGGGGCGAAATGTCGCTGGACCGGTACCTTGCATTGGAGGTAAGAGCTATTCCTTTCGACTTGGCACACATAACCGGAAACGTGATTTTCGCCCTGGCGGTCGGCCCGACGATGGTCGCTGCGCTCAGGCGATTCCGCGAGCGCTTCGAATGGCGACAGGTGACCACCACCGTGGGGGCGCTGCTCGTGGCAGTCGCGTTCGTGACAGTAGTTGCCGCTCCGTCGGCCAAGGCAGCTACCTCGGATGAGACGGAACTCGCCGCTGGCTGGCTCCGGGCGCAGCAGAATGACGACGGTGGCTTTGCTTCCTCGCCCGGTGGTTCTTCGTCAGTCGGAATGACCGCAAGGGCGATGCTCGGACTCGCCGCGGCCAACATCAACCCGCTCGACGTCGTCACCAACAAGAACAATCCCTACAACTACCTCATCGCGAAGCGCAAGAAGCTTGATGACGCCGCTGACCTGGCCCTGGTGATCCTCGCCTGCAAGACGGTTGGCAAAAACCCCCGTGACTTCCACAATCGTGACCTGGTCACCGCGCTACACGTGCGCCGGGGCAAGAAGAACTCCTATGGCAACAGGGTGAACACAGCCGCTTATGCGGCCTTGGCATTCAAGTCGGCCGAAGCAGAAGGGGCCAAGGAGAAGGTGATCGACTGGCTGATTTCGGTCCAGAACCTGAGCTCCGGAGGTTGGGGAATCTCCGATGTGGCGAAGAGCGATGCCGACTCGACCGGCACCGCCCTTCAGGTAATCCACGGCAAGAAGAACATCCGGCCGGCCATGGCCTTCCTCAACAAAGCGCAGAAGTCATCCGGCGGCTGGGCGTCCGGCGGCACCGTGAATTCGCAATCGACCGGGCTTGTCCTCCAGGGAGCGATGGGTGTCGGCAAGGGCAGGGACTACTTCACCAAGGGTGGTGACACCGGACTGGACTATCTGCTGGCAAGGCAGGCCGACGACGGCAGCATCTGGTATTCGAAGCAGAGTGATCAGACCCGGGTATGGGTCACCTCCGACACGCTGATTGCGATTGCCGGAGAGGTTCTTCCGATCGGGCAGCCCAAGCGGGAGCCGAAGCCGGAGAAAGATACGACCACGAACTCCAACTCGAGTTCGGGCGGGGCCAGTACATCATCATCGACCACCCCCAACCTCTACGACAGCAGCTCTTCCGGGAGTAACTCGTCGGGAGGCTCAGGCGGAAGCGGTGGGTCGGGCAATGGCTCAGGCTCGGATGGCTCATCTGCTGATACCGGGTCCGGGAGTGACGACCCGCTTCCAACTGACACCAGCACGCTTCCCCTGGATACCGAAGTTCCGGTGATTCCGGTGGCACCGTCGGCGGCACTGCTGGCCGCGTCCCAGCAGGGGCCTCAGCCTTCACCCGTGATCGCGATCCTGATCTGCTTGCTGGTCTCCGGTGGACTGGCAGGTGGCACCATCCTGCTCGCCCGACGCTTCAAATGGTGAATCCTTGCTGACCCGTGCTGCGGCGATCGACGCCATTGCCGGCCAGAAGTTCGAAGTGGTCGTGATCGGCGGAGGCATTACCGGTGCCGGCGTGGCGCTTGACGCGGCGTCGCGCGGATATTCGGTCGCCTTGCTCGAAGGTCGCGACTTCGCGATCGGCACCTCGTCACGGTCTTCGAAGATGGTCCATGGCGGACTCCGCTATCTCGAGAACTTCGACCTCGGACTGGTGCGCGAGGCCCTGCTCGAGCGGCAGCTCATGGTTGAGCTCGCGCCTCACCTGGTTTACCCGACTCCTTTCCTCGTCCCGACCCTGAAGGACCAGAAACGCGACCGGAAGATCGGCATCGGACTCAATGCCTACGACGTACTTGCCGGCGTCGGCAGCCGGGGGCGCCGTCGGGAATCCAGGCGTCGTCGTCCCGGAGAAGCAGTGGGTGACTGGTCACCGGACCGGCATCGCACGATCGACCGGGACGAAGTCCTCGACCTTGTGCCCGCGCTGGCCGATCGGGACCCCGAGTCCGCATACCTCTTCTACGACTGCCAGACGGATGACGTGCGGCTCGTGCTCACGATCCTCGGTGAATCGCAGCGATTTGGTGCCGTCTGCCTGAACAGTGCCCAGGTGACTGACGTCACCGAGGCCCGGGGCAAGGCCAGCGGCGTTGTGTTCACCGACGCCGAGTCGGGCGAGTCGATCACGGTCGAGGCTGACAACGTCATCAACGCGACCGGGGTGTGGGCTGACCAGATCCGGCCCGGAGAGATCGAAAGCGAAGAGAACGTCCCGAAGATCGCGCCGAGTCGCGGTGCCCACCTGCTCTTTTCGACCGATGACCTCGACATGGGCCGCGCCGCATGTGTGGTTCCGGCGGGTGCGGGCCGGGGAATCTTCGCGCTCCCCTGGTACGGACGGACCCTCGTCGGCACAACCGACGTTGACCACGACGGCGGCATCGAAGAAGTCGCTCCCGAGCAGGACGACATCGAGTATCTGCTCGAGGCTGTGAACGCATTTACCGGCAAGGACCTGAACGAGAAGGACGTTGTGGGTGCCTACGCCGGGGTGCGGCCGCTGATCAGCACCGGCGACCCGCGCAAGTCGGTTGACATCTCCCGGCGCGCCGAGCTGTACGAAACCTCGTCGGGCATGCTGACCATCACTGGCGGCAAGCTCACCACCTGGCGTCGCATGGCCAAGCAGACGGTTGATCGCATCGTCGAACGGTCGGGACGTGAAGCCCGCTGCCAGACGGCGGAGATTCCCCTCGGCATGGAAATTGATCCCGGGGGGCTGCAGGCGCCCGACGACATGTCCGAAGCAGCGATCAACCAGCTCGCGTTTCGCTACGGGCACGCGGCCCGAGGGGTGCTTCAGCTGATTCAGGCTGACCCCGAACTCGGCAAACCGATCGTCTCCGGCCGGCCCGACCTGCTGGCAGAGGTCGTTGTCGCGGTTGAGCTCGAACAGGCCCGGACGATCGCCGATGTATTGCTCCGCCGGACCCGCCTGGGCCTGACCGCGGCCTCGAGCCTTGATTCGATCGAGTCCGTACGCGAGGTGGCAGAGGTGATGGCAAAGGGCCTTGGCTGGTCGCAGCAGGAGATTGCGGCCCAGTCGCAGGCCTGGCTCGATACCGCCCTGGCCGAGGGACTGAATCCCGCCGGGCTCGCTACCCGCTAAGTCCCAAACCCAATCTCTTCAATAACCTTGATTGACACAAATCGTTCTGGTGCCACACTGGCGCCCGGAACTGAATCGGGCAACGAGTCGCAGCCACGCGACCTGCCCTGACAGGTAAGAGAAAATGACTGATTTTGAAAGCAAGAGCCTGGCTGAGCTTCACGAGCTCGCCAGCAAGATGAAGATTGACGGATTCCGAAAGCTGCGCCGTGAGGACCTCGTCGACAAGCTGTCAGATGGTGACGGCGGTTCCGACAAAGGCTCCCGCTCCGATGGTGGAGGGGGAGACAACGGTGGAGCCCGTCCCGGCCGGCGCCGCCGGCGTGGAGGCAGGGATCGCTCCCGCCGCGACGGCGGAGGTGACCGTGAGTCCCGCGGCGGATCCGACCGTGGCGACTCGAACGACAAGTCCGAAGCCGAAGCCGAGATCACCGAAGTAACCGGCGTGCTCGACGTCCTGCCCCGTGGCAGCGGCCTGCTCAAGGCCGAAGGCGTCGCTGAGTCCGGTGTTTACGTCTCGCCGGCCCAGATTCGCCGTTGCCAGCTCCGCACCGGTGACGAGGTCAGCGGACCCGTGCGCCCGGCCCGTCGCGGCGAGCGGCGCCCGTCGCTGGTCAGGGTCGAAAAGGTCAACGGCGAGCCGCCGCAGGACGAGCGCGGCCCGACCTTCGATGGTCTCACCCCGATCGCACCTCACCGCCACATTCCGCTGAAGGCCGAGAGCGACGACGTTCTCGCCCGCGCGGTTGACCTTCTTGCCCCATTGGCTTTCGGTCAGCGGGTCCTGGTGGAAGCGCAGCCCCGCGCTGGCCGCACCAGTTTCCTGAGGTCGCTGGCCAAGGCGATTGCCGGAGGCACCGAAGGAGGAACCGACGTGACCGTGCTGCTGGTTGACGAACGTCCCGAAGAAGTGACCGCATGGTCCCGCGAGGTTCCCGGTGTCTCGATCGAAGCTGCACCCGCCGACCTCGGGGCACACGAGCAGGTTCGAGTGGCCGAGCACGCATTGGCCAAGGTCAAGCGCCAGGCAGAAGCCGGGGAGGACGTCGTGATAATCGTCGACTCCCTGACCCGCCTCGGTAACGCTTACGGCGATGCCGGAGCAGTCAAGCCGTTCTTTGGAACCGGCCGCGAACTCGAAGAGGAAGGAGCCGGCTCGGTGACAGTGATCGCCACGGCCCTCTG
>JBPPMT010000034.1:0-58131 GCA_051306195.1 Solirubrobacterales bacterium
CGGGTTGGCTGCGTGGCGGTCCAGGTCCTCCCGTAGCCGGCGCTCATCCCCGGTTCGAAGTGCTTGATCGAAGCGACGTAGGAATGGAGGGAAAGCACCGGCTGGAGGCCGTGGTCGGCCGGGTCGTTGCCGAAGGGATCCATCCCGTAGATCGCAACGCCGGGCCGGACGAGGTCGAAGTGGGATTCGGGGTCGCTGATCAGGGCGGCGCTGTTGGCTGCGTGGAGCTTGATGTCCGGGAACTCGGTCCGCAACCGGGCGCCGAGTTCGGCCAGTCGGTCGCGCTGGGTCTTCTCGAATGTCCGGTCCGCTTCGTCGGCGGTGGCGAAGTGCGTCCAGATCGCTTCGAGCTTCAGGTTCTGATGGGTGTCGACCGACCGGGCCATCTCGACCACCAGTTCGGGATCGGCCGATCCGAGGCGTCCCATGCCGGTGTCGTACTTGACGTGGACGCCGATCGTCCGGTTGGCGGCTTCAGCCCTGGACCCGAGCGCGGCGATGAAGCCGGGGTCCCAGGCGGAAACATCGGTCCCGGCGGTCACCGCCATCTCGACCTCTGCCGGGGCCAGCGCGCCGAGCACCAGCAGCGGTATTTCAGCCGCGACGCTGCGGATCTGAATGGCCTCGCGGGCGGTGGCAACGGCGATCCGGTCAGCCCCGGCCTCGGCCACGGCTGGAGCCGTATGGGCCGCGCTGTGTCCGTAACCGTCTGCTTTGAGGACCGGGCAGAGTTCGACTCCGTCGGCCAGCAGCGAACGGAGCCTGACGACATTGTGTCGCAGTGCGTCTAAATCAATCCGGGCCTCGGCCCGCTCGTACATCAGCCGCCGGTGAGGGCGGCCAGAACGTCGACCCGGGTGACAACGCCGACCAGTCGGCCCTCTTCATCGACTACCGGCAGGCGATTGTGCTTCTTTTCGGAGATGAGTTTGGCCGCGTGCTCAGCGGGTTCGTCGGCCTTGACCGTCCACGGATCGGCGGTCATCATCTCGGTCGCGGTCGCAGCGAAAGCCTTCTTCGCGCGCTCCTCGAAATGCTTGGTCGATTCGAGGAAAACAACCGCGCCCATGATGTTCACGTAGTGCGGCAGATGGAAGTCGGCGTCCTCGTCGGAGATGACGAGGTCGGAGTCAGTGATGATGCCGACCACCTTGCGGGTCTCGTCGACGACCGGGACCCCGGGAAGGTCGTGAGTCTGGAGAACGTCGATCACCGACCGGATGTCGTCGTCCGGGGAAACGGTGGCAGGTTCACGGTCCATGATGTCGGCTACGGTCGGCATGGCGTCAGATTATTCCAAGGCCCGGTCACCGGGGGCTGCGGCTCGCATCGCGCGTGGAAGCGAGTTGATCACGTCGGTTGCGATCACACCTTCGTTGCTGCCCACCTCTTCGGCCGCCAGGCGGCCCGCCAGCGTGTGAGCGTAGACCGCGGCACAGGCGGCAGTGAATGGTTCGACCCCTCGCGCCACCGTTCCGCCGATCACGCCTGCCAGGACGTCGCCGGTACCGGCGGTCGCCAGTCCGGGTGCGGCAAGGTCGTTGATGGCCACACGGTCTCCGTCGCTGACGATCGTGTCGTCGCCCTTGAGCACGACCACGGCACCGGTGGCATTGGCGAGGTCGATCGCCGTACGCAGCCGGTGGGCGTTCACTACAGCCGTGTCGATTCCGAGAAGGCGGCCCATCTCCCCCGCGTGTGGCGTGAGCACGGTGGCGCCTTTCCTTGCCTTGACCTGGTCGAGCTTCCCGTCGAGACCACCGAGGCCGTCGGCATCGATTACCAGCGGGGCCTTCACTTTCGCGGCAACGGCACGGACCAGCTTCGCCGTGTCCTTGTGGCGACCGATTCCGGAGCCGAGCACGACCGCCGAAGCATCCTTCAGGTGGTCCAGTATCTCCTGCTTGGCGGCACTGTCGAGGTAACCCTTCGACTTGCCGCAGCCGAGCGACATGACTTCGGTCAGTTTTACTTCGAAGATCGGTTCGAGGTCAGCGGGGACAGCGACCGTCGCATAGCCGGCACCCGCCCTGATCGCGGCGTCGGCGGCCAGGCAGACCGCTCCGGTCAGGCCCTTTGATCCACCGACAACGGAAACCCGGCCGGAGCTGAACTTGGTTGATTCAGATCCACGCCGCGGAAGGAGGTCGAGCACTCTCGAAGTGATGCGACTTGCGGCTTCACCCTTCGGAGCTTCGTCGGGGATACCGATGTCGATCACCTCGACTGGTCCGCAGAGGTGCTTGCCGGGGGCGACCAGGTGCCCGGTCTTCAGGCAATGAAAGGTCACTGTGCGATCGGCCTTGACGGCTAGGCCGGCTTCTCCGGTGGAAGCGTTCACCCCGGAAGGTACGTCGCAACTGATCACGGTTGATTCAACTTCGTTGATCCGGCTGATCGCTTCGGCAACCACTTCTTTTGGCTCTCCTTCGAACCCGGTGCCAAGTATCGCGTCGATTATCGCCCCGGAACCCTTGAGGCGAGCAAGCGAACCGATGCCATCAAAGATGTCAACCCCGAACAGCCTCTTGTAGTTCGTCATTGCGTCGGGCCTCAGAAGTTCGGGTTCGGCGAGGAGGATCACGTCGACGGCATATCCGGACTCGGCCAGATAGCGGGCCGCGACCAGTCCGTCACCACCGTTGTTGCCTTTACCGCAGACGATCCGTATCGGCCCCGTGCCGGCGCTGGCGGCGGCCGATTCGGCCAGCCCGCGCCCCGCCGCTTCCATCAGGTCGAGCGAGTGCGCCCCGCCTTCGTCGACTGCCCAGCGATCTGCTTCGCCCATGCCGGCGGCGTCATAGACCGGATCCAGCCAGTCGTCCATCAGACCGCCTCGGCGATCGCTACTGCTCCGGCCATGTCCCGCTCGTGGGTGAGGCTCACCTTGACTCCGAGTCCGCGTTCCCGGGCGATTTGCCCGACCTTGTCATGAAGCCTGATCTCCGGCGGGGTCCCGCTGAGCACTTCGATCTCCCGCAGGCTCGTCCCTTTATCGAGCGCAAGGGCCTTCACCACGGCTTCTTTCGCGGCAAAACGGGCCGCCAGATGGCGGCCCGGTCGCGCAAACGAACCTGCGTATTCAAGCTCTCCGTCAGTGAAGAGCCGCTGCACCAGGCGGGGATGGCGATCGAGGGCACGCTCGATTCGAGCGATCCCGATCAGATCCATTCCCAGCCCGGCGGTTTTCAATGAATCAGTCCTTCAGGCCGAGGTTGAATTCGAATGTCTGGTCTTCGGACCCGGAACCGCTGACCATGTATTCGAACTTGCCCAACGCGTCGGTGAAAGACTTGGCGTCGGGGTCACCACCGGCCGCCTCGCCGATCAGATCAGCGATCGCGGCGGGGTTGCCGAACATGTCGACGTTCTCGCCGGAGAGCGAGGATTCGGCGGCCTTGTAGGCATCCGAATCTCCGAGTGCCTGGCCGGTCTGGGTCAGGGCCTGCCTGGCGGCGGGCAGTCCGATCGCGATTACGAGGCGATCGTCCTTGAGAGCGATCACGACGGGACGACCCGGGAGTTCCGGCGTCTTGACGCTGAACCCGGTGAGTCCGCCACCGAGCGGCTTGACTTTGGTGTCGCCGGCCAGTCCGATCAGCGAGGAGAACGCTCCGAGCGTGCTCTTCAGCGGATCGGGATCCGAGCTGGTCAACACCATGGCCCCGCCCAGGGTGTCAACCGAATCACCATTGACGAAGAGGCCAACCGTCTCGAGCGTCTTGACGATGCCTTCGACGTCGATGCCCTGTCCTGAAGCTTCATCCAGGTTCTTCTTGAGCTCGCCCGGCGGGATCACGCCTTCGATGCCGTCCTTGTCGATCGCATCGATGACCTTGGTGACGTTTGCCCCGATGTCACCGGAGCCGAATGCGAACAGTGAATCGGCCGGGAAGGTCTCGACCAGCGCGCTGGGATCGCCGCTTTCGAAGGCTGGCTCGAGGTTGGTCGCCCCGACCATCGAGATCTCGTCCGCTGTCGGAACGAGGCTGACGATGGTTCCTGTGTCTTCGACGTCCATGCCGAGCGACTCATAAAGCGAACCGGCGTCAAATCCGCTGCTCCTGGTCACTTCCAGGATCGGCTCGTTGGCCACGAAGATGTTGAGCAGGCTGCCGTCCGCGGCCTTGCCTGACAGGTCGGAGAAAGCCGGTGTTTCCTCGAGCGAATCGCCCTTGGAGGCGTCAACCATTGCCTTGAACACATCTACGGTGGTTGCGAATACGACCTGGTCATCAACGATGCCGAGCGCCGAATCGTCGTCCGCGCTGACCTTGTAGCTGAAGCCTTCGTATTCGCTCTCAGTGGCGCCGTCTTCCGAGGCCGCCTTGTCGATGAACGACTGGCTGGCCTCGACGTCTGTCGTTTCGGCAACGATGCCGACGTCCTGGTCGCCCGTTAGTCCGGCCGACGCAACGTCACCGGGGATCGGGTTCTCGGCCGAGAACTCGTTCGCAGCGTCGGTCGCGGCTTCGGCGGAGACGAACAGCGCGGCGTTCTCTCCGAGCCACGGCTCGACGTCTTCCTTGTAGGTGACGTCGCCGCTCTCGTCCATGGCCAGCGCCTCGTCGATCGTTTCGCTCAGTGGCTTGCCGGTCAGCTTGGTGGCAAGGGCGTCGACGTTGTCGGAGAGTTCCTTCTCCGGTCGCACGCTGCCTTCGATGTAAACAAGCGCGTCGGCCGGTATGTACTTGGCCAGTGCGGACGCGGCGTCGTCATCGCTGTTTCCGCCACAGGCGGAAAGGGCTAATGCGGCGACTGCCGTGACGATCAGGGACGGGACGGTGTAACGAAGCATATTCTTGCGCATAGGCCTGAACCTTACCGCCTCTGTTTGCAGGTATTCCCCTGGCCACCCACCGGCCCTTCGCCACCGTCTATTCGACGGTGACGGTCTTCGCGAGATTTCGCGGCTGGTCTACGTTCAGGCCGTTCAGGCGGGCCACGTGGTACGCCAGCAGCTGGAGGGGCAGGATCGCCAGGAGGGGCTGCAGAACCCAGTCCGTGGCGGGAATCGTGATCGTCTCCTCGGCTACGGCTTCGACCCGGCCGGAGCCTTCGGTCGCAACAGCGATTGTCTGGGCCCCGCGAGCGCGGGTCTCTTCGATGTTCGAAAGCATCTTGTCGAGGATCGGGGAATCGGTTGCCACGCAGACGACCGGGGTGTTTTCGTCGAGCAGCGCGATCGGTCCGTGCTTCATCTCGCCGGCCGCGTAGGCGTCGGACGGGATGTAAGAGACCTCCTTCAGCTTGAGCGCACCTTCGAGGCAGACCGGCAAGCCGATGTGGCGACCGAGGAAGAGGAAGAACTTCTGGTCGTAGTGGCGCTTCGCGATCTCCAGGACCTGGTCGGAGACCCGGTCGATTGTTGCTTCCATCGCGTCCGGGATGCGCTTCAGCTCGGCCACCAGTTCGACGACCCGCTCGTGCGGCAGAGTGCCACGGAGCTCGGCCAGTCGCAGGGCCAGCAGGTACATGGCCGCCACCTGGGCAACGAATGTCTTGGTCGCGGCGACCCCGATCTCGAGGCCGGCTCGGGTGTAAAGAACGGCATCCGCATCACGGGTTGCCTGACTGCCCATGATGTTGGTCACCGCGAGCACCATGGCTCCGGCTTCCTTGGCCAGCCTCATTGCGGCGAGAGTATCGGCCGTCTCTCCCGACTGGGTGATGCCTACTACAAGGGTGCCGGGACCGATTACGGGGTTCGAGTAGCGGAACTCGGAGGCGATGTCCATTCCCACCGGCATGCGTGCCCATTCGCCGATTGCGTAACGGCCGACCAGTCCCGCGTGGTACGAGGTTCCGCAGGCCACGATCATTATCCGCTCGACGTTCTTCAGGTATTCATCGCTGAGTCCGACGTCGGAGAGGTCGACCCCGTCGTCGTGCGGCATGCGATCGAGGATCGTCTCGGCGATCGCCTCGGGCTGCTCGTGAATCTCTTTCATCATGAAGGTGTCGTAGCCGCCCTTTTCGGCCTGCTCTTCGTCCCACTCGACCAGCTCGGACTCGCGTTCAACCGGATCGCCGTCGGCCGTCGTGATGACGACGTCGTTCCTCGTGACGGTGACGATCTCACCGTTCTCGATGGTCAGGACCTCGCGGGTCTCGGCCATGAAGGCGGGAATGGCCGAAGCGATGAAGTTCTCGCTGCCCTTGCCGATGCCGATGATCAGCGGCACTTCCTTGCGGGCACCGACGAGGACGGCGGGGGTCTCCTTGTGGATCGCGACGAAGCCGTAGTGGCCGCGGAGTTCCTTGTACGTGGCCCGGACCGCCTCGGTCAGGTCACCGTCGAAATGCTTGGCGATCAGGTGGGCGACAACTTCGGCGTCGGTCTCGGAGCTGAAGACGTAACCCTCGGACTCGAGTTCCGTCCGGATATCGGCGTGGTTCTCAACGATGCCGTTGAGCGCAATCTGGACGTCACCGGACTCATCGGAGTGTGGATGGCAGTTGGCTTCGGTGACACGACCGTGGGTGGCCCAGCGCGTGTGGGCGACGCCGGTCCAGGCGCCGTCAGCCGTCGGGCTGTCGGAAAGACCGGCGAGATCAGGCGCGGCCAGTGCCTCGCGCAGGTTTGCAAGGTTGCCGACCGCTCGAACCTTCTCGACCCCTTCCGGAATCAGGATGGCTACGCCCGCCGAGTCGTACCCCCGGTATTCGAGCTTCTCGAGACCGGCCACGAGAATTTCCTCGCAGGGACGTTCCCCGACGTATCCAATGATTCCGCACATAAGACGAGTAAGGCTACGTCAAACGCTCAGGCCAGCTCGGCCTTGACCAGCTCGACCAGGCTGCCGCAGATGCTCTCGGCCTCTTCCTGGGTCGGTGCTTCGACCATCACCCGGACGAGAGGTTCGGTACCGGAAGCCCGAACGAGCACCCGTCCGCGACCTTCGAGTTCCGCGTTGGCCTTGTCCACTGCTTCCCACACGGTGCTCGCACCTTCGATCGCCTCACGGTCGGCGACAGTCACGTTGACCAGGGTCTGCGGCAGCTTCACCATCACCCCTGATTCTTCGAGCTTCCGCCCTCCGAGGGCGTCCAGGACCATCAGCGCCGCGGCAATGCCGTCGCCGGTCGGTGCGTAGTCGGTCGAGATGATGTGGCCGGACTGCTCCCCGCCGAGCACCCAGTCCTTTTCCCTGAGGGCCTCGGTGACGTAGCGGTCACCAACACTCGTGACTTCGACCTCCACCCCGGCTTCTTTCATCGCGTTGTGGAAGCCGTAGTTGGTCATGACGGTCACCGCGACACCGCCGCCGAGGGTGCCCTGCGAGGCCCGATGAGTCGCCACGATGCTGATCAGCTGGTCGCCGTCATGGACGTTGCCTTCACCGTCAACCGCCATCACCCGGTCGCCGTCGCCGTCGAAAGCGAAGCCGATGGTGGCGTCTGAATCGGCCACCCGGCGGCACAGCGGACCGACGTCGGTCGAGCCGCATTCAAAGTTGATGTTCTGGCCGTCAGGCTGGCTGGCCATCAGTTCGACCTGCGCCCCGAGGCGGCTGAATATCTCACCGGCAACCCGGTAGGTCGAACCGTTGGCGCAGTCGAGCACGACCTTCAGGCCGCCGAGATCCAGGCGAAATGCCTTCTGGAGACCCCGGAGATAGTCCGACTCGGCTGCTCTGAGTTCGCTGATGTTGCCGGGACGGTCAGCGAGCGTCGGCGGATCTGCGATCAGCGCCTCCACCCCGGACTCGGTCTCGTCGTCGAGCTTGCCGCCGTTCCCGGCGAACAGCTTGATGCCGTTGTCCCAGTACGGGTTGTGCGATGCCGAGACGGCGGCCGCCATGTCGAATCCGTACTGGCGGCTGAGCAATGCTGCGGCCGGGGTCGGCAGGATCCCGCCGAGCAGGACGTCACCGCCGGCTTCGGAAATACCCGCCGCCAGCGCTGCCTCGAGCATCGGTCCCGACTCTCGCGTATCGCGGATGATCAGAACCCGCGGGCGTTCGATTCCGAGCGCCGCGGTGCCGGCCCGTCCGATCGACAGGGCCAGGTCCGCGTTGAGAATCTCGCCGACGCGGCCGCGGACGCCGTCCGTGCCGAAGAGTTTGCGGGCCGAAGAAGCCAGAGCCCTAGCGCTTCGAGAACTGCGGCTTCTTGCGGGCCTTCTTGAGGCCGGCCTTGCGACGTTCCTTGGCTCGTGCGTCACGAGTCAGGAAGCCGCGGCGCTTGAGTTCAGCGCGAAGCTCGGGGTCGACCTCGGTGAGGGCGCGGGCAATGCCATGACGCACGGCGCCGGCCTGTCCGCTGATGCCGCCGCCGTGGACGCGAATACGAATGTCGATGTTCGACTCGTAGCCGGTTGCGACCAGCGGCGAGTTGACGATCGTGCGATGACGGGCGCGGGGGAAGTACTCCTCGATCTCGCGCTCGTTGATCGTGATGGTGCCGTCTCCGGCGAGAACGATGACCCGGGCGACGGAGCGCTTGCGCTTGCCGGTCGCGATGTAACGGGCATCCTTGGCGATCTTGGCCGGAGCCGGCTTGGGCGCCGGAGCCTCTTCGTCATCTTCGCCGGTTTCGGAGGCTTCAAGTTCGGCGCGTTCCAGTTCCTCGGCTTCGAGGCGGGCGCGCTCTTCAATGCTGAGCTCGGCGACCGGCTCGACCGAAATCGGTTCGAGATCGGCACCGGGCACGACTTCCTCTTCGACGATCACGGTTTCTTCAACCACTTCGCCGTCTTCGGTGACCGTTTCAGTCTGGACTGCTTCGACTTCGACGGAGCCGTCTTCGGCAACCTCTTCGGTCACTTCGAGCTCGACGTCTACTTCGACTTCGGGTGTTTCTTCAACTTCAGGCGTCTCTTCCGGAGTTTCTTCAACGGCGGGTGCTTCTTCTTCGTTCTTTTCTTCTTCGCTCACTTCTTGATCTCCATCGGCTGGGGCATCTGGGCGTGGTTATTGTGCTCCGGTCCGGCATACACCTTCAGCTTCAGCAGCTGGGCTCGACCAAGCTTGTTGCGCGGCATCATTCCCTTGACGGCCTTGCGGATGACTTCCTCAGGCTGCTTCTCGAGCATTTCGCCCAGGGTGCGCGACTTGATTCCTCCGGGGTAACCACTGTGACGCCAGTAGATCTTGGAGTTCATCTTGTCTCCAGTGACCTTGATCTTCTCGGCATTGACCACGACGACGAAGTCGCCGGTGTCGATGTGAGGGGTGTAATCCGGCTTGCGCTTGCCGCGCAAGACATCGGCGATCTGGGTGGCGAGACGGCCCAGGGTCTGACCCTCGGCGTCAACGACGTACCAGTCTCTCTGGCGTGTGGTGGGAGTGGCTACAAAAGTCTTCATGGTTGAGTGTCCGCAGGCGAGCCTGTCACTCGCGACCGCGGCTTGCGCATGATAGAGAGTTCAAGGAATCCAAGTCGCTTCGCTCTGACCTCTGATTCGCTCCCTATACTGTCGTAACTTCAATAACGCCGAACTCGAACCGGTTTCCGGTTCAAGGCGGAGGAACCACCGGGGAGATTTTTCCCCATGGGGCGAATCGGGGGCAGTTACTGCCCTGTAGCGCAACTCTTTCAGCGCGAGCCCGCCAGCTAACTCCGCAGGCATCCGAAAGAGCCATGTCCCCCAGAAGATCAAAGTTCCTGAGCCTGTCTGTATGCGCGGTCTTTTTGACCTGTGCAGCTCCCGCCATGGCTTTGACCTCCGGAGGCGGCGGAATCGTGGTTCCTCCTTCGGCGGAGATCGACGACGTAATCTGCCTTTCGGGCTGTAGCGAGATCAGGACCGCCTCGCCCGGCGGTGAGATCCAGATCACCGGCTCTGACCTGGGTTCAACCGAGACCGTCAGTTTCGCCGGCACGAAGAAGCGGATCCGCGTCGAGGCCGACCTAAGCTCACCTGGCCGGGTCGAAGCCGCCGTTCCGGAAGACGCCGCGACCGGCAAGGTCCGCGTGATCAGTTCGAGCGGTTCAGTCACCTCGTCCGAGGACAAGCTCAAGATCGGACCGAAGATCGACCTGGGACGCACCGCCGCGCTCCGTATTACCGACGCCGAGACCACCCCGACAAAGGCCTACCAGTACGGCAAGCGCCGCCCGACCCTGAATTACGTGATCAACGGTGGCAAGGACAGGAACGACCTGCGAATCGACGTGACCACCGCCTCGGGCGAGGTCGTATTCAGCAAGTTCAAGAAGAACGTGCCGACCGGCAGCGCCCAGGCTGCGGGCTGGAGCGGCAGAACCACCAGCGGAAAACGGGCCCCCAATGGCCGCTACCACTTCGTTGTGCGCAGCATCGACGGAACCAAGGCGATCCTCTCCAAGTCGCTGGTCCGGGCCCGCAAGAGCAAGAAGAAGGACGACCCCTTTGGTTTCCGGATGTACGCCTACGTATACCCCGTCCGGGCGCCCCACTCCTACGGCGACAGCATCGGAGCCGGCCGCGGACATCAGGGCCAGGACGTAATGGCCGACTGTGGTTCAAAGCTGATCGCGGCCCGCGCCGGCACGGTCTATTACAACGACTACCAGGCCGGCGGCGCCGGTAATTACATCGTGATCAACCTCAAGGGTGCCGGCGGCAAGAGCCACGTCTACATGCACATGCCGACACGTTCGCCGCTCGATGTCGGCGAGAAGGTCAAGACCGGCCAGCGGATCGGCAAGGTCGGCACCACGGGCAGAAGCACCGCCTGCCACCTCCACTTTGAGATCTGGTCGGGTCCCGGCTGGTACCAGGGCGGCAGTTTCCTCAACCCGACCCCCTCCCTCCAGAAATGGGACCGCTACAGCTGACCCGCCCCCTGTCGGTGACTTCATCATCAGAGGAATGAGACTCAATCTCATTTTGTAGTACGCTTCCTCTTCCCAACGGAATTGAGGACGCATGGCCGGGTCATCAGCGACAGAACCTCTTGACAGCATCATCCTCGGCGGAGGTGCAGCGGGTCTGAGTGCCGCTCTGGTTCTCGGCCGTGCCAGAAGATCGACTCTCCTGATCGACGCCGGCCAGCAGAGCAACCTACCCGACACCGGTGTCGGCGGCCTGCTCGGACACAAGGGTCGCCCCCCGGCCGAGCTCCATGCGACCGGTCGACGGGATCTCGAAGAGTTCCCCACGGTCGAAGTCCGGTCCGGCGTTGTCCTGAGTGGAACCGGAACCGACGAGGCTTTCGTCCTTGATCTCGAGGACGGCAGCCAGGAGAAGGCCCGCAAGCTCATTTTCGCGATGGGCATGAACTACGTGACCGCCGACCTGCCAGGACTGAAAGACCTCTGGGGTCGCTCGGTATTCCACTGCCCCTTCTGCCACGGATGGGATGTGCGGGACGGTTCCCTGGCGGTTCGCGGCAACGGCGCCACCGGCATTCACGCAGCCCTGATGATCCGGGGCTGGAGCGACGACATCATCATGCTCACCGATGGACCCGCCGACTTCGATGACGAACAGCGGCGGACGCTGGATGCCGCCGGCATCTTCGCCGCCGGTGACCTGGCGGGTGATCTCCCCCAGGTCTCGATCGCAGCCGCCGCGGGCTCCTTCGCGGGAATGATCGTCATCCAGGGCCTCCTGGCGGAAGACCTCGGACTGCCGCTTCCTCCCGCGATGCTGAAGGGCTAGTCAGTCGTGCTCGAAACATTCAACCTGCCGTTCGTCCAAGAGGGACTGGTCGAGATTCTGCTGCTGTCGATTCCGGCAGGGTTGATCGGTTCCTGGATCGTTCTGCGCGGGCTCGCGTTTCATTCGCACGCGATCGGGACCGCATCCTTCCCCGGGCTGGTCCTGGCTGACGGGATCGGCTTCTCCCCGGCACTCGGAGCATTCGGTGCCGCCGGTGCGTTCACCCTCCTCTCGGCCATGCTCGCCCGTTCCCGACGGACGGCCGCCGACAGCGTCACGGCCCTGGCTCTGGTCGCCTGTCTCGCGGCCGGGGTAATCCTCGCCAGCGACGTGTTCGGCTCGGGCGCGAACGTGGACACCCTGCTCTTCGGGTCACTGCTGGCAATCGATTCCAGCGACATCTGGCTGGCCGCCGGAGCCGCTGTGCTCGCGATCGTCACCACTCTTCTCCTCGGCCACCACTGGCTGGCCAAAGGATTCGACGAGGACTCCGCCGTCAGACTGAGGTCCGGATCCGCACTCTTCGACCCTGCCCTGCTAGCGGTGGTCGCAGTAACGGTGGTCGCCAGCCTCAGCGCTGTAGGTGCCCTGCTGATCTCGGCGCTGATGGTAGTTCCCGCAGCGACGGTCCGGCTGTTCGCCCGCCGGGTTACGACCATGCAGATCGCGACCATCCTGCTGGTGGTCGTCGAAGGCACCTTTGGCCTGTGGCTCTCAGTTGAGACAAACGCGCCTCCCGGGGCCACGATCGCGGTTGTCACCGGAGCCGTTTTCGCTGCTTCGTTCGCCGCCCGTGCGCTCAGAGGTCGATTCGGAGCGCGGCCGCTCGCCGTCGTGACGGCTGTGCTGGCCCTCACCGGGCTTGCGGCCGGATGCGGTGGCCAGGGCTCGGGTGGCGACGGACCAAAGGTGGTCGCGACCACGACCCAGGTTCGTGACTTCGTGGCGGAAGTGGGCGGCGACCGAATCGACCTCACCGGCGTCCTCCAGCCCAACACCGATCCCCATGAGTACGAGCCGCGCCCTTCAGATGTGAAGGCAGTGGCAGACGCAGACATCATCTTCCGTTCCGGTGGCCACCTCGATGAGTGGACCGGGGACCTGATCAGGGACAGCGGCAGCGATGCCACCGTCATCGACCTGAGCGAAGGCCTGCCGGTCAAGCTGCACGGCGAAGACGGGCACGAAGAAGCGGCCGGTGGGGAATACGAAAGCCACGAAGAAGACTTCGACCCCCACTGGTGGCAGGACCCGGTCAATGTAAAGTCGGCGGCCACGGAGGTCGAAACGGCTCTTGCCGGCGTCGCCCCGGGCGACGCCGGCTACTTCCGGGAACAAACGAGGAAGTTCGACCGGAAGGTCACCGGCCTGACCACTGGAATCACGGCCTGCCTGAAGCGGGTTCCCTGGGCTGACCGAAAGATCGTCACCGACCACGACGCATTCGGCTACTTCACCGGCCGCTTCGGGATCGAAACCGTGGGGACCGTGATCCCGGCACTGACCACCGAAGCCCAGCCTTCGGCCGGCGACCTCGCGGATCTTGAAAAGACGATTCGGCGCGAAGGGGTCAAGGCGGTATTCCCGGAGTCTTCGGTCTCCTCCGCGCTCGCCGAAGCCGTCGCCCGGGACACCGGTGCCAGCACCGAGTTCTCGCTCTACGGCGACACGCTCGGGGAGGCCGGTTCGGACGGCGAGACCTGGCTCGGCTCGATGAAAGCAAACGCCGATGCCGTGATCCGCGGGATGAGCGGCGGCCGCTTCGGCTGCTTTGGAGAGTCCGATGACTGAGCCGGTCGTCATCGCCTCACACACCTCCCTCGGTTACGGGGGTGACCTCGCGCTGCGGGGGCTCGAGTTCCAGATTCCAGCCGGAAGCAGAGTCGCGATCCTCGGTCCGAACGGCGGTGGCAAGACCACCCTCTTCCGTGCCCTGCTCGGCGAGCTGAGTCCGGCCTCCGGAAGTCTCCAGGTAACGACGAGCACGGCGACCGTCGCCCAGACCGACCGCTCCCGTCTCGACTACCCCGTTTCGGCGCTGGATGTGGCTGTCATGGGATCACTGGCCCGCCTGCCCTGGTGGAAACGTCCGGGCCGGGCCGAGCGAAGGCGGGCCCGGGCGGCATTGGCCGAAGTCGACCTGGCCGACCTGGCAAATGTCCAATACGGCGACCTCTCCGGCGGCCAGCGGCAACGTGTTCTGATCGCCAGGGCGTTGACGGCCGACGCCGAGTTGCTGCTCATGGATGAACCATTCACCGGCCTCGACTCGGCCAACGAAACCCGTCTCGAAGGTCTGATCGACCGGCTCGCAGAGACCGGCCGGACGGTGATGATCGCCACCCACGAAATCGAGCAGGCGGAAAAATGGGACCTGGTCCTCTGCCTGAACCGCGAACAGATTTCCTTCGGAACCCCGGCGGAAGCCCTGAGCAAACCGGTGCTCGAAGCAACCTACGGTG
Organism: Solirubrobacterales bacterium; assembly: GCA_051306195.1. Lineage (GTDB taxonomy): Bacteria > Actinomycetota > Thermoleophilia > Solirubrobacterales > 70-9 > 67-14. Next base: position 14,053 of record JBPPMT010000034.1, read on the forward strand.
GACACATCGTGGAGATCCCCGGACAACCGGACCTCGGCGTGCTTCCGGCTCACCATCACCACGACGGGGAGCACCGATGATCGAGTGGATCACCGAACCCCTCAGTTACGGGACCACGGTCCGGGCACTGGTTGAGATCGCCATCCTCGGCGCGATCAGCGGGGCGGTCGGCTGCTGGGTGGTCCTCTACGGAGTTTCTTACAGCGCCGAATCGCTGGCCCACGGCATGTTCCCCGGACTGGTTGGGGCGGCCCTGCTCGGCCTGCCCCTGCTGCTCGGCGGAGCGGTCGGGATCATCCTCGCCGCTCTGCTGATCGCACTCTTCAGCCGATTCGCCGGCGATTCTGCCGACACCGCGATCGCGGTCGTTGTCACCACCCTTTTCGGGCTGGGAGTCGTGATGGCGCTTTCGCCCGAAAGTCCCCCCGGTATCCAGTCCCTCCTGTTCGGCGACCTGCTCGGGGTTGACGACGCCCAGCTCGCCGTCACTGCCGCGATCGGCTTCGTCGTGCTCGGTGTCCTCTGGCTCTTCCACGACCGCCTGCTGGCGATCGGATTCAGTCCGGATGCCGGTCCTTCGCTCGGAATTCGGCCCGGGATCATCACCGCCCTCCTCCTCGCCCTGGTCGCGGTCACCGTGCTGGTCGGGGTTCAGGGCCTCGGCAACCTGCTGGTCGCGGCGATCCTGGTCGGACCGGCAGCCGCAGCCCGCCTCGTCTCCCGCCGGGTCGGCCCGATGATGCTGACTGCTGTGCTGGTCGCCGTGGTCGCCGGCGTGGCCGGGATCTATGCCTCTTACTACCTGCGGACCGCTGCCGGAGCTTCGGTGGTCGTCGTGCTGCTCGCCTGTTATCTGCTTGCTGCAGCGGCAGCAGCAATGCCGGTCAGGTCACGAGTCGCCAGGGTTAGGATCAGCGCATGAGCACCGCCGCCAAAGCAGGGACCGGGGCCGGATCGACCACCTGGGCCGATTACGCGCTCGAACAGTTGACCGACGCCGGATACCGCAGCGGTGGCTCACGTCGCAAGGTGGTTGAGCTGCTCAGCAACCAGAGCTGTGCAGTCACTGCGCTCGAACTCGACCGCCGTCTGGAAGGCGTCGGAAGGGCCACTGTCTACCGCGCCCTCGAGCAGATGGAAGAGCTGGGCCTGGTCCAGCGGATCGACGTCGGCGGCGACTCCGCCGGATACGAAAAGGTCGATCCCGAAGGCCACCACCATCATCACATCGTCTGCACAGACTGCGGCAAGGTGGTCCCGTTCGAAGACAAGAAACTGGAAAAGGCCATCCACGAGGTCTCAGTCCGGGACGGATTCCAGATACAGAGCCACGACATAACCCTCAAAGGAACCTGCGAAGACTGCTAGAGGTGTCGTCCACTTGACGCCGAGGCACCTGTGCCCCTAGGCTCGGACAAAGTTCGTTGGGCGGCGTAGGGGACGCCTGGTCGAGATCTTGCTTGATCGACAACAGGAGGGTTACATGTCTGATTCGTCCCAGCAGCCCACTACCGACGAAGAGCGACTGGCGGAGCTTGGCTACACCCAGTCACTCGACCGTGCGTGGAGTTCATTCTCGAACTTCGCGATTTCGTTCACGATCATCTCGGTCCTTGCCGGTTGCTTCACGACCTATCAGGTCGCCTGGAACGCCGGCGGACCGATCGCGATCTCTTGGGGGTGGCCGATCATTTGCGGTCTCATTCTCCTGGTCGCTGTCTCGATGTCCGAGCTCGTTTCCAAATACCCGACCGCGGGCGGGATCTACTACTGGGCGTCGGACCTCGGCGGAAAGACCTGGGGCTGGTTCACCGGCTGGTTCAACCTGATCGGCCTGGTCGGCGTCACCGCGTCGGTGGTCTACGGCTCGGCCGCATTCCTCAACACAGTGCTCCAGATCTACGGGCTGGATATCGGCTTCATGAACTTCAGCGACACTGAGCACGCCTTGCGGGAGACGTTCATCCTCTTCGCAATCATCCTCGCGATACATTCGCTGATCAACATCTATTCTTCGCCGCTGGTCGCTCAGATGAACAACCTTTCGGTCTGGTGGCACGTGTTCGGTGTCGCAGTGATCATCGGACTGCTGATCTTCATCCCATCCGAACACGCGAGTTTCGACTTCGTCTTCACACAGACCTTCAACAACACCGGCCTCTTCGCCGGTACCACGGTTGGCGCTGCGTTCTGGTTCTACATCCTGCCGCTCGGATTCCTGCTGACCATGTATACGCAGACCGGCTACGACGCGTCTGCCCACGTCTCTGAGGAGACCAAAGGCGCCGCGATGGGCGCCGCAAAGGGCGTCTGGCGCTCGGTATTCTGGGCCGGCCTGATTGGCTGGTTCGTCCTGCTCGCGATCACCTTCTCGGTCTCACAGGAAATGGTGCCCGCGATCAACGGCGTGAACGACGAGGCCGGCTACGGCATCGGTACTGCCGCGTCGATCCTCACCCTGGCCCTCGACTCCTGGGCCGCAAAGATGGTCCTGATCATCGCCACCGTCGGCCAGTTCTTCTGCGGCATGGCCTGCCTCACCAGTTCGTCGCGTATGTGTTACGCCTTCTCGCGCGACAAGGCGGTTCCCGGGCATCGCCTGTGGACCCGGCTGAACCACCATCGCGTTCCCCACCTCTCAGTGCTCTTCATGGCAGCCTGCGCGCTGGTGATCACGCTGCCGGCGCTGATCGGCGACGACGCGGGCATTGCCTTTGCCTTCACCGCAGTGGTCTCGATCGCGGTGATCGGCCTCTACATCGCCTACGTGATCCCGATCTACCTGCGGTGGCGAATGGGTGACGACTTCGAACCCGGACCCTGGACGCTTGGCAAGAAGTACAAATGGATCAACCCGATCGCAGTCGTCTGGGTGATCATCTGTGTGATCACCTTCAGCGTCCCGACAGCGGCGGTATCGGTACCGTGGGACGACGCCTTCGACATCAAGTATCTGAACTACGCGCCCGTCACCGTGTTGATCGTGATCGTCGCGGTCGGGCTGTGGTGGCTGATCTCGGCGAAGAACACGTTCCAGGGTCCGATCCGCCAGGTGAGGACGGATGACACCGGACGCGTGATCGATGAAGGAGAGATGGCCGGTGATGGTGGCGGACCCACCGACCCGCCGGCCCCCACTTCCGGACCCGGAGATACCCCGTAGCCGAGATGGATCTCGAACAACTACGGTCGGAGGTCGCGGCAGGCGAAGTTGAAACGGTCCTGCTCGCGATCGCCGACATGGAGGGTCGCCTCCAGGGCAAACGTCTGACCGCGACCCATTTTCTGAACGAGATCCTCGAGAACGGAGCCGAAGGTTGCTCCTACCTGCTGACCGTCGACACCGAAATGGAGACGGTCGGCGGGTACGAGATGTCATCGTGGGAAAAGGGTTACGGGGACTTCGTGATGAAGCCCGATCTGTCGACCCTGAGGGCGATCCCCTGGCACGAGAAGACGGTCCTGCTGATGGCCGACTGCGGCTGGCACGATGGCAAGCCGGTCGTGGCATCACCGCGGCAGATTCTCCGCCGCCAACTCGAGCGTCTCGAAGAACGAGGGCTCATCGCCAATGCGGCGACCGAGCTGGAGTTCATCGTCTTCCGCAATACCTACGAAGATGCCTGGAAGCGTGACTTCCGGGGCCTCGATCCGGCAAATCTCTACAACGTCGATTATTCGCTGCTCGGCACCGCCCGGATAGAACCGCTCATCCGGCGGATCCGCAACGAAATGGAAGCGGCCGGCATGGAAGTCGAGAACTCGAAGGGCGAATGCAATCTCGGCCAGCACGAGATCAACTTCCGGTATGAAGACGCGCTGACAACCGCCGACCAGCACGTCATCTTCAAGACCGGCACCAAAGAGATTGCGTCCCAGGAGGAGTGCTCGATCACCTTCATGGCGAAATGGGACGAGCGCGAAGGCAGCTCCTGCCACATTCATCTCTCACTGGCCGGGACGGACGGGAAAAACGCCTTCGCGGCAGACCAGGAAATGTTCGAACATTTCGTCGCGGGACAGCTCCAATACCTGCGCGAACTGACCCTTTTCTACGCGCCCAACATCAATTCGTACAAACGCTTCGCCGAAGGATCTTTTGCGCCGACCTCGGTGACCTGGGGCAAGGACAATCGCACGTGCTCCTTCCGGGTGGTTGGCCATGGCGAAGGGCTCAGGGTCGAGAACCGCTTGCCGGGTGCCGATGTCAACCCTTACCTGGCGATCAGCGCGATGATCGCCGCCGGACTCGACGGGGTCGACAGCAAACTGCCGCTTCAGGCTTCCTGCGACGGCAACGCCTACACCGCGGGGGCCGAACGGGTGCCGTCGAACATCTACACGGCCCGGGACCTCTTCAGGGACAGCAAGCTCGCCAACCAGGCATTCGGAGAAGAGGTAGTCCGGCACTACGTCCATCGGGCTGAATTCGAGATTGAAACCTTTGAGGCGACAGTCACCGACTGGGAGCGCCGACGCGGATTCGAGCGCCATTGACCGCAGGTGCCGAAGGTGCCTGCCTGATCGGAATCACGGCTGCCACGGAAACTGCCCGATGGGGAGCCTGGAACCAGCCTGCGGACCTCGCTCCGACCGGCTACGCGCTCACCGTCCAGCGCGCCGGAGCAGTCGCTCTGCTGCTCCCGACGGATCCGGTAGTAACCGAGGACCCCGGGCCACTACTCCAGCGACTGGACGGCCTGATACTCACGGGTGGCGTTGACGTTGACCCCGCCTCATACGGCGCTGACCCGTCTCCCGAGACCGCCGACATACGGCCGGGGCGAGACCAGTTCGAGATCAGCCTGGCGAAGTCGGCGCTCGAGTCTGACTTGCCGGTGCTTGGAATCTGCCGGGGCTTCCAGTTGATCAACGTGGCTGCGGGCGGGGACCTTGCGCAGCACCTGCCGGATGTGCTCGGTCACGAGCGCCATCGAACGGTGCCGGGCCGTTTTGACGAGCACGACGTGGAGCTGACCGAGGGCTCAAGGATCGCCAGACTCTGTGGCACGACCCGCCTGACGGTCACCTCTCACCACCATCAGGGACTGAACCGCATCGGAACCGGCCTCGAGGTCACCGGATTCGCAGTCCCCGACGGCATCGCCGAAGCGATTGAAGTGGACGGCAAGTACTTCGCCCTTGGAGTTCAGTGGCACCCGGAGATCGAAGAAAACGATTGCCTGATTGCAGCCCTGGTAGATGCCGCCCGTGCGAGAATGGAGGCCTGATGCTCTCGATAGTTGAACCCGCGACCGAAGCCGTGATGGCCGAAATTCCGAGGGCTGGCATCGAGGAGGTTGACGCCGCCGTAGCCGCCGCCAGGGCCGCCTTCCCGGGATGGCGCGCCGTGAACCCGGCAGACCGGGCGAAGCTGATGCGTGCAATCGCTGACGGGCTCGAAGCCCGGCTCGGAGACCTGGCCACGCTCGAGGCAAGGAATGCAGGCAAACCGATCAACGATGCCACCGGCGAGATCGGCATGGTCATCGAGACCTTTCGTTACTACGCCGGAGGACCGGAACGGCTTCTGGGCCAGACGATCCCAGTCGCCGGCGGAGTCGACTTCACCTTCCGCGAGCCGCTGGGCATGGTCGGACTCATCGTGCCCTGGAACTTTCCGCTGGCGATCGCCTCCTGGAAAGTCGCTCCGGCCCTGGCCGCCGGCAATACGGTCGTGCTGAAGCCGGCTGAACTTACGCCGCTGACTGCATTGGAACTCGAGAAGATCGCGCTCGAGGCCGGCCTGCCCGAAGGCGTGCTGACCGTGGTCGCGGGTCCCGGGCGAACCTGCGGCAGCCGGATGGTCGAGCACCCCGACATCAACAAGATCGCCTTTACCGGCTCGACCGAGGTCGGCCGGGGAATTGCTGCCGGCGCGGCACAGACCATCAAGCGGGTCACCCTGGAGCTCGGCGGCAAATCGGCCACGTTGGTCTTCGCCGATGCCGACATCGAACGAGCCGCAGCGGCAGCTCCTTCCGCGGTCTTCGGCAACGCGGGACAGGACTGCTGCGCCCGGTCGAGGATCCTGGTCGAGCGCTCACAGGTCGATCGTTTTCTCGAAGCCATGGAGCAGACGGTCAAAGGGATTCGGGTAGGAGATCCGCTCAATCCTTCGACGGAAATGGGACCCCTGATTTCAGCTTCACATCGGGAGCAGGTCGCTTCCTTCGTTCCCGACAGCGCTCCGGTCGCCTTCCGGGGCTCGATTCCCGACGGTCCGGGCTACTGGTTCCCGCCAACGGTGCTCTCCCCTGCTTCCAACTCCGACCGCGCCTCTCGCGAGGAGATCTTCGGCCCGGTGGCCTCCGTGATCCCCTTCGACAGCGAGGAGGAGGCGGTCCGGATCGCCAACGACACCGAGTATGGACTCTCCGGTTCGATCTGGACCCGGGACGGCGGCCGCGCACTGCGAGTCGCCCGCCAGATAGACACCGGGGTCCTTTCAATCAACTCGAACAGTTCAGTCCGGGTTTCGACCCCCTTCGGCGGCTTCAAGCAGTCGGGAATCGGTCGGGAACTCGGCCCCAACGCACTCGACCACTACACCGAGGTGAAAAACGTGTTCTATTCGACGGAAGATACGGACTGATGGCGGGACGGCTGGCCGGAAAGGTCTGCGTGATCACCGGGGCCGCTTCGGGCATCGGTGCCGAAACCGCCCGCCTGTTCGCCGCGGAGGAGGCGATCGTGGTCGGAGCCGATCTCGATTCCGGGGCGGAAGGCGAGTTCACGCTCGAAGTCGACGTGGCCAACGAGGATCAGGTGCGAGACATGTACGCGCAGGTGCGTGAAAAGTACGGTCGGATCGACGTGCTCTTCAACAACGCCGGCATCAACCCGCCAGACGACGTCTCGGTGCTGGACACGGAACTCGAGGTTTGGCAACGGGTGCAGGACGTCAACGTGCGCAGCGTCTTTCTCTGCTGCAAGTACGGGATTCCACACCTGATCGAAACCGACGGCGGCTCGGTGATCAACACAGCGTCCTTCGTGGCGATCATGGGCGCCGCAACCTCCCAGATCTCCTACACCGCCTCCAAGGGGGCGGTGCTCTCCCTCTCCCGTGAGCTGGGAGTCGAGTTCGGCCGCCGCGGAGTCCGCGTGAACGCGCTTTGCCCGGGACCGGTCAACACGCCCTTGCTCGAAGAGCTGTTCGCCTCCGACCCGGCCCGCGCCTCCCGCCGCCTGGTCCACATCCCGATGGGACGCTTCGGAGAGGTACGAGAGATCGCACAGAGCGCCCTCTTCCTGGCATCAGACGATTCCTCATTCGTCACCGCGTCAACCTTCATGGTCGACGGAGGCCTGTCCGGAGCCTACGTAACCCCGGAGTAGCCCGGCAATCGAACTTGCCTGGGGTGCGGAACGGGCACCCCTGTCCAAGATGCTTTGGGGATGAGTTGCTGAGGGATCATTTGCTCGCTGAGTCAATGGTTCTCCAAAGGGATGCACTTGGACAGGGAACCCGCCCCACACCCGAGCCTTAGGTAGATCGGCCGTTTGGAGCACCGAGACCACGAAAGTCCGGCATTGTCGGGGACTTTCGTGGTCTCGGAGCCCGTTCTAGGCCGCGAGATCCCGGAAACCGCGGATAATCGACGGTTTCGGGGATCTCGGTGCTTTTTAGGGCTCCCGTGTCTCGGGCGTTCCTCCGATGAGGGTGGTGCTCGGGGACGGTCCTGGGTTCGGCTGGCGAGGAGTAAGCGAGCCGACGAAGCGATTTGACCTCGGTCAATGAGCGAGTCGCGCGAGCGTCGAAAAAGTCCAGGCGGGCCCAGGTCGTTCCCGGGCGTCGCCCGCCAGCCGGGTTTACTCCCACTCGATCGTGGCTGGTGGCTTCGACGAGATGTCCAGGGCGACGCGATTGACCCCGGGGATCTCGTTGATTATTCGGTTTGAGACCCTTTCCAGCAGGTCGTAGGGCAGCCTTGCCCAGTCGGCGGTCATGGCGTCTTCGCTCGTCACCGCTCGGATGATGATCGGGTAGGCGTAGGTGCGGCCGTCTCCCTGCACACCGACCGAGCGGATCGCCGGCAGGACGCAGAAGGACTGCCAGAGTTCGCGGTAGAGGTTGCCGGCGCGGATCTCTTCCTGGAGGATCGAGTCGGCGGCACGCAGGATGTCGAGCCGTTCCTTGTTTACCTCTCCCCCAATGATCCGGATGCCGAGTCCTGGACCCGGAAACGGCTGGCGCCAGACGAGGCGGTCAGGGAGGCCGAGTTCGGTGCCGACGGCACGGACCTCGTCCTTGAAGAGCATCCGCAACGGCTCGACGAGTTCGAACTGGAGGTCCTCGGGCAGGCCACCGACGTTGTGGTGAGACTTGATCGTCGCGGCGTGGTCGCTGCCACCGGACTCGATCACATCCGAGTAGAGAGTTCCCTGGACCAGGTAGTCGACGTCATCGAGCTTGAGGGCTTCTTCTTCGAATACCCGAATGAACTCCTCGCCGATGATCTTGCGTTTGGTCTCGGGATCGGTCTGGCCCTCGAGGCGCTTCAGGAAGCGTTCCTCGGCGTCGACGTGGACCAGCGGGATGCCGAACTGCTGGAAGGACTCGACCACCTGCTCGCCTTCGTTCGAGCGCATCAGGCCGTGATCGACAAAGACGCAGGTGAGCTGGGTACCGATCGCTTCGTGGACCAGCTTGGCCGCGACCGAAGAGTCGACGCCACCGGAGAGGCCACAGATGACGTTGCCGTCGCCGACCTGAGCCCGGATCGCCTCGACCTGCTCGGCGACCACCGAAGCGGGGTTCCACTGCTCGATGCAGCCAGCAACTTCACGAAGGAACCTGGTCAGGACCTCGGTTCCGTAAGGCGTGTGGACCACTTCCGGGTGAAACTGGATCCCGTAGAGACCCCGCTCGTGGTCCTCCAGCGCGGCCACCGGCGAACCGGGAGACGCGGCGATCGGTGTGAATCCCTCCGGGGCCTCGAACACCGAGTCCCGGTGGCTCATCCAACAGGTCTGCTCGGTCGGCAGCCCGCCCAGCAGGGTGCCGCCGTCACCGACCACGACCAGATCGGTCCGACCGAACTCGCCGGCTTCGGCCTGTTCGACCCGCCCGCCGAGCGTGTGGGCCATCGCCTGCATGCCGTAACAGATGCCCAGAACCGGAATCCCGAGCTCGATCAGTCCTTCCGGGAAGCTCGGAGCGCCCGGATCATGGATCGAAGCCGGACCTCCGGAAAGGACCAGGGCCTTCGGGTTTCGCGCCAGAATCGCTTCGGTCGAAGTGGTGACCGGAAGCAATTCGGCAAATACGCCGCATTCGCGGATGCGGCGGGCGATCAACTGCGAGTACTGGCCCCCGAAATCGAGGACCAGTACTTCCTCGGTTGTGGCGACCGACATCAATCAGCCGTCGGCCACATCGACACCTGCCGCCACGGCCGCCCGGCCGTTGGAGCCCATGCCGACCGACTGTTCGTTCTGGAGCTTCTTGCCTTCACTCATCAGCGCCGGAGCAACCATCACTTCAGCCCGCTGGAATGAACGGATGTCCTCGTAGCCACAGGTGGCCATCGAGGTCCTGAGGGCACCCATCAGGTTGAAGGTGCCGTCGTTCGTATGAGCGGGTCCGAGGAGGATCTCCTCCATGGTGCCGTCCTGGACGGTGGTCACGCGGGTACCGCGCGGCAGCGACGAATGGAAGGTGGCCATGCCCCAGTGGTATCCGCGGCCAGGAGCTTCTTTGGCCCTGGCAAGCGGCGAACCGATCATCACGGCATCCGCACCACAGGCGATCGCCTTGGAGATGTCGCCACCGGTGCGCATGCCGCCATCACCGATCACGTTGACGTACTCACCGGTCTCCAGCATGTGCTGGGAGCGGGCGGCGGCAACGTCAGCGATCGCGGTCGCCTGGGGAACTCCGATGCCGAGGACTCCACGGGTCGTGCAAGCGGCGCCCGGTCCGACTCCGACCAGAACACCGACGGCGCCGGTGCGCATCAGGTGAAGTCCGGTTGAGTAGGACGCGCAGCCACCGACGACTGTCGGAACCGGTACCTCCGCGATGAACTCCTTGAGGTTCAACGGCTCGACGGTGGTCGAGACGTGCTCGGCCGAGATGACCGTGCCCTGGATCACGAGGATGTCGAGGCCGGCTTCGATCGCGGGTTCGTAATACTTCTGAACCGACTGCGGGGTGAACGATCCGCAGACAACGGCACCGGCAGCTTTGATCTCGTTGATGCGCTGGGCGATCAACTCCGGCTTGACCGGAGTTTCGTAAATCTCCTGCATGATCGCCGTGGACTCGTCCTTGCCAGCCTTCGAGACACGCTCGAGCTGCTCTTCAGCATCTTCGAAGCGGGTCCAGATTCCTTCAAGATTGAGCACGCCGAGGCCACCGAGTTTGTGCGCGAGCACGGCGGTGCCGGGACTGACCACACCATCCATGGCTGACGCGAGCAAGGGCAGGTCAAATCGGTACGGACCCAGCGTCCAGCTGATGTCGATGTCGTCGGGATCACGTGTACGACGAGAGGGCACGATCGCCACATCGTCGAACCCGTAGGCGCGTCGGCCTTTCTTACCTCGGCCGATCTCAATTTCCAATTCGGTCCTCCAGGGCTGCGGTTGAAAGGGCAGAGTATGTGCCCCGTCGGACGATTCTAGTCAGGCAACGGTATCGGCCTGCCTTGCGCTCCGGAAAGCCCGTAAATAGCGAGAAAAGGGAGTGGACCGGCCCGGAATGGGAAGAACCCCGACCCCCTCGAAAGGGGATCGGGGCTCAACAGGGAGGGAAGCAGGGTGGGTGACGCTCGCCACGCCACCCTGCTCATTACTGCCACATGACCGGGGAGGAGAGCCCCGAACCGTTACGAGAAAGATACGTCCGGTGCAACCCGCCAAAGCTCTCACCTCGTACAAGATCGGCGGGGCCGTGGCTGTACCGCCGTCCCGAAGAATTCCGGAGGTTCCGGGATGAATCAGACGCCGGCGGAAGTCTCGACCTGGCGCACGTTGACGCTGTCGAGCAGGCTCTCGGCGCGGCCCCGGTCCAGGCGGCCCGCACCGAGGTGCTGGGTCGATTCGGCACCACAGGCGACGCCGTAAGAAAGGCAGCGTTCCGGCGACTGGCCGTCGTAGAGCGCAGCGACGTAACCGGCCACGAAGGCGTCTCCCGAACCGACGGTCGAGATCGGCTCGAGCGGATCGATCGTCACCTCGAGCATCCGTTGCTCCGGTCCCTCGCCGACCACGGCCACGCAGCCCTCGGGCAAAGTGATCGCGGCCTCGGCAGGTCCGAGGTCGATCAGCTCCGACAGCACCTGGAAAAGCTCTTCGCGGGACTCGAATTCATGGCCGACCAGCTCTTCGGCTTCAAGCGGGTTCGGCGTGATCATGTGCGGTCCGGCGCGCATTCCGGCCGACATCGCATCGCCTTCGGCATCAAGTAGGACGGAGATTCCGCGGCTGCGCAGCATGGTGACCAGCCGCGCGTAGAAGTCCACGTCGACCCCCGGCGGCAGGCTTCCGGCCAGGACACAGAGCTTTGCCCCTCCGGCCAGGTAGTCGAGTCGGGAGATGAACGAATCGAGCTCATTGGACTGAACGGTGGGACCGCGCTCGTTGATCTCCGTCTGCTCGCCTGAAGTCGGGTCGATGATCGCGAGGTTGATCCTCGTTTCCTCGGAGATCTTCACGAAGTCGGTGAGCAGAGATTCTTCTCCGAGTTGCTCGATCACGCGCTGGCCGGTCGCGCCACCGGCGAGTCCGGTTGCGATTACCGGTCGTCCGAGCAGCCCCAGGGCGCGGGCCACGTTGACTCCTTTGCCACCGGGCACAGTGCGGCTTTCAACCGAGCGGTGCCGGTGTCCCTGGCGAAAGTTGGGGACAGCCACCGTCCTGTCGATGGCGGCATTGAGTGTCACCGAGATAATCATCGTGTTCTCCTGGTCACCCTACGCAACCTCTTCCTCATCCTCGACTGGTGGCGGCGTCTGACCAATGCCACCAGACCAAGTATTACGGACACCAGCACGACCATGGCGAGAAGACTCAGAAGGACGTTCTCCATCAGCCTGTCGATGATGGTCGGTTTCTCGACAGCCGTTCCGGCAAAGAGCGCCACGGTGGCGATCCGGTCACCTCCGACGGTCACGGTCGCACGACCGATCCGCTTGCCTTTGTTGATCGGCCCTTCGACCTCTGCAGGGACATCCGTCGTGACAACGGCCCGCTCACCCTTTCTGAGGCCTATCCGTACCGGCTTCTTGGAAACCAGGGCCAGGTCCTCGTCGTTGTACTTCACCGGGATCTCGACTACAGCCCGGCCGGGCCTTATCGGCAACGCCTTCCTGTAAAGCGAGAAACCGTAGTCGAGCAGCTTCACCGTTTCAGCGTCACGGGACTCCTCGGTCGGGGTACCGATTACCGCACCGATCAACTCGCTCGCCCGGCGACGACCGTCCGAGGTCAGCACGTATCCGGCCTTGGTCGTGTGCCCGGTCTTGATCCCCCGGGCCCACGAGTTGTCAAGGAGGAACTGATTGATCGTTTCGATCTCGAGTGGCGGGTCGTAGCTCCTGAGCTTGGCCGTCCGCGCATCGGCGATCGGCCTGAACCGCGGCATCTCCATCAGTGTCTGACTGAGGCTGGCGAGGTCCCTGGAGGTCGTGTAGTGGCGCTTGCCGTCGAGTCCGATCGGATTCTCGTAATGCGTATCCGCCAGCCCGAGTTTCGCCGCCGTGTTGTTCATCTCCCTGACGAAACTCTTCTCCGATCCGGAAACCGCCTCGGCGAGAGTGACCGCGGCATCGTTGCCGCTCAGCAGGATCAGGCCATAGAGCAGGTCACGAACCGAGACCTTCTGCCCCGCCTCAAGGCCCATCAGGGATTCTCCGAGCATGGCGTCGTATTTGCTGGCAGTCACTTCCTTGGACATCGGCAGTGACCTGATCGCAAGGTAGGCGGTCATCAGCTTGGTCGTGCTCGCCATCGGCAAAAGCTCGTCCTGGTTTTTTCCGGCGAGCTCTTCACCGGTCCGGGCGTCGATCAGGGTCCATGAACGGGCGTCGAGTTTCGGCGGTTTTGCCGCCACCGACTGGCTGGCAGGAAATCCGGAAGTCAGACCCAGCAGGAGGGCAAATACCAAGAGGATCCGGCGCACGGCCGATCCACCGGGGCGGCCCGAAGCCACGGTCAACGCAGCTTCAGCTTCTGGCCGGCGATCAGTGCCTGGGGATCGAGGTCGGGATTGAGGGCCTCGATCTCGTCAACCGAAACACCAGTGTCGGCGGCGATTCCGGTGAGGGTGTCGCCGCTCTTGACCTCGTAGGTCTTGGCCTTCGACTTGCTCTTCTTGTCTTCGTTCTGCTTCTTCGCCGACTTGGACTGGTTCGTCGTTTCGCCTGTGTCATCACTGCCCGTATTGCTCGACACCACGACGAACACGATGGCAACAGCCGCCAGCAGGGCGATGATGGCGAGGATTCGGCTTATCGGGGAGGTCTTCTTATCCATACGAGGGAGGTGGGCGCAGGCTTCCGGCAGCGCAATCTATAGCGGGAACCGCTGCGACCGGGAGGTTCAGTCAATTCGCGGGAAGGATCAACCGGAGACTTCCCAGACAGCCGCGCGCAAATCTTCTGCGGCCTGTCCGGGGTCTTCCACTCCCGCGATCGAGCGGGAAGCAGCGATCAGCGCGGCTGCCCTGCCCGGAGCGAAAGCGGCACCGAGGTCCTCCGGGCGGCCACCCTGCGCGCCAACCCCGGGGATCAGAAAGATTGCCCTTGGCATCAACTCGCGCAGGCGTTCGATGTGCTCCGGTGCGGTCGCACCGACCACTGCGCCCATGCCGCTCAGTTTGCTTTCGTTGCCGGCAAGCCGGCCGCTGAAGCGATTTACGAGCGAGGCAAGCTGTTCGTGGACCGGTCCGTTGGTGGTGGTCCCTAAATCCTGGACGTCAGCGGCACCCGGATTGCTGGTGCGGACCAAGGCAAAGACGCCCGACCCTGCAGCCTCGGCCGCCACGACCAGCGGTTCGACTGCGTCCGAACCGAGCAGCGGGTTCGCCGTGAAGGCGTCCGCCCCAAGGCCGTCAACCACGCCGAAAGGAGTGTCGGTCTGGCCGACCATCGCCTGGCCGTAAGCCTTCGCGGAAACGGGCACGTCTCCGCGTTTGCCATCGGCGATTACCTGCAACCCGGCAGCGCGCGCCGCATCACAGACGTCTTCAAGTGCTTTCCAGCCGGGCCAACCCAGCCTTTCGAAACAGGCGAGCTGCGGCTTCACCGCCACGCAGGCCGGGCCGGCGAGTTCGATGACGCGCTGGCAATCAAGCGTTACGGCTTCTGCTGCCTTTTCTGCTGTCGAGCCCGAAACAGGCGAGCTGACGGCAGCATCGCCGAGGCGGGCAGGATCAGGATCCAGTCCGAGGCAGATCTGACTGCGGCGCTCATCAACGAGCGCCGCAGTCCGATCAATAAAGAGGCTCAGCCCTTGACCTGCTTCTTCAGTGCTGATCCAGCCGAGAAACGCGGAACCTTGCCACCGGCAATGGTGATGCGCTCGCCGGTCCGGGGATTGACTCCCTGACGCTCGCTGCGCATGGCGACGTGGAACTTGCCGAAACCGGTGAAGTTCACGTCCTCACCACTGGTGAGTGCATCGGTGATTGCTTCGAGTACGGCGTCAACTGCGTCAGCGGCGGCCTTCTTGCTGCCGATGCGCTCGTCTCCGGAAACCTTTTCTAGGAATTCAGCTTTGGTCACGTGGTAATCCTCCTCAAGGATTTAGGGAATGGCGGTACCGTAACACCGCATTCGGACGCCGTTTTTCCCACATTCCTGCTAACTGCCACGGACGGCCTTGCGGCTCCCCGGGTCAGCTGAGTTCGATCAGGGCTTTCGCGGCGGCGCTGATTCGCTCAGCCTCCGCGCTTTCGGGGGCCAGATCGAGCGCATCTCCGCTCTGGAACTGGATTCTGATGAAGGAGCGGCGATGGTGACGGCGGCGGCGCATGAAGGCTGCGGCTTCGTCCGTATAGGTCGAAACCTTGTCGATCAGAACCCGGTGTGGCTTAAGCATGCTTGGCTCCAGCGGCCACATCGCGGAGGGCCATCCGCATGTCGAAGCTCGTCAGCGAAGCAAGTACGAACCGGCCGGTCACTGCCACCAGGCTGAGACCGCTCTCCCTGACCACGAAGATCTCGGCGGATTCGGTCGCCAGGTGCGCGCTGTCGACCGGTCGCTCACGTACCGAGTCGACCGCTTCCAGCAGCTCGTTCGCCGCCGTCGGCCAGGACGGGGCCGATCCGGTGCTCGCAACGGTCTCGCCATCCGGGCCGAGAATTGCCGCAGACTTGAGCTCCGGCTCCAGCTCAGCCAGATT
Organism: Solirubrobacterales bacterium; assembly: GCA_051306195.1. Lineage (GTDB taxonomy): Bacteria > Actinomycetota > Thermoleophilia > Solirubrobacterales > 70-9 > 67-14. The sequence continues at coordinate 29,405 of JBPPMT010000034.1, forward strand.
CTCGAGCACACGTTCGGCGACTTTCGCCTGGGAGACCGTGCCCGGTCCGGGTGTTTGATCGGTGTTGTCCGCCACGGTGTAGCAACATATCGCCCCATGTCGCTCGCCCGAGTCTCCTGGATGATCGTGGTCGCACTTTGTGCGATCGCCTCACTGGGCTCGTTCATCGCCGGTTATGCCGGATATGGCGTGACAGTCGCTGCGGTCGGCGTGGCCGCCGCGGTGAACCTCTGGCCTACTGCCGGTCCCGAGTAGCCGGTTCGATTCCGAGGTGGGTGGCCAGGGCCCGCACCGCCTTGCCCCGATGGCTGATCGCGTGCTTCTCGGCCGGTGAGACTTCGGCCATCGTGCGCTGGTCATCGTCGCCGGTCTCGTCCGGAATGAAGGCGGGGTCGTATCCGAATCCGCCGTCTCCCCGGGGCTCCTGGATCAATCTGCCGGTGCAGATGCCTTCGAAGAGGTGTTCGGCACCTTTGTCGTCGATGTAGGCGATCACGCAGACGTACCTCGCCTCCGGCCCGCCGCCGGACTCAGCGAGGTCTTTCAGGACCTTCGCCAGATTCGCTCCGTCATTCGCATCTTCGCCGGCGTAACGGGCCGAACGAACCCCGGGGCGGCCGTCAAGGGCCTTTACCTCGATCCCGGAATCATCTGCGATGACCGCCTGACCCGTTGCCTCGCGGGCTGACCTCGCCTTGACCAGGGAGTTGCCGGCGAAAGTCGGGTCGTCCTCCGGCGGCGACTCGACCTCTTCCGGCAGGGGTTCGAGGTCAACGCCGAGAATCTGCCGGAGTTCCGCGACCTTGTGTGCGTTCCGGGTGGCGAAGATCAAGACCCGATGGCCTCGATCTGCGCGGCGCGGAGTTCGTTGATCCCGTTCTCGGCGAGACCCAGCAACTCGTCCAGCGAAGTGCGGGAAAGTGGAGTGCGCTCGGCAGTGGCCTGAACTTCGACCAGGCCGCCGTCGCCGGTCATGACGACGTTCGCGTCAACTTCGGCGGACGAATCCTCCGGGTAGTCGAGGTCGCAGAGGGCGCGACCGTCGACCATGCCGACACTGACCGCAGCGACCGTGGTCGTCAGCGGGTGCTTCTCGATCTCTCCCGATTCGACCAATGCGGCAAGGGCGATGTGGAGGGCGACGTATCCGCCGGTGATCGAGGCGCAGCGGGTGCCGCCGTCGGCTTCGAGCACGTCGCAGTCGACGTAGACGCTTCTTTCGCCGAGGGCCTTGAAGTCGACGCCGACCCGGAGTGACCGTCCGATCAGCCTCTGGATCTCCACGCCACGACCGTCCTGCTTGCCTTTGCTGATGTCACGGGGCTTGCGGTCGCCGGTCGAAGCGGGCAGCATCGAGTACTCGGCGGTGACCCAGCCCTCGCCGTTGCCGACCATCCACTTCGGGACCTTGGTCGAAACCGAGGCGGTGCAGATGACCCTTGTGCCGCCGACCGAGATCAGGGCCGAACCGTCGGCGCTGGAGACGAATCCGGGTTCGATGGTCACCGGCCTGAGATCGGCGGGGCCACGGTCAAAGCTGCGAAAGAGTTCTGTCATGGCGACAGTGTGCCAAAAGAAATGGGGCACCTGATTTGCCCGAAGACAAATCAGGTGCCTATTTCACCGAAACGCGATCTTGTCAACCGCTGACTGGATCTTGTCCACGATCAGTTCGGCCAGTTCGGTGCCTTGTCGACCACTGAACCCCTTCATCGCGGCAACCATGCCGACCATGAGCAGCGAGACCAGCAGGATCAGGCCGACATATTCGACCGTCCCCTGGCCTCCCTGATGAACGAGTGCCCGCCTGACCTGGTCAGCCCGGTGGACACCAGCCGCATGTGCGTAACCCATCGCTTCATAGACCATCTGAATTCCTCCTTCGGTTGGTGTGGGCCGATCTTCAGGCGAATCCGATCAAGTCACGCGCATCAAAAGGAACAAATCCCGATCAAGACGTCGACGTGGCGGATAACCTCCTGCGATGCGGGTACTGGTAGTCATGAACTTCGGCGCCGACCAGGCCACGCCACAGCGTGGGCGCTGGGTGACCGACCAGGTGGATGCCCTGCGCGAACTCGGCATCGACGTCGAGCTCTTCACTTTCCAGCCCGGCAAGGACCAGTACCTGCCGGCCACCCGCAGGATCCGCAAGATCCTGAAGGCCGGGAAGTTCGACCTTGTCCACGCCCACTACGGGCTCGCCGGCTGGTGCGCGAAGCTCGCGGGTGCGAAGCCCCTGGTCGTCACCTTCCATGGCACCGACGTGCGCCACCGGATAGTCGGTCCGGTATCGAGGTCACTCACCAGGAAGATCGACCTGATCGCCGGAGCCTCCAAGGCCCTCTTCGAACCGCAAGCCGGCCGACCCGGCCTTCCCCTCATCCCGGGGCGGAATGCCGTCCTGCCCTGCGGAACTGACATCTCGCGATTCGAAGAGACCGACCGTCGCCAGGCCAAGGTCAGCCTCGGGCTTGAGCCCGAGACCCCCTATCTCTTCTTCCCGGCCGACCCCGCACGGCCCGAGAAGCGGGCCGGGCTGGCACGACAGCTCGCCGACGCCTGCGGCGCCGAGCTGCTCAGCGGTGGCAGCATCCCCCCTGACGAGATGCCCCGCTGGGTCAACGCTGCCCATGCCGTCCTGATCACTTCGGAATACGAAGGCTTCGGCCTCGCCTGCCTGGAGAGCCTCGCCTGCAACGTGCCGGTCCTTTCAACTCCGGTCGGCATCGCGCCTCATGCATTGAGGAATCTGCCGAACTCCCTCTGTGAGGATTTTGACCTGCCTTCCTGGTCGGCCTTCGCAAAAGGGCTGCTGGATCAAAGCGATCCGAGGACTCCGGGAAGGGCGGTTTCCGAAGCCCTCTCGGCGGACCGAATGGCCGAAAGGGTGGTCTTCGCCTACGAAGAAATCCTCAAGGGGCGAGGGACGAAGCCTGTCTCTTCCTCCGAGTTCGGTAATGATGGGGCCAGCAGATGAGGAAGGGTGCGCTGAAGAAGAAACAGAGGCAGCTCGAAGAGCTCCATCTCGACCGTCGAGAGGCGCTCGGGGAGCTCGTACTCGGGATGTTCGTCCAGGGCACCTGGGACGACTCGCTGCTGGCCCGTGGAGCCGCTGAAGTAAGCGAGGTCGAAACCGAGCTGAAGTCACTTGCGGCCGGTGATACCACCGAAGCTGACAGCGCCGAACACGACTACCCGGTCACCGGTGAATATACGGCCGAGCACGACCTGCCAGAGACCGGCGAGCACACCGCCGAACATGACTATCCGGTGACCGGCGAATATACGGCTGAGCACGATCTCCCTGGAACTGGCGAATACACCGCGGAGCACGACCTGCCCGCGACCGGCGAGCACACCGCCGAGCACACACTCCCCCCGGCCGCTCCGGCAAAGAGCGCTGCGGCACCGACCAAGGCCGAGCGCGACGCAAAGACCGCCCTGCCGAACGACAACAAGCCCACGCCTCCAAAGGCAGTGCCGGCTCCCCTTCCACCTTCCGCCACCGCGCCGACCCCTTCGGCCCCGGCGACCCTGAAGCCTTCCCCCGATCCGACCAAACCCGCGGCCGACGCGCCGGTTGCCAAGCCGGCTCCGACCGTGACTTCCGCGGTTCCCGGTGCCGCCGCCGTGCCCGGTGCTCCAGCCCCCGCAGAGAAGAAGCCCGAGCCGCCGAAGAGCCCGCTCGACGCCCTCTCGGAACAGCTCGAAGCAAGCGAGAGCCAGGCGAAGACCGCTACCGAAGCCGCCAAGGCCTCGGCCAAGGCCGATTCGAAAACCGAGTTGACCGCGATCACCCGCGAGGTCGAGTCCGACCAGAAGAACCTGGAAGCAGCACTAGCCACGGCCGCAAAAGCGATCACCGCCGCTGAAGAGAAGGCCAAGCAGGCAGAAGCCAAGCTCGCCCGCGAATCGGCAGCGAGCCGTGAAGCCGCCACCGAGTGGGTCAGGAACCAGGCCGCCGAGATCGAAGCCGATGCGGCTCTCGCCGCCGAGATCGCCGCTCCACCCGCGCCGACCGGCACTGATGCCGTGCCGCCGCCTCCCGGTTCTGCAGCCTCGGCCACGGCGACCGACTCAGGCGCCTCCGCGACCGACGCGGCGACGGTCGCAAAGATTGCCGCGCTGGAAGCAGCACTGGAAGCAGAGAAGGCCAGCAAGGCCGAAGCCCTGAGCAACGCCGAGACCCGCCTCAAGCAGATCGAGGCGAGCGCGCGCCAGGCCGAAGAGCGTGTCGCCGCCGCCGAGCAGGCCGCCGCCGACAAAGACGCCACGCCTGAACCGGCTGCCGCGACCGGTCCGGCCCCCTCACCCGCCGACGCCGACAAGGCCGAAGCCGAGGCCCGCGAAGCCGCTGTCAACTGGCTGCGCGGCCAGATTGCCGCGCTCCGGCAGGAGATTTCGAAGGATGTGGCACCCGCCCCCGAAGCAGCAACCAAGCCGAAGGAAGGTTCCTGATGGGACTTTTCAGCCGCGGCAAGCAAAGCGGTCGCGAGCGTCGCGCGATGAAGGATCACCTCGACGAACTCGACGACCTTCGCCGCCAGAGCCTTTCCGAGCTCGGACAGATCACCGTCGAGATGGCCGCCGCCGGCAAGTTTGACCGGCGGAACCTCTCGGAGAAAGCGACCGAAGTCGTCTCGATCGATCGTGAAGCCGATCTGATCGCGAGAGGACTCGAAGAGGGCCTCACCCTCGAAGAGCTGGAAGATCTGGCTCGTCACGAAGACGAACCGGGCACCGACCCCGGTCAGTAGTGGCCGGAACCGGTCCAGAGTCAATCATCGGTGCTTATGACCTGGCAGTGATCGGTGCCGGTGCCGCCGGTCTCTGGGCAGCCCTCTGTGCCGCCGAAGAAGGCGGGAGGGTCTGTCTGATCTCCCGCAAACCGCTTGCCGAGAGCGCCTCGTTCCACGCCCAGGGCGGGCTGGCCGCGGCGCTTGACCCCGAGGACTCACCGGCCCGGCACGCCGCCGACACGATCGCGGCCGGACGCGACCTCTGCCGCACCGCCGCGGTCGAAGTGCTGACCGAAGCGGCCCCTGACATCGTGCGTGATCTGATCCGTCGCGGGCTGAAGTTCGACCTCGACCCCGACGGCCGCCTCGCCCTGGCGCTCGAGGGCGGTCATAGCCACCGTCGCATCATCCACGCCGGAGGCAGCCAGACCGGCCGTGAGATCACCGGTGGCCTGGCTCGCATGGTCGCCGACCAGCCGGGAATCGATGTGCTCGAAGAGACCTCCGCCCTGGCCCTCTGGAGCGATGGCTCGCGCTGCTACGGCGTGATCACAGACCGCGGCACCGTCTCCGCGAGAGCAACCCTTCTGGCCTCGGGCGGAGCCGCCGCACTCTGGCGCCGCACTTCGAATCCCTGGGGCGCAATTGGTGCGGGACCCGTGCTCGCCAGTGCCGCCGGAGCCGATCTCGCCGACCTGGAGTTCTGCCAGTTCCACCCGACCTGCGTCTCGGCTCCGGGGACCGGCTACGACGGTGCCCTGATCACGGAAGCGATCCGCGGAGAGGGCGCAAAGCTGCTCGACGAGTCCGGCAACCGGTTCACTGAGGAACTCGCCCCACGGGACGACGTCACCGCGGCGATCCTCGCCCAGATCGACAGGCAGGGAGGCGAACCGGTTCGGCTCGACCTGACCGACATCCCGGCCGAGCACTTCCCGAGCGTGTTCGCGATGCTCAGCGACGCCGGTTTCGATGCCCATAACGAGCCGGTACCGATCTCGCCCGGAGCGCATTACATGATGGGTGGCATCGCGGTTGACCTCGACGGGCGGACCAGCCTCCCCGGGCTCTACGCGGCCGGGGAGTGTGCCTGTACCGGCATCCACGGTGCCAACCGACTGGCCTCGAACTCCCTCACTGAGTGCTTCGTCTTCGGCAGTCGTGCGGCCGAAGCCGGCCTTGCCGAGGCCGATCCAGGCACACCGCCCGCTCAACCCGACTGGCGGTTCGACCCGCCGACCGAAGAGACGAGGCAATCCGTCTGGAGCCTGGCCGGGCCGATGCGTGAGGCTTCGGAGCTGAAGGAACTGACGAAATCGGCCTACCCCCTCGCAAAGGCGATCGGCGCCACGGCGGGAGCCCGCGAGGAGTCCCGGGGCGGACATCGCCGCACCGACTTCCCCGAGACCGACCCGGCTCTCGACCAGCACCACCTGATCTACCGCCCGGACGGCTCGATCGAGCTGAAGCGGTGGGACTGAACTCCGGAGCAGTCCGATGAAGGATCTCGACCCGGTCGAGATCCAGATCATCAGCGGGGCTCTGGCCTCGACCTGCGAGGAGATGGGAGCGGTCCTGATCCGATCGGCCCACTCGGCCAACATCAAGGAACGGCGCGACTGCTCGGCCGCGGTCTTCGACTCGGCCGGGGAGATGGTGATGCAGGCCGAGCACATCCCGGTCCACCTGGGTTCGATGCCCGCCTCGGTAGAAGCGGTGGTCGGCCGTGATCACCAGCCCGGGGTTTCCTGGTTCCTGAACGATCCTTTCGCCGGCGGCACCCACCTGCCGGACATCACGGTCGTGACCCCGGCCTTCAGTGATTCGGGATCGCTGATCGGATTCGCCGCAAACCGGGCCCACCACGCCGATGTCGGTGGCCGCCTCCCCGGCTCGATGCCGGCAGATTCCCGGACGCTCGACGAAGAAGGCAAGGTGATCCCGCCGCGGGTGATGGATGAGGAGGCGATCGCGGAAGTGACCGCCTCCATGCGCCAGCCGAAGCAGCGCCGGGCCGACCTCCGGGCCCAGTTGGCGGCCAACCGAGCGGGGGTCAACCGGCTGCAGGACCTCGCGGCGACCCGGGGTGTCGAGGAGTTCGAAGCATCCATGCGATCGGTGATCGACTACGCCGAGGCCAGAACCCGGTCCTGCATCGCTGCAATCGAAGACGCAGAATACACCGCGACTGACTGGCTCGAAGCCCGCGAGGGAGACCTGGAACTGACGCTGGCCGTGACCGTCACCGGCGACCGGATCAGCTTCGATTTCACCGGCTCTTCCGGCCAGGACAGCGGCAACCTCAACTGTCCGATTTCAGTCACCGCCTCCGCCTGCTATTTCGCGGTCCGGGTGATCACTGATCCCGACATCCCGGCATCGGCCGGTGCCTACCGACCGGTCGAGGTGATCGCCCCGGAGGGCTCTCTGCTGAACGCCCGCCGGCCGGCGGCGGTTGTTGCCGGCAACGTCGAGACATCGTCGCGGGTCGCCGACCTCTGCCTTCGCGCTTTCGGCAGGGCACTCGGACAGGGAACGATGAACAACTTCACCCTCGGCAACGACGAATTCACCTATTACGAGACGCTCGGCGGAGGCCAGGCCGCATCGGTTGATGCCGACGGACCGAGCGCTGTTCACGTCGCCATGTCTAACACTCTGAACACACCGATCGAGGCCCTTGAAATCGAGTTCCCGATCCGGGCAACCGAATATTCGATCCGCCGGGGCAGCGGTGGCTCCGGCGGTCATCGGGGAGGCGACGGCCTCGTGCGGGAAGTCGAGGCACTCGAAGAAATGACCTTCGCCCTCCTGACCGAACGGCGCCGCCACCAGCCCCCCGGCGCCGACGGCGGCAAGTCCGGCGCGGCCGGTCGTAACTTCCGGGTGCCGGCGGGCGGGGAGCCGGAAGTCCTCGAGCCAAAGGCCACGGGCAATCTCAAGGCTGGTGACCGGCTGCGGATAGAAACCCCGGGTGGGGGCGGCTTTGGTAGCGCCTGATCAGGCGAACGACCCGACGGAGGTGATCCTCGGCGTTGACGTCGGTGGAACCTTCACCGACGCCGTCCTGGTCCACGGCGACCGCATCGTCACGGGCAAGTCGGCGACCACCCCGGACGACCAGTCGAAAGGGGTGATCGAGGCCACCCGGCTGGTCCTCGCCGAGGCCGGCCTCGAACCCGACGATGTCGAGGTGTTCGCTCATGGCATGACCGTCGCCACCAACGCACTGCTCGAGAATCGCGGTGCCAGGACGGCTTTCATCGCCACGAATGGGTTCACCGACCTGATCGAAATCGGCCGCCAGGACCGGGCCAGCCTGTACCGGCTGGAAGCAGCACACCCGCCGCCTCTGGTTCCGCCCGAGCGTCGCATCGCTGCGGACGAGAGGAACGGGCCCGACGGTGAACTTCTTGAATTGAGCAAAGAAGAATCCGGGCGCATCGGTGAGGCCGTTGCGGCAACAGGTGCCGAATCGGTCGCCGTGTGCCTTCTCCACGCCGACCGTTACCCCGATCACGAGCGCCAGATCGGCCGGGCCCTCAGCGCGCGCTTCGGCGACCGGGTCCACGTCTCGCTCTCCCACGAAGTCGTTGGTACCTTCCGGGAATACGAGCGGGCGGCGACCACCGAGGTCGATGCCGCACTCTCTCCCCTGCTGGCTGGCTACCTGAACCAGCTGACTGATTCCTGCGAGGCGATCGGGCTGGCAACTCCTTCGATCATGCAGTCGAGTGGCGGGCTCACCGGGATCGATCAAGCGGCCGGCCACGCCGCCCTGACGGTGCTTTCCGGCCCGGCCGGAGGAGCGGCGGCGGCCGCGATGGTCTCAAGGCTGAGTGGGGTCGGTGACCTCCTCTGCTTCGACATGGGCGGCACCTCCTGCGACGTCTGCGTCGTGGAAAGCGGCAAAGTCAGGGAGACGAGCGGCAAAAGGATCGGCGGCCACCCCCTTGCCCTGCCGATGGTCGACATCGACACGGTCGGTGCCGGTGGTGGCTCAATCGCCTGGCGGGACAGCGGCGGTGCCCTCCGGGTCGGCCCGCGGTCAGCCGGAGCCGTTCCGGGACCCGCCTGTTACGGCCATGGCGGGGAAGAGCCGACGGTCACGGACGCCAACCTCTTTCTCGGGCGCATCGACCCCGAAGTCCCGCTGGCGGGAGAGATCAGGCTGGGCACCGAGGCCGCCGCGAAAGTCATCTCGAAACTCGCCCAGGAACTTGGAATCGGCCCGGAGGACTGCGCCAGGGGAATCATCCGGGTGGCCAACGCCGAGATGATCCGGGCGCTCCGGGTAATGACGGTCGAACGGGGGCTCGACCCCAGGCAGTTCACCCTGCTCGCTTTCGGCGGTGCCGGCCCGCTCCACGCGACGGGGATCGCCGACGACCTCGGAATCACCGAGATCCTCGTTCCGATGGACGGGGGTGTGTTCAGCGCCCTCGGTCTGGCCGCGGCGGACCGTCGCAGCGACAGCGTCCAGACCGTCCTGCTCTCCGGCGAGATGATCACTACTGAAGCTCTGGCCGACCTGATCGGCGACGCCGACGAGGTTTCCTGGGACCTCCGGTACGAAGGGCAGTCGTTCGAGCTGACCGTCCCCGACATGAGCGCTGACCCCCACCGCCTTCGGGAACTTTTCGAGGAGGCCCACGACCGGCAGTTCGGCTACCGGGACGGGGAGGCAACTGTCGAACTGGTCACCGTGCGTCGCCGGTTCGTCGAAGCGGGACCCGATCCGGAGCTCGCGGATCCAGACTTCGAGCCGGTCGGCGGACCCCGGTCGATCGATCTCCGGCAGGCCACGATTTACCTGCCGGAAGGCTGGCAAGCATCCTCCGCCGGTAGCAGCCTGTTGCGCATTTCCCGTGCCCAAGCGGCGTAACATCCGTCACAAAGGCTTGAATTTCTGAGAAACATCTTGTATGGTTGCTGCTCCTTGCAGGGTCCGCGGCCGCCAGTCCGGCTTAGTTTCGACCCAGCACATGTCCGTGGCAACTTTCTACCCCGACTGAGAAACCCCTATGCCAATTGCGTTCAAGGAATGGGCAGTAACCGTGCGAGCCCTGGCCGAAGGCGAACAGCTCCTTACCCTGCGTAAGGGCGGAATTCGCGAAGAGAATAAACACTTCGAGCTTGAGCACGAGCGCTTCTTCCTCTACCCCACGTTTGACCATCAGCAGAATGATCTGGTGCGCCCCTCACACCATCCTGAACTCGACCGCGCCCTCGAAGAAGGCGTCTGGCCCGACGAAGAGCCGCCGGCACGTGCGTTGCTCCAGGACGGTGGCATCGCTCAGCCCGACCGCGTCCGTATTCGCGCCTGGGCCGAAGTGGCAGAGCACATCACCATCGACAACCCCAAGGTTGTCGACGGGCTCTCCCCGTTCTACATCTGGACCACCGACTACGCCTCGAAGCGTCTGAACTGGAAGCCGCGTCATCCGCTGCATCTGGTCCTGCTTCGGGTCCATCGGATCCCCCGCCCCGTGACCGTCAGGGTGCGCGAGGAATACCACGGCTGCCGCTCGTGGGTCGAGATCGATCGTGATCTTCCCTTCGAAGGCACTCCGGTTATGGCCGACGAGGAATTCGAGCGCGCCAGCGCCGAGATCCGCGCGGTCTGCACCGGCGAACGTGAAGTCGCTTTCGCCTAGATAACCAGGAATCCGAGTCGACTTCGCTCGGTGGAAGTCGAGAATAGTCTCGCTGCGCGACTCGGATTGTGAGTGCGCCGGATTCTGGTCCATCTCCTGCTGCCTGACGAGGCAAAGGGGGATGGTCCGCGGTACTCCATACGCTTCTCTGGATGACCTGGATCGAGACGACTTCCCTCACCTTTGCCGCGCGGCACGAGGACGCGGATACGAGTTACGCCGAGGAACTGCTCGACCGGCTGGAAGACCTGAGCCTCAAGCTCGAAGACCGCTTCGAGAACGTCCCCAGCCAGATCACCGTCGTGGTCCATCCCTCACCGATCTGGCTGACCATGGCCCACCCCTTCCTGCCGGCCGTCCGCTGGTCAGCGGCCCCCGCCGGGCGCCGGTACCTCGCCGGCTGGCCAATGGCCACGGAGGTCCACGTCCTTGGTGAAGCGGCGATGGAAAAGCGCGCTGCCGGCGACGCTTCGCTCGAGGCCCTCAAAGGAACGGCCGAGCGCCTCTACACTCTGATCGTCCTCGCCTCGAACAACGAGAAGATCCCGCCGCCATGGACCCCGGCCCGGTTCCTGCGCTACCTGCGCTGGGCCTGGCTGGTCGAAGGCGGAGCACAGCACTTCTCACGGCAAGTCGACTTCTACCGGGCGGCGGTGATCCGCCGGCTGCGCGAAGGTTCACGCCCTTCGTTCCCGCCTTCGCGGCGCGACGCGATCCTGCTCGGCGGCACCGTGCTCGACCTGCTCGAGGACTACCGCGGCGGCGGTGCCTGCGAACTGCTGGTCTCCCGGCTGCGCCGCGACGGTCCCGAAGCCAACCTCGAAGCCGCTTTCGACTTGCCGATCCGGGAGATCGAAGACATGTGGCGCCAGTATCTGCGCGACATAACGCAGCCCGATACTGCGGGGCGCGAAACGCCCTCCAGCCTCGACCTGACTCTCTAGCCTTTCGCTACTTCAGCTTCGGCAGAGTGACCTGACGGGTCACGGTGTAGCTGACTCCGGAAGCATCCTTCATCGTCACCCTCAGCTTCACCGGGATCCTCTGCCTGGCGCCGAACCCTGGCATCCGGGTCTTCAGGACATGGGTCCCGGCCGGAATCGTGCCTTCGCCGAGAACACCAACCAGCGCAGGTATCCCAGGCCCGGTGAGGCTGTTGTAAGAACCGCCGAGCGTGAGTTCCTCGCCGAGCTTCACCCGCAAGGACACCAGACGTTTCCCATTCTTCTTGTAGGCCTTGGCCTTCACGATGCTGCCCGCCACGTTGCTCGCACCCAACGGCTTCTCGCCGGGGCCAAGCTCATATGCCCCCCAGGGCGGATTGGCGTTGATTACGCGGCCCGGCTTGCAGGTGGCCAGGAAACTCGCGAAGCGGGCATCCGGCGAAGAGGTGACGATCCGGTAAGTCCCGGTCGGAACGATCGGCCAGATGATGCCGCCGTCCTCGGATGACTCAGTCTTTGTCCTGTCCGGAATCACGGATTCGTTGAAGTAGACCGGACCTTCGATCGAGGGGTATTCGGCCGACGTCGCTCCGGGCACGCCGTGCGGCGTATTTTCCCAGAAGGCGTGGTAGCTGACTCCGCGCACGTTCCGGGCCGAAGAGGTCGTGACGATGGCGCACTGCTCCGGGCGACCATCCTCGCGGGCCGGCACGGTCAGGATCGCCTTCAGGCCGGCGAACTCAGCGTCGGCCGGGGCCTGGAAGTTGGCGTTCTTCAGATTGGCCCCCCGGGTGTGGAAGGTCTGGAGGTCAACTTCGTTCCAGTGTGTCTGGACCTCGCCGATCGGGCTGTTGTCTTCAAACGAGCGCCGGGTCAGGAGCGCCTCGCCGGAAAGGATGTAAGGCGTGACGTTAGAGTTGTTCGGGACCGTCAGCTTGTAGTCGCCGAACTCGTCAGTGGTAGCCGAAAGCTTCGGGAACTCCCGCACCTTGATCGTCGCGTTGGAGATCCCGGTGTCCATGTGGTTGAAGACGTAGGCTTTGCCGGAGATGGTCACGGAATCTTTCGCTGCACCAGCGGACTGGGCCCCGCCGAACATGATCAAAGCGGCACAGATTCCAGTCATCGCAGCAGTAATTCTTCGGTTCATTCCGTCTCCCGTATCTCGTAAGCGCCCCACGGCGGGTTCGCGTTAATAACCCTCCCCGGGGCACAGGTTGCGGTGAACTCCGCAAATCGTGTGTCCGCCGAGACCGTCGTGATCCGATAGGTGCCCGTTGGCACGACGGGCCAGACGATTCCACCGTCGACGGTGGTCTCGGACAGAGACGAGTCCGGGATGACCTGCTCGTTGAAGTAAATCGGATCGGGCAGCGACGGCTCGGCAGTCGCGCTCGCGCCCGCCACCCCGTGCGGCGTGTTCTCCCAGAAGACGTCGTAGCTGACATCTCGAACGTTCCCGGCGCAGGCGGTGGTGACGATCGCGCACTGTTCCGGCCGGCGGTCATCGTTCGCCGGTACCTGGAGCCAGGCCATGAGCATTTCGTATTCGGCGTCGGCCGGTACCTGGAAGTTGACGTTCCCCAGATCCTCGCCCCGGGTTTGAAAGGTCTGGAGGTCGAGCTCGTTCCAGTGGTAATGCTTCACCGTCGGATCACCTTCCCGTGGTCGGCCGGTGAGTTTGCCCTCGCCGGACAGGATGTACGGCGTGACGACGGCTTCGTCGGGCACGTCGAGGCGGTAGTCGCCGTATTCGTCGGCGGTCGCCGAAATCTCCGGGAACTCGCGCACCTTGATCGACGCGTTGGAAATCCAGGTATCCATGTAGCCAAGGAGGTAGGCCCTGCCACTGAACTCCACAGTTGCCATCAGTGCTCGAGAACGAGACCGAGGAACCGCTGTGTGCGTTCCTGCTGCGGATTGCCAAGCACGTCGTCGGGATCTCCCTGCTCGACGATCAGCCCACCGTCCATGAAGATCACCCGGTCGCCGACTTCACGCGCGAAAGTCATTTCGTGGGTGACGCAGACCATGGTCATGCCGCCGTCGGCCAACTCGCGCATCACGTCGAGCACGCCCTTGACCAGTTCGGGATCGAGCGCGCTGGTGACTTCGTCGAAGAGCATGATCTCGGGGTCCATCGCCAGGGCGCGGGCGATCGCCACCCGCTGCTGCTGGCCGCCGGAAAGGCGGTCCGGGTACTCGCCGAGCTTGTCGGCGAGTCCGACCTTGGTCAGCAGCTCTTCCGACCGCTCCTTGCAGAAATCCGCCTTGCGGCTCCGGACCTTCTTCTGGGCGATCGACACGTTCTCTTCCGCGGTCATGTGCGGGAAAAGGTTGAACGACTGGAAGACCATGCCGACCTCCCGCCTCAGGACGTCGAGGTCCTTGGGCTTGCCGTCGCCGAAGACTTCATTGCCATGCAGTTCGATCCGGCCACCGTCGGGCAACTCGAGCATGTTGAGGCAGCGCAGCAGGGTGCTCTTGCCGGAACCGCTGGGACCGATCACGCATACGACTTCGCCCTTCTGAAGTTCGAAGTCGATGCTCTTCAGAACATCCAGCTTGCCGTAGCTCTTTTTCAGCTCGGAAACTTTGAGAATGGCTTCACTCATGGAATGCCTCTCTGGAATTTTTCATCCTGTCGCTTGATCTGCCAGTCGACCAGACGGGCCAGTGGGATCGTGACCACCAGGAACATGATCGCTCCGAGGGTCAGTGCGGATGGGTTGAAAGTCGTGGAATAGATGTCCTGGCCGACCTTCACCACTTCGGGCATGCTGATCACACTGATCAGTGAGGTGTCCTTCATCAGCGCGATGTAGTCATTGAGCAGCGGCGGGATCACCTTGCGCACGGCCTGCGGCACGATGATGAAGCGCATTGCCTGTCCGTGGCTCATGCCGAGGGAGCGCGCGGCTTCCATCTGTCCGCGCGGCACCGCTTCGATGCCGGCCCGGTAGACCTCGGCCATGTATGCGCCGTAGGTCAGGGTCAGGGCGATGATCCCGTACCAGAAGGCACTGGGGTAGCCGAAGAATTCGGGGACACCGAGCCACTTGGGAATGGTGCCTTCGGCCTGAAGGGTGCCCAGGCCGCCGTAGATGAGCAGCAGTGTCAACAGCATCGGAATGCCTCGCAGGGCATCGATGTATCCGATCGTCAACCAGCGGACCGGGGCCAGCGCCCGTCCCGGCAACTGGCGAAGCACGGAAAGTATGAGGCCCCAAATGAGAGCAAAGATGCCGCCGAGGATGGACAGTCGGACGGTCCACCAGAAGCCTTCGAGTACGTCGCCGAAGTATTCGCCCATCAGCGAAAAATCGAAGTATGTGTTGAAGAACTCCTCCAAGGCCTTCCTTCAGTCGGCTACAACAGCACTTCAGCAGGAGGGACGAAGGTGCCCCTCCTGCTGCGTGCCTTGGATCTACTTATTGACGGTGGTGCCGTCGACTACGCCCTTGGGCGCGTTGATCTTGAACCACTTCTGGTAGATCTTGTCGAGTCCGCCGTCTTCCTTCAGGTCAACAAGTGCTCCGTTGACTGCGGAAAGCAGCTCCGGGGTGTTCTTGGCGAATGCGAGGCCATAGAGCTCATTCGTCGGAATCGTGGTCACGACCTCGAAACCGGTCTGACCCTTGTCAATCGCGTCCTGGGCGACGGGCTGGTCGATGATTGTCGCATCCACCTGACCTGTCTTCAGAGCGGCGATAGCTGCCGGACCGTTCGGGTACCCCTGAACGGTGCTGGCATCGGTTTCATCCTCGGCGTATGCCTTGCCGGTTGTACCGTTCTGCGCAGCCACGGACTTGCCCGAAAGATCCTCGACCGAGGTTATGTCTGATCCGTCCGGAACCAGGAGGGCCTGCTGCGCTTCGTAGTACGGATCAGAGAAATTGACCGTCTGCTGCCGCTCGGGCGTGATTGTTGAGGCAGAAGCGACCATGTCGAACTTACCCTGCGCAACATCGGTGAAGATCGTGTCGAAGGCAGTGTCGACGTACTCGGTATCGACATCGAGCTTCTCGGCGATTGCGTTGACCATGTCGATATCGAAACCGTCATAGTCGGGTGCCTTGCCAAACTCGAACGGCGGGTAGGGCGTATCGGTTCCGACCGTCAGGGTGCCGTCAGTGATCAGCTCCGAGCTGAACGAACTGCTGGCCGAAGACGTGTCACCGGAATCGCTGCTGCTGTCGTCATCGCTGCCACAGGCTGCAAGTACGAGGGCCGACATAACGGCGAGTGCCGTCATCAGAACTACTAGACGAGACTTTTTCATGCGTGCGTTCCTCCGAACAGGGGATAGTTTTGTTGGACGCGTGATTCAATGAGTATGCCACTAATCAGCCCGGTTTCCGCCACCGGATGTTCAAGCCACTACACTTTCTAAAGTACGGCTGGACAAAGACCACCGCCAGAAACCATGAGCCCTTACTACGACCTTCTGAACAAGCCTTGCGGTGGCACCTTCACCGACATCGTCGACTCGATCGGCAACACGCCGCTGGTTGAACTCGGGACGCTCTCCCCGAACGAAAACGTGAAGATCTTTGCCAAGCTCGAATCGGCGAATCCGACCGGCTCGGTCAAGGACCGCGTGGCCCGCTCGATGATGGCGGCCGCTGAAGAATCGGATGCGATCCAGCCGGGTCAGACGATCCTCGAACCGACCTCGGGCAACACCGGCATCTCGCTGGCGATGATCTGCCGGCGCAAGGGTTACAAGCTCAAGGTCGTGATGCCGGACAACGTGACGTCAGAGCGCACCGAACTGCTCCGCATGTACGGCGCCGAGATCGTCTTTTCGGAAGGTGCCAAGGGCTCGAACGGTGCGGTCGAGGTAGCCCTCGAGATGGCCGAGGATCCGCAGTTCTACATGCCTTACCAGTACGGGAACGAAGCAAACCCGCTCGCCCACTACGACGGCACGGCGGTCGAAATCCTCGAAGAACTTGACTCGGTGGCCGCTTTCGTGGCGGGCCTCGGGACCGGCGGCACCCTGATGGGCAACGGCCGTCGCCTGAAGGAGAACGACCCGGAGACACAGATCATCGCCGCCGAGCCGATGCAGGGCGAGCTCGTCCAGGGACTCCGTTCCCTGGACGACGGGTTCATCCCTCCGATCATCGACCTCTCCCTGCTCGACCGCAAGATCATGGTTTCGAACCGCGACGCGATCATCTGGACCAAGCGCCTGCTCGACGACGAAGGCATCTTTGCCGGCGTCTCGTCCGGCGCGGTCGCGGCGATTGCAGTCCGAATCGCCAACGAGATCGATAGCGGCAACATCGTCTTCCTGATTCCGGACGGCGGCTGGAAGTACCTGTCTTCGGGCGTCTACACCAAGACCATCGAAGAACTCGGCGACATCGACGCCACCAATTGGTGGTAACCCGATGAAAATCAGCCAGGCACTAGTCGACGAAATGATCGAGCACTCGCTCGCGGACGACCCGAACGAATGCTGCGGACTGATCGGTGGCGTCGGCGATGAAGCCAAGTCGCTCCACCGCGCGAAGAACAAAGCCGCCAGCCCCCTCCGTTATGAGATCGACTCGAAGGAGCAGCTCCAGATTTACAAGGCGATCCTCGAGGCCGGAGAGGACATCGTCGCGATCTACCACTCCCACACCAGGACGGCACCGATTCCTTCGCAGACCGACATCAACCTCGCCAACGGCTGGCCGGACCCCGTCTACTTCATCGTTTCGCTCGAGGACAAGGAGAATCCTAGCTTGAAGGGCTTTCGGATCCAGGGCAATTCGGTCGAAGATGTCGATTTTCAAATCGTCTAGAGAGCCTGAACCGGAACCGGTTCAGGTCGCCTTCGCCGACAACAAGACCGAGGCCGAACTGATCCAGGGAATCCTCCGCGAAGAGGGCATCCCCAGCATCACCCGCAAGCCAAACGGGACCTTCCTCACCGATCTCTTCGGAATCGGTGCCCGCGAAATCCTCGTCCCCGCGGCAGCAGAAGAGAAGGCCGGAAAGATCCTCGAGGACGTAGAACAGGCCGAGCCCCTACCCGGCGAGTAGCCAGTTCGGGCACCCTGGTCCATGGGGCGCAGACTGGGCACCCTGATCCATGGAGCGCGAAGCGGGCGCCCCATGCCTTGAGGCCAAGGCACGACCAACGCACGCATAACCGTGCGAAGCACGGGAGCGAAGCGAAAGACGTCCCCGAGACTAGGCCCAGGGCAGCGAGATCGCGAAAGTAGCCGGCGGCGTCAGGCGGTCAACGCAACAGCAGTTCGTTCATCTTCTCAGCCGGTGTCTTCCAATTGAGTGTTTCCCGGGGCCTGGTGTTCATCAGTCGGGCAACACGGTCCAGCTCCGCTGGGCCGTGAACGGAGAGATCGGTGCCCTTCGGAAAGAACTGCCGGAGCAGGCCGTTGGTGTTTTCGTTCGAGCCCCGCTGCCAGGGCGAGTGCGGTTCGCAGAAGAAGACCGGAACCCCGGTCTTCACCGAGAAGGAGGCGTGGCCCGCCATCTCCTTGCCCTGGTCCCAGGTCAGGGAGCGCTTCAGGTTCTCCGGAAGAGTCTGGATCTTCTCGGCCACCGCCGCGCAGACCGTCTCGGTCTTTGAATCTTTGCCGAGGTAGGTCAGCATCACGTAACGGGTGTGGCGCTCAACCAGGGTGCCGATGAAGGAACGGTTGCCCTTGCCAACGATCAGGTCCCCTTCCCAGTGCCCGGGAACGGCCCGGTCTTCGGCTTCGGCCGGGCGCTCGGAGATCATGATCATGTCCTTGATCTTTCCCCGGGTATCGGTTTTTCCCTGGGGCTTTCGCCGCTTCCTCTGGGTCCGGAGGTAGGCGGTCAGGTCCCTGCGAAACCGGCCTCTGGTCTGAACGTAGAGCGATTGATAGATCGTCTCGGGGCTGATTCTCATCTCCGGGTCGTTCGGGTATTCCATCTCGAGCTTCTTCGAGATCTGCCTCGGTGAAAGGTAACCCTCGCGCATCGTCTGGACCTGCCGGCGGAGTCTTCGGTTCTTCGCGAGCTTCGATGGCTTCGGCCGGAGTGAGCGAAGACTCGCCAGGTCCTCCGCCTTCGTGGCTTTGTACCGGCTGCGGCCGCCGGAGGCGGCAATCACCCGCCCAACGGTCGCGATGCCCCAGCCGGTCTCGGCGGCCGCATCGATCGGGTGCGCACCCCTCGAAATCAGGTCAAGGATCTCCAGGCGATGCTGGTGCCCGAGCTCTGGGGCCACCGGGGAGCGGCGCTTCTTCATCTTCACTTTTCATCTCCAATCGGTTCAACTCAACAGGGTCAGTGTTGCGTTGACCGGTGGAGACCACCAGCCATATAGCGCTCTCTTTTCCGATCTCGCGGCTTTTTAGGGCTCCCGAGACTCGGCCGTTTCTTCGATGAGGGTGGTGCTCGGGGACGGTCCTGGGTTCGGCTGGCGAGGAGTAAGTGAGCGGGTGACGCGATTTGCCTGTTGGCAATGAGCAAGCCCTGCGAGCGTCGACGAAGTCCAGGCGCTCCCAGGTCGTTCCCGGGCGCCGCCCGCCATTGCCGGGAGGATCATTACGGTGTCCGCGTCGCTGACTCCGGTTGCCAGGCCGTCCAGGACCCTTACGTCTTCGTCGTTCAGGTAGACGTTGACGAAGCGGTTCAGCTCGCCGTTGGAGAAGAGTTGGGCCTCGGTCGCCGGGTGCTGGTCGACCAATGCCTGAAGCACCTCGCCCACGGTTGAGCCGGGGGCGTCCACCTCGGTGGCACCGTCGGTGTGCTGGCGGAGAACTGGGGGAATCCTTACGGTCGACATGCCGCTGATCCTATCGTCAATCGACCGTTACGGAACCGGCTCAGGAACCGACGTGGCCGCCGCAGAAGGCGTCGTAGTCGGGGAACTGACCCATCTCCGATTCCGGAATCTCCGCTGCGTTCGGGCCGCAGATCGGGCATTCGGGATCGCGCCGGACCTTGAGCTCGGTGAAGCGGGTACCGAGGGCTTCGTAGAGCAGCAGGCGTCCGATGAGCGGTTCGCCGATTCCGAGGACCAGCTTCATGACCTCATTCGCCTGGAGCAGGCCCATGACCCCGGCCATCACACCGAGAACACCGTTCTCCGAGCAGCTCGGAGCAAGCTCCGGGGGCGGCGGTGACGGGTAGAGGCAGCGGTAGCAGGGACCCTCGTAGGGCATGAAGGTCGAGATCTGGCCGTCGAAGGAGAGGATCGAAGCCGAGACGACCGGCTTCTTCAACCGGACCGTGGCGTCGTTCAGCAGGTAACGCGTCGGGAAGTTGTCGGCACCGTCGACGACGATGTCGTAGTCGCTGATGACGTCGAGGATGTTGCCCGCGTCAAGGCGGAAGTTGTACTCGACGACTTCCACGTCGGGGTTCAGGTCCTCGATCGCCTCGCGGGCCGAACTGGTCTTCGACTTGCCGACTGTGGAGGTCTTGTGGATCACCTGGCGCTGGAGGTTCGAGGAGTCGACCACGTCGTCGTCGACCAAGCCGATCTTGCCGATGCCGGCAGCTGCGAGGTAGAGGGCGGTCGGGGCTCCGAGCCCGCCGGCTCCGAGCAGGAGCACCTTGGCCTCGAGCAGCTTGACCTGGCCGTCAACGCCGACTTCCGGAAGCAGCGTATGGCGCGAGTAACGATCGCGCTGCTCGGGAGTGAGGGCCGTACTCGTGATCACGGGCAGCCCCTGTTCCTGCCACTCGAGGATGCCACCGGCGACCGAGGCCACGTCTTCGTAGCCCATCCCCATCAGCACCTCGGCAGCGGTGGCCGAACGGACTCCGGAGCGGCAGGCGATCAGGACCCTGGACGACTTCTCCGGCACCCGGTCGGCGATGTTGTCGGCGACCATCGCCGGCGGGATCAGGTTCGCGCCTTCGATGTGTGACTCCGCGTATTCATGCGGCTCGCGGGTGTCGATCAGGATGGCGTCGCTGGAGTCGAGTTCCTGAAAAGCCTCCTGCGGAGTTATCTCCTGAACAACTTGGGTTTCGGGGGTCATCGTTTCCCTTGAAATCTAGAAATTTGGCCTTACTTCAAAAAGTATAGCGACTAAACACTGCAGGCGGCCTCGGCGGAGACCCTGGGTGCGGCTGGCTAGGAGTAAAGCCCGGAATGGTCCGCGATAGTACTCAGTACGTGAGCTGACCATTCCGGGCGTCGACCGAAGCCAGGCGTGCATAGGACCCCGCCGTGGCCTCCTGCTAGAGGGAGGGGCGCATCTGGCGAAGGCGCTTGACGCGCTCTTCGATGGGGGGATGGGTCGAGAACAGGTTCTTCAGGCCCTTGCCCTGGAAGGGCTTGACGATGTAGAGCGGCTCGGAGGCTTCGTTGACGTGCCCCTTCATCGGGATCTCGGCGGCTCCCTGCTCCAGGCGGAGCAATGCGCTCGCCAGCGACTCGGGGTTGCCACAGATCTCGGCTCCACCCGCGTCTGCCGCGTACTCACGCTGGCGGGAGACGGCCAGCTGGATGATCGAGGCGGCGATCGGCGCGAGAAGCACCATCGCCAGGGCTCCGACCAGGCCGAGCGGCGAGTTGCTGTCGCTGCCGAACCAGAGCAGCATGTAACCGATGTAGGTAATCGCGGCACCGATGGTCGACGCGACCGACTGGATCAGGATGTCGCGGTGCTTGATGTGGGCCAGCTCGTGGGCGACGACTCCGCGGAGTTCGTCGGTCGAAAGCAGGCGGGTGATGCCGGCGGTAACGGCCACGGCCGAGTGGTTGTAGTTACGGCCGGTCGCGAAAGCGTTCGGCTGGTCCTGCGGAATGACGTAGAGCCTCGGCATGGGAATGTCGGCTCGCTGACAGAGTTCACGCACCATCTGGAAGTACTCCGCGTTCTCGGATTCCTCCATCGGCTGGGCGCCGCTCATCTTCAGGGCGAGCTTGTCGCTGAAGAAGTAGGAGAAGAAGTTCATCAACACCGCGATGCCGAGGAACAGCAATGCCGTCTGCTGGCCGCCGACCGCAAATCCGATCACGACGAGCAGGCCGGACAGCGTCGCCAGGAGGATCGTCGTCCTCAGTGTCGCGCCGAAAGTTGAGCGCTTTGTGGTTGTCATCGTGTCGTTTCTCCTTGGGATGCGGACCGGGAACGGTCCACTTATCGATTCAGTGACGGGGAGTCTGCCGTAAGGGGCATTTGTTTTCCATAGGGGCGGCTCCCCCCATTTGCCTCGTCCGGTCCCTACCCCCTGGCCGACGCCGGATCCCCGAAACTCTCATAAAACTCTCATCTACATGGCGGATACTTGAGCCAATGCGCGTTCTAGTCGTCGAAGACCAGCCAAAGATGTCGCGCCTGCTCCAGCGCGGACTCCAGGACGACGGCATTGTCGCCGACGTCACCGACAACGGCGAAGACGCGCTCTGGATGGCAGGAAGCACCGAGTTTGACGCGGTGGTCCTCGACGTCATGCTTCCCGGGATCGACGGCTTCGAGACCTGCCGACGCCTTCGTGAAGACGGTGTCTGGGCGCCGATCCTGATGCTGACCGCCAGGGACGCGGTGGACGACCGGGTGTCCGGCCTCGACAGCGGTGCCGACGACTACTTGGCCAAGCCCTTTTCTTTCGCCGAGCTTTCGGCCCGGCTGAGGGCACTGGTACGGCGGGGGTCGGTAACACGGCCCGTGGTCCTGGAAGTCGACGGACTTGAGCTCGACCCGGCCGCCCGCAAAGTCAGCCGCAGCGGAACCGAGATTGCACTCTCGGTCAAGGAGTTCGCCCTGCTGGAAACATTCATGCGCCGGCCCGGCGAAGTCCTCAGCCGGTTCCAGCTCCTTGAGCACGCTTGGGATTACGAATATGAGAACCGGTCGAACGTGGTCGATGTTTACGTCCGTTATCTGCGCGAAAAGATCGACCGCCCATTCGGGTGCGACTCGATCGAGACGGTTCGCGGGGCCGGCTACCGGATGCGAACCGGAGGGTCGGCATGAGCCGGATTCCGATTCGCCTCCGGCTGACCATCGCATTTGCGCTGGCCACGGCAGTCGTGATCGCTCTGGCGGGGGTCTTCGTCTATCTCTCGGTCTCCGAACAGTTGAACGACTCAATCGACGAAACGCTTCAGAGCCGCACTGAAGCGGTCGCTGGACAAGTGGAAGATGAGCCAGCCCCCGGAGTAGAGCTTGGAGAAAGCGAGGATCCCGAGGACAGCTTCACCCAGATCGTCAGACCGGACGGAAAGGTGGTCGAGTCGACTTCCCCTGCCTTGACCGAGTCCGTGCTTTCGGGACTGGTGACCGCTGGCGACGGGGAAACCGGGTTCGACGTCGGCGGGCTTCCCGGGGTCGACGGAGACGCCCGGCTTCTCGCGGACAACGCCGTCGACGAGAACGGAAGTGACTTCATCGTGGTGGCCGGTGCCGCAACCGAAGATCGGGATGAAACCCTTTCCGGACTGGTCAGCACCTTTCTGATCGCCGCGCCGCTCGCCTTGCTGCTGGCCTCTGTCACCGGCTACGGGCTGGCGACCGTCGCCATGCGACCAGTCGAGCGGATGCGCCGCCAGGCCGGCGAAATCACTCTTGACCAGAACGGCGAGCGGCTTCCACTCCCAGCCTCCCGGGACGAGATCCACCGACTTGGAGAAACCCTGAACGACATGCTTGACCGAATCGAGGACTCGCTGAATCGGGAGCGTTCGTTCGTCGCCGACGCAAGCCATGAACTGAGGACACCGCTGGCCATTGTGCGTGGTGAACTGGAGCTGGGCCTGAGGCCCGACCGGAACCTGGCCGAGGCTCGGGCGGCAATGGCCTCCGCCCAGGAAGAAGTGGTCCGGCTGGAAGGCCTGACCGAAGACCTGCTTGCGCTGGCCCGCTCCGACAACGCTCGCCTGGCGATCGATCGCACCGAAGTCTCCATTCCGAATCTGCTCGAAGGAATTCGAAATCGGTTCGAGCCCCTTGCCGAAGCCGGGGGCCGGGATCTCAAGGTGGTCGATACCCCACCCGCGACGGCAATGTTCGACCGCCCACGAATCGACCGGGCGCTGGGCAACCTCGTCGAGAACGCACTGAGACACGGCGACGGCGAAGTCACCCTGTCGGGCGAGATCGATAGCGGAGCAACAATTTTCACCGTCACCGACCAGGGCAAGGGCTTTCCTGACGACTTCGCCGAAGAAGCTTTCGAGCGATTCGCCCGGGCCGAGGCGGGGCGAACTACCCCCGGATACGGACTGGGCCTGGCGATTGTGAAAGCAGTCGCGGAAGCGCACGGTGGTGACGTGACGATCGAGCCCGTCGGAACCGGGGCAAAAGTTGTCATGCGCATCCCCTGAGTCCTCATCAGCGACTCATTTGGTTTTCGTAGAACTCCCTGTGAAGTAGCAACCCAACCTCACAGGAGGCAAGGAATGAACAAACGAAACAAGATAGTCGCAACCGCTGCAACCGCCTTTGTGATCGTGGCCGGAGGAGCCGGGCTCGCGATCGCCGGCACCAGCGGCGAGGACGCTCACGAGAACGAAGCCCCGATCACCGGCACGGCACTCGGCCAGGCAAAGTCGGCTGCCCTTGACCACGTCGGACAGGGAACCGTGACCGACACCGAGACCGGTGACGAGGAGTCGTACTACGAAGTCGAGGTCACCCTCGACGACGGCAGCGAGACTGATGTCCAGCTCGACCGCTCCTTCAAGGTCGTCGGCCAGGAAGCCGAAACCGGCAACGAGGCCAATGACACCGAGTAGGACCGCGGCACCCCAGCCCGACTCCGCAGCAAGAAACGGCTCGTCCGAAAGGCGGGCCGTTTCTCATGTGGCACGATGATCGACATGAAGCATCGCCCCCTCTTCACCGAGGTCCTCACCCTGAACGCGATCATGGTCGGCTTTGCGACGATCGCCGCCGCGATCGTGACCGGCCTTGACTGGGATCACGTCGAGATCCTGATCCCCCTGATCGCAGTGACTGCCGGCATCACCTGCCTTCTGAACATCGCCCTGCTCCGCCGACGGTTCAACCCGCTGGAGCACCTGATCGACGAGATGGAGAAAGTCGACCTCAGCCAGCCCGGCGCCAACCTGCCCCCGGAGATCGACGGCAAGGGCGAAACCGAAGAAGTCGAACGGCTGGAGCTCGCCTTCCTCCGGATGATGCGACGGCTGGAAGCGGAGCGGCGGCGAAGTTCAAGTGCCGCACTGAACGCCCAGGAAGAAGAGCGGGCCCGGGTCGCGCGTGATCTTCACGACCAGGTAAATCAGTCACTCACCGGTGTCCTGCTGCGGCTGGAGGCGGCCCGCGCCTCCGCGCCGCCCGAGCTGGAGCAGGAACTGGTCGCGACCAGCACGCTCGCCCACCAGGCGATGGACGAGTTGCTCACGGTTGCTCGGCAGCTTCGCCCCACCGCGCTCGACGACCTGGGCCTCAGCGCCGCGATCGCCGGGCAGATCGAACAACTCGGCCAGAGCGACATCGACGCTTCTTTCGAAGTCGACGGGGACGTCAGCGGTCTCGACCCGGATGTCCAGCTCGTGATCTACCGGGTCGCCCAGGAATCACTCGGCAACGCAATCCGCCACAGCGAAGCGGAGAGCATCAGGGTCCGCCTGAGCCGGGAGCCCGGACGGGTCGAACTATCGATAACCGATGATGGCAGCGGATTCACTTTTGCCGAAGCGACCTCCGGGCTCGGACTCGGAGGGATGCGCGAGCGGGCGATCCTGGTCGGCGGTGACCTGCGAATCGAGTCGAGGCCGGATCACGGCACGACGATCCTGCTCGTGGTGCCGGATCGTGCGGATAACGGCACCGGACCGGGAGACTAGGGACATGAAGATCGTGATCGCCGATGACCACGGGATCGTTCGTTCCGGAATCAAGCTGTTGCTCGAGCGCCAGGCCGACCTCGAGGTAGTTGCCGAGGCCGCCGACGGCATCGAGGCCCGTGACCTCGTGATCAGCCGTCGGCCCGACTTGGCGATTCTCGACGTGAAGATGCCCGGCCTCACCGGGCTGCAGGCCACTCGTGAGATCAAGGCTCAGGCTCCCGAGGTGCCGGTGCTGATCCTTTCGATGCACGATGACGAGCGGTATCTGTTCGAGGCCCTCAAGGCCGGCGCCTCCGGCTACGTCCTCAAGTCGCAGGCGGATACGGACCTGCTCGACGCGATTCGATCAGTTGAAAGAGGAGAGCCGTTTCTCTCGCCGGCCGCCCAGCAGGCACTCATCAAGGACGTGCTCGAGCGCGGAGACCATAGTCACTCGGAATTAACACCAAGGGAAGAAGAGATCGTCAAGCTCGTGGCGGAAGCAAATACGACCCGGGAGATCGCCGAATTACTCCATCTTTCCGAAAAAACCGTAGAAAACCATCGCGCCAACGCGATGAAGAAGCTCGGCATGCGCGACCGGGTCGAATTGGTTCGTTACGCCATAAGGCAAGGTCTCATCGAGCCGTGAGCCTCGACTTTGAAATCGAGAGGGTCACGCTCGCGCCAGGGGTGGATGTCACGATCCGGCAGATCCGCCCGAGCGACAAGCTCCTCCTGGCCGAAGCATTCGACGGACTTTCACCGGCAGACCGCTACCAGCGCTTCTTCGCACCGGTCGAACGACTCAGCGAAAGCGACCTCGTCTACCTGACTGAAGTCGATCACAGCGACCATGAAGCGCTGGTCGCGATCGACCCAGAAGACGGTTCCCTGGTGGGCGTTGCCCGCTACGTGCGGACAAAGGTCAGGAATGAGGCCGAGGTCGCGGTCGCGATCAGCGACGCCTGGCAGGGAAAGGGGCTCGGAACCGCCCTGCTCCAGCGCCTGGTCCGGCGAGCCGCCTCCGAGGGCATCGACTATTTCCTCGCTCTGGTCCTGACCAGTAATACGAGCGCAACCGAGCTCTTCGAGAATCTGGTCCCCGACATGTCCCGCAAGGTGCGCGGCGATCCCGGCCAGGTCGAGATCAAGATCGAACTACCGGGCCCCGGGTCGTTTTCCGGTTCGCTGCTGGCCCGGGCCCTTGGATCGTCCGCTCGGGGATCGCTCAAGGTCTCGCCCTGGCGCCGCCTGCGACGCCGTATGGCCCGCAACCGGAAACGAGAGAGGGACCGCGCGGATCGCCATCCGGCCTAGGTCAGAAGAGCAAGCCCGACCAATGCCGTAGGATATGGATCGATGCTCTTTTCGACAAAAGCCGAGTACGGAGTTCGCCTCATGGTTGAGCTTGGTCGCCAGCGCGGTGCCGGTCCGGTATCGCTGAATGCGGTTGCCGAAGCCGAGAACCTGCCGCTGTCCTACCTGGAGCACCTGGTGGCAAAGCTGCGCAAGGCCGGCCTCGTAACGTCGACCCGTGGTGCGCATGGCGGATACAGCCTCGCCCACCCGGCCGGAGAGATCACGATGGTCGAAGTCGTCGAAGCCCTCGAAGGACAGATCGCTCCGATGGAGTGTTTCCATGAAACACCCGAAGGCAAGGTCCTCTGTTCGCACGAAGGAATGACCGATCAGGCCTGTGCCACGAAACTCCTCTGGACCCGGGTCCAGGGCGGTGTAAACAGAGCGCTCGCCGGGACCACCCTGGCCGAGCTGGTCGAATTTTCACGACCGGCAGAAGAAGCAGAGCCGGTCGGCAGCGCCGCATAAAGCGCCGCGCTAACCCCAACTGAAACAAGAAACGGAGTCAATCTCTTGGCAGAGCTAGAGATCAAGAATCTTCACGTCAGCGTCGAGGAAAAGCAGATCCTCCGCGGCCTCGACCTCAAGGTAGAGTCGGGCAAAGTCCACGCCCTCATGGGACCGAACGGTTCCGGCAAGTCGACCCTGGCCAACGCGATCATGGGCCACCCCGCCCTGACCGTCACCGAAGGGTCGATCCACTTCGACGGTGAAGACATCACCGAGATGGCGCCGAACGAGCGCTCGCAGGCGGGTGTCTTCATGGCCTTCCAGTACCCGGTCGCGATTCCGGGCGTCGCGGTCAGCAAGTACCTCCGCCAGATCCTCAACGCCCAGCGTGAAGCCCGTGGCGAGAAGCCCCTGAAGATCAAGGAGTTCGCTGCCCAGGCCCGCGAAGCCATGGACCTCGCGAACATCCCCCAGGACTTCTCCAGCCGTTACCTCAATGACGGATTCTCCGGTGGCGAGAAGAAGCGCATGGAACTGCTCCAGCTGGCGCTGCTCAAGCCGAAGATGGCGATCCTCGACGAGACCGATTCCGGCCTCGACATCGACGCGCTGCGCACCGTCGCTGACGGAATCAACAAGTTCACCGGGCCCGACATGGGCGCCTTGATCATCACCCATTACCAGCGTCTCCTCCACATGGTCCAGCCCGACGCGGTTCACGTCATGTACGAAGGCCGAATCGTGAAGCAAGGCGGATCCGAGCTGGTGGATCAGCTCGAAGCCGAGGGTTATGCGTGGATCAAGGAAGAGGTCGAAGCAGCGGCCGCATGACCTCCGGCGTGAAAACTCCAGCCCTGCCCAGGTCACTGGAGTCGATCCGCGCCGAATTTCCGATCCTCCATCGCGAGGTAAAAGGAAAGCCACTCTCATACCTCGACAACGGAGCCACCGTGCAGAAGCCGGCGACCGTCATCGAAGCGATCGACAGCTACTACCGCGAGCACAACGCGAACGTCCACCGCGGCGTCCACACACTCTCGGAAGAAGCGACCAACCTCTACGAAGGTGCTCGAAAGAAGGTCGCCGACCACATCAACGCCAGCCCGCGTGAGGTCATCTTCACCCGCAGCATCACCGGGGCGATCAACCTGGTCGCTCAGGCCTGGGGCCAGCAGAATCTCGGCCCCGGCGACCGCATCCTGCTGACCGAGATGGAACACCACTCGAACATCGTCCCCTGGTACCTGATCGCCGAACGCACCGGGGCCGAACTCGACTGGGTCGGGATCGACGACGAGGGCCGGCTGGACATGGACGATCTCGATTCCGCGTTGTCCCGCGGTCCGAAAGTCTTAGCTTTCACGCATGTCTCCAACGTGCTCGGCACGACCCTCCCGGCCGCCGAGTTGGTCGCCAGGGCCAGGGCCGCCGGGGCGATGACCCTGATCGACGGGGCCCAGTCGGCACCGAAGATGTCGCTCGACATGCAGGCGATCGGAGCCGACTTCTACGGCTTCACCGGCCACAAATTCTACGGTCCGACCGGGATCGGAGTCCTCTACGGCCGCCGGGAACTCCTCGAGGCGATGGAGCCATTCGAAGGCGGCGGCTCGATGATCAACAAGGTCACCAAGGACAAGATCACCTGGGCCTCAGTCCCGGCCAAGTTCGAAGCCGGCACCCCGCCCATCGCCGAGGCCGCCGGTCTTGGTGTCGCCGTTGACTGGGTTCAGGGCATCGGGCTCGACGCAATCGCCGCCCACGAAAAGGAGCTGGCCGAATATGCGATACCCCGCCTCCTGGAAGTACCCGGCCTCAAACTCTTCGG
>JBPPMT010000057.1:0-16427 GCA_051306195.1 Solirubrobacterales bacterium
TGACAGGTCTTCCGGTCGGCGTCCCACCACGCGCTCAGCGGAGGTCAGGGGGATGAGTGCCTCCTCGAGGAGCGTCGTGCCGGCTTCGAGCGTTCGGGTGAACGCCGCCTCCTCGCGGATGATCGCACCGAGCACCTCTTCGCGCCGCTCCACGAGGTGCGGGTAGGCCTCGCCCATCCCGCCGATCACAACCTCGGCGAGTTCGGCCATGAACGGCTCGCGGCGACCGAGGAGTCGCCCGTGACGGACGGCCCGGCGCATGATCTTGCGGAGGACATAGCCGCGCCCTTCGTTCGCGGACAGCACGCCGTCGGCGGTCAGGAACGTGACCGCGCGGGCGTGGTCGGCGATGACCTGGTAGCTGAAGCGTTCGGCTTCGAAGGCATCCGGGTCGTGGCCGAGCAGCTCGCGCATCCGGGCGTGGATCGGGGCGAAGAGGTCTGTGTCGTAGTTCGACGGGACCTGCTGCAGGACGCTGGTAAGGCGCTCCAGGCCGAGGCCGGTGTCCACGCCCGGGGCCGGGAGCGGCGTCAGCGAGCGGTCGAGCGCCAGCTCGTACTGCATGAACACGAGGTTCCAGATCTCGAGCCAGCGCGGACAGTGCTCGGAGTGATCCGGGACGCAAAAGTCGCCCTCGCTGAACTGGGCTCCACGATCGAAGTGGATCTCGGAACAGGGGCCGGCCGGTCCCGTATCGGCCATCCTCCAGAAGTTCTTCTCGTCGCCGCGCTCGAAGTCGCCCCACCGGGCGATCCGTTCCGGCGGCAGTCCGATCTCCTCGTTCCAGATCCGGTAGGCGTCGTCGTCGGTCGTGTAGACGGTCGCCGCGAGGCGTTCTCCGGGGATCCCGAGATCGCGGGTCAGGAACTCCCAGGCCCAGCGGATCGCGTCGGGCTTGAAGTAGTCACCGAAGCTGAAGTTGCCGAGCATCTCGAAGAAGGTGAGGTGGCGGAGTGTCTTGCCGACTTCTTCGATGTCAGGGGTACGAAAGCAGGTCTGGCTGGTCGTCAGGCGCTTCGAAGGCGGGGTCTCGCGGCCGAGAAAGTATGGCTTGAACGGCTGCATGCCGGCGACGGTGAGCAGGGTCGACGTGTCATCAGGAGCCGGGATCAGCGAGCCGGACGGAACCCGGCGATGCCCGTTCTCCTCGAAGAAACCGAGGAACGTCTCACGTATGTCGGCAGACTTCATGGTCGGCAGACCCTACTTGCCGTTGCGGCTGATCGTGGCGTGGCCGACCACCGTGTCGCCGCTCATCAGAACCGCCGCCTGACCGGGGGCCGGCCCGTCGAACGGTTCATCGAGCTGAAGCTCCAGCGAAGCGTGGTTTCCGGCCCCGGCCGCGACTGTCGCACGCACCGGATCCGAGCGGTAACGAAGCCGCACACGATCGACTGCGGCGCCGTCCCGATGCATGACTGCGTTGCGCACCGAGACCCGGTCGACGGTCAACTCATCGCGAGCGCCCACGGTCACGGTGTTCGCGTCCGAGTCCGTTCCCAGCACGTAAAGCGGATGGCCAGCGGCAACTCCGAGACCGCGGCGCTGGCCAACCGTGAAGTTGTGATGCCCGTCGTGGTCTCCCAGCTTCCTGCCGGCCCGGTCAACCACTTCTCCCCCTCGTTCGGTCAGGCCACCGTGACGCTCGAGGAAATCACGCTTGTTCTGGCCAGCGAGGAAGCAAAGGTCCTGGCTTTCGGGCTTCTTCGCCACTGAAAGCGAGTTGCGCTCGGCGATCTCCCGGACTTCCGTCTTGGTGATCTCGGCCAGGGGAAAACTCAGCCGGTTGATCACCGGCGGCGGCAGGGCAGCGAGCATGTAGCTCTGGTCCTTGTTCGAATCCTGGCCGGCGGCCAGCAACGCTCCGTCACCGTCGTTGACGATCCGGGCGTAATGACCGGTCACCAGGTGGGTCGCGCCCAGCCGGTCAGCCAGGTCGACCATCGCGGCGATCCGGACTTCGCCGTTACAGAGCACGCAGGGGTTCGGGGTCAGGCCGTTGCCGTAGCCCTCGACGAACTTGCCCACCACCTGCTCGCGGAACTGGTTCTCCAGGTCGAGAGTGAAATGCGGAATGCCGAGCGAATGGGTGACCGCGCGGGCACCGAGCACGGCTTCCGGCGAGCAGCACGCCTTGGTGCCATCGGTGTCGGGATCGGCCCAGAGCTTCACCGTCACCGCAACGACCTCCGCCCCCCGCTCCCGCTCCCGTAGCGCAGCGACGGCGCTGTCGACCCCGCCGGATACGGCAACCAGGACACGGTTGGGGTCTGCGTCGGCAAGCTGCATTCCGGAAGAAGCCGCGGTTGAGAGGGCCCGGTGGAGCGCGTCGGCGGTCAATACCACCGCGTGGCGCCTGGCCGGACTCAGCCCGCCAAGGGCTTCCTCGATGTCGTCGGGTCCGATCCTCGCGGCATCAAGCACCGACTGCCCATCAACCATCTCGCAAAGGCAGGCGCATGCTGCCCGGGTCGCTGCGCAACCCTCGGCGTCGAAGGTGACCGAGTCGATCCGGCCGTCGAAGATCAACGGAGATATGCGAGCCAGATCTCCACAGGCGGCGCCACCGGCGGCACCGGTGAACGATCGGTCGGCCGGCGGGCCGAGATATGTGGTGTCTTCCACGTATTCCTGGAGCAGTGACTGCATCGGATGAAGAGTAAAGGGGTAGCCTCAGCTGCATGAGTAAGGGCTGGAGCACAGAAGACATTCCTGACCAGAGCGGCGTGACGGCAATCATCACCGGCGCCAACAGCGGCATCGGCCTGGTCGCGGCCAGGGAGCTCGCCGGCAAGGGCGCGACAGTGATCGTTGCCTGTCGCAGCGTCGAAAAAGGCGAGAACGCAGTCGAGCAAATGCGGAGCGAACTTGCATCGAACGGCGCCGAGGCGCAGTTCGATGTCCAGTCACTCGACCTCGCCGACCTCTCCTCGGTCCGGTCCTTCGCCGACCGGATCAAGACGGCTTACCCGGGCGGGATCAGCCTGCTCATCAACAACGCCGGTGTGATGGCCCCGCCGCGCCACGAGACTGCCGACGGTTTTGAGCTCCAGATCGGCACCAATCACCTCGGCCACTTCGCCCTGACCGGTTTGCTCTTTGACGAGCTGAAGAAAAAGCCCGGCGCCAGGATCGTCACGCTCAGCAGCAACGCCCACAAGATGGGCAAAATCAACTTCGACGACCTGAACAGCGAGAAGGGCTACCGGCGATGGCAGGCATACGGCCAGTCGAAGCTGGCCAACCTGATCTTCGGCATCGACCTCCAGACCCGGATCGCCGAAGCCGGCCTGAACATGAAGTCGATCCCCGCCCACCCGGGTGTGTCGAAGACCAACCTGACAGCAGCCGGCAACGACATGGGCAGCAGCGTCTTCAGCGTCATCTCCAAGCCGTTCCTGTTCCTCTCAGACACGCTGATGGCCCAGGATGCCGAGCACGGCGCCCTGCCGACCCTCTACGCCGCGACCAACCCCGACCTGGCTGGTGGCGAGTACATCGGCCCGGACGGACTCGGCGAGCTACGTGGATCACCGACGGTCGTGGCACCGCGAAAGGTTGCTCACAACGTCGAAGTCGCCGATCAGCTCTGGAAGAAGTCCGTCGAGCTGACCGGTGTCGAGTACGACTTCGGCCAGGCGTCGGTCGCTGCCTGAGACAGCAAAAGAGGCCCCAACCCGCCGTTGCCGCCTCTGGCATTGATCCCTGTATATACAGGTGGGTGCCTACCTCCTACCCCGCGAGGGGCGTGGAGAGATCGGCTCCCGTGCCGTTGATGTTGGGTCAATTTATGAGACGGCTCACGAACGGGTTCGGGCCTGTTTCAAACCTACCACCCACGGGCGGCGGGGTCCATCAATCGAGGTCGAGTCCCGAGACCAGTTCTTCGGCCTCGGACCAGTGGCCGGGCGGAACCTGGAGCTGGATGTCGCCGCGCTTGAAGCGATCCAGTTCCCAGTCCGAGGTCAGCTCGGCTTCAAGGCCGTGGTCCCTTAGTACCTGGACCCAGGCCAGTCCCGTCTGCAGATCCTCAAACTCGTGGACCACTTCCCAGTCGTCGAAGCGTGGATCGCCGATGTGGATCCGGTCGGAGCCGTCACCAAAGGTGGCGACTTTCTTCCTGAATCGGTCGAACAAACTCATTAACTCACGCCGAAGCTGGTTTGGGCGGCTTCCTCAATGCGATGCCGGCTTCCCGGAGCTGCATCTCGCTCACGGGTGAAGGTGCTCCGGTGAGCGGGTCTCCGCCAGACGCCGTCTTCGGGAAGGCGATCACGTCGCGGATCGAGTCGACCCCGGCAAGCAGGGCCGCAAAGCGGTCAACGCCGTAAGCGATGCCGCCATGTGGCGGGGCGCCGTACTTCAGCGCCTCGAGCAGGAAGCCGAATCGTTCCTCGGCGTCTTCGTCCGAGATGCCGAGCGCCCGGAAAACAGCAGACTGGACCTCAGGCTTGTGGATACGGATCGAGCCACCACCGATCTCGACGCCGTTCCAGACGAGGTCGTAGGCCTGGGCGCGTGCCTCCCCCGGGTTCTCCGGGTCGAACTCGCCCTGCGGCGCGGTGAAGGGGTGATGGAGTGCGTCCCAGCGCTGCTCGTCTTCATTCCAGTCAAAGAGCGGCCAGTTGACGATCCAGCAGAAGTTGTCACCGGCGTCTTCCGGGATCAGGTCCCAGCGGTCGGCGAGGCGGGTGCGGAGGCCGCCGAGAATCCCGGCGACAACCGTCGGTTGGTCTGCGGCGACCAGCATCAGGTCACCTTCCTCGGCGCCCATCGCGGAGTTCAGGCCGGCGAGTTCCCCGGCCGACAGGAACTTGGCGATCGGTGCCCGCCATCCTTCGCCTTCCCGGAAGGCCCAGACCAGACCCTTGGCGCCGAGTTCCTTGGCTTCGTCGATCAGTCCGTCGAGCTGGGCGCGGGAAAGCTCACGCTGCCCGAAGTTGATGCCGCGTACGGCTCCACCGGATTCGATCACACCACCGAAGGCCTTGAACTCCGTGCCACGGAGGATCTCGGTCAGGTCGGTGATCTCGTAGCCGTACCGCAGGTCCGGCTTGTCGGATCCGAAACGGCCCATCGCTTCGTCGTAACACATGCGCTGGAAAGGAACCGTGACTTCGTGGCCCATTTCGCCGAGCAGGTGGCTGATCAGGCGCTCGTTCAAGGCGATCACATCTTCTCCATCCACGAAGGACATCTCGATGTCGAGCTGGGTGAAGTCGGGCTGGCGGTCCGCGCGCAGGTCTTCGTCGCGGAAGCAGCGGGCGATCTGGAAGTACCGCTCGAAACCGGACACCATCAGCAGCTGTTTGAAGAGCTGCGGTGACTGCGGCAGCGCGTAGAACGAGTTCCGCTGGAGCCGGCTCGGCACGAGGAAGTCGCGGGCGCCCTCAGGCGTCGAGTTGGTGAGGATCGGCGTCTCGATCTCCAGAAAGCCCTCGCCGTCGAGGAACGACCGCATGGCGCTGGTCAGCTTGTGGCGCAGCTTGATCGCATTCTGCATCTGCTCACGGCGCAGGTCCAGGTAGCGGTGCTTGAGGCGAGCTTCTTCGCCGACTTCAGACTGGAAGCCTTCGATCGCAAAGGGCGGCGTTTCGGACTCGGCAAGGACTTCGACCTCGGCCACGTGGACCTCGACCTCACCGGTCGGCAATTCGGGGTTGATCGTCTCCTGGTCGCGGTTCACGACCTCACCGGAAACGGTCACGACGTATTCGGAACGCAGGCTGTGAGCGAGGTCATGCGATCCGCCGGCCTCGTCGGGATGGAATACGAGCTGGACGATTCCGGTCCGGTCCCGCAGGTCGATGAAGATCAGCCCACCGTGGTCGCGACGGCGATGGACCCAGCCGGAGAGCCGGACGGTTTCACCAACCCTGTCACCGAGCACCTGGCCACACCAGGTGTCACGAAAAGCGTTAGGGCTGAGAGCGGGGGCGTCCGTATCCATGGACGCCCCATACTTTCAGGAATTCGGGATCGACCCCTTCAGGGGTCAGTTCACCTTGACGACGACCGTGCCCGTCTTCGGGATGGCACCAGCACCGGACAGAACGGCCTTGATCTTGTACTTGCCTTTCTTGCCCTTCTTCTTGGCAGCCAGCTTGAACTTGGCCGTCTTCGAGCCAACGAGGGTGCCGATCTTGCCACAGAACTTGCCCTTCAGCTTGATCGCCTTCTTGGCCTTCTTGCCCGGCTGCAGGCAGACCTTGACGTTGAGGACCGCAGCGGAGCCGGTGGACTTGACCGTGATGCTGACCCCCTTGGCTTTCTTGCCACGCTTCAGCTTCAGCGGCTTCGGATTGATCTTCACGAACCTCAGCGAGAAAGTCGCGGGAGGCGGAGGAACGAAGAACTGGACCGCGCCGATGTCGCAATTGCCAGCCGGACGTTCGCGACCGTTCTGGTCGGTGGCCGTACAGGCGTCACCCGGCACATCTCCCGGAGCACCAGCGTCGATCGCCGGGCTGCCGGCGAGCAGCGCGTGGGTGGGCGTCTGTCCGCCGTTGTCCTGGAGCGGACCAAGCAGCGGGTCGGTCACAACCTTGTTGGTCGGGGGATTGAAACCGGTGAGGCACACCCCGGCAGCGAAAGGCTGAATCTGGATCGTGTACCTGGGGAAATAGAACGGACCGCTGTCGCAGTCAGGCCCGTTTGCCGCGGGCGCCGTATTCGCGGCGTTGATCGTGTTCAGCAGGTTGATGCTTGTGGCACCACCATCGGCGAACCCGCCGCCGTTGCCGTTGTTGTCCCCGTCGAGATCGGCCGTGTTGGCTGTGATCGTCGAGCTCTTGACACTGGCCGTCGCGCCTCCCGGAATCCAGAGTGCGCCGCCGTTGCCGTTGGCCGAGTTGCCGGAGAAGGTGCTGTTGACCGCAGATAGGTTGCTGTAGACAGCGATCGCGCCACCCTGGTACTTGGTGGTGTTGCCAGAGATGGTCACGCCTTCCACAGTCAACGTGCCGACCGTGTTGCGAATGCCGGCACCATCATCACCGATCGCGGTCAGGACACCGCCCTTGATCTGCTGGCTGTTGATCGAAAGGGAGTTGTTGCCCTGCTGGTCGTAGGCCCGATCGAGACCGTTCGCGTCAATGACCACTTTGGCCTGGTCGCTCAGAGCCTTGATCGTCAAAGCTCCGGTCCCGACGACATCGAAGTCACCGGTGACGTTCAGGTTCTCTTCCTCGCCTGCCCGGGTGATCTTGTACTCCTGGGCGGGCAGAGTGATCTCGTCAGCGCCGGCACCGGCCTGACAACCGTCGAAGGTCGCATCGGTCTGGGCTGCGGTAATCGCCTCACGAAGGGAACAGGTGCCGGCCGAGCCTCCATAGGTGTCGGCGGCGGTGGTCACGTTGATGGTCACGGCCTGCGCAGCAGGCACGATCACGAGCGTCGCTGACAACGCGATCAAGAACAACAGAAGCTTTCTCATCAGTCCCCAAACCTTTCGTTATTTCCCTGTCGTCACTGATCGTACGTCCAGGTCACCCTGCGGTCAACTATCCCGCTTGACCTGAAAACACCCTACCTCGCCGAGGTAGCGCCAATCGTCTACCAGGGACTAGGTGCAACCGGTGCGAGCGGCTGAGCATCACGAAGGCGTTCGGCCCGCGCAATCGCTCCTGGAAGCTCGGCATCGTCCTCTGCGAGCAGCGTGAGAAGTATCTCCGCGGCCTCAAGGTCGTCCCTTCCGGATCCGGTGGCACACCAGCGGGAGATCAACACCGGATCGTCGCTCCCGATCACCGCCGCCCGCACCAGTCCGTCAAGGCGATCGCCGGTGTCCCGGATCATTGAAACCTCGGATTCGGGCAGCAGGACGTTTCGATACCGCTCGAGGGCCGAA
This sequence comes from Solirubrobacterales bacterium, assembly GCA_051306195.1. Classification (GTDB taxonomy): domain Bacteria; phylum Actinomycetota; class Thermoleophilia; order Solirubrobacterales; family 70-9; genus 67-14. The sequence continues at coordinate 7,850 of JBPPMT010000057.1, forward strand.
GCGATCCGCCCTGTACTGATCAGCTGCTCGACCTCCTGGAAGTCGGTTCGCACGTCAACCGAGAACCGATAGGGACGCGAATCGATGACCGGGCCGAGGTGGGACCGCAGGCGGCTGATCTCGGCCCGCAGGCTTTCTGGCCGACCCTGCTCGCCGTAGAGTTCGAGGGTCAGGCGTTCGGCGGAAATTCCTTCGGGTGAGAGGGCGAGCATCAGCAGAAGCTCACCGTGGCGGCCGCCCAGTTCGTGTTCGGCTCCCGCGATCTCGGCTACCGGCTGGAGTTCGAGCAGGCGGAGGTGGATGTCGGCCGGCGGTGAGGGCCTGGCTTCGGGCGACGACCAGATCAACCAGCCTGCATCCCCGTCAATCGGTTCGAGTTCGGCAACCGAACCGTCAGCCATCTTCACTTCAGTTCCAGTTGCCGGAAGTTTGACCTCACCCTTGAGCCATCCGTCCGGTACGGCGGTCAGCACGTGACCGGTCCGCCCGAGGATGGCCGCCGGACGATCAACCCCGGCCCGGCCGTCCAGGTACTTGGCTTTCAGCCTTACGACCCTGCGCTCAAGGTCCTGGCGGAGGAACACCTCGGCCATACCGGCGGCGGCTCCGACCAGAGAAAGGGTGTGCGGATGAGCCGTCTTCACGTGTCCGGTCAGGTCGATCACGGCGATGATCTCGCCGGTCTCCGGGTCGTGGATCGGCGCACCCGAGCACTGCCATGGATGGACCATCCGGTTGAAGTGCTCGGCCGAGAAGATTTGGACGGGATGATCGACCGCGACGGCTGTTCCCATTGCGTTGGTTCCGGCACCGGCCTCGCTCCAGTCCGCACCACAGACGAGGTGCATGTTTTCGGTGGCTTCGATCACCCGGCGATGACCCTCGATCCAGAGAAGTATCCCGTCGGCATCGGAGATCACGAGCATGTGTCCGGACTGGGTCGTCGCGTCGGAAAGCAGCTGTCTGAGGATCGGCAGGACCGGAAAAAGCGGATGGCCCTTCCAGCGCTCGGAGACCTCGTTCTCGTCGGCCACGACTCTCGGCAATGCGGCCGGGTCAAGTCCGGCCTCCTCCGACCGCCGCCACGACTGGGCGACTACTGCGCGGACCCTCGGGTCGATTTCGCGACCCTCATGAAAACCCTCATAGAGCCGTCGAAGCGCGCGGGCCTGATTGATCCGGTCGGATGTCGGATCAACGGCATGCCACGAACTCCCGGTGACGGTCGCCATGTTCGGACTATATGCCCCATCGACTCTCGGCTCCACGAATTCGGGGGTTGGTGCATCGCCGCTGCAACCTTTCTCCGATGCATCCCGCCTGCATCCCGTTCCGGCCTAGTTTGCGAGTGGTGACCAAACCGGCCGCTGAGGGAACGAGAGACAGGGCCCACCGAGGTCCAACAAGGAGAACAACATGACTACGATAATCGAAGACGTACAGGCAGCAACCCGCCTGCATGGCGAACCGCGCCAGTTGCTAATCAACGGCGAATGGCGAGACGCTGCGAGCGGCAGGACTTTTGAAACGCACGACCCGGGCACCGGAGACCTGCTGGCGGTTGTGGCAGAGGGCGATGCCGAAGACATCAACCTCGCGGTCGCGGCAGCCAGGCACGCCCTGGAAGAGGGCCCCTGGTCGACCATGAGCCACTCTGAGCGTGGTCGCCTGATCCATCGCCTCGGTGATCTGATCATGGAAAATGCCGACGAGCTGGCTACCCTCGACAGCCTCGACAATGGCAAGCCGAAGGGAGTTGCCCTGGCCGCCGATGTTCCCCTCGCTGCCGACCTCTTCTGGTACATGGCGGGCTGGGCGACCAAGCTGAACGGCGGCACAATTTCGCCTTCAGTGCCTTACATGCCGGAAGCCGAGTTCCATTCCTACACGTTGAAGGAGCCGGTCGGAGTGGTCGGCCAGATCATCCCTTGGAACTTCCCGCTGCTGATGGCCGCGTGGAAGCTCGGACCCGCACTCACAACCGGCTGCACCGTAGTTCTGAAGCCGGCCGAGCAGACGCCGCTCTCCGCGATCAGGCTCGGTGAGCTCTGCCTCGAGGCTGGCATTCCGGAAGGCGTGGTCAACGTGGTACCCGGTTACGGCGAGACCGCCGGCGCCGCTCTCGCCGCCCATCCCGGTGTCGACAAGGTCGCGTTCACCGGATCAACCGAAGTCGGCAAGATCATCGCCCAGAGCGCGACCGGCAACCTGAAGCGGGTTTCACTCGAGCTCGGCGGCAAGTCGCCAAACATAGTGTTCTCCGACTCGGACGTCGATGCCGCGATCGAAGGTGCTGCGCAGGGCATCTTCTTCAACCAGGGCGAGGTTTGCAGCGCCGGATCCCGGCTCTACATCCAGGACGATCAGTTCGATCGTGTTGTCAGCGGAATCTCCGATGCGGCGAAGGCGATCAAGGTCGGACACGGCCTCGATCCCGACACCGACATGGGACCGCTGGTCTCGGCCGAACAATTCGACCGGGTCACCGGATACCTCGACCGCGGCAAGGAAGAAGGCAACCGTGCGGTAACCGGCGGTAACGCGATCGACGGCCCTGGATTCTTCGTTGAGCCGACTGTGATCGTCGATGTCAAGGAGTCGGATGCCATCGTGCGCGAAGAGGTCTTCGGACCGGTGATCGCAGCAATGCCTTTCACCGACATCGACGACCTCGCCCGCCAGGCGAATGACTCGCACTACGGCCTGGCTGCCGGCATCTGGACCCGGGACATCTCGAAGGCCCACAAGCTCGCGGCCCGCATCAAGTCCGGAACGGTCCACGTCAACACCTACCACGTATTCGCGGCTGAGCTGCCGTTCGGCGGCTACAAGCAGAGCGGCTGGGGACGCGAGATGGGCGAAGAGGTACTCAACAACTACCTCGAGACGAAGTCGGTGATCGTCGGGCTTTAAGCCTCCCTCCCACAAAGCAACAAACAAGGTGCGAGTCGGCTCCCTCCCTCAGGCCGGCTCGTGCCTCTTGCTTTGAACGGAACTGGCGCTAGTCAGATCCGCGGACCAGCTCGAGCACTTCAACCGGCAGCACGTCCCGCTGCTCCCCATGCTCCCGGTCGCGCAAGTGGACGGCACCGTCCTCTTCGAAGGTGAGCGTGTGCGAGGCCTTGAGGCGGTTCGCCTGCTTGAGCTGGCCTTTCATGCTGCGGCCGGCCAGGTCGAGTTCGACCGCGAGTCCGTGGTGCCGGAGTTCCGCAGCCAGGGCAACCGCTTTCGCCTGCTGGTCCTTCGCACCGACGGCGATGTAAAGGTCGGTCGCGGGAAAGTCAACTTCTTCGTCGAGTGCCAAAAGGATGCGTTCGATGCCGGCTGCCCAGCCGACCGCCGGAGTCGGGGGTCCACCGAGTTGCTCGATCAGTCCGTCGTAACGGCCGCCGCCGCCGATCTCCGACTGGGCCCCGAGACTGTCGCAGACAAAAGAGAAGATCGTGCGGGTGTAGTAGTCGAGTCCGCGAACCAGGGTCGGATCGATCGTGAATTCGACCGAAGCCGCCCCGAGCAGCTGCTGGACCTCGCCGAAGTGCTCGGCGTCGGCACTGTCCAGGTGGTCGAGCAGGTGCGGTGCATCTTTCATCACGCCCTGGGTACCTTCGTCATCGGAATCGAATGCCCTCAGCGGATTGATCTCGATTCGCTCGCGCACGTCTTCAGAGAGTTCTTCCGAGCGGGACCTGAGGTGTGACTTCAGTTCGTCCAGGTAGGCGGCCCGCGCCTCGATCGACCCCAGGCTACCGAGGTGAAGCTCGACCCCGGGTACTCCCATCTCCTCAACCAGGTCGGAGAGCAGGCTGATCACTTCCACATCGGCGAGCGGTGAATCGCTGCCGATCGCTTCAGCTCCGATCTGGTGGAACTGGCGATACCGACCGGCCTGCGGACGCTCGTGGCGGAAGAACGGCCCGGCGTAACCGAGCTTCACCGGCTGCGGCAGCTTGTGCATGCCGTGCTCGACATAGGCCCGGCAGATCGGCGCGGTGCCTTCGGGCCGAAGGGTCAGACTTCGCCCGCCCTTGTCTTCGAAAGTGAACATCTCCTTCCGCACGATGTCGGTGGACTTGCCGACCCCGCGTTCGAACAGCGCCGTGTCTTCAAAGTCCGGGGTGATGATCCCGCGGTATCCGGCCCGGCCGAAGATCTCCCGGGCCGAGCGGATCAGGCGTTCACGCTGGGCGGCCTGCTCCGGTAATACATCGAAGGTGCCGCGTGGCACTTTGAACTTCTCCGCCATCTCAGCGGGGCATTTCAGCGAGGAACGGGTTCGTTGCCAGTTCGGCCTCGAGGGTGGTGGTTCCCATGTGCCCCGGGTATACCGCGGTCTCGCCGGGATGGGATTCGACCAGCATGGTGATCGACTGGAGCAGGGTCTCCCAGTCGCCTCCGGGCAGGTCGACTCGGCCAACCGAGTTCTGGAAGAGCACATCCCCGGAGAACATCGACCCGTGCTCCTTGATCGAAAAGGTCACGTGGCCGGGGCTGTGGCCCGGGGTGAAGAGCACGTCGATCTCCAGTCCGGCGATCGAAAGGTGGTCGCCGCCGTTGATCAGGTGGTCGGCGTTATAGCTCTCGTATGGGCCGATCCCCGGCCATGGGATGTAAGCCATGATGTCGGCGAGAATCTGAACTTCGAGTTCCGGACAGTAGACCGGGGCGCCCGTAGCTTTGGCAACAGGGGCCACCGCACCGATGTGATCGAAGTGGCAGTGAGTAAGGAGGATCGCTTCGAGGGTCAGGCCGCGTTCGGCAAGCGGCGCCATCAGGCGATCGGGTTCGTCGCCAGGATCAATCATCACCGCCCGGTCGGAGCCTTCCTTCCATACGAGGTAGGAGTTTTCTGCGACCGGCCCGACCGTGGTGCCGAGAACCTCGAGGCCGGCCATCGCTACTTGCTGCCCGCGCGGATGCGGGCGCGTTCGCGGCGACGCCAGAGGGTGAGGTCCATGTAGTAGCCGGCCGGGATGTAAAAAGCGAGCATGAAGAGCCCGATCGGCAGAGCCTGTGCGGGCGAGCGACCGAAGAGCAGGATCAGCAGCGCGACAAAAACGACCGAGGCGATGAGGCCCCGTGTGGTTGCGCCCTTCCAGTTGGGCGGTGTGTCCGCTTTCGCAGCCCTGGCCTTGCCGCCGCCGGACTTCGCCTGGGCCCGAGCCTCCTGGCGATTCCGCGGACGCGACTTCTTGCGGGTGTCGATGCTTCCGGCCTGGGTTCCACGCCGCTTTCGATTTCGCTTTCTCTTGGTCTGAGCCACAACAGGAAACTTATCGCTCCAAAGACACGCGGCGCTCAATCACATGGAAGGCCGGGTCGAAGTCGCGGATCGGCACGTCTGCCGGGTAGTCCACTATCGCCGCTTCGGGGATCAGCCCGATCAGTTCCGCTTCGATCGGCACGGCCCCGCGGGACTCGGCCTGCTCGCGCACCGCCTCAACCACCCTGGCCAGCGGCAGGCTCACCGGATCGTGGATGTTCATCGACACTTGAGCCCGCCCGGTCGAGAGAACCAGGCCGATCGCCCGCACCCCGGGCAGCCCTCCTCCGGCCTCACGAACCGCGGCCGCGACTTCCTTGGCTACTCCGACGTCACCGGTGTCGAGTTCGACATTGAACGCGGCGAGCGGCGGCCTCGCCGTGACCAGCCAGGCGCCAGCCGCCGGGTGTGGCCGGTTGGGGCCGAAGTCAGGTTCGAGCTCACCAGCAACCATTCGCTCCCAAAGCGCATCAAGCCCGCCTTCCCGGAAGTAGGAGCGCTCGCGTCGGTGCTCACTCGTCGCCAGGTCTCCGTAGAGGAAGACCGGCACCTCGAAGTTGGCGATTCTCTCAGCGACCTTCAGCGCCGTCTCCCCCGCCAGGTCCCGGTCCGTTTGGTCGATCCAGACCACCGGACAGACATCCATCGAACCGATCGCCGGGTGAATTCCCTCCCAGGTACTCATGTCGATCTCACGAGTTGTCGCCGCAGCCAGACCGGTCAGGGCCTTGACCATGTCGCCGGGCGGACCGGCGATCGTGAATACGGCGCGGTGATGATCGACGTCGGTGTGGCGGTCAAGCAGGACCACTTCGTTCCCCAGCGACTCCTGGAGCCGGTCGAGAGCCGCAAAGTCGCGGCCCTCGGAAAGGTTGGGAACGGCCAGCAGGGTCAAACGAGCAGCTTCCCTTCCAGCACGATCGGAGTGCCGTCAACCGTGACCTCGGGCCGGAGTGAAACCACGTCGAGGTGGACCGGCACCTGGATGTTCCCGCCGATCGCCGCCGACGCGCCGAAAGCGACGTGAGCTGTTCCGAAAATCTTTTCGTCCTCGAGGATGTTGCCGGTCAGGATCGCCTTCTCGTTGGTGCCGATGCCGAGTTCGGCGACGTTGGTCCCGTCCGGTCCGTGGACGCTGAGCAGCTCCATCAACTGCGCCCCTTCCGGACCGGTCGCATCGACCAGGTGTCCGTCTTCGATCGTCAGCTTCACCGGTTCGGAGACGAGCCCCACGCCGGCGATCGAACCATCGACGATCAGCACACCTTCGGCCGTGGCCGGGGCAATGAAACCTTCGCCGCAGGGCAGATTGCCGAAGGCGCCTTCGTGAGTCAGCTCACCCGCATCGGGAATCGCCTTGCGCCCCTCGAGTCCGAGGGTGAGGTCGCTGCCGTGGTCGCAGGTGATGCGAGCGGAAGTTCCGCGGTCGAGGATCGCCGCCACCTCGCCGCCGCGACGGCGCAGGTTGTCCATGTCGTCAGACATGACCCGGGCCAGCATTTCTTCGGTCGCGCCAGGAAGGGTCGCGGCGCGTGTCCCCGATTCGGAAGCACGCTTGCGGGCGGCCGTGTGAGAAAGCGATTGGACCGTCGGGGCAAGCAGCACGTCGGCCGCGACCATCGCGTCCGCGATCGTCTCCGGCGGCTCGCCTGCATGCGAGTCACGTTCGGTCATCACCGCGAGGACCGAGGCGGCACCGATCGATTCGGCCTCCACTCGCATCGCCTCGCCGAGAACCAGAGTCGCCGGGTTGCAGACGATCAGGACTTCTTCATTCGGGCGAACTCCCAGGCAATCGCGGACGACGGCAGTGACGGCTTTTCTCAGGTCTTCGCTCATTGACCAACTATCGCAGGCTACCGGTGAGAGATGACCAGTTGGATCGATTGGTCCATGAGTGCCGGTTGGTCATACGGGGTAGATTCGAAACAAGCGAGCAGGAGGTTTCAGGATGAGTCTCAGTGACTACAGGATCGGTCCGTCGGTAGCGGTGGCAGACCTTGGTGCGGCCAGGACGTTCTACGAAGACAAGGTCGGCCTTCGGGTCGAGCAGGTTCTCGGTGAAGAGATGGTGCTCTACGAATGCGGAGGCGACTCGACGCTCGGCATTTACCACTCGGTGGAAAACGCCGGAAAGTCAACCCACACCCAGGCCGGCTGGGAAGTCGATGACATCGCGGCCGAGATCGCGGACCTAAATTCCCGCGGAGTCGAGTTCGAAAAGTACGACGGAACCAACGGTCCGCCGACTGATGAGACCGGAGTGTTCACCCACGGCCAGATGAAGGTCGCCTGGTTCCGCGACCCGGAAGGCAACACTTACGCGATCAGCGAAGGGTCGATGTAACCAGGGGCTCGAATCGCCCAGGCCGGGATCCCGAATGGACGGGATCCCGGACATCGTCAGGCCTCAGTTGTCGCCGTACTTGTCCTTGTAGTACTGACCGGTCTCTTCGCCCTCTTTCTTGTACTTCTCCTGCTGCTCTTTGGTTTCGGGCTTGTTGTCATCCTGGCTGTCCAACGACTCTTCGCGCTTGTCGTTCTCTTTCTCAGCCTTGCTCTCGGTCTTGTCCGCGGCGTTGTTGTCGTCGCCGTCTTCGGAGCCGTCATCGGAGTCGTCGTTGCTGTCATCCGAGGAGTCGTCCGAGTTGCTCGAAGAGCTCTGCTCGGTATCCGGCGCGTCCGACTGATCGCTGTCGGAATCGTCGCTGCTACCACACGCCGCCAGGCCGAAAGCAGCCGGCAGAACCAGTACCGCCAGAATCAATCGCCACCAATTCTGAATCAATGTCAAGACCCCTCTTAGCTAGTGCCGCCAGTTTTGCGGCTTGGATTGACCATATACCCACCAGTCAGACGAAGCGAACATCGTACGGAAAGGTCACGGCACTCCCGCAGCCAGACCCAAAACGACGGAGCCTGATCAAACGGGGATTCATTAGACTCTCCGTCCCTGCCGGGGTAGCTCAGCTGGTTAGAGCAGCGGAATCATAATCCGCGTGTCGGGGGTTCAAGTCCCTCCCCCGGTACTCGCTTTCCGTCTGTTCAAGCCGATTCTTGCCTTCGGCGACTTCGCCCGGTTCATTCCGTGCGTCGAGCGTGCGTCCAGTTACGTCGGGTGCGTCACTCTTCAAGAGCTCCGTGAGCTTGTCGGCCACGTCATGACGCGGCACGTGGTGGACGTAAATCATGGTCGTCTGGATGTCCTTGTGGCCCATGTAGGCCTGCACATCGGTCAGCGGCATCGCCTGGACCCCGAGCGTTCCGAAGGTGTGTCGGAGGTCGTGGATGCGCATGTGGGGCAGCTCAGCGGTTGCG
>JBPPMT010000115.1:0-76682 GCA_051306195.1 Solirubrobacterales bacterium
GAGCCACATTCGGAGGTGCCTGCGTTTTTGGTGCGGACTGCGCCGTTATCGCAGGCACCCGAGGTTGTCGGCTCCTGGAGCATTGGTTCTTTGCCTACTTTTGTCCCATAGGCACTCAACTCGGCACAGAATGCTCGCTCCGAGCCTGGGGCCATCGAGATCCCGAAAGTCACCCACTATGCCGGAGAATCGGGATCTCGCGGCTTCTTGGACCTAGGGTTCCATTTTTGTCGGGAGTTTTCGGGCGAACCAGATTCCTGCGAAGCCGAAGAACGAGGCGAATAGCAGGGCCTTCTTCAGGGATTCGATCTGGGAATCTCCGTAGGCGTCGGAGACCGCTGCCACCTGATCCGGCGGCAGACCCATGTCAGTCGTGACTTCTTCCAGGTCCGGGATCGAGACCATCGGGATTCCGCCTTCGGTCCGGGTGGCGGCTTCCTGCTTGACGGCTGGGGGCAGGGTCGGGTCTGAGGCGACCTCTTCCTGGAAACCGGTGGCGAGGCTGCTGAGCAGGACCGCTCCGATCAGTGCCGTGCCGAGTGACGAGCCGAGGTTCAGCGCAGCACCCTGGACGCCGCCTGCCTCGGAACTCCGGGACTCGTCAACCGCGGACATCACCACGTTGCCGAGCTGGGACATGACCAGCCCGGTGCCCACTCCGAAGCCGGCCAGGGAAACCCCGAAGCCGAATCCCGTGAGCTCCGGCGAGATCGTTGACATCACCCCGAGGATCGAGACCCCGAGGATCCCGAGCCCGACCTGGACCACCAGCTTCGGCGAAAAACGCTCCGAGAGTTTCGGGCCGAACATGGCGGCAACCATCATCGTCAGCGAGATCGGCAGCAGTTTGACTCCGGTCTCGAATGCATCCAGGCCGACCACCAGCTGCAGGTAGAGCGGCAATACGAAGAAGGTGCCGGCAATGATCAGGTTCTGGGTCACCTGCATCGTGAGGCCGGCTCTCATCTGGGGGATCTTGAGCAGGTCGGGCGACAGCAGAACCGGCAGACCGAGTCGCTGGCGGCGCTCCTCCCAGGCGGAGAAGAACCCGAGCAGTGTGAGCCCGATGCCGATGATGAACGGCACCGCAGAGAAGCCGAAAGGAGTGATCTCGGTGCCGTTGATCGTGAGGGCACCGGCCGGCTGGACGAATCCCCACTCACCGCCCTTGAGGATTCCGAAGACAACGAATCCGAGGCCGAGCACGGAGAGCAGGGCGCCGATGCCGTCGATCCGGGACTTGTCCGTCGCCGGGCTGTCGGCGATCCGGGTCGAGGCAGCGAGGATGCCGAGAACCAGAACGGTCTCGGCGGCGAATACGACCCGCCAGCTCAGCTCGGTGGTGACCCAGCCGCCGATCAGCGGGCCGGCCGCTGCGCCGGCCCCGGCGATGCCGCCGAGGATGCCGTAGGCGAGGGCACGTTCCTTGCCTTCGTAGGTGGCAGCGGTCAGGGCCGCGATGGCCGGGATGACCAGGACCGCGCCGAGGCCTTCGATTCCCGACCAGCCGAGCAGCAGCACCCCGATGTTCGGGCTGAGTGCCGTGATCAGCGAACCGAGGCCGTAGATCCCGAGGCCGATCCGGAACGCCTTGCGGCGTCCGAGCTTGTCGCCGAGCTTGGCGCCGATCAGCATGCATGAGCCCATGACCAGGGCGTAGGCAGTGATCGCCAGCTGGACGTCGGCGATCGTCGTGTCGAGGTCAGCGACCACCTCGGAGATCGAGACATTCATCACCGTGGTATCCAGGACCATGATGAACTGGGCCATCCCCAGCAGGATGATCGTCTGCCGGTTCTTCAAGAGTGAGGCCTAGCCGTCGCTGAGCGAGATCACGCCGCCGATTACGCCGACGTACGCGGTGCCGTCAGGTCCGAGACCCATTCCGGAATAGTTGTTGTTGTAGTTGAAGCCCGAGCCGGCGTACCTGGTCCAGGCGGTCTTGCCATTCCGGTAGTTGATCGCCGTCCAGTAGTAGCCCTGGGCTCCGCTTGGGTCAGCCGGTCGGGTGTAGGTGTAGATCAGGCCGGTCTTGGCCGAAAGCTTTGGTACCGCCGATGGTGCGCGGACTTCGCGGTTCGTCCAGACCTTCACGCAGCCTCGGCCGTTCTTCTTGACGTCAACCCGGGCGAATCCCGGTTCGGTGACCACGGAGCCGCCACCGATCGCGAAAGGATCGGAGTAGCCGTAGTTGTTCTCGACGATCAGCGAGCGACCGGTGCCGATCAGCGAGTTCTCGGTGGCGCTGGCGCCCTTGCTGAAGACCGGGACCTCACAAACGACCCGCTTCTTGCCGTGGAGTTTCACCCCGGTGCGGTAGACCGCGATGTTGATCGGGTCCGCGTTGTCGGTGATCGCGATGTAGCCGCCCTTGAGGATGGTCGGCGTGGTCCCGGTTCCGGCGTCTGCCTGACCCGGCTTGGTCACGCCGTCGTTCTTGTACTTGACCTTCCATTCGACCTTCGGGAAGCCCTTCTCCGTCTTGCCAAAGCGGTACATGCGCTTGCTCGAGGCGATGTAAACGGCATCGCGCCCGACCGTGAAGGAGTTCTGGATTTCTTCGTCGAGGGTCATCGACTTGATCCCGCCGGTGTCCGGGTTGAGGATGCCAACCTGGCCGGTCTGTTTGGCGACGATCCAGATCCGGCCCTGGAAGTCCGGGAGGGCGGAGCTGATGCGCTCGGTCGCCGGATCGAACTTGCTGGTCAGGTCGTAGTCCTTGACCAGCTTGAACTCGCTTCCGCCGGAAGTCTGGCCGAGGATGAAGAGGTGATTGGTCTTGGTCGCTACCCAGATCCGGTCCCTCTGGTCGAGGAAAAAGTAGCCGCCGGCCGCGAAGTTCTGGTAGGCGGGAGGGTTGCCGACGTTGGGCGCCTGGGGGAAGTCGAAGGTGTCGATCACCTCGAGTGAGTCGGGATCGATGATCCTCGCCTGCGGCGGGTTGAGCGTGGACGGACAGACCGAGACGATTCGGCCGCGGCTGTCAAACGCCATGGTCGCGCAGATACCGAGTTGGGCCGATCCCGAGTTCTTGACCACGTTGCGGCCGAGCGGACCACGTCCCGGGTAGGTGTCGGTCATCCAGGTGTCGTTGTGGATGTTGCTCAGCGGGTTGTCCGCCATGAAGGGGTTCTGCGGCGCCTGGGTAGCGCCCGGCACGGGCGCGGCCTTGGCGGGCCCACCGGTCGCGGCCGGAAGTGACGGCAGGGGCGGGGCCGAAGGAATGGGAGCGGCACCAGCGGCAGCGGGTCCGATCAGCAGGGCCGCGATTCCGGCGAGCAGGGTCTGAGCGAGTTTATTCACAGGTCGACAATAACGTGGGTTCTTAAACGCCGCAGATGGTTTTGTACTGCTGGAAGGACTTGGTCGCCTGGGACCTCTGCGACTTGAACTTTCGGGTCAGTCGCTTCTGGCGCGACTTTGCTTTTCGGGCGGCTCGTTTGGCCTTGGCCGTCTTGGTCCTTTTGGCCTTTTTAGCTGCCTTCTTTGCGGCCTTCGTGGCCTTGTTCATGCTCTTCTGAGCGTTGAGAGCCTTCTTCAACAGACGGTCAGTCTCCGTGGTCGCGGCAGTACAGCCCACCGGCTTGGCGCCGGAACCGATCACGGAGAACCTCAGGTCAGAGGGGATGTTGAGCGCGTCTTCGTAGCCGCTGGCAAAAGCCGCGATCTCGGAGCTGATTGCCGGAGTGCCGACCCGGGTGTAGACGCCGGGGAGGTTCGGCCGGGCGCAGCCGACGCCGAAGCTGACTACGCCGACCTGTCGGTAGGTACCGCCGTCGACCGGCACCTGAAGCGGTCCGCCGCTGTCGCCCTGGCAGGAGTCCTGGCCACCCGCCATGAATCCGGCGCAGAGCATGTTTGCGGCGTGGAAACCGGTTGAGTACGAATCCGGGTCCGTGCAGGCCGTGTCGCCGAGGATCGGAATGGCAAGTTCCTTGAGGTTCGGGCTGGAGGCGTCGTCACCCGGTCCTGCTTCGAAGGTATTGCCGTAACCGGTGACCACTGCAGTCTTCCCGGCGTTCCAGGTCGCGCGTTCGTCCGGTCCCGCGAGGAGGATCCGCGGGGATTCCGCAACAGCCGCGAGGGTGATGAAGCCCCAGTCGTCGTCGTGGGTCAGCGCGTTGTAGGTATTCCTCGCCCAGAAGTCGTCGATCACCAGCTGTTGGCCACCGCTCCCTGTCTGCGAACGCCCGGTGTAGGCCTTGATGGTTGCTATCTGCGGATAGTGCAACGGGTTGGCGAAGAACTTGCCTTCATCATCGACGATGCAGTGCGCCGCTGTAAGGATGACCAGGGGGTGGATCAGGGTGCCGCCGCAGAACTGGCCGTCGTTGACGGTGATCAGGACCTGCCAGGGGTACTTCGAGGCGGAAGCCGCGTTGCCACCGACGATCAGCGGTTCGCGGACGGGATCCTTGGACAGGCCGGAAGTATCGACCTGACTCTGAGACCCGGGATTGGCCGAGTGGTAGCCGGGGATGCCTGCCTGGCTGGCACTGGAGAACACGGCGAGTCCAAGCAGCGAAAGAAGGAGTGCGAAGCCGGTTTTGGCCGGGCGGGCCGAGATGAAAATCATGATTTCCCCCCTGAAAGTCTCCGAAAGAGTGAGTTCAAGATATCAAAGGCCCCGAGCCGTTTTCCCGCATGTCAGTTACACGCTGACTGTGCGGCCGAACCAGCCACCGCCACGGATTCTTTCGCTTTGTTCAGAGCGGCGCCGGTGGATTTGACTTTCTTCTGCGCGGACTTCAGCTTGCGGGCTGCTTTCTGCTTGGCAGCCTTGGACTTCTTTCTGGCTTTTTTGACCTGTGCCTTGGCAGACTTCAAGGCCTTCTTCGCCCCGGTTGCCTTCTTGCTGGCGGTCGTCAAGGCTGTGCTTGCCGCACCCGAAGCGGCCACGGCGGCGGCACAGCCGAGAGGCTTGGCTCCCGACCCGAAAATCTTCACACCGGTCTCGCCGCTCGGGAAGTTCTCGGACTGTTCGATGAAGCTGACGCTTTCGGCAATGATCGGCGCCAGGGTCGTGCCGGCTATACGGGTGAAAGCCGTCGGCTTGTTCGGCTTGGCGCAGCCTTCTGCCCAGCTCGTGACTCCGACCAGGCGGTAACCGCCACCGTCGATCGGGGCGAACAGAGGCCCACCGCTGTCGCCTTGGCAGGTGCTCTTCCCGCCTGCCATGTCGCCGGCGCAGAACATCACCGACTGAAGGAAATCAGTGGGATATACGGTCGGGCCACCGCACACCGTGTCGGCGATGAATGGCATGTTCACTTCGCGAAGGACGGTCGTTCCCGGACCGTCCTGGATGACCTTCCCGTAGCCGGTGGAAACACCCACGCGCCCGGCCTTCCATACCGCCGCTTCATCCGCTCCGGCGATCTGTATCCGAGGCCGCGATGAAGGGCTCGAGAGCGAGAAGAAGGCGTAATCGTTCGGAAGTGAACCCGCGGAGTAGGTCTGCGGGGTGTACAGGTTGTTGATTGCGAGCTGCTCACCACCCACCCCGGGGAACGTGCGTCCGGTGAAAGCCTCGAGCCCGGGAAGGAAGCCGCTTTCATCACGCAGGCAATGCGCTGCGGTGATCACCAGGCGTGGGTGGATCAGCGTGCCACCACAGTGGGCATCTCCATAGAGCGTGATCTGGACCTGCCAGGGGTATTTCTCGATGGTGGTTTCGTTGCCACCGACGATGCGCGACTCAGGCTTCCCACCACCGGATGTGGGAGTCGATGCCTGGCCCGAGGCCGGGGCGACGAAGAGGATTGCCAGGACTGCAAGACAGACGATCCAGGTGCCACTCGCCAGACGGTGCTTCATTCCAGCCTGCTCCCTGAGTTAGGTCTTTAGAAGTGTTGAAGCGAACTCGATATCGATATTCACACACGAGGCGCGCCTTGACAAGTGTCTGGCGCCGGGGCGGCCCCGGGGTCCCTCCTAAAGACCGAGGTTCTTGCCGATGATCTCCCGCATGATCTCGTCGGTCCCGCCGCCGATCGGGCCGAGCCGGGCGTCACGCAGGGCGCGCTCGACTTCGTACTCACGCATGTAACCGTAGCCGCCGTGGATCTGCAGGGCGTCATCGGCGACCTCGACCAGGGACCGCTGAGTCAGGAGCTTGGCCATGGAGACTTCGTTGATCACCGTTTCCCCGGCGTTGAATCGCCGCAGGGTGTCGTAGGTCAGGGTGCGCGAGGCAGCGGCTTTGGTCGCCATGTCGGCGATCTTGTGGCGGATTGCCTGGAACGAGCCGATTGACCGCCCGAAGGCCTGGCGCTCCTGTGCGTACTCGATCGAAACCTCGACCAGCCGGTCCATCGCACCGACCGCACCGATCGCCATCAACAGCCGCTCCCAGGCGAAGTTGGCCATGATCAGCTGGAAGCCGCCGTTCTCCTGGCCGAGCAGGTGGCTGTCGGGGACTTCCACGTCAGTGAAGGCGATCTCGCCGGTGTCGGAGGAATGCCAGCCGAGCTTTTCAAGCTTCGCAGTGACTTCGTAGCCGGGCATGTCGGATTCCAGCACCAGGAAGGAGATGCCGCCATGGCCTCCTTCTTCGGTGGTGCGGCAGGCGCAGACCAGGAAGTCGGCCCGCACGCCGTTGGTGATGAAGGTCTTGCTGCCGTTGACCACCCAGCCGCCCTCGACCTTCTTCGCCGTGGTCCGTAGCGATGCTACGTCGGATCCGGCGCCGGGCTCGGTGATGCCGAGGGCGCCGATCTTCTCGCCCTTGATGCCGGGGACCACCCAGCGCTGGCGTTGCCATTCGTCGCCGAACTGGAACACCGGAGGCATGGCGATCGAAGTGTGTGCGTTGAGGCCGGCGGCAACTCCGCCCGAACCGCCGCGACGGGCAAGCTCTTCCACCCAGACCGCGTCGTGGAGGTGACTGCCGCCCTGGCCGCCGTACTCCTCGGGGAACTTCAGTCCGAGAAGGCCAAGTTCACCACAGCGGTTGTAGAGCTCCCGGGGGAACTCGCGCTGCTCCTCCCACTCACTGATGTTCGGCATGATTTCTTTCTCGACGAAACGGCGGACCGTCTCGCGGAGTTCATCGTGCTCGGTCGTGAATGGCGGTGGCGGAGTCTTGGGTCCGCCGCTCCCTGAGTCGCTCATGCCGACCACTCTACCGGTGCGGCTGAAGGTTCATGCAAGAGAAACGCCCCGGTTACCCGGGGCGTTTCGAAAACGAGAGCTGGCTGTGTCGGCCTAGTAATTCTTGGGGTGACGTTCCTTGAAGACACCGGAGGTCGAACGCATGCTGGCGCTCCAGCCGGGTCCGTTACCGGGGGTCATCGAGGTATCGAAGCGAAGTCCGGCGACCACCATGTACATATGGCTTCGATTCGAGTAGACGGTGATCCAGTTGCCCTTGCCGGCCTTCTTCCACTTCATGTAGCCGGTCGAAGGCATCGGGCTGGAGACGAAGTTGCCCCCGTGGAGCGCGTAGCTCACAGAGCCGGAGCAGTCGTAGCCCTTGTCCTTGAAGCTTGCGTGCCCACCACCGTAGATGTACGGCTTGTCGGAGATCTCGTTGGCAGCCGCGATGACCTTCTTGACGCGAGCCGGGGCGTTGGTCGGCGCGACGGCGCGGCCGTTGACGATCCTGGCCTTCTTGACCGGCTTGCATTCGGTGGAACCCATGGTCAGGCCGCCACCTGAAGTTTCGGCGCATCCCGCTGACGCGTTGGTCGGAGCGATGGTGAAGAAGAGTGCGAACGCGAGGCCAATGAGGGCGGCGGCTCCCGTGACGGGCTTGAGCTTCTGAGTTATGTGAAACGAGTTGATACCGATCTCCTTTGTCGGCCTACGGGGTTAGCTGTCGGGCTAGCGCTCTATAAGGAGCTTGCGCTTCCACCTCGGTGGTGGATTCGCCCCAGAAACTTGGTTCCCCCGATCCCTGACCTTCTGAATGGACAGGGATTCGGCGTCTCGGTTTACGAACTTGCGTGATGATAGAGGATTTGCACGTCATTCGCTAACACTTGCCCGAATCCTTGCTTTCAGCAGGGATTTGTCGTTTTGGGAGCCGAGGACCGGACCCGGCTCCGGTGCTAGGTTTGCCTGAATGGAGATCGTCGGCAAGAAGGTGCTTTTGACGGGTGCGACCGGTGGACTGGGTCGCAGGATGGCTTCGACCCTGGCCGGGGCAGGGGCAAAAATGATCCTTTCGGGGAGAAGCGAGGAGGCACTTGCACGCCTGGCCGCCGAGCTGGCGGGGACCGGGCATTCGGTTCTTGCTGCCGACCTGGGCGTGGAGGGTGGTGCCCCGGACCTCGCTGCCCGGGCCGGGGATATTGATTGTCTGGTCCATAACGCCGCCCTGCCGAGTACCGGGAGGGTGACGGAGCTGACCGAGGAGCAGATCAGCCGCATGCTGCGGATCAACCTCGAGTCGGGGATCCTCCTGACCCACGCCTTCCTGCCATCGATGCTGGACCAGGGAAGTGGCAAGTTCGTGATGATCGGATCACTGGCCGGCAAGACGGCCAGCCCCAGGTCCTCCGTCTACAACGCGACCAAGTTCGGGATCCGTGGCTTTGCGTTCGGGCTGAAGTCCGACCTCGCAGGAACCGGTGTCGGGATCACGCTGGTCGCCCCCGGATTCGTTCGCGAGGCCGGCATGTTCGCCGACTCCGGGCGCGAGGCTCCGTCCGGATTGGGCACGACGTCCCCCGGCGAAGTAGCCGACGCGGTGCTCAAGGCGATCCGGGAGGACAAGCTCGAGATCACTGTCGCGCCGTTCTTTCAGAAGACCATGGCCCACATGGGGCTTGCCATTCCGACCTTCTCCCACAAGGTCCAATCGGGGAAGACCGGCCAGACGGCTGCTGAGGACCTGGCAAAACACCAGGCCGACAAGCGATAATCGATTGACGATCTTGAAACACGCCAAGCGAGAGAAGAAGCCATGAGCAGCGATTCATACGGAGCCCGCGACACCCTCAAAGTGGGAGACAAGAGCTACGAGATCCACCGCCTCGACGCCCTTCAGGCGAAGTTCGACGTTGCCCGCCTCCCTTACTCGATGAAGGTACTGCTCGAGAACGTGCTGCGCCTCGAAGATGGCGTGTCGGTTCGGTCGAGCGACGTCGAAGCGATCGCCTCCTGGGACGCGGTAGCCGAGCCTTCGGTTGAAATCCCGTTTCAGCCAGCCCGCGTTCTGATGCAGGACTTCACCGGAGTGCCCGCGGTGGTCGACCTCGCTGCGATGCGTGATGCCATGGACGAGATCGGGGGCGACGCAACAGCGATCAACCCGCTGGTCGACGTCGACCTGGTGATCGACCACTCGGTCCAGGTGGATGCCTTCGGCAACGGCATGGCCTTCAAGACCAATGCCGAGCGCGAATTCGAGCGCAACCTCGAGCGCTACGAGTTCCTCAAGTGGGGCCAGAAGTCCTTCAATAATTTCAGCGTGGTCCCGCCGGCCACCGGCATCTGCCATCAGGTCAACCTCGAGTACCTGGCGAAGGTCGTCTACAGCCGCGAGGAGAACGGGTTGCTCGTCGCTTACCCGGACACCCTGGTCGGCACTGACTCACATACGACCATGGTCAACGGCCTTGGAGTGCTGGGCTGGGGTGTGGGTGGCATCGAAGCCGAAGCGGCCATGCTCGGCCAGCCGATCTCGATGCTTCTGCCGCAGGTCGTCGGGTTCAAGCTGGTAGGCAACCTGCCCGACGGCGCGACCGCGACCGACCTCGTCCTGACGGTCACCGAGATGCTGCGCGAACGCGGCGTCGTCTCGAAGTTCGTCGAGTTCTACGGACCGGGCCTCTCGAAGTTGCCGCTGGTCGACCGCGCGACGCTCGGCAACATGTCGCCCGAATTCGGCTCGACCTGTGCGATCTTCCCGCCCGACGCGGAGACCCTGCGTTACCTCGAGCTGACCGGTCGTCCGACCGAGACGATCGAGCTGGTTGACGCTTACGCCCGTGAACAGGGCATGTTCCACACCGAAGATTCCGAGGACCCGATCTTCAGCGACACTCTGGAGCTCGAACTCGACTCTGTTGTGCCGTCGATCGCCGGCCCGAAGCGGCCGCAGGACCGGGTCTCCCTGACCGACGCCAAGCCGGCCTTCCTCGAAGCCCTCGAAGAGTTCGATTCCGAGGCGGCCCAGCAGCTGAGTCCCTACGACGAAGCCCTCGAGGAATCCTTCCCGGCTTCCGACCCGCCCGCGGAAGATCAGATGAACGATGTCGGCAAGCCCCACGGGGCACCGAGTGGTGAACCCGTAACCGCGGTCGCTGACCGCACTTCCAGCGACTCGGTCCCGGTGACCCTCGAGGACGGGACCTCGTTCGACCTCGATCACGGCCGCGTGGTGATTGCCGCGATCACCTCCTGCACCAACACATCGAATCCGTATGTGATGGTCTCCGCCGGCCTGCTGGCCCGGAACGCCCTGGCCAAGGGTCTAACGCGAAAGCCCTGGGTGAAGACCTCCCTGGCTCCGGGCTCGACCGTCGTCACCGACTACCTCGACAATGCCGGCCTCACCCAGTACCTGGACGAACTCCAGTTCAACCTGGTCGGCTATGGCTGCACCACCTGTATCGGCAACTCCGGCCCACTCGACCCGGCGATCTCGGCCGCGGTGGAGGAGAAGGACCTGGTCGTCTGCTCGGTCCTCTCGGGCAATCGCAACTTCGAGGGCCGGATCAGCCAGGACGTAAAGGCCAACTACCTCGCTTCACCGCCGCTGGTAGTTGCTTACGCGCTGGCGGGTCGTATGGACATCGACATCACGGTCGACCCGCTGGGCGAGGATCAGGAAGGTAAGCCGGTATACCTCAGTGACATCTGGCCGAGCACCGAAGAGATCAGTGAAGTCGTCGGCAAGTCGATCCGCCGCGAGATGTTCACCAAGAATTACGGCGAGGTCTTCAAGGGTGACCAGAACTGGCAGGACGTCTCGGTTCCCGAAGCCGACAAATACACCTGGCCCGATTCGACCTACGTGCGCAAGCCTTCGTTCTTCGAGCACATGCCCGCCGACCCGCCCGGCCTTTCGCCGATCAGCTCGGCTCGCGTCCTCGCTGTGCTCGGTGACTCCATCACCACCGACCACATCTCACCGGCCGGGGCGATCAAGAAGAGCAGTCCGGCAGGCGCCTGGCTGATCGAGCAGGGCGTCGAGGCGGGGGACTTCAATTCCTACGGCTCGCGCCGCGGCAACTACGAAGTGATGGTCCGGGGGACCTTCGCCAACATTCGCCTGCGGAACCTCCTGGTCGAGAAGTCCGGTGGCTTCACGAAGCACTTCCCAGACGGGAAAGAGACGAGCATCTACGAAGCCGCGATGACTTACGCCGGGGACGGAATCCCGCTGGTCGTGCTGGCCGGCAAGGAGTACGGATCGGGATCCTCCCGCGACTGGGCGGCCAAAGGCACCATGCTGCTCGGGGTACGCGCGGTGATCGCCGAAAGCTACGAGCGGATCCATCGGTCCAATCTGATCGGCATGGGCGTCGTTCCGCTCCAGTTCCCGGGTGGTCAGAACGTCGAATCGCTGGGCCTCACCGGTGAAGAGACGATCAGCATCGGCGACCTCCAGAACGGTGACGCGAAGACGGTCACCGTGACCGCCGAGCGCGAAGGGGCCGACGCCGTTGCCTTCGAGGCAACCGTGAGGCTCGATACGCCGAACGAGATCCGCTACATCCAGAACGGCGGAATCCTCCAAACGGTGCTCCGCGACCTCAACGCGAAGTAAGCGGTGCCGAAGAAGGCGGAGGCTGAACCGGCCGAATCGAAGGACTTCAAGGACCGGATCAATCCGGCTCTGATCGCGGAGCTCGGTGAAGACATTGAAGCGGCCTGGCCGGCGTTTCCCCGTTCCCGGTTCAAGAAGCAGGCCACCCGCGGGCTGGCCGGGCTGGAGATGAAGGGGCGGGTCGTCCACGTCGCTGATGCCCTGGCGACGACGCTCCCGGACGATTTCACCGAGGCGGCCGGGATCGTCGAGAAGTCCCTCGATTCGCCGAGGATGGACGGCTGGATCGTCTACCCAGTCGACGACTGGGTCGCGCGATACGGGATCGACAAGCCGGAGGTCGCCCTGCCGCTGATCGCAAAACTCACACCCCGCTGGTCCTGCGAGTTCGCGATCCGGCCGTTCATCGAAGAGCAACCGGACCTGACCTTCGACTACTTCGATCGGTGGATCGAGAGCGGCGACGAGCACCTGCGCCGGCTAGTCTCGGAAGGCTCGCGGCCGCGGCTGCCGTGGGGTGGGCACCTGAAGGAGTTCATCAGGGACCCTTCGCCGACGATCGCGCTGCTTGACCGCCTGGTTGACGACCCCTCGCTCTACGTGAGGAAGTCGGTTGCCAACCACCTGAACGACATCACCAAAGACCATCCGGACCTGGCGATCGAGACCGCTCAGCGCTGGATCGATGAAGGGGAAGAGGCCGATCGCCGGGCCTGGATCGTCAACCACGGCATGCGCAGCCTGATCAAGAAGGGCGATCCAAAAGCCCTGGCGCTGGTCGGATTCGAACAGGACGCCGAAGTGACGATCGCGGCTTTCGTGGTCTCGCCGGACGCGATCAGCATCGGCGAAGCGATCACCATCGAATTCGCGCTGACCGCGCCGGAAGAGACACCGGTGATGGTCGACTACGCCGTTCACCACGCCGGAGCTTCGGGCACCCGGAGTGCCAAGGTCTTCAAGTTGAAGAGGACCAGCCTGGAACCGGGAATCGAGACCAGCTTCGTTCGCGAGCACCGCATCCGTGAGGTCAGCGTGCGACGAATCTACCCGGGACCCCACCTGATCGAGGTTCAGGTAAACGGCCGGGTCCTCGCCGCCGCAACCGTAGAAGTCCGTTAACCCCGAAAGTCACCGACAACCCCGGAAAGCCCCCAGCCCCGGACCAAACCCCCGGACTGGCAGTGAAATTGGTCGCCCAGCGACTAATTTCACTGCCAGTCCTTCATGGGGTCACGTTGAGGGTTGGTCCGCAGTTTCCTTCCCGGGCGAAACGGCCCGGGTTGGCGAGCTTCGAGGTGACCCTCCAGATTCCGTTTGTTTCAATCCGGAGTTGCTCAGAACGAAAGTTGCCTTTCGAATCGGTTTTCAGGGTGGTCAACGGGAACGAACCGGGGTTTCCGAATCCGCCGGGACCCGGACTCGGGTCCGCGCGGAACCTGATCTTCCGGTTCGGCAGGGCGGGGCGGGTGTATCCGCGGAGCCTGAAGGTCTGGCTTGCCTTGCGGTTCACCAGGAGGTTCGGGTTAGCGCCGGGGACGACTGTCCTGATCCTCATCCCGGGCTTGCCAACGACTTCGATATCCGCCGGGATCAAGATCGGGTCGTCCCCGTTTTCGATGCGGAAGTCGGTCTCGCTGGTCATGCCCGCAAGGGGAGCCGCCTCGAGGCGGGCCGGAGCGACGATCGTCGTTTCGAGACCCGGATCGACGGTGACTTCGTACCAGCTCTGATTGCCGGAGAAAGCTCCGCGCCAGCAGGCCCAGGGGACCGGATCGGAGACGATCGCGAAAGCTGGTTTGATCTTGCCGGGGCCGTCCAGGGTGGGCTGATCGAAGTACGAAAACGGAGATCCGGTGACCCCGGGGAAGGTGAACACGGGCATCGGCACCGTGAAGATGAAGTGAGAACCGCCGAGCCCGGCCGTCAGGTCCAGTCGGTAGGAAAAGTCCCGCGAGTCCGGCCAGCTGACCGAAGCAGGAACGGTCGTGAGCGTCTTGGAAACGGGGAGTTTCGGAGTAATCGCCGAAGCAGGTCCCGCCGCTGCGGCGAGCACCACCAGCGAAGTCATGACGAATGTCAGAAGGTGCCGCACTATCCGCGCGGCTTCAATCTGATGTGCACGCCACGTTTTCCTTGGAGCAGGAGTGCGTTGCCTTCCATGAATGCCTTCATGCCTCCGCTTAGTCGCAGTGCCAGCCAGAGATCACGGTCAGGGGTACAGCCGACCAGGGTCGAGACGACCGGTGGTGTCCAGCGAAGGCGGCCGTTCAGTACCTGGTACCCAGCTGACATGAAGTTGCAGCCTGGTTGGGCAGCCATGATCGGTCCGTTTGGATCGACGATCTCCCAGTTTTCGTCGTAGACCACGCCTCGGAAGAATGACAGCTTGATCCTTTTCGGCTTCATTCCTGGACCCTTTATCGAAGTCGAAACGAAGTTACGGCCATCGAGGCTTTCCAAAGTTGCCGGCACGCTGCCAGCGGTCGCTGGAGCCGGCATCACAAAGAGCGCCCAGCCCAGAATAAATCCCAACGTTCCTACCAGGAGTCGTTCCATAAGGAAAACCTACCTCGTGTGCAGTGAACCTGCGAAAGGTAAAGGTAACGCAGGTTGCCACCCTGAAACTACTCGGCGAAACATTAAAAGAATTAGGCGCGGGAGGGCCGCGGGAGGCAGGGGGTCCGCGCGGCCCTCACCGCGCCTGCGCGTCGGTAGCCAGGGAGGGATGCCGACGCGAACGCCTCCGGGGGATGAACCGCCGGGGGCGGGCTTTGGAAATTCAACTAAAAGGTCGGGGCCGCTCGGGGGCCACCGCGTCCGATCCTGCTCCTTCCTTTTCTCCCTTGAACCACTTCGGACTACGACTTGATCTTATACACCTCTAAGCGCCCAGCGTCAAACCCCATATTGAAAGATGGCCAATAACGCCGAAAGGTCTCAGGATGGGCCGGTCAGGGCGGTCAGGACGATTCTTTCCTGCTCGCGAATGTGGGCCACCGAGTAGCCCTCGCCTGGGCTGGCGCGCTCGGGACGGCCAACGTAATCGAGGTCGAGGTGGTTCGGCATGATGTCCGGGAGCCTCCGGCGCATGACGCTCCAGGCACCCATGTTCATCGGTTCCTCCTGGGTCCAGACGACTTCCTTGAGGTTCGGGTAGGAGGCGATCAGCGATTTCAGCTGCTCCTTGGCGAACGGGTAGAGCAATTCGACCCGGCCCACGGCGACCTTTTCCGAAGACTCTCGGCTGTCGGCGGCATCGATGTCGTAGTAGATCCGCCCGGAGCAGAGCACCAGGCGTTCGACTTTCTCGCGGCGCTCGGTGGCGCGCGGATCGTCGAGGATGAAGTGGAAGTGTTCGTTGGTGAGCTGGTCGAGGGTTGACGCCGCGGCGGCGGCCCTCAGCATGCCCTTCGGAGTGAATACGACCAGCGGCCGGGCCTTCTTGATCATGGCCTGGCGGCGCAGGAGGTGGAAGTACTGAGCCGGAGTCGACGGGTTTGCGACCCGCATGTTGCCTTCGGCAGCCAGCGAGAGGAATCGCTCCATGCGGGCGCTCGAGTGCTCCGGGCCGGCTCCTTCGTGACCGTGCGGGAGCAGCAGCGTCATGCGTGAAGTCAGGCCCCACTTGGACTCGCCCGAAGCGATGAAGCTGTCGATGATTACCTGGCCGGAGTTGGCGAAGTCGCCGAACTGGGCCTCCCAGATAATCAGCGAATCGGGGTTCGACGAGGCGTAGCCATATTCGAAGCCGAGGCAGGCGGTCTCGGAAAGCGGGCTGTTGTGAAGTTCGAGCGGGGCCCTGGCGTCATCGAGGTGCTGGATCGGCGCGTACTTGAGTCCGGTCTTCTCGTCGTGGAGGACGAGGTGGCGCTGGGAGAAGGTTCCCCGCTCGGTGTCCTGACCGGTCATGCGCACGTGGACGCCGTCGGTCAGGAGGGACCCGAGGGCTAGGCCTTCGGCGTGGGCGTATTCGATCCCTCCCGCATCCATAGCTTCGATCCGCCGGTTAAGCGGCTTCCGCAGCTTGCGGTGGATCGTGAAGCTGGCCGGGACGGTGATCAGTTCTTCGTTCAGCTTGCGCAGCTTGTCTTCGGCCACCGCGGTCTGGACCGGCGGGCTTGCGCTGCGATCGAGGTCGCCGGTTCCGACGTTGGTGACGGTCGGATCCTCGTAGACGCCGGTGTCCATCTTTTCGCGCAGGGAATCGAGGGTCTGCTTGAGGTCGGAGCGGCGGGCCTCGGCAAACTTCTCGACTTCCGCGGCATCAACGACCTTCTGCTCGACCAGCTGCTCGGTGTAGATCTGCGAGGCCGGCTTGTGGTTCTTGATCGTGGCGGCCATGAGCGGCTGCGTGTAGGCGGGTTCGTCGGTCTCGTTGTGGCCGTAGCGGCGGTAACCGACCACGTCGATGACGATGTCGCGGCCCCAGTTCTCGCGGTAGGCCATGGCCAGGCGCATCGCCTGCGAGCAGGCCTCGACGTCATCGGCGTTGACGTGAATGATCGGAACGTTGAATCCCTTGGCCATGTCGGCCGCGTAGGGGGTCGAGCGCCCGTCGGTGGGATCGGTGGTGAACCCGACCTGGTTGTTCTCGATGATGTGAATCGTGCCGCCCACCGAGTAGCCGTCGAGGCTCTGGAGGTTGAAGGTCTCGGCGACGACTCCCTGTCCCGGGAATGCCGCATCGCCGTGAAGGACAACCGGCACTGCCTTGTTGAAGTCGTGGGAGATCTTCGAACCTTCGATGTCACTCTGGGAGAAGCGGGTTGCGCCGGTGACCACGGGGTCGACGAACTCGAGGTGGCTCGGGTTGGGATAGAGGTGGACGTCGATCGTCTCGCCGGCCTCACTCGTGAAGGTGCCCTGGTGGCCGTAGTGGTACTTGACGTCGCCGGTGCCGCCGTGCGGAATCGCCGCGACCGCCTTGACGTCTTCGATCCGCTTGCCGCCTTCGAACTCGGCGAAGATCGATTCCGGCGGCCGGCCGACGTTGTGAGCCAGCACCGACAGACGGCCACGGTGGGCCATGCCGAGCACGACTTCGCCGGCACCACCGCGCACGGCGAGGGTCGAAAGCTCGTCGATCATGGTGACGATCACGTCGAGACCTTCGATCGAGAACATCTTCTGGCCGAGGTAGGCCTTTTCGATGAAACGCTCGAACTCGAAGACGTCGATCAGCCGGTCGAGCAGACGGCGCTTCTCTTCCGAAGTCAAAGGCTTGCGGTGCTCGCCGGTCTCGATCATTTCGCGCATCCAGACGCGCTGTTGATGCGAGGAGATGTGCTCGAACTGGTAGCCGATCGAACCCGTGTAGGCCGACCTCATCCGCGGCAGGGCTTCGAGCAGAGTCTCGCCTGGAACGCCGATCCGGAGAATCGAAGCCGGAATCTTGCCCATCAGCTCGGGGGTCAGCGCGACGGTCTCGGGGTCGAGCGCCGGGTCGCCCTTGGGCTTGGCGCCGAGCGGGTCGAGGTGGGCGGCGAGGTGGCCGTGCGTACGGAAGGCCTTGAGCAGCGAGGTGGCAGCCTGGACGGCCTGCAGAAGTTCGGGGGTCGGCTGCTGTTGAATCGCGCTGCTGGCCGGAGCTTCGGCCGCCAGCGGCGGGGCCAGCGAGGCCTTCGGTGCCGAGGCCGCGAGGATCGAAGCTTCGAAGCCGAGGTCGGTCGCGACTTTCTCGTAAAAGTCGTTACCGCCACCAATCAGCCCGTCGAGTGTCTTCAGGAAGTTGCCCGACTCGGCACCCTGGATGATCCGGTGGTCGTAGGTCGAGGTCAGGGTCATCACTTTGGAAACGCCGAGTTGCGCGATGCGGGCCGGGTCGGCATGGGTCCACTCGGGCGGGTAGGCGATCGAGCCGGCGGCGACGATCGTGCCCTGTCCGGTCATCAGCCTGGGGACCGACGCGACGGTGCCGATTCCACCTGGGTTGGTCAGGGTGATGTTGGTTCCGGCGAAGTCGTCCGGGGTGAGGCGGTTCTCCCTTGTCTTGGTGATCAGGTCTTCGTAGCTCGCGTGGAACTCCGGGAAGTCCATGCTCGCGGCGCCCTTGATCGCCGGCACCATCAGGGCCCTCGATCCGTCCTTCTTCTCGACGTCGACCGCGATTCCGAGGTTGATCTGGCCATCGTTGACGACGAAGGCCTTGCCGTCGCGCTCGACGTAATGGCGGGCCATCGCCGGCCACTCCCGCGCGGCGAGCACGATCGCCCAGGCAACGAGGTGGGTGAAAGAAACTTTCATGCCGCGCTCGGAAAGGGCACCGTTCAGGCCCTTGCGCTTGGCGTCAAGTGTGTCGACCGCGATCGTGCGGAACGAGGTGGCGGTCGGGGTCTTGAGGCTCTCGTTCATCGCCTTGGCGAGCATGCCGGCCGGGCCGCGCAGGGCCTTCTCGTCTGCTGCTGCTGCGGTTCCGCCCCCGTTGGCGGCCCCAAGGACGTCGGCCTTGGTCACCTTGCCGTCGGGGCCGGTGCCGGAAATGCTTGCGAGCTTGATTCCTTCGGCTTCCGCGACCCGCTTTGCGATCGGGGTGGCGCGACCCTCCCCGATGTCAACTGAACCGTTGGCCACCGGGGCGGGTTCCCCGGTCTCGGCTGGAGCAGCTGCCGGGGAGCCGCTACCGGCACCAGGCACCATCTCCAGCAGGGCGGCGCCGATGGCGATTTCCTGATCGGGCTCGACTAGAAGTTTGGTGATCTCGCCCGCGGTGGGCGCAGGCACTTCGGCGTCAACCTTGTCGGTTGAAACTTCAATCAGGGTCTGGCCTTCTTCGACCGTGTCACCGACCGCGACGTGCCATTCGAGCACTGTGCCTTCTGTTACCGATTCGCCCATTTCCGGCATGGTGACTTCGAACGGTTCCGCCGCGGGCTTCTTTTCTGCGGGGGCCGCCGCGGGTGCGTCACCGGCGCCGGACGGATCGATCTCGGCCAGGACGGCTCCGACAGCAACTTCGTCATCGGGTTCGCCCAGCAGCTTCGTGATCTTGCCCGCGGTGGGCGAGGGAACTTCAGCGTCAACCTTGTCGGTGGAAATCTCGACGATCGTCTGGCCTTCTTCGACGACATCGCCAACCGCCACGTGCCACTCGAGGATGGTTCCTTCGGTGACGGATTCACCCATCTCGGGCATGGTCATTTCGGTGATTGTCGACTCGGCCATCGTCAGGAGTGTATGCAAACTGGGTACCCGCGTTGATTCCCTGAATACAGCCCTGCAAAACCGCTCCCGCCACAGGGGTTGTAGTGTCCAGAAAAGTCCGGCACATTGTGCATTGGCAACGGGTATTTGAAGCTCGGAGGAGGAGCGATGGATTACTTCGTAACCGGCGGTACAGGATTTATCGGGCGCTATCTGGTCGAGAGACTTCTGAAGCGCGAAGGAACCGTCTACGTGCTGGTTCGCGAGGGGTCCCGTGGGCGCCTTGAGGAACTGATCGCCAGTTGGGGTGCAGCTTCCGAGCGGATCGTGCCGGTGGTCGGAGATCTTTCACAGCCGATGCTCGGCGTCTCCGACGGGGAGATCGAGAAGCTCAAGGGCACGATCGGCCACTTCTACCATCTGGCCGCCATCTACGACATGGAAGCGTCGGAAGAGTCGATGCGTGCCGCGAACATCGACGGAACCGTTCACGCCGTCGAACTCGCCAACCGGCTGGAAGTCGGTTGCTTTGAGCTCGCCAGCTCTATTGCGGTTGCCGGTCTTTACAAGGGCACGTGGCGTGAAGAGCAGTTCGACGAGGCCGAGAACCTCGACACCAACCCATACTTCCGGACCAAGCATGAGTCAGAGCGGGTCGTGCGCGACCAGTGCACTACACCCTGGCGTGCCTACCGTCCCGGCATCGTCGTCGGCAGCTCCGAGACCGGCGAGATGGACAAGGTCGACGGCCCGTACTACTTCTTCAAGCTGATCAAGCGCCTGCGCGCCGTCCTGCCGCCCTGGGCACCGACGGTCGGAGTCGAAGGCAAGCAGATCAACGTCGTGCCGGTCGATTTTGTCGCCGACGCGATCGATCACATCAGTCACGTGGAAGGACTCGAGGAGCAGGTATTCCACCTGACCGACCCGAATCCGCTCACCGCCGGCCAACTGCTCAACATCTTCTCGCGGTCAGCCAATGCCCCGCAGATGACCGTGCGCATCGATCCACAGATGCTGGACATCATCCCGCCGGCAGTCCGTGGTGGCCTGATGATGCTGCCTCCGGTCAAGCGAATCAGTGACAACGTGCTGACCGACGTCGGCATCCCGCGTGAAGTGCTGGTCCATGTCAACTACCCCACCAAGTTCGACTGCAAGAACACCCTGGCCGCGCTCGAAGGAAGTGATATTTCGGTTCCGCCCCTTCCGACCTACGCCGACAAACTGTGGGACTACTGGGAACGGGAACTCGATCCCGATCTGTACAAGGACCGCTCGCTGGGCGGTGCGATCGGCGGCAAGATC
The DNA here is from genome assembly GCA_051306195.1 of Solirubrobacterales bacterium. GTDB lineage: Bacteria > Actinomycetota > Thermoleophilia > Solirubrobacterales > 70-9 > 67-14. The sequence continues at coordinate 20,171 of JBPPMT010000115.1, forward strand.
GTGATGATCACCGGTGCATCCTCCGGCATCGGGCAGGCTGCAGCCGAGAAGGCCGCGGCCGCCGGGGCCAAGGTCCTCCTGGTCGCCCGGAGCGTCGACAAGCTGGAAGTGATCAAGGCGGAGATCGAGGAGCAGGGAGGGGATGCCTGCATCCATGCCTGCGACCTGTCCGACGTCGATGACATCGAGCGCATGGGCAACGAGGTGATGGCCGAGCACGGTCACGTCGACATCCTGGTCAACAACGCCGGCCGGTCGATCCGCCGTTCGGTGGCGCATTCGTATGATCGCTTCCACGATTACGAGCGCACGATGCAGCTCAACTACTTCGGCTCGCTGAAGCTGATCCTGACCTTGCTGCCCCGCATGCGGGAACGGAGGAGCGGCCACATCATCAACGTCAGCTCGATCGGAGTCCAGACCAACACCCCGAGGTTCTCGGCTTACGTAGCGTCGAAGGCGGCGCTCGACGCATTCAGCCGGACGATCGCCTCCGAGGTCATTGACGACCGCGTCCACATCACCACGATCTACATGCCGCTGGTTCGGACGGCGATGATCGCGCCGACCAAGATGTACGACGCCTTCCCGACACTCACGCCCGACGATGCTTCGGACATGATCACGGGCGCGATGGTCACCAAGCCGAAGAAGGTCGCGACCAAGCTCGGAAACTTCGGTGAGCTTCTCTACGCGGTTTCGCCCAAGGCGAGCGACGCTGTCCTGAATCAGGGATACAAGCTCTTCCCGGATTCGAAAGCAGCCCTGGCTGAAGGTGAGAAAGCCAGCGATCAGCCGGAAAAGCCGGTCTCGACCGAGGCCGTCGCGTTCGCTCATCTGCTGCGCGGCGTTCACTGGTAGGCCGTGCCCCGGCGGCTCAAGCACTGGGGTTGGGGATACGAAGACCAGCAGCGGCCCGATCACGAAATTGATGAGGCCGCTGTTGGCATCCGCGCCATGTTCGGTTTCGGTGGCGAGGTCCGGCCGGCGGTGCCGCTTGAAGAGGTTGACCTGCGGGAGTCGAGGCTGGACCCGGCCGGAAACCGCGAGGGGCTCTTCTCCGGCGAGAAGCACGACCGTGCCGTCCATGCCCTTGGCAAGGCCTACCGCGACATCGTCCGTGGGCATCGCGGCGAGTTCCCGAACCCACCGGACCTGGTCGCCTTTCCGGAGAACGAAACGGAAGTCTCCGAGGTGCTCGATCGAGCCTCCGGCTGGGGGGCCGTGGTCATTCCTTTCGGCGGCGGGACCAGCGTCTGCGGTGGTATCGAGCCACGACTCGCGAACGAGGACCAGCCGAGTGTCTCCCTCGACCTGACCCGACTCGACCAGGTGGTCGAGATCGACCGCACCTCCCTCGCCGCACGGATCCAGGGCGGCGTTCGTGGTCCTCACCTGGAAGATCAGCTCCGGCAGCACGACCTCACCCTCCGCCACTATCCTCAGTCGTTCGAATACGCGACCCTAGGGGGCTGGATAGCCACCCGGGCCGGAGGGCACTTCGCCACCGGCGAGACCCACGTTGACGACCTGGTCGAATCGGTCTCCGCGATCACCCCGAGCGGGCGCTGGGAGAGCCGCCGGCTGCCGGGATCCGGCGCCGGGCCTTCGCCCGACCGGATGCTTGTCGGGTCCGAGGGAATCCTCGGAGTGATCACCGAGGCCTGGATGAGGGTCAGGCCGAGACCCGTCTTCAAGGCAGCGGCTGTGGTCGAGTTCGATGACTTCGCCACGGCGGCGACCGGAGCGGTGCGTGCGATCGCGCAGTCGCGGCTCGGCCCCAGCAACTGCCGCCTGATCGATCCGATGGAAGCCGGGACCATGGGTGCCGGCGACGGCAGCGCGACCCTGCTCCTGCTTGGTTTCGAATCGTCCGAAGTGCCGGTCGGCGAACTGCTCGACTTTGGCGTAGGGATTGCCACCGACCATGGAGGCCGGGTGACGAACCGGTCAGTGAAGGAACCAGGCTCCGCGGGCGAAGGTGACGGCGGCAGTTCGGACAAGTGGAAGGACGCGTTCCTCCTTGCCCCGTACATTCGCGACACATTCGTCTCCTGCGGAATCCTCTCCGAGACTTTCGAGACAGCGATCACCTGGGATCGCTTCGAGGAATTCCACCGGGCCGTGAAGGACGCGACCACCGCAGCGGTGGCTGAGGTCTCCGGCGCCCCGGGGGAGGGACAAGGGGCCCCGCGCATCAGCTGTCGCCTGACCCACGTCTATCCCGATGGCGCCGCGCCGTACTTCACGGTCATCGCTCCGGCGATACGCGGGGGAGAGGTGGAGCAGTGGGACGAGATCAAGGAAGCCGCTTCCCAGGCGATCATCGATAACGGGGGAACGATCACCCACCACCACGCAGTGGGCCGGGATCACAGACCGTGGTACGACCAGCAGAGGCCGGACCTCTTCGCCAAAGCCCTCGAATCGGCCAAGGGCGCGGTGGATCCCGAAGGAATGCTGAACCCCGGTGTCCTCCTCGGCTGAGGTGGTGACGGGACCCCAAACCGGGAGGTGCCTGCGTTTTTGGCGCAGACTGCGCGGTTATCGCAGGCACCTGAGGTTTTCGACCCCACGAGGGGCGATCTTCGTGCAACGAATTACCTATAAGTCATCGCAGAGGGGTCGACGTTGGCCATCCGTTGTAGCCTTCTGCGACTTTGGAAGCTGCCACCTCTGAACACACTCTGACCGAGCGCGGTCCCCTGCGCGCGGCCTTGAAGACGGCTCGCCCCCACGAGTGGGTCAAGAACGTCCTGGTTTTTGCCGGGCTGCTTTTCTCCGGCCAGGTCGACGAGCCGTGGGCGATCGGTCAGGCGCTGATCACTTTCGCCGCCTTCTGCGCGATCTCGAGTGCCGGCTACTTCATCAACGACCTCAACGACGTCGAACTCGACCGCCAGCACCCGAAAAAGCGCTTCCGGCCGATCGCCGCCGGGCAGCTCGGAGTGGGCTCGGCCTGGGTCATCGCGGTCGCCCTTGCAATCGGCGCGATCGCAGTCGCTTTCCTCTTCGTCAACTGGAAAGTCGGCCTGATGGTCAGCGGTTACGGCGCGATCCAGGTGGCTTACAGCTTCGGCCTCAAGCAGGTAGTCATCATCGACGTCATGACCCTGGCCACCCTGTTCATCCTGAGGGTGATGGCCGGTGCCGAAGCGGTCGACACGGTCGCTTCCGAGTGGCTTATCCTCTGCACGGGCATGCTCGCCTGTTTCCTCGGGTTCACCAAACGCAGGCAGGAAGCGGTTTCCGAGCTACATGAAGGCACCAGCAGCCGACCGGTACTCGAGCATTATTCGCTGCCGTTCCTCGACCAGATGGTGGCCATGGTCACCACCGGAACGGTCATCAGCTACGCGATCTACACGATCGATTCACCGCTGATCGGCAGCAAGATGATGCTGACGATCCCGCCCGTTGTCTACGGCATCTTTCGTTACCTCTACTTGATCTACGATCGGTCTGATGACCGCTCAACTGCGGCGATCGTGGCCGAAGACCGGGGTGTGATTCTGGCCGGTGTGGTCTTCGCGGTCACTGCTTTTCTCCTGCTCTACGTATTTAACTGAGCGACAGCGGTATTTCACGTAGATAAACCGTTTGACTTTGGCGAAATCACTGTTTATCCTGTCGGTCAGAACAAATGGGAGACGGGTGAGGATGCTCCTGAGAACCGACTTTGTCGGCAAGCGTCCTGATCAACACTCTGATGTCTGCAGATTCTCAACTGCAGGGCAGGCATCCGGGCCGTTTCAAGGCTTTCCCGCCGTTCATCGCAAGTCAAATAGACGTGTAAAGGCATTGAGCCACATCAGTGCTTGTGAACTACGGAGAAAAATTGAAACCTGTTGCCCGGACCGCTATTCGTTTGCTCGCTCTGTGTGCCGTCCTGGCCGCAGGCCTGCTCACCGTTTCGACCGCCCAGGCGGCCGGAACACCCGACCTCGATCTCAGCGCCAGCGCCAGTAGTCCCCTTTACGGGCAGGTCGGCACGGTTTCAGTCACCGCTTCACTTCCGAGCGGCGAGCCGAAGGGTTACAACCTCAGCTTCCGCGTAGTCCTGCCGCAAGGCATCACCTACGCCGGTGGATCCCTTTACCCGCCCCAGGTGATCAACAACGCCCCGACCGCGGGCAAGACCACTCTTATCTTCGCGAACATCTCTGACGTAGTCGCCAATTCCAGCCAGGCGATCAACTTCAACGTCACCCACGATCCGGCCTTCTATGAAGTCGGTCAGACCTACACGATCGATTACGAAGCGTTCGTCAACACGGATCCGCGCATCCTTCCGGCCTTCAACGGTTCCGGCATTGCCACCCCTTCCACCTACACCGGCAACGCCAGCGCCAGCACTACCTCAAACATCAACGCGATCCGGATCACCAAGTCCGAGCCGAGCCGTGAAGGCGAGATCCTCCGGGGTGTCCACGACAACCAGACGATCTACACGTTGAAACTCCAGAACAACTGGATCAACCCGACCCTCCAGACGACGATCGACGACTACGTCCCCGCAGGCCTCGAGTTCCTCGGCTGCGAAGGCGATGACGACAACACCACCAACGCGCCGACCAACCCCGGCAGCACGGACGAGTACCCCGGCTCCGGCCCGATCGAGATCGGCGCGGTCGATGATTGCCACGCGCCGTACCTGGTCGAGACCGTCCAGACCGACCCCGACGGCCCCGGCCCGATGCCGAACGCCGTCTACACGCACGTTCAGTGGAAGACCGGCAACCTGACCCCCGGCCAGCAGATCACCTACAAGTACCGCGCCGCCGTGCCGCTGACCAACAACACGCTCAACTGGAGCGGTGCCACGCCGACCCCGCTCTCCGGAAATCAGGCCGCGAACCTCGACAACAACGCCGCCAACAGCAACAACGAAGTCCAGGACGAGCAGGAGCTGACCAACTACGCGCAGGGTGTCGGCGCCTACAAGCCGACGGCGGGCGGCACCATCAACGCCACCGACCACACTTCGATCACCAGGACCGCCGAAGACCTCGTCGTCTACAAGTCCAACCTAACCTCGGGCACGCTCGCCCAGGGCGCGATCAACACCTGGGAGCTGCGCTTCCGCACCGGCGAGTACCGCTACAGCGAAAGCATCGAAGTCACCGACACGCTGCCCAGCGGCTTCTGCCCGCTCGGTCCGGTCAACTACACGACCGGCAACGATCCTTCCGACTCCGAGTGCAACCCGACCGGCGACAACCCGAGCGCCCCGTACACATCGGTCACCGAGAACGCCAACGGCACTTTCACCATCAAGTGGGACCCGGCCGCGCTCACCAAGCTCGCGCACACCACGGTCAATGACGAGTTCGTCATCACCTTCCCGACCAAGACCCGCAAGAACTACCAGAACAACTTCCTGCCTTCGACCCCGATCCTCGCCAAGGACGACGTTTCGAACAAGGTCGACCTGACCGGCAGCGCCTTCTCGCGCTGCACCGCTCCGGGCGCACCGGACTGCTCCGTCCTCGGTCCGAAGATCTGGAGTGACGGCCAGCAGCCCGAACCCGTCGTTGACGCTTCCTCGGCCGGACAGTCGGCGCCTTCGGTTGCCCTGAACAAGGAAGTTGCCGCGAGCGGCACCAACTGCCTCGCCGCGACCTTCGTCAGCACCATTCCCAAGTACCACCCCGGCGATACCGTCTGCTGGCGCCTCACGATCGACTTCCCGGCGGACGTCGACACCAAGGAAATGCGGGTCACCGACTTCCTGCCGCGCAACTCGAAGTTCGTATCAGGCAGCTACCAGGACACGGCCAGCAATACGACCGGAAACACCATCGATACCAGCTTCAGCGCCGATGGCGTCGTCGAGTGGGAAATCGCTGGTGGCTACGTTCCGGTCGGCATGCAGAAGTTCCAGGTCGTCTTCAAGACCACGATCGAACCGACCGGCATCATCCCGCCGGTCGACATCGAAGGCAACCTCATGAAGTTCGCGATCGGCAACACGCCGGGCCAGACCTTCCCGCTTCGTGACCAGGCTGACTTCGAGTCCGACGCACCGACCCTGACCCTCAAGAAGGGCGTCAAGCAGGTCGACGCCGGACCGATCAACAACCCGCCGATCGACAACGTCACGGTGCGCGGTGGCAACAACGTCACCTACCAGATCGACGTCAAGTCGACTTACGACACCAAGGACATTCAGGTCTGGGACCAGCTTCCGGCTGCGTTCGACTGCTCGATGGTCTCGATCATCTCCGACTCGGGCACCTGTTCGAACGGAACCGGCCCCGGCGGAGTGGACCAGATCAAGTGGACCATCCCGGCGATCAACGACGGTGTCACCAAGGCCCTGACCTACAAGGTCCTGATCCCCGGCACTTTCGGTCCGGAGAACAATTACGTCAACAACGCCGGTGTGCGCCAGTACGAAGGCGAGACCAACACCGGTGGCCGCTTCATCTACACGCCGGAGAACAACATCGACCCGGCAAACCCGCGCACCCCGAACATCGCCCGGGTCGACGATCCGAGCAACGTCCGGACCCCGAACGTCGCAGTTGTCAAAGCCCGGGCCACCTCGATCAACGAGACCGGCAACAGCGCAACCTCACAGGCGACGATCGGCGAGCTGATCAACTACACGGTCGATACGACCCTGCCGAACGGCACCACTTTTGGTACCAACGCGCGCATCGTCGACACCCCGACCTCGGCAGCTACGCAGCCGATCGTCGGTACGCCGACGGCCACGCTCAACGGCAACCCGCTGCCTCCCGGCTTCAGCATCAACACGCTCGGCCAGACCATCACGGTCAACATCCCGGACAACTACGTCGTCCCGGTAGGCGCTGACCACGTGATCCGCATCTCCTTCTCGACCCGGATCGCCGACGAAGTCACCAACAACCGTGGTGACAGCCGGACCAACCAGGCGAACGTCCTCTGGGTCGACAACACCAACCGTGGACGTTCGTCGAACACGGTCAGCACGACCATCGTCGAGCCGCTGATCAGTCAGTCCAAGGCGAACAACGTCCATCCGAACTCGGCACTGCCGGGTGACACGGTCACCTACACGCTGGTCACTTCGAATTCAAACGGGTCGAACGTCAGCATCGCGCACGACACGATCATCAGGGACGTCGTTCCGGTCGGTGTGACCCTGGTCGACGGCGGCGGAATTCCGATTCCGAACGGCGGCGTTGTGCCCGGCACCGGAGGCGGAACCTGGAACTCGGGTACCCGCACGATCACTGGTCCGGAAGTCGACATCAACCCCGGTGCCAACGTGACCTGGACCTATCTGGCGACGATCGACAGCCCCGCTGTCGGAGGCACACAGCTGACCAACAACGCCAACGCGAAGACCACTTCGATCGACGGCGTCGATCCGAACGAACGCACCTCGACGAGCCCGGCCAGCGGCGACTACTCCGCAAGTTCATCGAGCACAGTGAAGATCGGTGCAACCTCGATCACGAAGTCGGTCACCCCTAGCTGGGCGACGATCGGAACCCCGATCACCTACACGGCCAGGCTGACCATCCCGAAGAACCTGAACCTCTTCAACGTGACCGCGGCCGACGTGCTGCCGGACTCGCTCGACTTTGACGGCTACGTCGGTTCGAGCTGCATTTCCGGCTGCTCGGGCTCGAGCCCGGCCCCGACGGTCCAGACCTATAACGCGGTCATCTCCGGTGGCCTGACCAACATCGGCTGGGATCTCGGTCATGTTGCCCCGGGAACCACCGACCGGGTTATCGAATTCACCTACAAGGCGCACGTGCGTGACACCCACCGGAACGGTGGTGCCCCGGTCCTCAACGGCCAGACCGCTGTGAACACGATCAACAGCCGGTCGAACCTGACCAACAAGTACGTCTTCAACCCGAACAGCCTGCCGGCGGCCAACACTTACGATCACGTGTCGCCGAACGCCACGACCACGACTCCGATCCGCGAGCCGAACGTCAGCATCGACAAGAAGGTCAAGGTCGCTTCCGGTCCGTTCGTCAACGGACCGGCGCAGAGCCAGGCCGGCGATGCCCTGACTTATAGCGTCGCGGTGACCAACAACGGAACCAGCCCGGCTTACGACGTCCTCGTCACTGATATGCCGGACGCCGAGATCACCAACGTGGTGCTCGCCTCCGGAGCCGCCTTCAACATCGACCCGTGGACCAGCGGCGACCCCGACATGAAGTGGAAGATCCCCGGTCCGATCAACCCGGGTGACACGGTCACGCTGACTTACACGGCCAATGCCGGCTCTTCGGCCCTCCTGCACAACGGTGACTCGGCGATCAACACCGCCGGTTCGACCTACTTCGGAATCCCCGAGGCGGATCGCACCAATCCGTGGATCTACCGCGACTACACCAGCAACAACGACTCCGTGCGGATCGACTTCGAGTTCCCCGAGATCTCGGTCGTGAAGACCACAACGGCCCCCGGCTTCCCGGACATCGCTGATGCCCCGGTCGGGCAGTCCTTCGGCTGGAGGATCGTCGTCAGGAACAACGCGACCACAGCGCGCGCCCTTGACACGGTCGTCCGCGACACCCTGCCGCCGGCCTGGACCTACGATTCCGGATCGACCTCGATCACCGGTGCGACCACGGCTGAGCCTTCGGTCGTGACCAACCCGGCCGGCGACCAGCTGACCTGGAACTTCGCCGGTCAGACGATCCAGCCCGGTGCTTCCATCGTGATCACCTTCACGGCGACCCCGCAGCTCGCGGCCCGCGCCAACCCGCCGGTCCAGACCAACGACGCCGAAGCCAATTCCAAGGACTCGAGTGGCGGCAGCGGTAACGCTGACGGTCCGTACACCGACGATGACGACGCCAAGGCGACCTTGAAGTTCCCGATCTCCGACCTCGGAATCGAGAAGTCGGCCCCGGCGCAGGTCACTGCGAACGAGGAATTCGACTACACGCTTAAGGTCACGAACTACGGTCCCCAGAGCGCGACCAACGTAATGATCAGCGATCCGCTGCCGCCTGGGCTGATCTTCATCTCCTCGGACGACTGTGATCCCACCGTCACTTGTGGACTCGGCAACATTGCCGGTTCTCCGAGTCTGCCGAAGTCCAAGACCGTCACCTTCAGGGTCAAGACGACCTACGCGGTTGCCGGTACCACGATCCACAACACCGCCGTGGTCACTGGCGACCAATGGGATCCGGACCTCAGCAACAACACCGACACCGCTGACACGATCGTGCTGGGCGAGGCGAACGTCGAGATCATCAAGACGGCCGCCCCGACCAACGCCCGTCCCGGCGACGTCGTGACCTACACGCTGAAGGCGAAGAACATCGGCACCGCGATCGCCCATGACGTCAGGATCACCGACTCGATACCGGTCGGCCTCACCTTCGTCTCGGCTGACTCGCCGTGTGCCGAAAGCGCCGGCACGGTCAACTGTGCCATCGGTTCGCTCAACCCGGGCGAGGAAAAGACCTACGTGGTGAAGGTCAAGGTCGATCCGATCGGATCATTCAACTCGGCCAACGATCATCTCCTCGACGTCCAGAAGGTCGAGACCCAGATCGACCTCGAGGCGGGCGAGCAGAAGACCGTCACTGCGACCTGCCCGAGCGGGTACTTCGTCTCGGACGGTTCTGTCCGGATCGACCACATCGACCAGGGCACCGGCGACTGGACCGCACCTCAGGTGCTCGAGTCCTACGCCAGCTCGCTCGACACCTGGAAGGGCGTCGTGAAGAACTTTGGCGTCGGCCGGGCACAGGCCAAGATCTTCGCGGTCTGCATCAACAGGAAGACCGTTGATGGCGACCACAGCCACGATCTCATCGTCACTGCCCCGATCACGGTCAGTGACGCGGTGCTCGCCGGCAAGAAGACCGCCACCCTCCAGTGTGGTCCTGGCCAGATTGCGATCCAGCCCGGCTTCCAGTCGAGCAAGCCCGCCGACCTCGTCTACAGCGAGCCGGAAGGCAATGGCTGGAAGTTCATCCTGGACGTCAGCGAGCCCGCCCACGTCACGTTCTCGATCCGCTGCCTGACCCGTCAGGTGAGCATCACGAACGGCCATACCCATGACCTGAAGTTCGAGCACATCGTCACCGAGGTGACGATCGAGGCCGGCAAGGTCAACGAAACTCAGCTGACCTGCGCCGACGGCAGCAAGGGCATCGTCGCGGACATGGACCTCGACGACGGCCTGAAGTCGCTCGGCAACGATCCGCGTCCGGTGACCAGGGCGTTCAAGATCTACAACCCGACCGACCATGCCCTCAAGGCCAGGCTCAGCCTGCTGTGCCTCGGTCTGCGGACCGGTGGGGAGCACGCGCCGCCGGTGACTCTGATCAACACCGCGATGATCTCGACGGTTTCGTTCGAGTCGCAGACCGGAAACAACACCTCGTCGGCGACGGTCACGGCCGAAGACACCGACAACCACACGCCGGTGACCCCGGTCCCGCCAGTCAAGCCGGTTCCGAACAACCCGGTCGCTCAGACCAGATTCGGCGGAGGCGTCCTGCTGAAGAGCAGCAACGTGGGCGCCACCGTGACCTGCACGACGGCCTGCAAGGGCTCGGTCAGGCTGGTGTCGCTCAAGGACCTGAAGATCAAGGGCAAGCGCTACGGCAAGGGAACCCTGCTGGCCATCGCCAATTACAAGCTCGGTGAAGCCGGTACGAAGTCGATCAAGCTCTGGATCAAGGGCAGAAAAGCCAAATCAATCCTGAAGAAGAGCGGCAAAGGACTGCTCAAGCTCTCCAACGGAACCAGGAAGATCGTGCGAATCAAGCACTGACGATGTACGCAGCACCAAGTCCAGTGAGTCGAAAAGGTCCCGATCCGGGGCCTTTTCGGTTTAAGGCCGAAAAAACCGGAAACTTGGCCGTACTTGACTTTTGCCGGAGACTTTCTTAGGCTAGTGCCAATAAGAGAAATAGGGAGACGAGCGGGAGCCCCTTGAGAACCAGCCTCTGAGCTGAATCGGCCCCCTTCTTCACTCTGACTTCTGCCGAGTCTCGTTCATTGCAGAAGCCCGGGCCCATGAAAGGCCTTCCCGAATACGTATGTGCTGTGGAGTCAATCTTGCCAATCGTCCATCCACGTCGAGTCTTCCTTGCATTGGGCATCGTCTGCCTGATTGGGTTGGCCCTGGCCGAATCCGCGTCGGCAGTGTCATTCACCACCGCCACCAACTATCCGGTGAACGGCCAGCCATTCGGTCTCGTATCAGCTGATTTCAACGGCGACGGCAAAGCCGACATGGCCACCGGCAATGTGACGACCTCGACTATCTCGATTCTGCTCGGGGATGGTTCCGGTGGGTTCGCCGCCGCCACCAACGTTCCGGTGGGAAATCAGCCGTTTGATCTTGCCACGGCTGATTTCAACGGAGATGGCAAGGCGGACCTGGCCACCTCGAACAGCTTCGCCAACTCTGTTTCCATTTTTCTTGGAAACGGCAGTGGTGGCTTTGGTGCAGCAACCACTTTTCCGATTCTTGCCAGCGGTGCCCAGACCATCAGATCTGCCGACTTCAACGGAGATGGCAAGGCGGACCTGCTCACCGGAAACATCTATGCCAACAGCGTCTCCGTCCTGCTCGGTAACGGATCTGGTGGCTTCGGAGCCGCAGCCACGTTCCCGGTTGGAAACCAGCCGTATGACGCCATTTCTGCCGACTTCAACGGTGACGGCAAGGCTGACATCATCACCGCGAACTACGGCTCGGCCAACATCTCCGTACTACTCGGCAACGGAGCAGGTGGCTTCGCACCCGCAACCAATTTCCCGGCGGGGGCCAACGCCCAGGCGCTTGCTCAGGGTGACTTCAACGGAGACGGCAAACGGGACCTTGCTGTGGCCAACGCATTCACCGGAGGCGTTTCAATTCTGCTCGGAAACGGCAGTGGCGGCTTTGGAGCACCAACCTCCTACCCGGTCGGGAATTACCCCTATTCGCTGGCCACGGCCGATTTCGATGGCGATGGCAAATTGGATCTGCTTTCGGCCAACCTCGGCGCAAATTCCGTTTCCGTCATGCTCGGCAACGGCGCCGGCGGCTTCGGAGCGCCAAATTCGTATGCGGTCGGAAACTCTCCATGGACCGTAATAGCCGCAGATTTCAACGGGGACGGATCGCCGGACATCGCGGCTTCCAATCGAAGCACGAACAACGTTTCGGTCCTGCTCAACATCCCGCCGGCGATAGCCGATGTCCAGATCACCAAGACTGCCGCCCCGACCAATGCCCGCCCCGGCGACGTCGTCACTTACACGCTGAAGGCGAAGAACATCGGAGCCGCGGCAGCCAACAACGTCGTGGTGACGGATTCACTCCCGGTTGGCCTGAGCTTCGTATCAGCGGATGCTCCCTGTCTCCAGTCCCTGGGCACAGTGACTTGCAACCTCGGGACCCTCAGCCCGGCCCAGGAGGTGACCCTGGAAGTCAAGGTCGGGGTCGACCCGTGGGGCACGGCCAACCCGGCTGCCGACCACCTGCTCGACGTCCAGCGGGTCGAGGCCCAGATCGACCTGAATGCCGGTGAGCAAAAGACCGTCTCGGTCAACTGCCCGAGTGGCTTCTTCACTTCCGACGGATCGGTCCGAATCGACCTCATCGACCAGGGAGCCGGTGACTGGCCTACCCCGCAGGTCCTCGAATCGAAGGCGAGCTCGCTCGGCATCTGGCAGGGCACCGTGAAGAACACGGCGACCGGCAGGGCCCAGGCGAAGATCTTCGCTGTCTGTATCAGGCAGAACACCGTCAGCGGTAACCACAGCCACAACCTGATCGTCTCGGCACCGGTCACGGCAACCAGTCCGTTGCCCGCAGGCCTGAACTCCCAGACGCTTCAGTGCGGCCCAGGTCAGGTAGCGGTCCAGCCCGGGTCCATCTCGACCACACCGGCTGATCTGGTCTACTCGCAACCGGACGGAAACGGGTGGAAGTTCACCCTCGACAACCACGCCCCGGCAAACGTCACGTTCTCGATCCGTTGCTTGACGAGGCAGGTGGCTTTCGCTTCCGGGCATACCCACGACCTGAAGCTCCAGCGGATCTTCCACGACGTGGTGGTCGACCCCGGCAAGGTCAACGAAGCCCGGCTCACCTGCGCTGATGGAAGCAAGGGAATAGTCGCGGGCTGGGATCTCGACCATGGCCTGCTCTCCCTCGGCAACGATCCACGGCCGGTGACCCGCGCGTACAAGCTCTACAACCCGACGAACGCACCGCTCCACGCAAGGCTCAGCCTGCTTTGTCTCGGGGACCGGACCGCGGGGGAACACCTGGCGCCGCAGCAGTACATCAACACAGCAATGGTCTCGACTTCTTCGGCCGAGTCGAGCGGTTTGAACAACAGCGCTTCCGCCACGGTGACAGCTGAAGACACGGACAACTTCACCCCGGTCCCCAATCCACCGACGGTGAAGCCGACTCCGAACAACCCGATCGGATCAACCCGCCTCGGCGGCATTGCCTTCCTCGGCAAAAGCAGCGTAACCGCCACGGTCACCTGCGGGGAAGCTTGCTCCGGAAAGGCCAAGCTCTTCTCGCTCAGGGGCTTCCTGCTTGCCTCCGGCAACTACAGGCTGAACGCAGCTGGAACAAAGAAGCTCACCCTGAAGGTCAAAGGAAAGAAAGCGAAGCAGGTGCTCAAGAAGATCAAGAAGGGGAAGCTCCGGCTTTCGAACGGATCCTGGCGAGCAGTGCGGATAGGGAGCTGATTTCTTGGAGAGACCCCTGCCGGCTTTCAATCCCCGAAGAACGTTCATTGCGTTAGGCATCACCTGCCTGATGGGTCTGGCCTTGGCCGGATCTGCCTCTGCGTTGAGCTTTTCACCGGTGACCAATTTTGCCGTCGGTAATTTCCCCTACACAGCCGCTTCGGCAGACTTCAACGGCGATGGCAAACAGGACCTTGTCTCGGCGAACTTCAACTCGAACAATGTGTCGGTCCGGTTGGGCGACGGCATTGGCGGATTCGGTGCGGCGGCCACTTTCGCCACGGGTAACGGGCCCTACTGGGTGACGCCTGGCGATTACAACGGAGATGGCAAGAAGGACATTGCAACGGCAAACCTCAACGCGGGAACCGTCTCCATCCTGCTCGGGAATGGTGCTGGTGGATTCGGAGGTCCGACCAACTTTGCGGCTGGTCCTGTCCCGATCGGCATGGCCTCATCCGACTTCAACGGCGACGGCAAAACGGACCTCGTAGCTGCGAGCAACTCGAACTCCATCACGGTGCTGTTCGGAAATGGCCTGGGAGGCTTCGCGCCGCCGGTGAACTACGCCACGGCCACCTCCATCGGGTATGCCGTGACGACTGCCGATTTCAATGGGGACGGGAATCAGGACATCGCCTCGGCAAACGTGATTTCGAGCGGCGTCTCGATCTTGCTCGGCGACGGCGCTGCAGGCTTTTCCCCAGCGACCAATATTGCTTTTGGAACTGGCCTGAACGCAATCACAGCGGCTGACTTCAACTCCGACGGAGATCCTGATCTAGCAGTGGCCGATACCGGGTCAAACGTTGTCCGGGTACTTCTGGGCAACGGCTCTGGCGGGTTCGGGGTCCCGGTCAGTTTCGCTACCGGCGCCGGCACCAACTCCATCACTTCAGCTGACTTCAACGGCGATGGAGACCTGGACCTGGTTACCGCGAACATCAGCTCCGACACCGTTTCCATCCTCCTCGGTAATGGCGCCGGAAGCTTCGCGGCGGCGTCGAACTTCAGCTTCCCCGGAGTTCCCTTCCACGTGACCGTGGCTGACTTCAACGGCGATGGAGCACCAGACCTTGCCACGACGGTCCTGGGGACTAACAGTATTGCGGTCCGGCTGAATACCACCTTGCCACCACCGGCCGCTGACCTCCGGGTCACCAAGACACTGATCTCTCCGGCCAATCCCAAGACCGGTGAGGTCGCGCAGTTCCTCATCGAGGTCGAGAATCTTGGCCCGGTCCTGGCCACGAATGTGATCCTTCGTGATTCGCTCGAACCATGGCTTCCTCACTGGTCGGAACCGCCGGTCAGCTGTCCGTCGGCCCCCGCACCACCGAACGTTAACGCGATCGAGTGCAATATCGGAGACCTGGGACCGGGAGATGTCTTCTCCATGGAGACTTCGGTCTGGATTGAAACTGGTGGTCATGACGAGATGGTCAATCGCGCCACGGTCAGTGCGGACCAGCCTGATCCCGACCCGGACAACAACTCGATCGAAGTGACAACACCGATCACCAGGTCTTCGGACATGGAGATCTTCAAGTCGGGTCCGTCTTACGCCGAAGTCGGCGAAGAGTTCAGCTACACCCTGAGGATCCACAACAAGGGACTCGATGAAGCCTCGGACGTGATCGTTTCAGACCCACTGCCGCCGGGTCTGATCTTCGTCTCTTCGGACAACCCTGACTGCGATTCCGCCGTCACCTGCAATCTCGGCACGATTCCGGCTGACGAATGGCGCTACGCGGTGATCACGGTGAAGGCTGCCCCTGCGCTGGCCGGCACGACCGTGACCAATACCGCCGCGGTCTCCGCAAACGAATACGACCCCGACCACGACAACAACGTCAAACATGTGGATACCGCCATCGGTGGTGGAGCTGATCTCCAGATCGATAAAACCGCGAGCAAACCCACCCTCGCCCCGGGTGAACTTTCCAGCTACAGGATCTTCGTCAGGAATCTTGGACCGGGAATCGCGAATGACGTCGTCGTTACCGATGTCATCCCGCCAGGAATCATCTACCACGGGTTCCACTCACCCGATGCCCCCTGCTCCGATTCCATGGGGACCGTTATCTGCGAGGCCGGCGACATGTACCCCGGCCAGGAGTTCAGGATTCTGCTGAGGATCGAAGGGGGGCCACTGGCGACACCGCCCGACCCCGATGGCGACCACCTGCTCGATGTCCAGCGGGTCGAGGCCCAGATCGACCTGAACGCCGGTGAGCAAAGGACCGTCTCGATCAACTGCCCGAGCGGCTTCTTCGCTTCGGATGGCTCGGTCAGGATCGACCACATCGACCAGGGAGCCGGCGACTGGCCGACCCCGCAGGTCCTCGAATCGAGGGCGAGTTCCCTCGGCACCTGGCAAGGCACCGTCAAGAACACGGCGACCGGTCGGGCCCAGGCAAAGATCTTCGCCGTCTGCATCAGGCAGAGCACAGTTTCAGGAACTCACGTCCACAACCTGGTCGCCTCCAGCCCGGTGGCCGTCTCGGAAACCCTTGCTGCCGGTCCAAACCAGCAGATTCTCGAGTGCGGTCCCGGGCAGGTGGCGATCCAGCCTGGTTTCGAATCAAGTCACCCCGCCGATCTCGTCTACTCGCAGCCGGAAGGCAACGGCTGGAAATTCATCCTGGAAAACCACGTGCCGGCAGACGTGACCTTCTCGATCCGCTGCATGAATCGCCAGGTCTCCATTGCGGGTGGCCACGGCCATGTTCTCGGGCTTGAACGGATCTGGCATGAGTTCGAGGTCGGACCTGGAAAGGTGAACGAAGCACAACTCACATGCGCCGACGGCAGCAAAGGAATCGTCGGCGGCTGGGACCTCGACCACGGCCTGCTCTCCCTCGGGAACGACCCCAGGCCGGTGACCCGTGCGTACAAGCTCTACAACCCGACGGACCATCCGCTCAGGGCAGGGCTCAGCCTGCTTTGTCTTGGTAGCGCGATCGGTGGAGAGCACGCCGCGTCGGGTGAAATTGTCAACACGGCCTGGGTCTCTTCATCGATTTTCGACCCGTTGCCGGACAACAACAGTTCTTCGGCGTCGATCACCGTCGAAGACGCCGACATCGACACTCCGGTGCCCGATCCTCCTCCGGTCAAGCCGACCCCGAACAATCCGATCGCTACAACCCGGCTGGGTGCGATCTCCCTGAAGAAAGGCAGCGCAACAGCGACGATCACCTGTACCGCCGCCTGTTCCGGCAAAGCGAAACTTCTGGCCCTGAAGGCCCTGAAGGTGAAGGGCAAGAAGATCCGCAAGGGTGCGCTGCTAGCGACTGCGGCCTATCGCCTGGACAAAGCCGGCTCGCTGAAGCTCGTGCTGAAGCTCAACAAAAAGGGCCGGCTGGTCGTGTCAAAGGGCCGTCGAGCCCGACTCCTCCTTTCGAACGGATCGTCCAAGACCGTCCGTCCATCCGGTCAGTCGTAGATCTTCAGGTCCGAGGCGAGGTCCGTCTTGCCGTCTCGCTGGAACTGGACATCGACCGTCTCGTCCTTGGTGTAGAAGCCGACGACGCCCATCAGCATGATCAATTTGCGTCGGCCGGACTTCTGCTCCTTGACGATCTCCCGGTTGAAGAGGATCTCACCTTCCCGGAGCGTGTAGTCCTTGCCGGCGTTCTGGACCACACCGTTGATGTAGACGACGATCGGCTCTTCGGCACCCTCGGGCAGTTGAACACGCCGACCGGCCGCGTAGGAGCCTTTGGGGACCTTCTGGGTCGATTCTGAGTCGCTCATTGCTCCAAAGCCTGCCTGATTCCGGCGAAAATCTGTCTGCGGCTCTCCGCTTCGATCGGTTTTCGGGTGACACCGCCGCGATATGCGAGCATGCCGCCGTCACCCTGGATGTCGAGTCCGGCGGTCGGCGGTGAGAACAGGCCCTTGCCGCTGATCTCAATTCTCGCCTTGACCAGTTGGTCGGGTTCGTAGTCACGGAAAGCCTTGACCGTCTCGAGCGGCCCGTCGGCCAGGATCTCCTCGGTCCGGGCCTCGGCTTCGGCTATCGCCGAATCGAGGTCGTCGAAACTCTGCCGGGAGACGTCGGAGCCGTAACGGACTGTCAGTTTCCACTTGGCCATCAGTCAGCTTCCCGTCGGTCCGGGACGCCTTCAGCCAATGATCAGGAAAGCGGCCGGGTGGCCGGTGGGCCCGAGATCGTCTTCGCGTCGCCGCGCTCGGACATCGGGACGTAGTCCGCTTCGCGGGCACCGGTGTAGATCTGGCGCGGGCGGGAGATCTTCTTGTCCGGGTCGTCGGTCATCTCGAGCCATTGCGCGATCCAGCCGGCGGTGCGCGGCAGCGCGAAGATCACGGTGAACATCTCCGGCGGGATTCTCAGCGCCTCGTAGATGATTCCCGAGTAGAAGTCGACGTTCGGGAACAGCTTTCGTGAAGTGAAGAACTCGTCGTCGAGAGCGCGCTTTTCGAGTTCGGTCGCGATCTCGACCAGCGGGTTGTACTCGGTGGCCTCGAACACTTCGTCGGCATGGCTCTTGATGATCGTGGCCCGGGGGTCGTGGTTCTTGTAGACCCGGTGGCCGAATCCCATCAGCTTCTCGTCACGGTTCTTGACCGATTCGAGGAAGGACGGAATGTTGTCGATGCTCTCGATGCGGCGCAGCATCTTCAGCACGGACTCGTTCGCACCACCGTGGAGCGGACCGTAGAGAGCGGCGATGCCGGCGGCGACCGCGGAGTAGGGATCGACGTCGGAGGAACCGACGCTGCGTACGGCACTGGTCGAGCAGTTCTGCTCGTGGTCGGCATGCAGGATGAAGAGCACGTCGAGGGCCTTGGCGAGGCGCGGATCCGGGTCGTACTTGACCTCGGTCATCTTGAACATCATCGAGAGGAAGTTCTCGGAGTAAGAAAGGTCGTTGTCCGGGTAGACGTACGGCAGGCCCATGTTGTGGCGGTACGAGAAAGCCGCCAGGGTCGGCATCTTGGCGATCAGCCGGATCGTTGCCAGGTAACGCTCGACGTGGTCGTCGAGGTTCTTGGCATCGGGATAGAAGGTCGAGAGGGCGCCGACCGAAGCGAGCAGCATGCCCATCGGATGGGCGTCGTAGCGGAAGCCGGTCAGGAACTTCTTGATGTCCTCGTGGACGAAGGTGTGGTGGGTGACGTCGTGCACCCACTGTTCGAGCTGCGGGCGGGTTGGAAACTCGCCGAAGACGAGCAGGTAGGCGACCTCGAGGAAAGTCGACTTCTCGCAGAGCTGTTCGATCGGGATGCCACGGTGCTCGAGGATTCCGGCTTCGCCGTCGATGTATGTGATCGAGGAACGACAGGCGGCGGTGTTGGTGAAGGCCGGATCGAAGGCCATCATGCCGAAGTCGTCTTCGTGCACCTTGATCTGGCGGAGGTCCATTGCCTTGATCGTGTCGTCCTCGATCGGCAGTTCGTAGGTGTGGCCGGTGCGGTTGTCGGTGACGGTCAGGGAATCTTCGGCCGCGGCAACGCCCTCTACGTCACTTGCCGCCGCGTCTTCAGTCTTTTCTTCGGTCCCCATCATTCGCTCCTTGGCCAGCCTCGTCAAGATTGTCTATCCCGGTCAGTATCGCAGTTTGCGCCGTGTGTCTGATCGGAGTGCCGGGTCTGGCAGCCATTGGTCAGGGTTCGGTGGTTTTCATCCGCCGCCGCCTGATCCAGCCGCTGGTCCAGCCGATCGCGGGTCGCCCGACGAACCGGCGCGAGGCCCGGGCGTACGCGGACGCCGGTGGCAGGACCAAAAGGGCAGCACACCGCAGAAACTTGTTCACAGAAAAAACACCGTCGAACAATTTACCTAGTCGTAGACCCCTCTAAACGGGTAACCGGACTTCATGGAGGAACAGATGAACGCAACAAACAAAAGGTGGAGAAGGGTAACTTTCACAAGCCTGATGCTGGTGATCTCGGGCTTCGGGCTGAACCAAATAACGACTTTGACTACAGCCAGCAAGCCGAACGAGCTTGACTCGATTGTGATCGAAGACCTGAGTGTTCAGCTCGCGGGCGGCAAGGATCTAAGGGCTAGCGGGTGCACCTCGGAAGGAGAGCCGACCCCATTTGAGCGATTTTTCTTGGGTCCCACGGTTGATGGGTTAAATCTGGAGGCCGCTATTCGAAGGTGTGTACCAACTGAGAACCGGGCAGCTGTGCAAGAGAACTTCATTTCGTACCTCTACGGCTCATGTGAGGCCACCGGAAAAGAAACCGAAGGCGTATGCGCGCCACCCATCGGAATCCAAACCTGGCCAGTCTGCGAAAGATCCCTTGCGAGCAATGAGCTGTTACCGGGTGTGTCTATGCCTCACTCTCAGATAGAAACGCTGGGCCAGGCCAAAGTAGTGAGATTCGACGAAGGAAGCCGTGCTGAGATCTATTCAGCCGACGCGACTGCCGTCATATTCGGCAGCGACCCAAAGCAGGTTGATATCGCGTTGCGCTCGCTTCAGTCGGAGGATCCGAGCGCACCTGTGAACGAGATACGGATCGCCGCGGATTGAGCGGATAATTTCAAAGCACCCGAGACGGGGCGCTTGGGGTTGACCGACAAATGGGTCCGGTCACCGGGCCTCAGTCCTTTTCCGGCGTTGTTGAATCAAGCCTTGGGTCCGGCGTATGGCGGGCAGCCCGACCGCGTTTCGCGAGGCCCAGGCGTACGCGGCCGCCGTTGGCAGGACCAGCAGGCACCATAGACGACTCCGAGGAGCGCGATTGCCCTCAGGCCGTCAAGCGCGGCTACACGCCTATTTACCGAAGTGACCTGCCATCACGGGGCCTTGCTTACGTCGAAGTTGGTCATCGAACGCAGGGCTTCGAGGCGCGAGTCGATCTCGTCGCGGGTGAGACGGCTGACCCTCTCGGTCCCGAATTCCTCGACGTTGAA
The DNA here is from genome assembly GCA_051306195.1 of Solirubrobacterales bacterium. Lineage (GTDB taxonomy): Bacteria > Actinomycetota > Thermoleophilia > Solirubrobacterales > 70-9 > 67-14. Next base: position 40,752 of record JBPPMT010000115.1, read on the forward strand.
AGAAGCGAGGACGGTTCCGTAGCCCATGGCATTTCGAAGAGCCTGTTCGTCGATCGATTCGCACTCTCCGTCGAGGTACCCGAGGAAACCGCCGGCGAAACTGTCACCGGCTCCGGTCGGGTCACGCACGTCTTCCAGCGGGAAGCCCGGGAGGGCGAAGAAGCCGCCCGGGGTGAAGAGCGCGGCTCCGTATTCGCCCTGCTTGGCGATCACCGCTGAGGGGCCGAGTTCCATCACGGCCTTCGCCGCGCGGGCGAGATTCGATTCGCCGGTCAGCTGGCGGATCTCGGCGTCGTTGATCAGGACGCAGTCGACTTCCGACATGGCAGCGAGCAGTGAATCCTTGGCGATGTCGATCCAGAGGTTCATCGTGTCGAGCCCCGCAAAGCTGACCCTTTCGCACTGGGCCCGGACCTGGCGCTGGAGGTCGGGCTGGATGTTGGCCAGGAACAGCATGTCGGAAGACTTCGAGGCTTCGGAGAGCTTCGGCTCAAAATCACCGAAGACGTTCAGCTGGGTGTCGTCGGTATGAGCCGTGTTCAGGTCGAACTCGTAGTGGCCCTTCCAGAAGAAGGTCTGGGCCCCTTCGACCCGTTCGATGTCGTCGGTGATGATTCCGCGATTCTCGAGCACGTCGAACTGTTCATGCGTGAAGTCGTCACCGACCGGTCCGACCACACGAACGTCGGTGAAGAAGCTGGAGGCGAGCGAAAAGTGGACGGCGGATCCGCCGAGCATCCTGGTGCGTTCGCCGAAAGGCGTATGGACGGCATCGAATGCGATCGAGCCGACAACGGTCAGCGACAAGGTGAACCCTTTCGTTTCAGATGAAAGACATCCGGTCCGGGACCGGGATGCACAAGTTCCGGAATCCTAGAGCCAAACGCCTGAATTCACGGTCAGCCTGCGAAGATTAGCCGGTGAAAGCCATTCAGATAGAGGAATTCGGCGGTCCCGAGGTGATGAATCTCGTTGACCTCCCGGAGCCTTCGCCGGGCCCGGGGGAGAAGCTCGTCCGGATCACCCGGACCGGCATCAACTTCGCCGATACACACACCACGGGCAACGACTATCTGGCGAAACAGGTGCTGCCGTTCGTTCCCGGTCAGGAACTCGTCGGGGTAACCGAAGACGGGCAGCGGGTCGCCGCGATCGTCCCCAGCGGCTCCTACGCCGAAGTGGCGGCGGTCCCGGAGTCCAGACTGGTGCAGATTCCTGACGGAGTCGACGACGACCAGGCTGCCGGACTGCTGATCCAGGGGCTGACGGCCGATGCGATCCTCCGGATTTCGGCAAACATGCAGGCGGGCGAATCCGTCGTGGTCAATGCTGCGGCAGGTGGAACCGGCAGCCTCTGCGTTCAGATCGCCCGTTCGATGGGAGCCGGAAACGTAATCGCGATGGCTTCCTCGGACGAGAAACGGGCCTTGACCCTCGAACTCGGAGCCGACGAGGCGATCGATTCGCGCAGTGACGACCTGCAGTCGGAGGTACTCGCAGCAAACGGCGGCGAACCGGTCGACGTGGTCCTCGAAATGGCCGGCGGCAAGGCTTTTGACGACCTGCTCCGGACGATCGCTCCTTTCGGCCGCATGGTCACTTTCGGGATCGCCTCGAAGGAACAGAATACGGTCAGAACCGGCCATCTCATGCGAAATAGTCGCGCCGTAATCGGCTTCTGGATGGTCCATCTCCTGGACCGACCGGAGCTCGCGAACGCCTGCATCAGGCGCGTCCTCGACGCGGCCTCGATGGGTGAACTGAAGACCGTGGTCGGCGGCACTTTCGGGTTCGGTGACGTCAGGAAGGTCCACGAAGATCTGGCCGCACGACGTACCATCGGCAAAATCCTGTTGGATCCCTCGCTGTGACTTCTTTCAAGGACCTCGGTCTTTCACCCGACATTCAGCTTGCGATCGACGAACTCGGCTTCAGCGATCCGACTCCGATCCAGGAGGAAGGCATCCCTTCGCTCCTCGCCGGCCACGACGTAATCGGCCAGGCGCAGACCGGTACCGGCAAGACGGCGGCCTTCGGGCTGCCGCTGCTCCAGTACCTCGATCCGGACAACGACGAAGTTCAGGCGATCGTTCTCACGCCGACTCGCGAACTCTGCATCCAGGTGACTCAGGCCATGCGTTCCTACGCCGAGCACCTCGACATCGAGATCGTCGCCGTGTTCGGGGGTGCTCCGATCAAGAGCCAGCAGGCGCAGCTCCGGTCTGGCGCTCATGTGGTTGTGGCCACCGTCGGGCGCATGAAGGACCTGATCTCCCGCCGGTCGCTGGTCCTGACCGCCGCCCGTTTCGTGGTGCTCGACGAAGCCGACGAGATGCTCGACCTCGGATTCCTCGAGGACGTCGAGAAGATCCTTCGCATGTGCCCGAGCGGCCGCCAGACGGCGCTTTTCTCGGCAACCATGCCGCCACCGATCCAGAAGCTGGCCGACGCTTTCATGTATGACCCGGTGGTCATCTCCATCACCCCGGAGACGCTCACCGTAGACAAGATCTCGCAGGCTTACGTCGAGGTAAGCAACCGGGACAAGACCGAAAAGCTGATCGAGGTCCTGAAGGCCGAAGAGCCGGAGCAGGCGATTCTTTTCTGCCGCACCAAGATCGGCGCCACCCGTCTGGAGCGGGACCTGAAGAACCGCGGTCTCGACGTCAAGGCCCTTCATGGCGACCTCAGCCAGGGGACCCGGGACGGCGTGATGATCGCTTTCAAGGGCCATCGCGTGAAGCTGCTCGTCGCCACCGACATCGCCGCCCGCGGGCTCGACGTCGACCACGTCACCCACATCATCAATTACGACCTTCCGAACAGCTCGGAGACTTACGTCCATCGCATCGGCCGCACCGGCCGCGCCGGGCGCACCGGACGCGCGATCACTTTCGTGACTCCCGACCAGCGCAAGGACCTCGAGCAGGTGAAGAAGGACGTCAAGACGTCGATCTCCGCCTGGGAGACCCCGGAGCAGCGCCTCGAGCACGCTCCGGAACCGCGTCGCCGTCGTCGTCGTGGTGAGAAGAAGCCTGCCAAGCTCGACGAGGTCGACGAACCGGTTGAAGAAGTTGAAGAAGAAGTGATCGAAGAAGCAGAGATCACCGGGCTGCCGGACGACGATCCCGCCGATTCCGAAACGGCCGGGGACTCACCGGCAGTTACCGGCGACGACGCTGACTATGACGACGTCGATGAACCTGACGACGACGAAGATGACGACGACAGCCTGGCCGGCGTGCCCGAACTCGGCGAAGGCCAGGTCAAGCTGTTCGTGAACCGCGGAAAGCGCAGTGGAATCGAAGAAGAGGACCTGCGCTGGGCACTCAAGGAAGGCGCAGTGCTCGAAGACGGCGCGATCAGTGACGTTCGGGTTCTCGATCGGTTCTCATTTGTCGAGATCGACGCCGACGTCGCCGAGAAGACCGTCGAGTTCCTTGACGGAACCAAGCTCAAGGGCTCAGAGATCCGGGTCGAGGTCGCTAGGAAGTAAGGGCTCCGATCCGGCCGAGCAGATCGTCGAAATCGATCGGTTTGCTCAGTCGCCCGTCTGCGGAGCGCCATTCTTCGGATGAGTTGAGGTTCTGCATGGCGCTGACCACCAGGACGGGCAGGTCCGGCCGGATCCGTTTGATCCGTTCGAGGATTTCGGCACCGTTGGCGTTCGGCATCATCGCGTCCAGCAGGACGATGTCCGGGACCACCGTGCCGAATCCGATCTCGACCATGGCAACCGCTTGATCACCGTTGTGGGCCTCGATCACTTCGTGCCCCGCCATCTCCAGCCGCCGGACCAGCAGCAGCCGGACCGAAGGCGAATCCTCGGCGATCAGGACCAGGCTCATTGCTAACCGGCGAAGAGGCGCTTGCGGGCCTCTTCGCGGTTCAACGGGAGCAGGATTTCAAACGAAGTTCCGACTCCTTCCTCCGAGTCGACCGAGATCGATCCCCGGTGGAGTTCGACTATTCCCTTGGTGATTGTCAGTCCGAGTCCGGAACCGGTGACCCGGTTGTTGCTGTTGGTCGCACCACTCTCGAATTCCGTGAAAGCTTCGTTCGGATCATCGAAAGGCAGGCCTTCGCCGTCGTCGGAGACAGTGATCACGAGATGTTGGTCGCGGGTGCTGGCGGTGATCCCGATCGTGCTGCCGGCCGGCGAATGTTCGTAGGCGTTCTGCGCGAGGTTGAGAACGGCCTGGCGGACCCGATGTGCATCGGCTTCGATCAGGGGCAGGTTCGGGTCGGTCCGGGCCTGGATCGTCTGGTCCTTGTCTTCGACCTGGGGGCGAAGCGTCTCGACGACGCCGGCGATGATCGGGCCGAGGTCCACTTCTTCGATATCGAGTCGTAGCTCACCGAAGCTGTTGCGGGTCAGGTCGAGGATGTCTTCGACCAGGAGGTGGAGGTACTTTGCGTTCTGCAGGATCACTGACGCAGCCTCGGCCTGCGAAGGGCTGAGCGTTTCTGCTTCGAGGTTGAGGATCTCTGCGAATCCGAGCAGGGCGGTCATCGGTGATCGCAATTCGTGGGACGCGCCGACCACGAAAGTGATGCGCCGCTGGACGATCTCATCGAGGATGTCGGCGTCCCACGCCATCAGGATCCGGCTGCCGTCGTCGAGCCTTTCTTCGCTGAGCAACCACTCGAGGAGGGGTACGTCCGACCCGGCAGCAAAGATGACCCGCTCGCCCTTGATCAGCATGCGGTCGATCTTTTCTTCGTTGATCACGGGTCTCAGGCAGTCCCAGATGTTCATTCCGGGCTTGATCGTCGGCGTGATGTTTCGCGCCGCCTGGTTCCGGTAGAGGACCGTCCCGTCGTCGTCCAGCGTGACCAACGCACTGGGCAGGTTGTCCAGGAGTCCTTCCAGGTGGTTCTGGTCTACCATCGTTAGCCGACGTTATCGAGGCTGCGGGACATAAGCTGCATCCTCATGAGCACCGACACCGATGGAATCTCACAGGTCCCGCTGGAAGACTGGTTCCGGGGGAGGGTGAACGGTCTCGAGCTACCCCTCGACTACGAGAAGATTCACGGCGGTCTTTCCAACCTGACTTACCTGGTGACCGACCAGGGGGGAGCACGTTTCGTTCTCAGGCGCCCGCCGCTCGGCGCCCGCCTCGGATCGGCCCACGACATGGGACGCGAGGTGAGGGTGGTTACCGCCCTGGCCGAAACTGACGTGCCGGTCCCGCCGATCGTCGGGTTCTGTGAAGACGAAGAAGTCACCGGTGCTCCTTTCTACGTAATGGAGTTCGTCGAGGGGCCGGTAATCCGGGCACCCGAGCAGGCTGCCCTCTTCCCCGACCCCGCCCAGCGGAAGCGGCTCGGCGAAGGACTGATCGAAACCATGGTTGCGATCCACGCCGTTGATCCCGGGGCGACCGGATTGGGCGACCTGGGCCGCCACGACGGTTACGTCGAGCGCCAGCTGAAACGCTGGTTCGGACAGTGGGAGAAGTCGAAGACCCGCGAACTTCCGGTCGTAGAATCGGTCCACGAGAGCCTTCTCGAACTGATCCCCGAACAGGCGGAAACGACGATCGTCCACGGGGACTATCGCCTCGACAACGTGATTTACAGCCCGCTCGGTGAAGTGGCTGCGGTCGTCGACTGGGAGCTTTGCACGCTCGGCGATCCGCTCGCCGACCTCGGACTGCTGATGGTCTACTGGCGCGAAGCGGGTGACGAGTCGATGCCGATCTTCCGGCCGGCCACGACCGAACCGGGGTTCTCGACCCGCGAGGAACTGGCCGCCCACTACGCCGCGGTCTCCGGGCGTGACATCTCGAACCTCGATTACTTCGAAGCGCTCGGCTACTGGAAGCTCGCGATCATCCTCGAAGGTGTGCTCGCCCGCTTCCAGAAAGGTCAGTACGGCAAGGATGAATCCGGCGACGATTCGTTCCCGAAGGGCGTCGAAGCCCTGGCCAACTCGGCCGCCGAGGCAGTGGCCCGGATCAGCCGCTAGTTCCGGGCTTCCTGCTACTCGATCTGCCGCCCGTTGGAACTCTGGCGTGCTGAGGTCAGTCCGAAGGTGAAGAAGCATGCTTCTTCACCTGTCGGCCGACCTCCCGCCGTGCGATCACCATCTTGTGAACCTCGTCGGGACCGTCGGCCAGTCGCAGCATTCGACTGAAGCGCCACATCATCGCCAACGGCGTGTCGTCGGTCATGCCGAGCGATCCGTGAACCTGGATCGAACGGTCAAGCACGTCCATGACCATGTTCGCGGCGACCACCTTGATCATCGAGATCTCCTGGCGAGCGGCTCGTTTGCCGACGGTGTCCATCTTCCAGGCGGCGTGCAGGGTGAGCAGGCGGGCTTGATCGATCTCCATGCGTGACTTGGCGATGAAGTCCTGGACCATCTGCTTGTCGGCCAGCGGTCCGCCGAAGGCTTCGCGCTCCGATGCGTAGACACACATCATCTCGAGCGCCCGCTCGGCAGTGCCGATCGCACGCATACAGTGGTGGATCCGGCCGGGGCCGAGGCGGTCCTGGGCGATCAGGAAGCCGGCGCCGCGCTCGCCGAGCAGGTTGTCCTTGGGGACACGGCAGTCGGTGTAGCTGACCTCGCAGTGACCGGGACCCTTAACGTGTCCCATGACCGAGAGCGGACGCTCGATCTTGTAGCCGGGGGCATCAGCCGGAACGAGGATCATCGAGGCGCGGGCGTAAGGGTTGCCTTCGGGTTCGGTGATGACCATGGCGATCGCCAGGTCGGCGCCGACAGCTCCCGAGGTGAACCACTTGAGCCCGTTGATCACCCATTCGTCACCGTCGAGGACGGCGCTGGCGGCGAGGTTCCGCGGGTCGGAGCCAGAAGTCTCCGGTTCGGTCATCGAGAAGCAGCTGCGGATCTCGCCTTCAAGCAGCGGGAAGCCCCACTGTTCCTTCTGGGCGTCGGTGCCGTGCTCGATCACGATCTCGGTGTTGCCGGTGTCGGGAGCTGAGCAGTTGAAGGCCATCGGTGCGATCGCGGGGCTGCGGCCCATTTCCTCGCAAAGGATCGAGTAGTCGAGGTTGCCCAGGCCAGGGCCGTATTCCTCATCCGGCAGGAAGAGGTTCCAGAGTCCCTGGTCTTTGGCCTTCTTCCTGATCTCGACCAGCTCCCGGGGATAAGGAACACCCTCTTTGACTTCCGCGTCGAGCGAAGCGAGAAGTTCCTTCTCACGCGGGTAGATGTGTTCTTCCTGGAAGGCGCGGACGCGATCCAGCAGGGCAGTTATCTCGGCGCCAGGTTCAAAATCCATAGAGGTCAGGCTACTGCGGGACGCCGGTACCGCGCGAACAGCTCACCTTCGGACTCCGCGAGGTTCACCAGCTCGAGATGCTCGGGCTGTCCCAGCTCACCTTCGAGAATTCGCGGAGCGTCCACCTCGCCAGTCAAGGTCGAGGAGATCGTGAGGAAGAGGTCGTCAAATGCGTCGGCCGCGACCAGCTGGCCGAACAGGCGGGGCCCACCTTCGCAGAGCACCGCCCGGATGCCTTTCTCCTCACGAAGGTGACGCAGCACCGCGTTGATCACGATCGGGCCGTTGACCTTGATCAGCTCGACCGGGGTCTTGGTCTCCGGCGGCGGCCCGTTTTCGTTGCTGAAGATCAGGACGTGGCCGCCGCCGTCGGTGAACAGCGGTGCGTCGAAAGGAAGGTTCAGCCGGCCGCTGATGATCACGGCGAGCGGATCTTCCTCGAGCCCGATTTCCTTGCGACGGGCGCGGGCTTCCGGATCCTTGATGATGCGGCCGTAACGCTCGGCTCGCATCGTCCCGGCGCCGATCATCACGGCTTCGAACCTGGTTCGCAGCTTCAGCAGGAGCTCGATGTCGCTCTTGCCCCCCAGATCAACCGTCCGCCCGTGGAGCGACGCCCGGCCGTCGAGCGTCGTGATCATGTTCACCGCCACCTGGGGGCGGCCTTCATGGGCGAAGTCGAACGGCCGGTAGTCGGCCAGTTCGCTGTCGATTTCGGTGGGTCCCGGTTCGGGGAGGAGTCGGCGCATTAGGGGTGTCTTCAACTTTCCCTTGGCGCGGTCAGTTGAAACCGCGCCGGGTCAGTCTGCGGCGTAGTCGTGCCAGCCGTCGAACTTGTGTCCGGCGAATTCCTCGAGGCCGGCGACGTCGTCGCGGAAGCGACCCTTGAGGGTCGCCATGAGGTCATCCGGGATCACCGGCTTGGGGGCCGGCGGCTTGTCCGGGTTGTGGACGGCCTTCTCGACCATCCAGCGCATCGATTCCGGCAGCCGGTCGAAGTTCCGGTCCAGCGAGCGGAAGCCGGGAAGCTTGATCAGCTTCTCCATCACCTGGTACTTGCTGTCCTGCTTGGCGCTCGACTTCTCCCATTCGCGGTCCCACTGCTCCGAGGTGAAGTTCTCGTCCACACCGAGGAAAGCGAAGGCCTTCTTCATGGTGCCGTCCCGGTCGCTGCCGAGTTCCTCCTGAGTGATGATCCTGATCTGCCCCTTGTCGAAGAGCGGCAGGTAGGGCTGGAGCTGCATCCAGTACTTCGAGCGGTCGATGTAAGCGGTGTCGGGCCTGGAGAGCGTCTCGACGAACTCGCGGGTTTCGTAACCGGCGCCGGTCGCGTGGACCCAGTGGGACAGGATCCGCTTGATCGGATCACGCACCATGTAGACGAGCTTGGCGTCGGGGCAGTACTCGTGGATGCGCGGGGCGACTCCGTTGAAGCGCGGACCGTTGGTGTAGTGGGGGGAAGACTCGCCGTTGATCTTGGAGCGGTTGTCGAAGCGCCCCTTGTACCAGTCGAAGCCAAGGTCCCAGTTCTGTTCGGCGGCGAAGAAGTTGAGTTCCTTCGGCTTCGACATATGAACGTCGGGGTGACAGCCGAGGTAATGGTGGATCGACGTCGTGCCGCACTTGAGGCCTCCGATGATTATGAAGTTGGGCAGCGTGTCGGTCTTCTTCTTTCGCCGCGGCAGGCGGCGGTTGCGATCGGCGGCGAAACGCTCCCGGGCCCGCGAGCACATCGCGTCATCGGCCGGATCGTAGGAGGCGTTCAGTTCTGGGTCATTTGTCTTCGCGGTCTCAGGCACAGCGGAGTAGTCTAGCCGTAGATGGCCGTTCTGATTGGCAAAGCGAAACCCCGAGCCGATCAAACCGGAGGACTTCCCTGGCGGGGACCCGGGGAAGGCAGGCCCGATCTGCCGATCCCGCCCGGTCCCATGCCGATCTTCCGTCACGGTGTGATGCGCAAGAAATGGCGCTACGTGGGGTTCTACGGCGACGACGTGATGCTCTGCGCCGCCCAGATCCTGATCGGCCCGTTCAGGAACTGCTTCTGGTCCCTCTGGGACCGCCGGACCGGCGAGGTGATGGAGCACACCCAGATCAAGCCCGGCTCCCCGGAGGTCCGGATGGAAGGGAACTACGTCGAGCTGTCCGCCGATGGACTGCGCGCGTCACTGGTCCTCGGCCACGCGGAGCCGATCGAATCGATCTGCCCGAGCGGCCGCGGCTGGGGCTGGACCCGCAAACGCGCCGGAGTACCGATGGCCGGCAAGGTGAAGGCGGGCGGGCGCACCTGGCAGATCGACGGCCTCGGAGTCGACGACGAATCAGCCGGCTACCAGGCACGACGCACGGCATGGAGCTGGTCCGCAGGCATCGGCGTGGCAGCCGACGGTCGCAACCTCGGATGGAACCTCGTTTCCGGGATCAACGACACGCTGGTCAACTCCGAGCGGGCGATCTGGGTCGACGGCATCCCGATCGAGCCGGAACCGGTGGTCTTCGAAGGACTCGACGGAATCCGCTTCCGCGAAGGTGGACGGCTCGACTTCAACTTCGACGGAATCGCCGAGCGCCACCGAAACGACAACTTCGGCCTGATCAAGTCGGACTACCTCCACCGCTTCGGAACGTTCAAGGGTCAACTCGATGACATCGAGCTGGAAAGCGCCGCCGGAGTAATGGAAGAGCACGCAGCAGTCTGGTAGCCCAACCCTCGCTAGTGCTCCGGATATTTCGGAGATAGCTGAAGGATCTGGAGCACCAAGGCAACAGTCTTGTTGCACAGGTCGAAGTTCCACGAGCCCTTCTCGTGGAAGCTCGGGGCATGGCCACCCGTCTCCGAACAAATTCGCCAACCCCGGCGGAAGCAACCGCGATCATCACGCGGCTTGCGAGCGCTCAACACGGAGTCTTCTCCCGCCGGCAAGCACTGGAGGCGGGTATCCCTTCAGGTCTGATCGCCGGACGGGTAGACAACGGATGGCTCACCACGGTTTTCAAAGGCGTGTACTCCCCGGGCGTCGGAATCCTCGATTTCCGCGGCCGCTGGATGGCGTCCGTGCTCGTGGCGGGGAACCCCGCCGTGCTGTCCCATTTCAGTTCTGCCGCACACCATGGGTTCATTGACCGGAGGTCGAGCGCAATCGAAGTGACTGTGCTGACCGGCGGAATGCGGGGTTTGAAGTCACATCCGCTGGAAGACGGTCGGCGATTCGAAGTGGTGAGGCATCGAACTCGAATGCTCCCCGCCCAGGATTGCACCGAACTCGAAGGGATCCCGGTGACTTCCGTGGCCCGGGCGTTCCTGGATATCTCGCCATCAATGACCACGGATCAACTCAAGACCGGCCTGACCGAAGCCGAGAAGTTACGCATCCTTTCCCTGCCCGATTTGTACGAGGTCATCGAACGGGGCGGGGGTCGGGCTGGTGCCACAAAACTCAGACGGGCCCTGACCGAGTGGGATCCACTCGAAGTTGACACCCGGTCGAAACTCGAAATCGCGATGCTTCGGCTGTGTCGGAGGGAGGGCATTCCCGTCCCGGTGGTCAACACTGCGCTGGGTTCCTACCTGCCCGACTTTCTGTGGAGGGACCAAAGGCTGATCGTTGAGGTTGACGGATATCGCGACCACAGTGGAAGAGGTGCCTTCACGGGTGACCGCCGCCGGGATGTCGATCTGATGCTTGACGGATACCGGGTGGCGAGGTTTACGAACGCGGAAATCGTGCGTGGAAGTGCTGAAACCGGGATGAGAATTCGAGGCCTCCTGGAACTCGGCAGTCCATGAAGGTAGTGATCCATATTTTCGAGTTATTTCAGAAAGATCTGGAGCACTGGCTTGGTCAGGCTGACCGACCCGGGTGGGTCGTCTCTATCTGCCAGCGCCATGGGGCTTCGTCTCCTCTTGGCAGGTCGTAGTGGTTTCTTCCCGGGAGGATTTCCAGGGGAACCAGCCTCGGGCTGTCTTCCAGCCGGACCGGCAGGCCTGAGGCGGCTTCGACGTCCGCCCTCGTCGCGGTGCGCCGCAGCTCCTCCCAGCCCAGGCCGGGCCGGTACAGCCAGTAGGTGAGGTCGATCGTGCCGCTCGACCGGCGGTGATCGTTGACCGCGGTGAAGGCGGTCGTCCTGCGGTTGGCGGTGGTCAGCCTGCCGTCTTCGCCGGCCGGGACCGCGCAGCTCGGCCGCTGACAGTAGCGGAAGTCGACCGGCACGAGGGCCAGGCCGTCAGGGCCTGGCCGGGCCATCGGCAACGGGGCGAAGTAACGCAGCAGCCTCGCGACCGGCCAGCCGTAGGCGCTGGCCGTGGCTGGCTCTCGGCAGCTCCCGGGGGCCCGTGGCCCGCAGGCGATCCGGTTGGCGACCCGTTGCCCGAGTTGCCGACCTGGTGGCTCACCTGCTCCCACCCAGAAGTAGCCGATCAGGCCGGCCAACCCGAGTGCGATCATCAGCACGATCCCGGTTTGCTCGACCGTGGCCGAGCCTGCGTTTGCTCTCATGCGGCCATACTGGGGCAGTTTCCGCCTCGAATTTCGCGGCCGGCGAAACGAAACAGTTACATTTCCTGCATGGAAGGTTCTCCTTTTGACATGTTCGGTGACCCCGACGAGCTGCGTGCCCGGATGCAGGAAATGGCTGAGCAGATGCAGTCCTCGCAGGAGGTTGCCTGGGCCGACAACGCGATCAAGCTCGCGGTCGAAATGACCGTCGCTTCGATCAACCGCCTCAATCTGCAAGGGAACAGCGACGAACAGGCGATGCAGGTTCGCGACGCGATCCGGGTCGTCTTTCCCGAAGCTGTGACCCTGGTGCGGGAAGCCCGCCAGGGCCTCCGCTGACCGATCTCGCCCTAAACGATCGAGGCCAGGGTCCCGCGACCCTGCTGGTGCATGCCACCGGCACCAACTCCGGCTGGTTCGAACCGGTGACCGGCGCGCTGTCGGAGAGCCTGCGACTGATCACTTATGACCGCCGCGGCTGGGGAAGGTCGGAGCCGGTGGATGACTACCGGCGCACGTCGATCGCCGAGCAGGCGATTGAAGCCGGCGCCCTCCTCAAGGATCTCGAAATCGAAGAGGTCACCGTGCTCGGAGTCGGCTTCGGTGCGGTGGTCGCGCTCGAGATGGCCCTCGCCGAGCCGGCCACGGTCAAGCGGGCGATCCTGGTCGAGCCGCCGCTCTTCGCCCTCGTCACGGCCGCCACCGGGGGCATGTCGGCCGACGTCGAAGAAATCAGGAACGCAGCCGAGGAGGGCGGCGAGGAAGCCGCCTACGGGCTATTCCTCGCGGGTGAGTTGCCGACCCTCGGGTCGGGTGCCGATCGCCTGAATCAGAAGGCCGACCACGGACCGAACGCCGCCCACACCTTCCTTGTCGAGTTGCCAGCGGTACCGGCCTGGCCGATGGACCCGAACCGGATCGCCGGAATCCGGGCCGGAGTGACGGTCGCGACCACTCCGTCGACCTCACCCCTGCTGCTCGAAGCGGCCAACGCTGTCGCTCCCCGGATACCCGGAGCGGATCGTGTATTCACCACCCGTGACGGCACCGAAGCGGTTACGGAACTGCTCGCGGAGCTAGAGGACTTCTAGCCTCACTCTGTAGGCGCCGCCGCGCTTGAAGAGCGCGGCGAGGAGTTCCATCGGAACCGCGATCACCATCGCCGGGATCGCCAGCACGATTGAAATGAAGGCATCGAGCTTTCGTTGCCAGCTTTTTTTCGCCGGGACCTGAACCGCCTTGCCGAGCTTCGCCAGGGCGACGTTCTGCCCGAAGGTGAACATGTTGATCCCGCTCTGCCACATGGTGATGATGCTCCTGCCGGCCACCCAGCCGGACGAAGCAACCACCTGGTCCCGGTTCGAGACCAGTCTCCGGAGGGCTTCCGGCGTGAACCGGTATGCCCGGTCGGTGCCGAGCCCGGACCAGGCGCCACCGGTCAGCGTCGCCTGAAAAGAGGCCCGGTTCTCGTAGGTGTAGCTACCGTCGTCTGCCTTGGCGCGATCGAGATCGGCCAGAGCATCGCCGGTAACACCCGTTCGGCTCAATGCCCCGAGGCCGCAGGCTTCGCAGCGATGGGCCATGCCGCTGTCAACTGGCAGCCCGACCCACGGAAAGAGCGGCTCGCCGCAGGCGGGGCAAGGGGGGTTGTCCGGACTGAGTCCGGCTTCCAGAGGTACTCGGGGGAGATCAGGCTGCACGGTCGCTGTAGCGTAATGAGCGATGGCCCTTTTTGATTTCACGAGAGCGGAGTTCTGATGAAGGAGCTGGAACCCGGTCAGCAGGCAACCCGCAATCACATCGAGAGCGCGATTTCCGCAGCCTCGCCCCTGCTCGACCTCGTTCTGGCGGTAGGAGACCGCTTGTCGAGAATCGCCGAGCCCACCGATTACGAGTACTACCCGATTCGCGATCAGGAGCCGGACTCAGAGCCGCCTCCAAGCCGGTAGGCTTGCCCGCCGATGAACTCCAAAGCACAACTACTTGAACGTGAGCGCCGCTGGGCGCTGGCCGCCGGCATCCTTTCGGTGCTCGGCGTGGCCCTGATTGCCTTCTCCTACGTCTACGCCGGATCGAGCATTCCGGGTGGCGACGGCTCCGCCCAATACCTGGTCAACGTTGACGAGAATCGGTCGGCTCTTCTACTCGCCAACGCGATCCAGGCCATTGGCCTGATCCTGCTGGTAGCGCCGTTGGTGTTCCTGTTCAAGGCGGCTGCGGCCCGCTCTGACCGCGTGAAGGCCGGCCTGATCGGAGTAGTCATCGTTTCTCCCCTCTTCCTCGGTGCCGCTTCGATGTCAAACGCGGTCTCGACTCTCGACGCCGCCACCACCTTCAAGGAGACCAGCGCTCCACTGGTTGAAACCTGCATCAACGAGAAGAACGCCGAGAACGGCAGCGAGGCTCTTGGTGACACCGGCCCAACCGGCGACACGGGTGAAACGGGCGCCACGGGCGACACCGAAACCACGGGAGACAGCACCGAGTCAACCGAGGACATCGCAACCGACTGTGCCGACGATACGGCGACCGACATTCGTAACGATTCGAATTCGAATGGGGTCACGGTCGGACTCGGACTCGCCGGGGCGATCGGCTTTGCGATCTCGATCGTCTACATCTCGCTCTGGTCGATGCGCATTGGCCTGATCAGCCGCTTCTGGGGATCACTCGGCATGGCACTCGGTGCCGTCTCGATCCTCTTCCTCCAGTTCACACTTCTCTGGTTCATCTACGCCGGACTTCTGATCGCCGGTTGGATCCCGGGCGGCAGGCCGGAGGCCTGGGCGGCTGGCGAAGCGATCCCGTGGCCGGTCCCGGGTCGGGACGACGACGATGACGAAGACGATCCTGACGACGTGATCGAAGGCAGTGCCGAGGAGGTCGAGCCCGGGGAGGCGGACGATTTTCCCGACTCCTCGGACTCACCGCAGATCGAGCGCCGGAAGCGCAAGAAGCGCAACCGCTGACGTTCCGGCCGTACCTGTAACGATCCGGGTCAATGCCGACCCGAGCTCTCACAGTTTCCGACTTCATCGAGCTGCCGATCATCCAGGCGGCCCTGCCCGATCTCGTAGCCGGCTCGACCGGACTCGATTCGGAGGTCCGCTGGGTGCACAGCCTCGACGTCCCTGATGTCTCGAACCTACTGCGCGGCGGGGAGATGATCCTCACCACCGGAGTCTCGATCGGATCTGACGCATCGGCCCAGCGTCGGTTCGTTCGCGACCTGGTCGCAGAAGGAGCGGTCGGGATCGCGGTCGAGCTCGGTTTCGCCTGGCACCGCGAATTGCCTTCGGCGCTGGTCCAGGAAGCCGACCGCAGGGGTATCCCGATGGTCGCGCTCCGCCGCGGGATCAGGTTCGTCGAAGTCTCCGAAGCTGTCAACGGAAGCCTGCTGAACAGTGGCCACGCACTTGCCCGGCGCGGTGAAGAACTCCATCGCAACCTCGACGCGATCGTGCTCGAAGGGGCGGGTGCAGAAGTAGTGCTGGCCGAGGTCGCCCGTCTGATCGGCAATCCGGTCGTCCTGGAGGACGCGCGTGGGGAGCTGGTCGCCTACAGCTCGACCACCCAGACCGAAGCGGCTGTGGTCGATTCCTGGTCCGGGCTCAAGTGGTCTGGCAGCGGTGCCGGTGACGCCGAAGGAGCGGTGGCCATGCCGGTCACCGTGCGCAACCGGACCTGGGGCCGTGTGATCGCGATTCAGGCAGAGAACGGCTTCGACCGCTTCACTCCGATCGCGATGGAACGGGCCGCGGTCGCAGTCGGGCTCGGACTGATGCGGGGTGGTGAGGAGGACGAGCTCCGCGCCCGGTCCCGCGGCAACCTGCTCTTCGAACTCGCGTCCGGGCTGATCGATCCGTTGGCCGCCGCCCGGCGGGCTTCGACCCTCGGCTTTCCCCGCCGGCACGGTCAGCTGGTCGCCGTGGCCGCGGTCTGGCGGCCGGGTGCGCTCCCGGAAGGGGTCTCGCTGGACGAGATCTGGGCCCCGCTGCTCGCTCCGGTCAGGGGTGCCCTTTCGGAGCCCGACCGCCCGGCGCTGACCGGGTCGAGGGGCAACTGCATGCTCGGTGTCCTCGACCGGGGAACCAAGGGTTCGGAACCGGATGATCCGGCATCACGCGAACGACTGGCGAACCGATTCCGCTCTGCGCTCAGTCTCCACGAGGTCGACCCGGATCAGGTGGCCTTCGCGATCAGTGGCGCCTGCGAATCCTGGGACCGGATCTCCGAAGCGCTGGTCCGGGCGAGGCTCGCCGCCGAGGCCGGAGCCGTCGGACCGGTCAGGGCCTGGCACGACGCCAGCCGGACCGAGGTCGGGCAGCTCCTCCTGGCGATGCGCGGCACGCCGGAACTGCTGGCTTTCAGCGACGAACGACTGGGCCCGTTGCTCGAGGTCGGTGGCGACCGCGGTCGTGACCTGCTGGAGACGCTCGAGGTCTACCTCCACAGTGGCGGCAGCAAGACTCAGGCCGCCCAGGTCCTGGAGATCGAGCGACAGTCGCTCTACCACCGGCTCGGCCGGATCGAGTCGATCCTCGGGGTCGACCTGGGTGATGGTGACACGGCCCTCGCGCTTCACCTCGCCGTGATGATCCGCCGTCTGCTGGGTCGCTGAGCCGCTCAGCGCGGGTCGTTGATCGTCTTCATCTCTTCGGTGCGGAGGACCTTCTGGTGACGTCCGTGCGAGAACCAGGTGATCAGGTAGAGGATCGCTCCGATGATCAGCAGGGCTCCTGCCCGGACGAAGGAATCGGTGTCCTTGGTCGTCAAAAGGGCCAGTGAGACGATGAAACCGATGACCGGCATGATCGTCGGCGCCTTGAAGTACTCGCCCTGGATCTTGTCCTTCCGCAGGATCAGCACGCAGACGTTGACCACCGCGAAGACGAGCAGCAGCAGGACGACCGTCGTATCGGCCAGGTCCTCGAGCTCACCGGATATCAGCAGGCCGGCAGCCAGCAGCGAGGTAAAGAGGATCGCCATCCAGGGTGTCTGCCGCTGAGGGTGGACCCGGGCAAAGACCTTCGGCAGGATTCCCTCACGAGCCATGCCGTACATCAGTCGCGAGGCCATGATCATGTTGATCAGGGCGCCGTTGGCGAGGGCAAAGAGCGCAATCACGGAGAAGACCTTGTCGTCGACCGAAAGCGGACCCAGCGAGGTGACTTCGAGCAGCGGACCGTCCGAGCCGGCCAGCGTGTCGGTCGGTACGGCCATCGAAGCGACCACCGTGACCAGCAGGTAGATGATCCCCGCAACCGCGAGGCCGCCGAACAGGGCCCAGGGGTAGTCGATCCGCGGCTTCTTCGCCTCCTCCGCCAGGTTGACCGAGTCCTCGAATCCGATCAAGGCGAAGAAAGCCAGTCCGGCCCCGGCGAGGATCGCCGAGAAGACGCCGGTGTCAGCCTTGAAGTCGAGGGCGCGGCCCGGCTCGCCACCGCCGTCGGTCAGGAATGCGAGGCCGATGACCGTCACCAGCAGCAGTCCTGAAACTTCGATCAGAGTCAGAACGAAGTTGAACCGCATGCTTTCCCTGATGCCACGCATGTTGATCAGCGCGATCAGGGTCAGGAAGACCAGCCCGACCAGGATCGCATCCCAGCTGACGAAGGCCGAGAGGTAGTCACCGCCGAAGGCCCGGGACAGCGTTGCGGCCGATGCCAGTCCCGAGCACATCACGGCGAAAGCCACCATGAAGGTGACGAAAGGCATCTTGAATGCCTTGTTCACATAGAGGGCCGCGCCGGCCGCCTTCGGGTACTTGGTGACCAGTTCGGCGTAGGAGAAGGCGGTGAAGATCGCCAGGGCGAGGGCGAAGAGGAAGGCGGCCCAGATCGCTCCACCGGTCTTGCCACCGACTTCGCCGACCAGCGCATAGATGCCGGCGCCGAGCACGTCGCCGATAACGAAGAACATCAACATCCGCCGCGAAATCGTCTGATTCAGCGGGGTATCGGTTGTCGCTTCGTATTCGACGGCTTCTTCTGTTTCCGCCATCAATCGCCTCAATCTCGTCGTCTGATCTTGAGAGCTTCCCCTCTTCTGGCAATAAGGAAACAGGCTGAAGCGGATGGCACCGCGTTGACAAGGCATGGGACGGGGTCTAAGTTCAGGTTCCAGGAAGAAGCGGGAGCGAGGGTTCGTGGCCAAACTGAGCAGGGGACAGCGTGCGATCGTCGGAGGTGTCGCCGGGGTAGGCGCTGGCCTGGCGATCGCTCCGGCGGCTCAGGCGGCCGACATCACGGTCACCTCGACTGCAGACAGCGGCGCCGGCTCTCTTCGTCAGGCGATCGTCACCTCCAATGTGAATCCTTCCTCCGACCGGATCCTCTTCCAGTCGAGCCTCTCGGGCAGGATCACGCTCGCTTCCAACCTGCCGAGCATCTACGGCACGCTCACCGTCGAAGGTCCGGGATCGGAACAGCTGGCCATTGATGGCATCGATCAGTTTTCGATCTTCCGGACCGTGGAAGACCTCTCGGTATCCGGCCTTTCGCTGGAGAAGGGTTTCGATGTCGGTTCCGGCGGCGCCATACTCAGCCTGACTGCCGCCCTCGAGGTCGACGGCGTCGAGTTCACTGGTAACTCGGCCAACATGGAAGGTGGCGCAATCATCGCTGTTAGCGGCAGCGCCGAGATCAGGAATTCGGTCTTCACCGGGAATTCTTCGGACTTCCTCGGCGGCGCAATCTCAACCGAGGCGGCGGCGGCGGCGATCTCGAACACGACTTTCGCCGGCAACCTGTCTCCTTATGGTGGCGCGGTCGCAATTCAGGGGAACCCTTCGGAGACCTCAATTTCCGGATCGAGCTTTACCGGCAATGGTGCCGACGCGGCCGGGGGCGCCCTGGTGGACGACAGCTCCGGACCGATCGAGATCAAGAGTTCACTGATCGCCGACAACTCGGCAGTGGCGTCTGGTGGAGGAGGCCTCTTCCTCTCCGGCGGTGGCGACAACCTGATCTCAAATTCAACAATTACGGGTAACACGGCGACGGGCCGCGGTGGTGGAATCGCCTCGAACGCCGACAACATGGCGATCGAGTCTTCCACCCTGAGCGGCAACACCACGAATTCTCCGGTGACCCCGCAGGCCGGAGGGGCTGGCCTCCATCTGGCTGACGCCACCGCCACGCTGACCAACTCGATCATCTCGGCGAACACTCCGGCCGACCTTTCGACGGCCGCCGGCGGGGAGATGAGCGGTTCCTTCGACCTGATCGGTGACCGCAGCAACGCCCTTTTCGCCGAGACCGTCTCCGGGTCCAACGTCAACTCCACGTCTCCGGGGCTAGACGCCCTCGCCGACAACGGTGGCCCGACCCGGACAATGCTCCCGGCGGATGACAGCCCGGCGGTGAACAGGGGCCTGAGCACCCTGACCACCGATCAGCGCGGCCTGACTCGCCCGGTCAGCTTCCCCGGGATCCCGTTCTCGCCTGCCGCCGGAGCGAACGGTGCCGATATCGGAGCGGTGGAAGTCCAGCTTCCTCCGCCGAAGCCGAAGAACAACTTCACCTTTGGCAAGGTCAAGTTGAACAAGAAGAAAGGCATCGCGACCCTTCAGGTGAAGGTGCCCGGCAAAGGCAAGGTTGTGCTGGCAGGTTCGAATTCGGTCAAGGGCCTGAAGAAGACCGCGAAGAAGAAAATGACGATCGGCCTGACGGTTAGAGCCAAAGGCAAGGCGACCAAGACGCTCAGGAAGAAAGGCAAAGCCAAGGTCAAGGCCAAGGTGACCTTCACCCCGACCGGCGGCAAGGCAAAGACGAAGTCGAGAACCGTAAAGCTGGTTCGGAAGAAGCGTTAGGTCGGAAGCTGGAACGAGTTGAGTGCGGCGGTGCTTCCGGGCTCGGCGATCTCCGGGTAACGCTTGCCTTCCATGATCGCGACGTCGAAGATCTCCTGGACCTGCTCTTCGAACCTTATGAACCCGACGGTGTCGCCCGTTTCGATGTTCACGATCCAGACGCCGCATTCGAGCTCGGTGGCTCTCTCGGAGATCGGCAGGCCCCCGAAGGTCGCCGTTTCGCGGATCTGCGAGAGGCCGACGAAAGCAAGGTCGCCGACAAAGGCAAGGCCACGGGTGAAACCCGGAAGCTCGGCCACCGTGTCGAGATAACCGTGACGGTTCACCCTGCAGAGGCCGCCGCTCCCGGATTCGAGCACCCAGAGATCGTCCCGGTACCAGCGCGGCGAATGTGGCATCGAGATGTGCTCGGTGACCGGCTCGTTCGTCTGGATGTCGAAGAGCACCCCGTCGGTCGCCTTCTGCGCCCGCCAGCCTCCAGGCTCGTTCGAAGTGCCGAGCATGGTCACGTAGCGGGGAAGGCCGTCACGTAGCGCGAGTCCGTTCAGGTGGCAACGGTCACCGGTGGCGATTTCGGTGATGAAGGGCGGGGTCCATCGTGGTACGAGGTTGTGGGACGCGTCGAGGGTCGCCAGGCAGGAGAGGCCGGTTGCGACAAGCCAGATCTCCTCGCCGACGAAGTTGACGTCGTGGATCGCGACATCACCGGTGAAGTGGCGCTTGCGCGGGAGGAAGCAGGCGTCATGAGTTCCTTCCGGTTCCAGCCGGGGTGCGACCTCGGGCATGTTCCGGTACTCGTGGACCTCGGAGCGGGTGCCAACCGCCAGCCAGTTGTCGCGCACCGCGATGCCCATCGGCCGGTCGAACCCGCGGAAATGCGTGTTCAGGTGACCGTCTTCGTAACGGGCACAGATCAGGCGGCCGCTCTGGTAGGTGCTGATCAGGAGCGAGCTGGCCATGCCTTTGAAGATGTCGGGTACGCCCTGGGTGTAGACGCTTCGCAGCGGTTCGAGGCCGGCCTCCGGAGCGCCGGCGTTCTTGCGTGGAGCGGTATCGGCGATCAGGCTGACCGCACGCTCCGAGGCGGCTTTCACCGGCTCGCCGGGTTCGACTTCTTCATCGAGCCCGAGTCTTGCGAATTCCTGCTCCGCTGCTCCCAGCGTGGCTGCGACCTGCCGGCTGATCCCGGCGTGCCAGCCCAGGCCCAGGAAGCGGCAAAGTCGCTGGGTCTCGTCGTCGAGCCGGCCGGTCAGCTGGCTGAAGTCGCTGACGCACCAGCGCTCGGGCGAGAGCTTCTCGAGTTCGTCGAGCGCGGTCGTGGTCAGGCTGAGCCACTGGGCCTGGACGATCTCCTCGACCGGCTTCCCGTTCAGGCCCTCCCAGTCCGGGATCAGGGGGAGCGTCCACTCCGGCCCGTCCCAGCCAGGCAGGCCGGGGTGGGTCACCATGGCGCCGGCCTTCCAGAGCGCGGCCATGCGGGTCAGGGCCTCCGCCGGGTCCCGGTTCACGTAGATGAAACGGGAGTCGGGGAAGATCGCATCGAGCATGCCGATCCGGAGCGAGTCCCGCGGGAGGCCGCCGATCGTCCGAAGCGCCACCAGTCGCGGAGCGTCCGGGTACTTTTCCGCAGCCCCGGCGAGCTGTTCATGCGTCCAGCGGCGGGCACCGTCGATCCGGGCCTCGGACAGGGCGTCGGCCGTAATGACATCTCCCGCAGGAGTCGAAGGGTCGGTTTCCACCCCGGCGACCTCGGCGAAGTCGGTGCCGCTCGTATTGACGAGACCCGGGCTGAGGCTCAACCCGGCCTGGATCGCATTCTGGCCCGAGCAGGGGGCACCGACGATGAAGATCGGTGCTGCGGCCTTGAACCCCTTTTTGTCCTTGCCTGCGATGGTGCCTATTTTGAGGCTTTGACCTGGGCGGCCAGCTCGTCGACCACCGACGGGTCGCGCAGGGTGCTGACGTCACCGAGCTCCTTGCCGTCGGCGATGTCTCGCAGCAGGCGGCGCATGATCTTTCCTGACCTCGTCTTCGGCAGGTCGTCGGCATAGAAGACGAGTTTGGGGCGAGCCAGTTTGCCGATGCGCCTGGCTACGTCTTCGCGCAATGTCGCAGTGAACTCGTCACCCGGTTCGGCGTCACCTTGCGGGGTCACAAACGCAACGATCGCCTGTCCGGTGGCCTCATCCGGAACACCGATCACGGCGGCCTCGGCGACCCCGGGATTGGACACCAGGGCCGACTCGATCTCCATGGTCGAGAGCCGGTGTCCGGAGACGTTGATCACGTCATCGATCCGTCCGACGATCCAGAAGTAGCCGTCCTCGTCGCGACGGGCTGCGTCACCGACCAGGTAGGTCTCGGGTCCGTAACGCTCCCAGTAGGTCTCGACGTAACGGTCGGGTTCGTTGAAGAGAGTCCTTGCCATCGCCGGCCACGGCTTGCTCAGCACCAGTGTGCCGCCTCCTTCCTCCACCGCCTCGCCTTTGCTGTCGAGGATCTTCGCTTCGATACCGGGCAGCGGAACCGTCGCCGATCCGGGCTTGGTCGTGGTCATGCCGGGCAGCGGGCTGATCATGATCGCGCCGGTCTCGGTCTGCCACCAGGTGTCGACGATCGGACAGCGACCGCCGCCGATGTGCTCGTGGTACCAGAGCCATGCCCGGGGATTGATCGGTTCGCCCACCGACCCGAGCAGGCGGAGCTTCGACAGGTCGTGTTTCTTGACCAGGTCCTCGCCCCATTTCATGAACGACCGGATGACGGTCGGCGCCGTGTAGAGGATCGTCGCGTCGTAGCGCTCCGCGATCTCCCACCAGCGGTCCTTGGCCGGGTAGTCGGGCGCGCCTTCGTACATGATCGAAGTGGCGCCGTTGGCCAGCGGCCCGTAGACGATGTAGGAGTGCCCGGTGACCCAGCCGATGGCGGCGGCGCACCAGTAGACGTCGTCGTCCTTCAGGTCGAACACCATCTTGTGGGTGGCCGCGACCTGGGTGAGGTAGCCACCGGTCGTGTGGACGATGCCTTTCGGTTTGGCGGTCGAACCCGAGGTGTAGAGCAGGAAGAGCGGGTCCTCGGCATCCATCGGCTCCGGCTCGCAGACCGGGTCGGCCGCTTCGACCGATTCGGCCCAGAAGTGGTCCCGGCCTTCAGTCATCGAAGGATCGGTGCCGCAGCGGTCGACCACGACGACACTCTTCATTTCCGGGAGTTCATCGAAGATCGATTCGATCGAAGTCTTCATCGGCATCGGGCTGCCCCGGCGCAGCGTTGCGTCAGCCGTGACCAGCAGCTTC
This sequence comes from Solirubrobacterales bacterium, assembly GCA_051306195.1. GTDB lineage: Bacteria > Actinomycetota > Thermoleophilia > Solirubrobacterales > 70-9 > 67-14. Next base: position 63,616 of record JBPPMT010000115.1, read on the forward strand.
GCGCCGGAGACCTCCATGCGTTCCTTGAGCGAATCGGCCGAGAACCCGCCGAAGACGACGTTGTGGACCGCACCGATGCGGGTGCAGGCGAGCATCGCCACGGCGGCTTCGGGAACCATCGGCATGTAGATCCCAACCACGTCGCCCTTGCCGATACCTAGGCCTTTCATCACATTGGCGAAACGCTGGGTCTGGTCGAGTAGCCAGTCGTAGGTGATCCCCAGGCGCCCGGCGTCCCCGGTGTCGGCCGCGTCTTCGGCTTCCCAGTGGAAGGCGACCTTGTCGCCGTTGCCGGCCTCGACGTGGCGGTCGAGGCAGTTGACCGAGACGTTCAGCTTGCCGCCCGCGAACCACTTGGCCCGCGGCGGGTCACTCCAGTCGAGAACCTCCTGCCAGGGCTCGATCCAATCGAGCTGCTTTGCCCAGTCGGCCCACCAGGTCTCCGGGTCGGCCGCCGCGCGCGCGTAGACCTCGGGATCCCGGAACGAGGCTTCGGCCGCGAAGGCGGGCGGAGGCGGAAAGGTCTGCTCGGTCTTCAGCAGGACATCGAGTTCGGGTTGGTCGGCCATGGCGCTCTCCTCAGAAAGTGGGGTCGGCCTCATGCTAGTGGCGAAGGTCCACTAAGCCGACAGGGGAAGCCTTTTGTGCAGCGCGGATGCAGCGCCGGTCAGCCGCGGCGGCCGAAGTGCTGGACCCAGACCCTTGCCTTGGGGACGTCGTTCAGGGTGCCCACCTTCAGTCCGATGCCGAGATCCCTGTAGACCCGGCTGAGGATCGCGCGGCGGTGACCCGGTGACTTCATCCAGGCCCGGAAGATCGACCGGCTGGAGCCGTAGCTTCCGCTGCCCCAGGCGATGTTCTCTCCCGCCGACCAGGCGACGTCGTCGGTGTAACCCGAAACCTTTATCCAGTAGACAAACTCGCGCCCGCAGGCGCTATGAGAGAAGGAATCGCAGCCGATGATGTCGCCTGCCTTGTAGTTAGCTGAACCGGTGAGCCGTGATTTCACCCTGTAACGCTTCAGTCCGCTCTTCTTGCGGGCGTAGTTGGTCAGGCAGATCATCGATTTGCGGGCCTTGGCCCGGTCTTTCAGGCCGGTCTCGTTCGGGCAGACCTTCGCCGGCGCGATCAGTCCGCGGGCCTGCACGGGAGCGGCCCCGACGGCCAGCGTCAGGGCGAAAGCGACAAGCAGGCTTGCGCCGGTAGGTAAAATTGATCTAGAACGCAAAGTGAGACTTTTCAGAAAAAGAGGCCATATGAGTGAAGAACCCAAAATCACCATGCCCGATGCGGAATTGAGAGAAAAGCTCTCGCCCGAAGCATATGCAGTCACGCAGAAGGCCAAGACCGAGCGCCCCTTCACCTCCACGCTGAACGAAAACAAGCAGACCGGTGCCTACAACTGTGTGGTCTGTGGAACCGAGCTCTTCAGTTCCGACGCCAAGTTTGACTCGGGAACGGGGTGGCCGAGCTTCACCGAACCCGCCAACCTGGAACACATCGAGCTCCACACCGACCGGTCGATGGGCATGAGCCGGACCGAAGTCATCTGCAAGAACTGTCACGCCCACCTCGGTCACGTGTTCCCCGACGGACCAGGTGCGACCGGTGACCGTTACTGCATCAATGGCTGCGCCCTGGAGTTCTCCGAGAAGTAGAGGGTCCGGCCTCAGCCGGGTGGATTCTTCGGATCCGGATTCAGGAACGAATACTTGGTCGCGATCGCGACCGCCTGGGTCCGGGTTTCCACACCGAGCTTGAGGGTGATGTTCCGTACATGGGTGTAGACGGTGGCCGTCTGAAGTCCGATCTCGTCGGCCACCCCTTGAGCCCGCATCCCGCTTGCCAGCAGGTCGATGATCTGTCGTTCCCGCGGTGAGAGAAGCCGCAGCCGTTCGAGCTCGTCGCGGTCCTCCGGGCCGGTCATCACATGGTGCTCCGGGAAGTAGGAGCCGCCAGCGAGCACCGCTTCGGCGGCCGTCTCGATTTCCGAGGCCGGCGATGCTTTCGGCAGGTAACCGGAAGCACCGGTGCGGACCGCAAGGTCGATCACGTTCGGCTGCCCGTGCGCGGTGAAGATCAGCACCTTGATTTCCGGCTCGGCCGCGAGGATCGATTCGATCGCGCCGATGCCGTCGGACTTGGGCATCTCCACGTCGATGATCAGCAGGTCGGGTTTGAGTCCGATCGCGAGATCGACGACTTCGATTCCATCCGCTGCTTCACCAACGAGGTCGAGCCCGGGGGCCGCGGCAATCCTTGCCTTCAGTGCCTCGCGCACTATTTCATGGTCGTCGCAGACGATGACCCGACTCGGCTCCATGATCAGCCGATCGTTTCAGGTGCTCCGAATGCCCGCAGCACCTCGGGCAGCTCGATCGAGCCGTCCTCGCGCTGGTGGTTCTCCATCAGCGCGATCAGCGTTCGGCCGACCGCCACGGCGGTGCCGTTCAGCGTGTTGACGAATTCGGTCGAGGCTCCCGCCTCGGGGCGGTATCGGCAGGCGAGGCGACGGGCCTGAAAATCGGTGGTGTTGGAGCATGAGGTCAGCTCGCGGTAGCGGTCCTGGCTTGGTATCCAGGCTTCGCAGTCGAATTTCTTGGCGGCCGATGAACCCAGATCACCGACCGCGACATCGACCACCCGGTAGGGCAGGCCAAGCTCGGTCAGGATCCGCTCCTCGATGCCGAGAATCCGCTCGTGTTCTTCGGCAGCCATCGAAGGCTCGACGAACGAGAACATCTCGACCTTGTCGAACTGGTGGACCCGGAAGATTCCCCTGGTGTCCCGGCCCGCGGCTCCGGCTTCACGGCGGAAGCAGGTTGAGAACCCGGCGTATCGGACAGGCAACTCGTCGGCCTCGAAGATCGAATCGAGGTGGAGCGCGGCAAGTGGCACCTCGGCGGTGCCCACCAGGTAGAGCTCGTCCTTCGGAAGTTCGTAGATCTGGTCGCTGTCCCCGGGGAGGAAGCCGGTTCCGACAAGGGCCTCTTCTTTGACCAGCACCGGTGGAATCACCGGCTCGTGGCCTTCCTCGCGAAGCACACTCATCGCGTACTGGACCAGTGAGAACTCCAGCATCGCGAGATCGCCCTTGAGGTATGCGAAACGGGTCCCCGATGCCTTGGCCGCGGCTTCGATCTCGATCATGTCCCCGGCGGCGGCAAGTTCGAGGTGATCCCTGATCTCAAAGGTGAATTCGGTCGGCTGGCCGACTTCGCGGATGGTCACCGCGTCTTCGTCGGTGTATCCGTCAGGGCTCGAGTCGGCGGGGATGTTCGGCAGCATCACCGCAATCCGGTCGCGTTTCTCTTCGACTTCGGCCAGTTCTCCTTCGAGAGTCTCCATCCGGGCCTTCAGGTCCTTGACCCGGGCGATTGCCTCGGACGCGTCTTCACCGGCCTTCTTTGCTTCGCCGATTCCTTCGGAGGCGGTGCGCCGCTCACCGCGGGCGGCCTCGATCTCCGGCAGCAGAGTTCGGCGCCGTTCGTCGAGCGCGAGCAGTTCGTCGATCTGGCCGTCGGCCCCGCGACGGGCGAGCGCGGCCTTGACTGAATCGGGCTCGGACCGGATCAGCTTCAGGTCGAGCACGGCGTCAGCCGGTGGCTATTCGTCGCCGGCGTCGTCGCCGGCGTACTTGGCGACAAAGCGGGCGACTTCTTCAGCTTCGGCACCAACCACGATGTTCTGCGGCATGATCGCGCCCGAGTAACCACCGTTACGGATGACGTAGAGCGCCGACTCGTAGGTCTCGGTGCGCTGATCCAGATTCGGCCCCTGGACCCGGGTGCCACGGTTTCCGGTGCCTTCGGTGCCAGCGGGGGTGAGCGTATGGCAGCCAGCGCAGTTCGCCGCGAAGAGCTGGGCCCCGTTGTATTCGGGGGAGTCTTCGGGGACGGTGATTCCGCTGGAGCCAAAACCGCATGCGGAAAGCCCGCAGGCGGCGGCGACGGCAAGGGTTGTGATCAGTACGGCACGCACAGCGAGGGCATCATATTGTCTGCGGCGAACTGATGGCCGTCCCGGATAGACAAGAGTTCCGTCAAGTGGTTGGCCTGCTGCCCACCGGGGTGACCGTTGTGTCCGCATTTTCCCCCGAAGGACCGGCGGGTGCCACGGCCTCCGCCGTCTGTTCCTTGTCCCTCGAGCCGATGATGATGCTGGTTTGTCTCGACCGTGGATCCCGCACCCTGACGGCTGTAGAAGGGACCGGCCGCTTCGGAATCAACGTGCTTGGACTGGACCAGAGGGCAGCCGCAGAGATCTTCGCGACAAAGGCGCCGCTCCCGGAAAAATGGGAATCGGTTGAATGGAAGGAGCATCTCGAGGTGCCGGTGATCACCGGCTGTCCGGCCCACATCGTCTGCAGTCTCCACGAAGTGATCGACGGCGGCGACCATGTGATCCTCACGGGTGACGTAATTGAAGTCGAAGCCGAGCCAGGTGAGCCGCTGGTCTTCCACGGCGGCCTGTTCCGCGGACTCGACTCCGAGGACTCATGACCGGGATCCTCGATCGTCCGCTCTACTGGCTCGATGTCTTCACCGACGTGCCTCTGCTCGGAAACGGCCTCGCAGTCGTCCTGGAAGCCGATGGAGTGTCGGACGAGACGATGCTTGCTTTCGCCCGCGAAGTCAGCCTTTCGGAGACGACTTTCGTCCAGACAGCGACCGAAGATGGGGCTGACTATCGCAACCGGATCTGGACGGTCACCGACGAGCTTCCTTTTGCCGGGCACCCCTCGCTCGGGACCGCAGTCGCAGTCGCGATCGAACGCAACCTGGAAAAGGCGGAGTTCACCCAGCAGACCCAGGCCGGCCTCCAGGAGATCGAGGTCGCGCTCGAGGACGGACTCTGGCGGGCTTCGGTCCATCAGGGGGCACCCGAGTTCGGAGGGACGGTGAGCACGGATCGGATCGCGCCCGGGCTGAGCCTGGCTCCCGAACAGATGGACCCCGAACTCAGCGGCCAGATCGTCTCGACCGGCCTGCCCTGCCTGCTTTCTCCTGTCCGTGACCTTGATGCCCTGGCGGCCTGTGACCCGAACTTCGAAGTGCTCAAGCAGATCGACGACCGCCACGAGATCAACACCTACGCTTTCGTCTACGAACGCGGATCTCGCACTGTTCGCGCTCGTTGCTTCGGCGCCGACCTGGCCGGGATCGAGGACCCCGCGACCGGTTCAGCCGCCGGGCCGCTGGTCGCCTACCTGCAGGACTGCCTCGACATATCCGAGGTAGTGGTGGAGCAGGGGGTGGAGATGGGCCGCGCCTCCCGTCTGGAGGCAAGAATGGTCGAAGGCCGCCCCCTGGTCGGCGGAAACGTCACCCTGCTCAGCCGAGGGCACATTATCCTCCCCTGACCTGATCCGGTACCGCTCACGGGAAGGCCTACCGATCCTTCGAACATCGTGTTTGGCCAGTTAAGCCAAACCGATGCCTTATGTTTTCTCCATGCAGGTACTTATCGCTGGCGGACACGGCAGGATCGCACTCGTATTGACCGACCTCCTGAAGGAGCGGGGCGACCAGGTTCGTTCGCTGATCCGGAACATCGACCACGCGAGTGATGTGAAGGCAGCCGGCGGCGCGCCGGTTGTGGTCGACCTCGAAGCGACCACCGACGAGGAACTCGACCTGGTCATGACCGATTGCGACGCGATCGTTTTCGCGGCGGGAGCGGGACCGGGTAGCAGCGCCGAGCGCAAGGACACGGTCGACCACAGGGGCGCGACCAGGCTGATGGAGGCCGCAAAGCGGGTTGGCCCGAGCCGGTATCTGATCGTCAGCTCGACCGGAGCGGACCCTGATGCCGAAGGGGACGAGATATTCGCCGCCTACCTGAGGGCCAAAGGCCGGGCCGACCGTGACCTGGCCGAGAGCGGCCTCGACTACACGATCGTCCGTCCGGTTCGCCTCACGGACGAAGAAGGAACCCGGAACGTCAGCGTCGGAGAGAAGGCTGACAACCCCGAGATCCCCCGCGAGGACGTGGCCGGAATCCTGGCCGAGGTCCTACGTTCCGACAATACGATCGGAAAAACCTTCGAAGTCAGCGCCGGAACGACGCATATAGAGGATGCGGTAGAGCAACTCTAGGTATCGGGCAATCGCAATCCGGGTCGCACAGCGAAACCATTCTCAACTTTTATGAGCGAAGTCGACCCGGATTCAGAATAATCCTGAATCCGTGATGATTGCTCTCCAGATCAGGAAGGCGATCACGAAGCAGGCGACGGTCATCACTCCGGTTTCCCGCCGGACGATTGCCAAGGCGACCTTCTGCTGCTTCTCTTCCGGGAGCGATTTGAAGTCCGTCTCGCCCAGTTCCTGACTGGCCGAGGCGCCACGCATTCCTTCGGCCAGGAACGAAGCGATGACGGGGAGGAAGACGTAGAGGTAGTGGAGCCCGTCCTCGGCCCGGTTGCCGCCAACGAAAATCACCAGTTCGAAGATCACGAAGATGACCGTCGCGAGCTGAGCTGCGCGCAGCAGGTACCAGAAGGCCATGCCCGCACTCTGCCGCTGCCAGGCGATGGCACCGGCGACCCCCGCGACCAGGTTGATCGCGATTACGGCGAGTCCCAGGGCCAAGTAGGTCGTGGACATCGTCAATCCCGCCTAACGGGGTCGGATTTCGGCTTGTATATGCGAAAAATCACTATGTAGCAACTTGATACAAAGTAGGTGAGAGTAGGTGTATAAACCAATCTTCAAGGGCAAACCCTTGAAGGCCCCGTAAGGACCAAGACTTGCTCCACCAGTACCTCCCAGTTCTCGTCTTCGCTGCTCTCGGCATTCTTGTCGGAGGGGCCTTTGCGACCCTGAACCTCCTGCTCGGTCCGAAGCGCCTCAAGAACCCGACCACCTCGGCGGGCATTCGCCAGTCGGATCCGTACGAATGCGGCCTGCCTTCGGAGATCTCCAAGACATTCCGGTTCGGGGTCAGCTTCTACCTCATCGCAATGCTCTTCATCCTCTTCGACATCGAGGTCGTGTTCCTCTATCCGGTGGGCGCGATCCTGAACCAGGCCGATTCGGTCTTCGTCCTGGTCGAAGTGATTCTTTTCGTGGCGCTGCTATTTGTCGCGCTGGTCTACGTATGGCGGAAGGGTGCACTCGATTGGAGATAGAACGCCAGAAGCTGCGGGTTCATTCCTCGCTGGAGCAGCCGAAGACCCCGGAGGACCTCCGGGCGCGGCAACTGCGTGCCCGCGACCTGCTGCGGGGCGACATGGAAGGAGCGGACCTCGACGCCTACGTGGAAGAGCGGGTCGTCACTTCGACCCTGGAGAAGGTGCTGAACACCGCCCGCGCCAACTCGATCTTCCCGGCGACCTTCGGGCTCGCCTGCTGCGCGATCGAGATGATGTCGACCGTTTCGCCGCGTTACGACATCGCCCGATTCGGCGCTGAAGCTTTCCGTGCCTCGCCCCGCCAGGCGGACCTCCTGATTCTCTCCGGCCGGGTCTCGATCAAGATGGCCCCGGTCGTCCGGAGGATCTACGACCAGATGCTTGAACCGAAGTGGGCGATCTCGATGGGCGCCTGCTCCTCGATCGGCGGCATGTTCTCGAACTACGCCGTGGTTCAGGGCGCCGACAAGTTCATGCCGGTCGACGTCCACGTTCCCGGCTGCCCGCCCCGCCCGGAAGCCCTGCTCTACGGCTTCAACAAGCTCCAGGAAAAGATCCGCGGCAACCCGACCCCGGGCTGGCGCTCCAGGTACAACGCACACGGCACCGAAGAATGGGCCCGCGGCGGCCCGGCATCGAAGCCGTCAGAAGAAGCACTCGAGGCCTACGAGAAGGCCCGGGAGGTCCTCGGTGCCTGACGCACCCGGCCTCGAACTGATCCTCGCCGAGATCAACAAGACCGAAGCCGGCGCCGTCATCGACACGAGCTTCGATCGTGAGCAGCCCGCGCTGATCGTTGATCCCACGAAGATCATCCCGGTCCTGACCTGGCTCAAGGAGACCCCGGGCCAGGAATACACCTTCCTCTCGTCGGTCCACGGCGTCGACTACCTGCCGAACACTCCTCGTTTCGCTGTCCACTACGAACTCCTTAATCGCGAGAGGTACGAGCGCCTTCGGATTAAAGCTCTTTTGCACGACCCCTCGGTTGGGGCCGGTGAATCGGACGTCACAGTCTCCGCCGGGACGGCGGCTACGAGTGCGACGACCGACTCCCCGGCCAACGGGAGCCAGATGGTTTCCGAGTCTGGAGCAGGGTCCGTGGGGGTCGCACCCGCAGGCGCCGTCCCGCCGGAGGATGTGACCCCCGCGGGCGCTGCGCCAAACGCCGACGGTCTTCCGCACATCGCCTCCTGCGTTGAGCTGTTCCCCACTGCTGAGTTCCAGGAGCGGGAGGTTTATGACTTCTTTGGGATCGTCTTTGACGGACATCCGGACATGCGCCGGATCCTGATGCCGGAGGACTACGTCGGTTGGCCTCAGCGTCGGGACTTCCCGGTTGGTGGCGAGCCCGTGATCTTCACGAAGGACGAAGTGGCTAGTCCGGGGTGGTGGCAGTGAGCGTCGAGCCGGAACTGCGCGATCAAGGCCTGACCGCCACGGCGCTCAAGGAAGAGCTGGCCGAACGTCTGCCCGGAGCGACGATCGAGCTAGCGCCCGAGCAGGAAATGATGACGGTCAACATGGGTCCGCATCACCCCGCGACCCACGGTGTCCTGCGGCTGATCGTCGACCTCGAAGGCGAAGTCGTCAAGGACTTGAAGCCGGTCGTCGGTTACGTCCACACCGGCATCGAGAAGTCCTGCGAGACCATGAATTACTGGAAGGTGATCCCGTTCGTGGAGCGGATGGATTACCTCGCTTACTTCTCGAACATGGAGTCCTACTGCGGTGCGGTCGAACGCCTGATCGGGCTGGAGATTCCACGGCGCGCCCAGTACCTGCGGGTGCTTCACCTCGAACTGAACCGGCTCCACTCGCACCTGGTCTGGCTCGGCACGAGCGCGCTCGACCTTGGCGCGATGGGCGTCTACTTCTATTGCTTCCGTGACCGCGACCGGGTGCTTGATGTCTTCGAGATGTCCACCGGCCAGCGCATGCACACGCGTTACTTCCAGATCGGTGGAGTAGCCGAGGACATTCCGACCGGGTTCGAGAAAAAGGTCCGTGACCTGATCGACACCCTCAACATCGGCATCGACCAGTACGAGTCGCTGCTCGACCGCAACGAGATCTTCCTGATGAGGACCAAGGACATCGGAGTCGTTTCCCGGGAGCGGCTGCTCGACCTGGGCGTGACCGGGCCGCTGCTGCGGGCCTCCGGCGAGGCCTGGGACCTGCGCAAGGAAGAGGACTACCTCTGTTACGACGAGATGAACTTCGACGTTCCGGTCGGAACGGTCGGCGACGGCTACGACAGGTACCGGGTGCGCCTGACCGAAATGCGCGAGTCGCTGAAGATCATCGAACAGTGCCTCGACGGAATGCCGGAAGGCCCCTGGATCTCGGACGACCGCAAGTACGTGCTGCCGCCTCGCGCCGAACTTTCGACCTCGATGGAATCGCTGATCCATCACTTCAAGCTGGTCACCGAAGGCTTCCGTGTTGCTCCGGGCGAGATCTACAACCCGGTCGAATCCCCGCGGGGTGAGCTCGGCTGCTTCATCCTTGCCGACGGCTCCTCGAAGCCGGCCCGTGTCCACTTCCGTGAACCGTCCTTCGTCAATCTCCAGGCGTTGCGGGACATGACCATCGGCGAGTACGTGGCCGACCTGATCCAGACCCTGGCCATGCTCGACCCGATCCTCGGCGGGATCGACCGCTAGCCATGGACAAGTACACACCAATGGAAGATTTCGTCGGCAAGGGCCTGCCGGTCGATGAAGCCAACACGATCGGCCGGATTCCGCTCGGCGAACCGGAAGAGATTCCCGAACTTTCCGACGTCGGCTGTCCCGAAGAACTGCGACAGCGGATCGAGACCCTGATGGAGAAGTACCCCGACAAGGATTCGAACGAGGGCCACAAGTCGGCCTCGATCCCGGCCCTCTGGGCCGTCCAGCGCCACTACGGCTGGTGCACCCCGGAAGGCATCCTCCAGGCCGCCGCGGTGATGAAGGTGACTCCGGCTTACCTCGAATCGGTCGCTTCTTTTTACGACCTCCTGCGGCTCGAGCCCTCGGGCACCAGCCAGGTGCTCGTCTGCACCAACATCTCCTGCTGGATGCGCGGCGGCGATGACCTGCTCGACGCTTTCTGCGAGGCCTCCGGTGCCGATCGCGAAGAGGCGGGGCACGGCGGAACGCTCTCTGCAGACGGCGACGTAATGGTCTCCGGATTCGAGTGCCTCGGCGCCTGCGACCTGGCACCGATGGTCTCGGTCAACGAGCGTTACTTCGGCCCGCTCGAGAACTCGGACGCGAAAACGATCATCGACCAGCTTCGCGAAGGCAACGACGTGCTTCCGGAAAAGGCGCTCGGCAAGCGTCACCTGCCCGGCGGCGACGAAGACCCCGGCGACGATCGTGTCACCGGCCTGAAAGGACCCAACCAGTGAGTACAGAAACCGCAATTTCAGAAACAAGGGTCCTGCTGCGCCACGCCAGCGATCCGGATCTGAAGAAGCTCGAGACCTACAAGTCGTACGGCGGCTACGCCACCCAGGAAAAGGCATACCGCGAGCTCGAAGTCGACTGGATCGTCAACGAACTCGAAGAGTCGGGCCTGCGCGGCCGCGGCGGTGCCGGATTCCCGATGGGCAAGAAGGTCTCCTTCCTGCCGCATGGTGACCAGGCCAAGTACCTCTGCTGCAACGCCGACGAATCCGAGCCCGGGGCCTTCAAGGACCGCGAGCTCATGCAACGCAATCCCCACCAGCTGGTCGAAGGAATCGCGATCTCCTCGCTGGCCGGTGACATCGGCCACGCCTTCATCTTCATCCGCGGCGAATACGACAAGCAGGGAGACATCCTCGACGAGGCAGTTGCCGAGGCTTACGCCGCCGGCTACCTCGGCAAGAACATCCTCGGCTCCGGTCACGACCTCGAACTGGTCGTCCACCGCGGTGCCGGCGCTTACATCTGCGGCGAAGAGACGGCGCTGCTCGATGCGCTCGAAGGCAAGCGCGGCAATCCCCGGCTGAAGCCGCCGTTCCCCGCGGTCCAGGGCCTTTACGGCGGGCCGACCCTGATCAACAACGTCGAGACTCTTTCCAACGTGCCGCATGTCGTCGCCAACGGTGCCGACTGGTTCAAGAGCTTCGGTACCGAGCAGTCGCCCGGCACCAAGGTCGTCTCGGTCTCCGGCTGTGTCAAGCGTCCGGGCAACTACGAAGTTGAACTCGGGGTCAAGACTCGCGACCTGATCTACGGGTTGGCCGGCGGCCCGCTCGACGGGCACGAGATCAAGGCCTTTTATCCCGGCGGTTCCTCCTCACCGGTGCTGGAGCCGAAGGACCTCGACCTGCCGTACAGCTTCGAAGCGATGGCCGGGGCGGGGTCGATGCTCGGTTCCGGATCGATCATCGTCGCCGATGATTCGGTTTCGATCCCCCACATGGCGCTGCGCACGGCGCGTTTCTACCACCATGAGTCCTGCGGCAAATGCACCCCCTGTCGGGAGGGCACCAACTGGACGGTGAAGATGCTCGAGCGTGTGGTCCGCGGTGAAGCGACGCCGATGGACCTCGACATCATCTCTTCGGTTCAGGACAACATCACCGGCCATTGCCTCTGCGTGCTCGGCGATTCGATGGCGATGCCGGTCAGCTCGATGGTCAACAAGTTCCGCGAGGAGTTCGAAGAGGTGATTGCCTCGGCTGCCCTGTCCGGGTTCCCGACGCTCGACGGTCGGGAAGCCCAGATCGACGGCGATGAACCCGGACCCGGTGGCACCAGTCCAAAGGTCATCGAACGGGAACGACTGGTGGGACGCCCGCTCCCAGCCGGCACCCAGGAAGTAAGCGAGCACTGATGGCGAAAAGGAAGCCGAATCCGATCACCCTGACCATCGACGGCCGTGAGATCGCTGCCGACGAAGGCGCGATGCTGGTCGACGCGGCCAAGCACGGTGACATCGAGATCCCGGTCTTCTGTTACGAGCCCAAGCTCGGCCAGCCGGTCGGCGCCTGCCGCATGTGTCTGGTCGAGATCGAAGGCATTCCCAAGCTCCAGACAGCCTGTTCGACCCCGGTGCGTGACGGCATGGTCGTCCACTCCCAGACCGAGCAGGTGAAGGACGCCCAGAACGCCGTGGTCGAGTTCCTGCTGGTCAACCACCCGCTCGATTGCCCGGTCTGCGACAAAGGCGGCGAATGCCCGCTCCAGGACATCTCGATGGGCTGGGGTCCGGGCAAGAGCCGCATGGTTGACGAGAAGCGTCACTTCGAGAAGCCGGTAGCCCTCTCGCCGCTGATCGGCATCGACCGCGAACGCTGCATCCTCTGTTACCGCTGCGTGCGTTTCAGCCAGGAAGTCTCCGAGGACTCGCAGCTCCAGCTGCTCGAGCGCGGTGACCGCAGCTACGTCGGCACCTTCAACGACCAGCCTTACATCGCGCCGTTCCAGGGCAACATCACCGAGCTTTGCCCGGTCGGAGCACTCACCTCCTACACCTACCGCTTCCAGGCGCGGCCCTGGGACATCGAGCAGGGCGGGTCGGTCTGCACGCTCTGCCCCGGCCAATGCAACGTCAGCTTCACGGTCCGCGACGAACAGGTCAAGCGTGTGCAGGCCCGCGACAACGAGGCGGTTGATGACGGCTGGCTCTGCGACCGCGGCCGCTACGGATTCCAGATGATGTACTCGCAGGACCGGGTCCTGAACCCGTACCTGAACGTCGGCGGCAACCCGGTCCCCGCTTCCTGGCCGGACGCGATCGAGATCGCCGCCGCGGGAATCCAGGCTGCGGGCACCTCGGTTGCCGCACTTGTCGGTGATGCTTCGAACGAAGAGGGCTACATCCTGCAGAGCCTGGTCCGCGAAGGCCTCGGGTCCAATGACATCGACAGCCGACATGCCGCGAACGCCGGACGCGCGGCCCGGGTTGCCCTGAGCGACCCCGCCACCCAGGCGACCGTGGTCGACATCGATAC
>JBPPMT010000116.1:0-14884 GCA_051306195.1 Solirubrobacterales bacterium
GAGCCACATTCGGAGGTGCCTGCGTTTTTGGTGCGGACTGCGCCGTTATCGCAGGCACCCGAGGTTGTCGGCTCCTGGAGCATTGGTTCTTTGCCTACTTTTGTCCCATAGGCACTCAACTCGGCACAGAACTCTCTTCGGCACAGAACTCTCTTCGGCACAGAACTCTCCACCTACCTGAGACGCAGGGTGCCGGTTTCGCGACCCACGGACACATGGTCGCTGCGCGGGGTTGTGGAGGGTTCAGACCTCTATTTCGTACTCGAGCCAGGTTGACTTTTCGGCGTCCAGGGAGTCGTAGAGACGCTGGGCCGTGTGGTTGTCCGGGGCGGTGGCCCAGGACAGATGCGACGCTCCCCATTCGCGGGCGAGTTCGACGCCGGCCTCGATCAGGGCCCGACCCGCACCCTTGCCGCGGGCTGATTCCACGGTGTAGAGGTCATTCATCAGCACGATGTTGGTGGCGGAAAGGGAGCTCTTGTGGCGATAGAAGCAGCCGAAGCCCACCAGCCCATCGCCTTCCCAGGCACCGAGCAGCCAGCCACTGTGGCTGTTGCCGATGAATCGCGAGAAGAACTTGCGATTGCGCTCCGGATCGATGTCTTCGACTTCATAAAAGGTCTGGTAAGCCATGAGCAGCGGCTCCACCTGCGGGAATTCCAGTTCGGTGATCGGTCTGATTTCGATTGACATTTACCGAGCGTATCGGCGCGAGGGCCGGGCGAGACAAATGTCCTCGTCGGCCTCGATTGCGGCTAGCATCGAGATGCTTCATCCAAAGCCAACTTGAGGAGGCGTGATGAGTGAGACGCTAAAAGGAGCCTGCCTTTGCGGCGGTGTGGAGTATGAGGTCAGTGAGCCCGAATCAATGGGCTATTGCCACTGCACCCGATGTCAGCGATGGACCGGTTCCAGTCTGGCCGGAGTGGTTGTGGCCGAAGAGAACTTCAATGTGACCAAAGGCGCGGATCTCATCAAGACGTATGAGAGCGAGTTCGCTCCCCGCAACTTCTGCAGTAACTGTGGATCGAGCATCTACGACGACCTTGGCGGCAAGTACTTCGTCGCGGCGGGGCTGATGCGCGAGCTCGATCTTGAACCGAGCTTTCACCTCCAGGTGGCGTTCAAGCCGTCCTGGCACGAGATCGGTGGCGACGCACCACAGTTCGCGGAGAATCCGCCAGGCTGACCCGCTTGCGGAGATCCGGACGGCAAGTTCTGTCCCGCGGGCAGGGGCGGACGGTCTCAGGGGGTAACAGAATGTGAACAGCCGGTTCCTGCCGCCCGTTAGGGTGGGAATCGGTGTCAATTCACGACCCAGGAGCGAAGACCGCTGGCACGTCCGACCGATAGCAACGAGCAACTACTTTGCAGTTTCTGTGGCAAGTCACAGCGGCAGGTCAAGAAGCTGATCGCCGGACCCGGGGTCTACATCTGCGATGAGTGCATCGACCTCTGCAACGAGATCATCGATGAAGAGATGGTCTCCCACACGTCGAAGGCTCCTGGCCTCGACCTGGACCAGCTGCCCAAGCCGCAGGAGATCAACGCTGTCCTCGATGAGTATGTAATCGGCCAGCCGAACGCCAAGCGTGCGCTCTCGGTCGCCGTTTACAACCACTACAAGCGGGTCCGGATGGCGGAGAAAGAGGACCCCGAAGTCGAGCTTCAGAAGTCGAACATCATGCTGCTCGGTCCGACCGGCTGCGGCAAGACTCTGCTCGCCCAGACCCTCGCCCGGATCCTCAACGTGCCCTTCGCGATCGCGGACGCCACTGCGCTCACCGAAGCCGGCTACGTCGGGGAAGACGTCGAGAACATCCTGCTCAAGCTGATCCAGGCCGCCGACTACGATGTCAAGAAGGCCGAGACCGGGATCATCTACATCGACGAGATCGACAAGATCACGCGAAAGGCCGACAACCCGTCACTCACCCGCGACGTTTCCGGTGAAGGTGTCCAGCAGGCTCTGCTCAAGATCCTCGAAGGCACGACCGCTTCGGTCCCGCCGCAGGGTGGACGCAAGCACCCGCATCAGGAATTCCTCACTCTCGACACGACCAACATCCTCTTCATCTGTGGCGGCTCGTTCTCCGAGCTCGAGCAGGTGATCGAGCGCAGGGTCAGCAATACCGGCATCGGCTTCGGTGCGGCGATGACCAACGACGCCCAGGACGATCCGGGAGAGCTGTTCGAGCAGGCCCTGCCAGAGGACCTCATCGAATACGGGCTGATCCCCGAGTTCATCGGCCGCCTGCCGGTCGTAGCGGCGCTCCACCAGCTGACCCGCGATGACCTCGTCCACATCCTCACCGAGCCGCGCCACGCCCTCGCCAAGCAGTTTCAGCGTTTCTTCGAGTTCGATGGAATCGAACTGGTCTTCGCTGACGACTCGCTCGAAGCGATAGCCGACAAGGCGCTCGAGCGGGAGACCGGTGCCCGCGGGCTGAGGTCGATCATCGAGAGCACCTTGCTCGATGTCCAGTTCGAACTGCCGTCACGTCAGGACGTGACGAAGTGCGTGGTCACTCGCGAGACGATCGAAAAGGGTCAGACACCGATGCTGGTCACCGACGCGGCCCACGAGACGGCCGAGATCAACGCCGAAGCCGATCTCGAGGAGTTCGGCGAGCAGACCGCCTGAGTCCTTAGGAAGCCCGCACACTAAGATCGGCGACTTGGACGCCGAGGCCCGACAGAAGCTGGAAGAGACCACCCGCTGGCAACCGGGAGAGGCCGAAGGTCGAATATTCCAGGAGTGGCTGGACGGCGGTTACTTCCACCCCGAGGCGACTGGTACTGCAGACGGGAATTTCTCGGTGGCAATTCCGCCGCCCAACGTAACCGGAGTCCTACACATGGGCCACGCGCTCAACGGCTCGATGCAGGACGCGCTGGTCCGGATGAATCGCATGGCCGGCAAGAACACCCTCTGGATCCTCGGAATGGACCACGCTGGCATCGCGACTCAGTCGGTGGTCGAGAAGCGCCTCAAGGAAGACGGCATCGACCGGCACGAGATCGGCCGGGACGACTTCGTCGAAAGGGTCTGGGCCTGGAAAGAGGATTACGCCGCTCGCATCAAGCAGCAGTACATGCGGATGGGCGCTTCGGTCGACTACGAGCGTGAGCGTTTCACGCTCGATGACGACTACGCCCTCGCGGTTCGCAAGGTGTTCGTTTCCCTTTTTGAGAAGGGCTACATCTACCGCGACAACTACATGGTCAACTGGGATCCCGGCTCGCAGTCGGCGATTTCGGACCTCGAGGTTGTCAATCGCGAAGAAACCGACACCCTTTTCTCGGTCGATTATCCGGTCGAAGGAACTGACCGCGTACTGACTGTCGCCACGGTGAGGCCGGAGACAATGATGGCCGACACCGCCGTCGCCGTCAATCCGAAAGACGAGCGATACGGCGATCTGGTCGGAAAGTTCTGCATACTGCCGCTGGTTGGCCGCCGCCTGCCGATCATCGCCGACGAGCACGTCGACATCGAGTTCGGGACCGGAGCCCTGAAGATCACCCCCGGCCACGACATGAACGACTTCGAGATCGGGCGAAAGCATGGCCTCGAAGAGATCAGCGTGATCGGCGAAGACGGCAGGATGACCGAGGAAGCCGGCGAAAGGTTTGCGGGCATGACCGTCGCGGAAGCCCAGAGTGCCGTGGCCGAAGCCCTGCGGGAAGAGGGAGTACTCAGCGCCGAAGAGGACTACGTCCACTCGGTTCCGTTCTCCGAGCGCTCCGGCGAGCGCATCGAACCCCTCATATCCCTCCAGTGGTTCTGCAGGATGGACGAGCTCGCCGCTCCCGCGATCGCCGCCGTGGAAAACGGCGACGTGAACATCACTCCTGACCAGTGGAAGCGGGTCTATCTGGACTGGATGCGGGAGATCCGCCCCTGGTGCGTCTCCCGGCAGCTCTGGTGGGGCCATCGGATTCCCGTCTGGTACCGCGGTGACGAGGTCTATTCCGGCGAAGAGGCCCCCGAAGGCGAAGGCTGGGTTCAGGAAGAGGACGTGCTCGACACCTGGTTCTCCTCGGCGATCTGGCCCTTCGCGACGCTCGGCTGGCCAGCGGAGACGGCGGAGCTCAAGGCTTTCTACCCGACTGACTTCCTCACGACTGCCCGCGAGATCCTCTTCCTCTGGGTGGCCCGCATGGTGATGACCGGCATCGAGTTCGCCGGCGACATCCCGTTCAAGGACGTCTACGTCCACTCGGTGATCCAGGCCCGCGACGGCCGGCGTATGTCGAAGAGTCTCGGCACCGGCATCGATCCACTCGGCGAGATTGAAGAGCACGGGGCGGATGCCCTGCGCTTCGGGCTCCTGGCGATGTCTTCGACCCAGGACGTGCGGTACTCGGACGCCAAGGTCCAGCAGGGACGCGACCTCAGCAACAAGCTCTGGAACGCCTCACGACTGATCCTCATGAATACGGAGGAGCCGGAGGACCGCTCGGTTCCGGCCTCGCCTGAAGCACTCGAAGACCGCTGGATCCTTTCGCGGCTCGAGAGCACGATCCAGTCGGTATCCGCCCTGCTCAATGAATACGACTTCGCCCACGCGGCCCAGGAGCTCTATTCGTTCGTCTTCTCCGACCTCTGCGACTGGTATCTGGAGATCGCCAAGCCGAGGATCTATGACGAGGATCCGGAAGTCGCCCGCGTTCTGCTCCACACCCTCGAACGCACGCTTTCCCTGGTCCACCCGATCATGCCTTTCGTGACCGAGGAGATCTGGAGCTACCACCCGTATCGCGAGGGCCATCTCGTCGTCCATGCCTTCCCGGTGTCCGATGAGGCCCGGCGGGACGCGGCGGTCGAGGCGGAAGCCGGAACGGCAATCGCCCTGACGCGCCAGCTCCGCGGCTGGAGGGACATGGCCGGGGTGCCGCCAAAGATCGTGCTCGGCGCATGTGGCGGGGAGACCGACGTTCCCGGGTTCGTCTCGCGCCTCAGCCGGGTGACCCTAGGTGAGCCCAAAGGCGAAGTCGTGGCCACGGTAGCCGGTTACGGCATCCTGCCGTCAGAAGGGCTGGACATGGAAGCCCTCACAGCCCGGCTCGCTGCGCGGCGCGGGAAGCTGGAGACCGAAGCGAAGAAGATCGAAGGCAAGCTCGGGAACGAGCGCTTCGTCGACAAGGCTCCGGCCGAAGTCGTGGCCGAGGAGCGCGAGAAGCTCGAGCGCATCCAGGCCGAAATCTCCGAGCTCGGCTGACTGAGCCGGGCAGGCCGGACCGATGTTCGACCCGGAGAGCTACCTGAACTCACTCGAGCCGATCGGCTGGAAGCTGGGGCTGGAGCGGATGGAGCGGCTCTCTGACGAGCTCGGCCGGCCCCAGGACAGCTTCGATTCGATCCATGTGGTCGGCACCAACGGCAAGTCTTCGGTTGCCCGGATGAGTGCCGCGCTGGTCGAGGCCCACGGTCGAAAGTCCGGCTGCTCACTCTCGCCCCACATCTCCCGGTGGTCTGAGCGGGTCCTGGTCGGTGGTGCCGAAGTCCCGGAGGCGGACTTCGCGGCTGCCGTCGAACGCACGGCGCAGGCTGCGGGTCCGGTGAACGAATCGCTCGAAGAAGGCGAAGTCGTGACCCAGTTCGAGCTGGCGACCGCGGCGGCCTTTCTGGCACTGGCCGAAGCGGGAGTGGAGGTGGCAGCGATCGAGGCCGGACTCGGCGGGAGGCTCGACGCGACCAACACGATTGATTCGAAGGTCACGGTTCTGACCTCGATCGGGCTCGACCACACCGAATGGCTGGGGGAGACCGAACTCGAGGTTGCCGCCGAGAAGATCGCGGTGCTGAGGCCGAGGACGACGCTCGTGGTTGGCGACCTTTCGCCCGAAGTCGAGCGATTCGCACTTTCCCGAGCCGCTGAACTCGGCTGTGAAGTGCTTCCGCTGGGGGAGGGCAGCGAATGCTTCGACCTGGCCATTCCGGCCCGGTACCAGCGGGGCAACTTCGCGCTCGCGGTCCTCGCGGCCGAGGCGATTCTCGGAGAGGTCGACCGGTCAAAGGTCGAGGCGGTGGCGGCGTCGATCGTCGTTCCCGGGCGGCTCGAGCAGGTGGGGGACAACCCCCCGATCTACATCGACGTCGCCCACAACCGACCGGGCGCCGCGGCCCTTGCGGATTCGCTGCCGGAGATCGTCGACGGCCGACCCCTGATCGCGGTGATCGGCGTGCTTACCGACAAGGACGCAGCAGGCATGCTCGCCGAACTCGCCGGGGCGATCGACGTGGGGATCTTCACCGAAGTGCCGGAGGAAGCCCTGAAGGGCTCGGGAAGGCCCGGTGCACGAGCTTTCCCGGCTGACGAGCTGCGGGCCTTCGCCGAACCCCTGGGGATCGCCTCCGAAGTCGAGCCCGATCCCGGTTTGGCGTTGTCCAGAGCCGTATCCGAGGCCGCGGTGCGGGGTGGAGTGGTGCTGGTCGCCGGGTCCCATTTCCTGCTTTCGGGGCTCCGGTCCGGCTAGCAAGCCATGGCCCAGCCTGCGCCGCACCGTGTGGCGTCGGCGCATTATGCGACCATTACCGGGTGAATCGTTCAGCTGGCTCCCAACTGCTGTCGATGATGGCGCTGGTCGCTGCGGTTGTGGCGATCGTGATTCTCGTCTTCTTCGGCATCGGGTATCTATTCGGAAGGATGTTCCTCTAGCACTCTCATGCCACTCGCCATCTTCGGAATCGAAAACACTGCCATGAACCTTGCCGCCACTCTGGCGATCCTCACGCTGGTCGCGATCTGGCTCGCGCTGATCGTCTACACCTTCACTGACGCCCGCCGGCGGATCGCCGACCCCTTCCTGATCGGTTGCGCCACTGCCGCATCGCTCTTCCCCTTCGTCGGCACGATGGTCTACACGATCCTTCGCCCGCCGGAGTTCCTCGAAGACGTGCGCGAACGCGAGACGGAAGTCCGCGCCGCGGAAGTCCGGCTGCGTCACCTCGAAGGACATTCTTGCCACAAGTGCGGCTTCCCGACCGAAGCCGACTTCATGCGCTGCCCGTCCTGCCGGACGCGGCTCAAGGACGAATGCCCGACCTGCTCCAAGCCGGTCGGCCTCGACTGGAAGCTCTGCCCCTACTGCGAGACCCAGCTGGTCGCGCCGAAGCGCTCTTCGCGCTCGAAGTCCGGCTCCCGGTCCAAGGATCCGAAACGCGAGCAGGTAAGGAGCGAGTCCAGGCGCGGTCGCCGTTCCAAGTCCTCGTCCGAAGCTGCCCCGCAGGAAGGATCCGGCCGCCCGTCGTCACGTGGGTCCTCCGGCCGCAGTTCTTCCAGCCGGAGCAAGCCGGAACGCTCCTCGCACTCCGACGAGACAGTAGAAAGTGCCGCCGCCCGACCTTCGCCCGATTCCGATTCGACCGAGTCAGATCGCAGTCGGCGTACACCTCGATCTGCCCGCCGCAAGACCGTCGTCCCCGATGACGATTCCGGCAGCGACTCGAAGCCGATCAACAGCGGTGACGCCCCGGCTCCGAGCCGGTCCCCCGAATCACGCTGATCCACCGCTGCCTTCAAATCACAACCCGTAACGGAGTCCGAGAAAACCCATGCCCCAAACCCTGATCCTGGTCAAGCCCGACGCCTTTGATCGTTCACTCACCGGAGAGATCCTCTCCCGGTTCGAGAACAAGGGCCTGTCGATCGTCGCTCTGAAGAAGCTCACCGCCTCCGAGGCCATCGCCAACGAGCACTACGCCGAGCACACCGACAAGCCGTTCTTCGGCGAGCTGGTTGACTTCATCACCGGTGGCCCGCTGGTCGCCGCCGTCCTCGAAGGCCCCGAAGCCGTCAAGGCCGCCCGCCAGCTGATTGGTGCCACCAACCCGGTCGAAGCCGCCCCCGGATCGATCCGCGGAGACTTCGCCCAGGAAGTCACCTTCAACATGGTCCACGGGTCCGACTCGGATGAATCCGCCACGCGCGAGATCGGAATCTGGTTCCCCGAGGGCGTTTAGTCGCGAGGCCCCGGGGCGCGGACCGCGGGGTTCCGTCCTGAGGAAACGTCCCCGGCTGCGGGCCGCGGGATGAATTCGCCTCTGGACCACATCCTCCGGACGAACCCCCGCGACCCGCGCTCCAGGCTGGCACGCTTGACCCCTCGGACGGCAAGTCTTTGTAGGCCATACACCGAGGTGCCTGCGTTATTCGGGCAAATACCGTAGTTATCGCAGGCACCCGGGGTTGTGCCGAGGGCTCAGGGTGCCCGTTCCGCGCCCCATGGATCATGGTGTTCGCCGGGTGCCTCGGGATAGGGGATCTGCGAATCTCCTGTGGTGGTCACGCCTTTTCCAGTCATCCTTGCTTCCGGTTCCCCTCAGCGGAAGGAGATCCTTGAGCGGATCGGGGTTGAGTTCGAGGTTGTGGTTTCCGGGGTTGAGGAAATCGTGCATGGCGACCCGGCCGAAGTCGTTCTGGCCAACGCCTTGCTCAAGGCGCGGGCGGTTGCCAGACCGGGTTCGATCGTGATCGGCTGTGACACCGACGTTGTGGTCGAAGAGCACATCATCGGCAAGCCCGGGGACGAGGTCCGGGCCCGGGAGTACCTGGCCCAGCTTTCCGGCCGGGTTCACCAGGTTTTCAGCGGTCTGGCGTTGATCGGACCGGCCGAAGACCAGGCTCGTACGGGGGTCGCGGTCTCCGAAGTGCGGTTCCGGGAACTCAGCAGCCAGGAAATCGACCGGTATCTGGCGAGCGGCGAGTGGCGAAACCGGGCCGGCGGGTATGCGATCCAGGGTCGCGGATCGGCTCTGGTGGCGGGGATCGAGGGCGATATTGCCAATGTGATCGGTCTGCCTGTAGGGCTTCTGCTCGAACTTGCCCCCGAACTCGACGCCTGAATCGGCGGAATAGCCGCTTCGGTACAATCCTGACTCGGACCGCTAGTCCAGGTTCGGCGTTTCACGCCAGTCTGCAAGTACTCGAACAGACGCCTCTCAGACGGCACCATCCGCGCTGATAAGTGAGAAAGTCACTGGTCGCGCCCCGCCACGCAGGCCCCGGTCTGCCGGCGATATCCACCAACTCTTCAAACCAAGGTTTCAAGCCGTGTATCAAAAGCAAGTTCGCCGCCGACGAGCGGTTCTCATAGGGCTGGTCCTGCTTGCTTTCGTGCTGCTCACGATCACCTTCGGTCAGGGTTCAGGTGGCTTCGGCGGAGGCCTTGGAACGGTGTTCGGACCGATCCAGGATGGTGCCAGCCGGGCCCTGAAGCCCGCGCGGGATCTGGTCAACTGGTTCGACGAGACGATCGAGGCCCGCGGGGAGTGAGACCGCCTCACCACCGAACTCCAGGAATCAAGGACCCAGGCGATCGCCGGCCAGGTGGCCATCGCGGAAAACAAGCAGCTTCGTGAGATGGCGAACCTGGAGCAGAAGGCCGGGATCGCCGACGGCTTCAAGCCCGTGACCTCGTCGGTGATCAGTCGTTCGCCGACCGTCTGGTACTCGACCGTCGGGATCGACAGCGGGACCAGCGACGGAGTCAAGAACAACGATCCCGTGATCAATGGCGACGGCTTGGTCGGTCACGTCAGTTCGGTCAGTCGCAGCGAGTCGGTGGTCACGCTGATCACCGACAGCTCGAGCGCGGTCAGCGCCAAAGTAGTCCCCGGTGGGGCGCAGGGTGTCGTCCGGCCGAAGATCGGAGCACCAGACACCCTGCTGCTCGAATTCCTCGACGAGACCAAGAACATCGCCAGGGGCCAGAGCGTCGTCACCTCCGGCTGGCGCGGTGAAGGTCTCTCTTCGCTTTACCCACGGAACATCCCGGTCGGCGAAGTTGCCTCCGCGCCGATCGACGAGCGCGAAGCCATCCAGAGCGTCGAACTGTCCCCTTACCCCGACATGCGCAACCTCGACCTGGTCCAGGTCCTGACCGGAGGTGACCGCGGATGATCGTGACCACCAAAGTCGCGCTGCGGATCGCCGCCCTGGTCCTGCTTTTCGTACTGCTTCAGTCGGGCTTCTTCTCGATGGTCGAGGTGCTCCACGTGTCGTTCTGGATCCTTCCTGCCTGCGCCGTGATCTTCGGGCTGCTCGGCGGCAGCATGGTCGGTGCCACGGTCGGGTTCTCGATCGGCTTCCTTTCCGACGCCTTGGGGGACGGCCCGCTGGGAACGGCCTGCATCGTCTTCATGGCGGTTGGTTACGCCGCCGGGCTTTACCGCGAGCGTGGCGAGCAGCCGGGACGCCTTGTGACCGCCGCGATCTGTGGGGCCGCGACTGTGCTCTGTAGCGTCGCCCTCGGGCTCTTCACGACGCTGCTCGGGCTCGACGCTTCAGTCAGCCCGGCGATCCTGCTCGAGGTGGTGGTGCAGGGTCTCTATGGTTTCTTGTTGGCCTTTCCGATTCTCGCCCTGATCCGCAGGGTTCTCCGGCCCGCATTGATCAACACACGCAGTGGTCGCAGCAGGCGAACACCGACCGTTTTGGATATCTGAGGGGTTAGAAGGCCCAGACCATGAGATTTCAGCCCGTAGTCCCGAAAACAAAGCACCGCCATGGCACGGCCCTCCGGGTGGCGATCATCGGTGGCGTCGGGCTGTTCCTGTTCGCTGTCCTCTTCTTCCGTCTCTGGTCGCTTCAGGTGGTCACCGGCGACAAATACCTGGCCGAAGCCAACGACAACCGGTCCCGGGAAATCAGGGTGCGAGCCCCCCGCGGCCAGATCATGGACCGCGACGGAAACGTCCTCGTCGACAACCGGACGAGCATGGCGCTTCAGCTCGACCCGATCGAGGTGCCGACCGAGATCCCGGCCCGGCAGAAGCTCTTCAAGTCGGTCGCCGAACTGATGGACCGGGACCTCGACTGGATCCGCAATCGTTATCGCGACGAGATCATGGACAACCCGCCCGGCAGTCCCGTGACCCTGGCCACGGATGTCGACGACAACCTCGTTTTCTACCTTCAGGAGCATCAGGCCGAGTACCCGGAGGTCCAGGTAAACCGGGTCTTCGTACGCCGCTACCCCCAAGGGTTCGAGGCGGCTCACCTGCTCGGCAGCGTCGGCGAGGTCACGGCCGAGGACCTCGAGGCAACCGACGATCCGGGGATCGAGGCCGGTGACTCGCTCGGCAAGGCCGGGATCGAGCAGACCTACGACGACACTCTGCGCGGGGCCGCCGGCACCACCAAGATCCAGGTCGACTCGATGGGCAAGGTCAAGGGCCAGCTCGCCTCCGACACCCCGGAGCCCGGTAACTCACTGCGATTGACGCTCGACTCCGATGTCCAGAACGCGGGGGAGGCGGCGCTCTCGTCGATCGGACTACCCGGAGCCTTCGTGGCCATGGACGTCAACAGCGGCGAGGTGCTCGGCCTCGGCTCCGGTCCGACCTTCGACCCTTCGATGTTCACCCGCCCGCTCACCCAGAAGCAGGTTGACGACCTCTACGACGAAGACCAGGGCGCTCCGCTCTTCAACCGCGCGATCGGCAGCCAGTATCCAGTCGGATCGATCTACAAGCCGATCACCGCCCTGGCCGGACTCGATGCCGGGGAGATCACTCCTTCGACCGTCGTCAACGATGCCGGCAAGGTCGTCATCGCCGACCAGGAATTCACCAATGCCGGGGAACAGGCTCACGGTCCGGTCGACCTGCGGCGTTCACTCGAGGTCTCTTCCGACGTCTACTACTACCTGCTCGGCGCCGGAATGAACGGCACCAACAAACTCCAGAAATGGTCGAGCCAGTTCGGAATCGGCAAGACGACCGGCATCGACCTGCCTGGCGAGTCGGCAGGACTGCTGCCCACGCCGGAATGGAGGAACCAGCTATTCGCTGAAGGGGGCACTGATCGCGGCTGGGTGATCGGCGACAACATCCAGCTGGCGATCGGGCAGGGAGACCTCCAAGCGGACCCGCTGCAGATGGCGGTTGCTTACGCGGCACTTGGCAACGGTGGTGACGTGATGAAGCCCCGCCTTGCTCTCCAGACGGAAGACGCGGCCGGCCGCGTGCTTGAAGAAACCGAGGCCGAAGTGATTCGCCAGATTCCGATCGATCCGGGTGCCCAGGACGTGATCATGGCCGGCCTCCATGATGCCGCTCAGGCGCCGGAAGGCACCTCCTACAAGGTCTTCGGCGGCTTCCCCGTGCCGGTGGCCGGCAAGACCGGTACCGCGGAACGCCCGCCGAACGGCGACCAGGCCTGGTACTCGGTCCTCGCTCCGTATCCCAACCCCGAGATCGTGGTCACCACGACCATCGAGCAGGGCGGCTTCGGTGCTGACACCGCGGCCCCGGTCGCGCTCCAGATTCTCTCTGCATACTTCGACAAGCAGGCAAAAGCCGTCTCCGGCGGCACCGGGTCGGTGGAGTGATGGAGTCGTCGCGGGTCAGTCGGGACGGGATGGGCCGGTTTCACAACCGGGTCTCGCTGCTCGACCGCATGGGCATCCGGGACATGGACGGCTGGCTGGCTTTTTCGGCTCTGGGCCTGCTTGCATGTTCCTTGATCACCTTGCACCAGGCCAGCCGCGGCGCGATCCCCGGTGCCCCCGACTACTACCTGCAGCGCCAAGCTCTGTACGGTCTGGTGGGAATTGTTGCGATGTTTCTCATCTCGAGGGTCGATTACTCACGCTTCCGCGAATTGCGGGTCGGTATCTACACGTTCCTCTGTGCCTCGATCTTCGCGGTCTTCGCTTTCGGCGTCGCCGCGAGAGGGTCGACCAATTCGCTCGAACTTCCACTCTTCACCTTCCAGCCGGCCGAACTGGGCAAGGTTCTCCTTGTTCTCTCCCTGGCTGGATTCGTCATCGACGGGGCCCGACGTGGCTCCGAACGACAAAGGACGATCCGGATCCTGGCGCTCGGTTTTGCGCCAACCGGTCTCGTCCTGCTTCAGGACCTCGGCACCTCTCTGGTGTTCGGGGCCATCACGATCGCGATCATGGTCGCGGCAGGGGTGCGCTGGACGCATCTCGCCGCAATCGGAGGCGCACTGGTGGTTCTCATCAGTTTCGTCCTCGTGGTCATGCCGATGGCCGGCGCTCCGCTTCTCAAGGAGTACCAGACGGAAAGACTCACATCGTTCCTCGAACCCTCTTCGGATATCGGAGATGGCGGCTACCAGCAGAATCAGGCCAAAGTCGCAGCGGGATCCGGTGGAACCACCGGCCGCGGCGACCAGGCAACCCAGTCACGTCTCGGGTTTCTGCCCGAGAACCACACCGATTTCATCTTTGCGGTGGTCGCCGAACGCTATGGATTCGTCGGAGCCGCGCTTGTTTTATCCCTTTTTGCCCTCCTTTTCTGGCGGGCGCTGCGTCTGATGACGCTCTCGAAGAACTTCTACGGAACCCTCGTCGCCGCAGGCATAGCCGTGGCGATCATGTTCCAGGTCTTCGTCAACGTGGGAATGAACCTCGGCATCATGCCGATCACTGGCATACCTTTGCCCCTGATGAGCTACGGAGGCTCGGCCGTTATCGCCACCTTCCTCATGCTCGGGATCCTGCAGAGCATCCACATCCAGTCGCGCGCCGGTCAGAGGGGTACCTGGATCCCCTGACCTGGGGATCCGGTCAACCACATCTGAACGGAAACACCTGAAATGAAAAAGACGATTGTTGTATCGGCCGACCGCGGCGAGACCCGCGTGGCCGTACTCGAAGCGAAAACCGTGAAGTCCCAGCGGGAAGTCGCCGAGGTCTACATCGAACGGCGGGGCGGACGCTCCCTCGTCGGAAACATCTACCTCGGCAAGGTCGACAACGTCCTGCCCGGCATGGAGGCGGCTTTCGTCGACATCGGCCTGGAGCGCAACGGCTTCCTGCACGTCGACGAGATCCTGCTGCCCGACGGCCAGCAGGCCCCGAAGCGCGGCCGCGGTACCGGCCGCCGCATCGACGAACTGATCAAGCCGAAACAGGAGATTCTGGTCCAGGTCATCAAGGATCCGATCAAGAGCAAGGGCGCCCGGCTCTCGATGAACGTCACGATCGCCGGCCGCTACCTGGTCTACGCGCCCTCCGGGACCGGTGTCGGTGTCAGCCGCCGTCTGGTCGACAAGGAGCGCGAGCGCCTGCGCCGCATGGTCAGCCGGTCGTACGACGGCCCGGGCGGTCTGATCGTCCGCACCGCCGCTCACGGCGCCAAGAAGGCCGACTTCACCCGCGAGGTCAGCTACCTCCACCGCCTGAGCGACGTGCTCGAGAAGAGGAAGGAGGGAGTCAAGGCTCCTTCGCTCGTCTTCCAGGAGCAGGACCTGCCGGTCCGCGTCCTCAGGGACGTGTTCCTGAACGAGTTCGACCGCGCGATCATCGACGACCAGAAACAGTTCGACCGCGTCACCAGCTTTTTCGAGCGGACCGCTCCGGAACTAGTCGAGCTGGTCGAGATGTACGAGGGCAGCAAGCCGCTGTTCGAGAAGTGGGAGATCGAGAGGGCGATCCAGTCGACGCTGGGCAGCCGCATCGACCTGCCTTCCGGCGGCTACCTGATCATCGACTACACCGAGGCACTGACTGTCATCGACGTCAACTCCGGCTCGTTCACGGGCCGCGGCAAGGGTGGACTCGAAGAGACGATCACCCGGGTCAACAACGAAGCGGCGGCCGAAGTCGTACGCCAGCTGAGGCTGCGAGACATCGGCGGCATCATCGTCATCGACTTCATCGACATGGCCAAGGGCAAGAACCGCGACAAGGTGCTCGGCACCCTGCGGAACGCACTCGATGCCGACAAGTCGAAGAGTTACCTCGTCGAGATCTCGCCGCTCGGCCTGGTCGAGATGACCCGCCAGAACATCACCGACGGCGTCCGCGAGATCCTCACGGTCAAGTGTCCGACCTGTGCCGGAGACGGCGTCGTGCTGTCGGCCGAGACCGTGGCCCTCGAAGGCCTGCGGAAGATGCGGGAGAT
>JBPPMT010000117.1:0-3225 GCA_051306195.1 Solirubrobacterales bacterium
ATCTCTCGGTACAGGCACCGGAGCCCAAGCCATCAACCTTGGTACTGGTGGCACTGGAGCAAAGACAGTAACACTAGGTTCATCAGCATCAACAGGTACTACTACCATCAACGCAGGTTCTGGTGGAATAACTCTAGGTGCAGCAGCAACACTAAACAGTACATTAAGTGTCACTGGTGCCTCAACACTACGTGGCCTAACCGTTAATAATGCAACTGCAACTGATGATCAAATAGCTACTACTATTACAACTGGTGGAGCAGCACGGTTCACAGGAACTATCACCAATGCAGACCTTACAGCAGCTAGAACATACACACTACCAGACGCTACTGGCACCTTCTGTCTTACCTCAGGTAACTGTGCAGGCGTAGGTGGAACAGGTGACATCCTAAACAATGGACAAGCCGGAGCTATAACTATTGGTACTAATGATGCTACCGCTCTAAACCTTGAAACAACCGACATAGTAAGACTAACAGTCACAAGTGGTGGTGACGTAAACATAGTTAATAACCTACAAACAGGTGGAACTACTAGACTATCCAACGCAGGTGTATTATCTAACGTAACAAATGCTGATGCATCTACCTTCTTTACAGGTGGTAGCCTAAGTGTTGCAAGAGGCGGTACCGGAGCCGGCACCTTTACAACCAACGGTATACTCTACGGTAACGGCACAGGAGCTATTGGTGTTACTGCTGCTGGTACAACTGGTCAGTGTCTAATAGCAACTACTGGCTCAGCTCCAACTTGGAATACTTGTACAGGTGATGGAGTGGGTGACTCAATAACTATTAACTCTACTGCTGCTACTGACGCTAACTTCCTAAACACTGCTGCTACCGCCGCAGTAGCCGGCACAACCTTTGCTATTAATACTGTTAGTAACCCAGACGACATCACACTTACAGTATCTGATGCCTCAGCTACTCTAGCTGGAATAGTAACAGCTAACGCTCAGACATTTGGTGGCGACAAAACCTTCACAGGCACCCTAACCGTCACCGGCCTCACCACCCTCAACGGTGGCCTAACCGTAGAAACAGGTGACACCTTCACCTTCAACGCTGACGCCTTCACTGACTTCACTGGTGGTGGCCTCATCAACTCAGGTGGTGTACTAACAGTAGACAACTCTACTGCAGCTGGTTTCTTCCAACAAGGCGGTAACAGCTTTGCTGGTACAGCAATCCTTGGTACTAATGATGCATTTGGGCTTAGTGTAGAAACAAACAACATAGTACGTGCAAGCTTTGCCAACAGCGACATCCTCTACCTAGGTAACGCTGATCCATCAACAGGCCTTGCAGCCTCACCTAACGCCTTCTCTGTACTTGGTACCAGTAACTCTACTGCTGCAGGGGTAGGTGGAGCAGTCACCTTGCAAGCTGGAGCTGGTAACACATCTGGTGCCGGTGGTCTGACCACAGTCAACGGTGGAGTGGCCGGCGCAACCGGCATAGGTGGTGGTGTAACAATACGTGCAGGTGCTGGTGGCTCAACAAGTGGGGTAGGTGGAGCAGTAACAATTGCATCAGGTGCAGGCACGGCCGGTAGCAGCGCTAGTGGTGCGGTTAATATTTCTACAGCAAATGCTATAGGTGTTAGTAATAGCGGCTCAATTAACCTAACCGTAGGTCAGGGCCTAGGTCAGGGAAATATTAATCTAGCAACAGGACAGTTTAGTGGAACATACGGCAACTTCAACATAGGCACAGCTGGTGGTAGAACACAGCTTGGTACTGCCACTAGTAATGCAAAACTAAGTGTAGTAAATGTCGGTTCAGTATATGATGCAGACTCCACAATCCTAGGTCAAAGCTCTGGTACTCAAACTGGCAATCTACTAACACTTCGCAACAACGCACTAACAAACCTATTTGTAGTAGACATCAGCGGTAACACTTCGGTAGCTGGCAACCTAACAGTAGACACCAACACCCTATTCGTGGACGCAACCAACAACACAGTAGGAATAGGCGCCAACGGCGCTAGCGCAGGCAAGCTTGAAGTAAATGGCGCACCTGGAGGCACAGACACAACTATCGCATCAATTAAAGGCACAACGACCAGCACAACAACCCAAAGTGCCCTGTTCACCAATCTTACAGTTAGCCCAAGCGGTGCCGCTAATACCAGCTTTGTTGGTGTTAGTAACAACCTTAGCTCTAGCTCAGTCAACCTAACAGGAGCAACCAGCCAATTAGTAGGCACTTTGTCTACGACATCATATAGCGCAGCAGCAACAACCATAAATACAATCTATGGCAATAGAACCTTCAGCGATGTAACGGGTAGTGCTAACGGTACATTAATAACTGGTATTCAGGCCGTTTCACGCAACACTGGTAGTGGTACTGTAACGTATTCAATCGGAACAGCTGGACAAGTCATACAAAGCGGTGCTGGCACAACAACATCTGCTTACGGATTTTACGGATGGGCAAATTCGGCTAGTGCAGGCACCCTTACAAATTCCGTTGGTCTTGGTTTAGACAACCAAGCTGCAGGAGGAAACAACACAAACTTGCTTATCTCTTCTACTAATGGATTTGTTCCACAAACAAGTGGTGCAGGCAACTGGTCAATCTATAATGCTAGTACATATAACAATGCTTTTGCTGGTAACTTCCGTGTTGGCGGGCTTACCGCTCCAACTGTAGCCCTAGACGTAACCGGTGCAGCCTTAATATCTACAACTCTAGGAGTAACAGGTCTAACCACCCTCAACGGTGGCCTAACCGTAGAAACAGGTGACACCTTCACCTTCAACGCTGACGCCTTCACTGACTTCACTGGTGGTGGCCTCATCAACTCAGGTGGTGTACTAACAGTAGACAACACAGTCCTAGACAATAGCTTCTTCATCCAAGACGGTAACACCTTTGGTGCTACAGCCACACTTGGTACTGTTGATGCCAACATCCTAAGCTTTGAAACTACCAACGTCTCTCGCTTCCAGATTGCAGCTGGTGCATCTACACTAACCGGTCAAGGAGCTACTACTCTAACAAGTACTGCTGCTCTAACACTATCTAGTGCTGCAGCCTCAACCATAGGTATTACCACCGGCACAACCGGAGCATTAACTCTAGACACAGGTACAACCGGTGCAATTAACATAGGTACTAACGCTAATGCAAAGACAGTAACCATTGGTAACGGTACTGGTGCAACCAGTGTAGTCATCAATGCCGGTACTGGAGCACTCGACATAGGTAC
>JBPPMT010000147.1:0-4859 GCA_051306195.1 Solirubrobacterales bacterium
CGGGTGGTTGATCTGGCTCCAGCCTCCTGCCGCATCGATCTGCGCGAAGCGGGTGGAAGGATCCTCGGGTCCTCGGACCAGACTCAGATTCGCCTCGCTGACATCGGTCATGTCGCCGATGACGCCGGTGAACTTGTAAACGTCACTCATCCGGAAGTCCGTGAATTCGCTCGAGTTCTGGCTGTTGTAATGACCGTCGTAGGTGGTCATCTCGGTCCCCGGGATGATCAGCTTTCCGGGATAGAGGGTGTCGTATTTGCCGAGCTCAGTCTGGCGGGCGACGTCGTTGTTGTGATCGACCAGGGTCATGAAGTCGAGGTCCCTGGTGTCGAAGCCCAGGTCGAATGAGTTTTCCATCGTGGCGTTGCCGGGTTCATTCTCTCCGTGGACGTGAAGGTCACCGGCGTACCAGCCTGCAGCCGGGTTGGCCACGTAAGGCGTGTACGGGTCAGGGGTGAAGGATTCATCGCTCCACGCCGTGTCCGTAGTGGTAGTTACGCCGACCTTCCAGTCAGCTCCTCCGGCGAGTGCCGCATCGATGTAGCCGGCACCAAGTTCGACCGCCCAGGTACCTGCGGGTACCGGCCCGGGCTTGTAGGCACGGGTCGTATTTCCGGGCGTGTACGCCTTGCGGGTTGCGTCGGAGGTGCCGTAGGTCGCGCTGTCGGTGGGACCGTTCTCACCGATGCCGATCATTTTGACCGCGCTGCCACTCCATCCGCGGCGCTGGTTCATTGTGAAGTTGCCCGGGTCGGCCGCGTTCGGCTCGTAGACGCCGAGGTCGAGAGTCGTATTGTCACTGTTGAAACTGGAACCCGTCTGGCCATCGGGACCCGTGTTGTCGTAGCAGTAGCGAACACGCATGCCAGTGGTTCCGGCCGGCACGGTAAACGGAATCTGGATGAACTTGCCGTTCAGACCCGGCTTGAAGTTACCTTTCGTCACCTGCTCGGTTCCGGTTAGCGTCGCATCGGCGTCGGGGGTAGGCAGTGTGCACTCAGCACCCGATGCCACAGCAGGCAGCGCGAAGCAGCCAGCCAGAACGGCAGCGAAGATTGACAGGCGGACGTGGAAAGACGCAGGCAGGATTCCCATTACATAAGTCAACACCATTTGGCAGGGAAGGATTCGGCCTGGTCTGTTCAAGTCGATTGACGGGAGAGGCCCTTTCCGCAAGGATGGCCTCAGGGCTTCGAATGGGGCCCACCAACGGAAAGAGGCAGGCATGGACAAGCCATTGAATGTGGACGACGTCGAAACGGTCTCGCTGGAGTCAAGCGCCACCGATGACGCAGCGTGGGTGGGCGGTTACTTCGCCTACGGAGGATCAGGCTCGGAGCAGTCGACGGAGATCTACTTCGCGATCCCACCGGGAAAGAGGCTCGGCCGCCATTACGACACCGCCGAAGAGACCCAGTTCTTCATCGGGGGCTCAGGAGTACTCCTGCTCGATGACGGCCCTCAGCCGGTCAAGAAAGGAGACCTGATCGTCCTGACCGAAGGCACGATGCACGACCTCCACAACACCGGAGACGAGGACCTGCGGGTGATCGGCTTCTTCGCCAAACCCCAGGTCGAGCAGCATTGGGAAGTGGAAACGTGGGGAGACGACAAGGAGTCGGTGACGGGCTCACCCAACCGCTGACCGCAATCTCAGTATCGAAGTTGACCAGATGGTCAGGCTCAGCAACGATGTCGGGCAAACCCGGTTGCGACCAAACCACCAAGGAAGGAGACGTCAGTGAGCGAACCACGCACAGTGGACGATGAATCTGGGGAATCGAGCCGCGAAGCGATCTTCAGGGCGGAGCGGGAGGCCGTGGTGGCCGATGCCGAGCAACCCGAAGTGCTCGAAGAAGCAGGCGACTGGGAAGTTGGGTTATGTCAGTAGAAGCGACTCCGATTGACGCTGAACTCGCCGCCTACATCCAGGCCCACGCAAGCGGCCGCGACGAAGCGCTGAAGAACGTCGAAGAACGGACCGCGGCGATGGGTTCGATCGTGATGATGCAGACCGCGCCCGAGCAGGCGGCCTTCCTGGAGATGCTGGTGCGGATGCTGGACGCGCGGCTGGCCCTCGAGATCGGAACCTTCACCGGGTACGGGGCGATCCGGATCGCACGGGGTCTCGGGGCGGGTGGCCGGCTGATCTGCTTCGAGCTCGAACAGGAAAGGGCCGACATCGCCCGTGCCAACCTCGACGAGGCAGGGGTGGGCGAGCGGACCGAGATCGTGGTCGGCCCCGCGATCGAAGGCATTCGTGCGCTGCCGGAGACAGCGGTCGATTTCGCTTACCTTGACGCCGACAAAACCAGCTATCCCGAGTACTACGAGGAGCTGGTGCCTCGACTCCGGCCGGGCGGCCTCCTCGCGATCGACAATGTCTTCATGGGCGGCCGGATCCTCGACAAGGATCCAGACGATGGAACCCGCGCCGCGCAGCAACTGAACGAAACGATCATGGAAGACGAAAGGGTCGATTCAGTGATGCTCACAATGGCCGATGGCCTGACGCTGGTCAGGCGCACCGGCAGCTGAGCACCACTGAACAGACCTCAGACCTCCGACAGGTACACGCATTCGGTGTCGTGGGTCCAGACCTTCATCCCGCCGCTTCGCAGCCAGGCGCTCGCGGTGAACCAGTTGCAGAGAATCGTGTCGTAGTACCCGTACTCATCGAAGAGGTCCTCGAGGACGTAGGAGTAACAATCGACCCGCGGCCGCGAAACGCGGATGCAGGTGCGAACTCCGTAGTCGGTCCAGTTGAACTCAGAGTCGAGGTAGATGTATTCGGTTACGTCGAGCGCATTGCTCCGCGCCTTGTATGTGGTCATCAACCGGACGCGTTTCCGTCCGCTGGTGGTCGCACCGGACCCGGGAGAGGCAGTTGCCCCGGGGACGGACGAGGAAGCGTCGCCAATCCGCTCCTGAAGCGAGCTGCGAGCGTCGCTCAGCTCAGAAGCCGAAGCGCTGGCGCTGACTGAGGCAATCGCAAAGACCCCGAGAAGCACAGACAAAACACGGACAAGATTTCGATTCAACATAGATCCCCAATTCCAATCGTTGGTGTGGAGGGGGAGTAAGGCCGCGCCTGTCGAATCTGACAGGGAGGCGCAAGTTTGATTCCAATCCGGGTCCCGACGGTTCTCCCGCACCCGATTGGGGTAGGCATCAACGAGTTCTTTTCAACTAGCCAGGAATCGTGGGTCAGCGCAGATGTACAGAGATCGAGAAGACGCAGACGAGACCGAAGAAACCTCGTCCGAGGATACGCAGGAATACCGGGTCGCCGATGCCGAGACCGAGATCTTCGAAGAGCCCGAGGGTGAGTTCGAAGACGAATACGAAGACGAGTCCGAGTTCGAAGAAGACGAATACGAGGACGACTACTACGACGACGAAGTCGAGGACGATCCTGAATTCGAGGACGAGACTGAACCGTCGGCGCGTAACCAGGGATCCGAAGAGTCGGTCACTCGCCACCTGAAGGCGGCGGGAGCAGCCGCTGCCGCGCGTGTAAAGAGCATTGAGATCCCGAAGCCCAGGTTGCCGAACATGCCGAAGCGGGCGGAGCGGCCCGACAAGGCGGAAGAAGAAAAGGTCGAGGTCGAGTTTGGCCTGGTCACGGGAATCGCCGCCATCGCGATCGTCTCCCTGCTGGTCGGGGTAGGGGCCTTCTTCCTCGGCAAGGGTTCCGGAGACGACGTCGACACGGCAAGGCTGGAAGGGGCAGCCGCCGGCAAGCAGGCCGGGGCGATCGAAGGAGCGAAGAAGGGCTACGCGGCAGGCTTCCAGAAGGGCCGTGACGCAGGATTCGACAAGGCATACATCCCCGCCTACAAACTGAACTACAAACGAGCATTCGAGCAGGCCGGACTGGACGCACCGACCGACAAGGAAATCGACGTCCCGGAGCCATGAACTGGCATCGGGCAACGCCCTGGCTGATCTGTGGAGCACTGGCCCTGGTCGTGGCAGCCATTGCCGGGTACGCCCTCGGTTCCGGTTCGGCAATCAGCAAGTCTGAGGCCCAGCAGGCCCGCGACGACGCCTACGAAGTCGCCTACGACCGCAGCCTCGAGAGAGTCGAGGCGATCACCAGGAAGAGCGGCCTCAAGTCAGGAACAAAGCGCGGAATCAAGGCGGGAAGAAAGACTGGCGCCCGGGAGGGGTTTGACCTCGGAGGAGGAACCGCCGGGTTGGCTCAGGCCGAGGCCGACGCAGACGCCGCGGCGAGCGCCCAGGTAGCAGCCGAATCAGCCCTCGCCGACCGCCAGGCCAACTGCGGAGCGATCCCGGAAGCACCGGAGATCTGCCCGACCAGCACGGAGCTGGCCGAGTACCAGGCGGCGGTAGAGGCAGCGGCCGCTCCGGTCGAACCCCTCCCGGAGGACCCGACCGATGACGGACAGTGAAGAACAGGATGCCCGGCAACGAAAAGCGATCCTCATCGTGGGAGGAGTGGCCGCAGTCCTTGTTGCCCTGGTGATCGGCCTGACGGTAGGCAAGGCCGCCACAAGCAACGACGCCGACCCCACCTTGACCACAGAAGAGAACTTCGAGAAGGCCAAAGAAAAAGCAATGGCCGAAGTCCGAAAGGACACAGCCAAAGCCGGCTACACCGAAGGCAGAAAGTCAGGAGCAAAGCAGGGAGGAAGGGCGGGCCGAAGAGCAGGAGCAGCAGACGGAGCAGTCCAGGCCCAACTGGAGATCACAAGCGCAGCCCAAAGCGCAGCAGCCACAGCCCAGTCCGAGCTGGACGCAATATCGGCTCCACCACCGGCACCAGCAGTCCCTGTTGATCCGACCGCACCGCCGGCGGACCCCGGCAACTAAGCGGACCCCGCCAACACGTTCGG
>JBPPMT010000148.1:0-23295 GCA_051306195.1 Solirubrobacterales bacterium
TACGCCGTGGCCGCTCTGGCCACAGAAGTACCGCCTGTCTTACGCCATGGAAGAAGCCCTCAGGGTGGACAAGGGCGAGCAGGACTTCTCGATCACGACGACCCACCTGACCGGCGAAAACGGAACCGTGAACACGCTTCACGCGGCCCGTGCTGACGACGCGCCGCCATTCGGGCCGGTGGAAGGTACCGGATTCGAGATCAAGGCCGACCTCGTCCTGCTGGCGATGGGTTTCCTCCACCCCGAGCAGGAACTGCTTGACAGCCTCGAAGTCGACAAGGACGGCCGTGGCAACATCAAGGCCGGTACATACGCGACATCGGTGCCCGGAGTCTTTGCCGCGGGCGATGCCCGTCGTGGCCAGTCCTTGATCGTCTGGGCGATCAATGAAGGTCGCCAGTGCGCCCGCATGGTGGATCGTTACCTGGATTCAATCCCCGGCCAGCCGGAGATCCACACCGGGAACGTCGAGCCCGCTGACAGCGGTCCCGAAGGTCCGCCGAACCACGTTTCACCCGGTATGGGCCCGGATCCCGGCGTCTCCGCCGGTCGTGCCCAGGAGGTCTGAGCGCTTAGCCCTCGGATTCGTCGCGGCCTGAACGGGCGTGGCGAATCAGCAGGACCGTGCCGAGGATCGCACTGACGATCGAAGCGACGAAGATGCCGAGCTTGGCGATCTCCACGGTCTCCGGGATGTCATAAGCGAGCTGCGAGATGAAGAGTGACACGGTGAATCCGATGCCACCGAGAGCGGCGATCCCCCAGACGTGACCGGTCTCGACTCCGTCCGGCACCTGCCCGAGCCCGAATCGCTGTGCCGCGAAGGTGGCCAGGCTGATGCCGAAGGTCTTGCCGAGGATCAGACCCAGCACGACTCCCCAGAACAACGAACTCGCAACGGCGTCCTTCATGACGGTGGCGCTGAGGACGATGCCCGCGTTGGCCAGGGCGAAGAGAGGCACGATCACCATGCTCGTATAGGGGTGGAGACCATGCTCGAGGTCCTCAAGCACATGCCGGCCGTTGATCGGGCGGGCCGGGGTCAGGAGGCCGAGCAGTACTCCGGCAATGGTCGCGTGAACACCGGACTCAAAGAACCCGAGCCAGACGACCATTCCGACCAGGGTGTAAAGCGCGATCCTCGAAACACCCAGTCGGCGCATGGCGACAACGGCCAGAAGCGCGGCGAAACCGAGCCCGAGCCAGCCGAAACTGATCGACTCGGTGTAGAAGACGGCGATGACGGTGATCGCGATGACGTCGTCGACGATCGCGATGCTTAGGACAAGCAGCCTCACTCCGGGCGGTATGCGGCTTCCAAGCAGGGCAAGAACCGCCACTGCGAAAGCAATGTCTGTGGCCATCGGGATCGCCCACCCATCGATCGACGACCCGGTGGCATTCAGAGCGAGAAAGATCAACGCAGGCAGCGCGACTCCACCGAATGCAGCAATGAAAGGCAGGGTGGCCTTGGCCCGGTCGTTCAGCTCGCCGACCACAAGCTCACGCTTGATCTCCAGGCCGACCACAAAGAAGAAGAGCGTCATCAGGGCGTCGTTCACCCAGTGCTGCAGATCGTCGGAGAGTTCGAACCGCCCGATCCCGATGGTGAGCTCCGAATGCCAGAACGAGGTGTAGCTGTCGCCGAAGGGAGGGTTGGCCCAGAAAACCGCGGCCACTGCCGCAACCAGGAGTACCAGGCCGCCTGAAACTTCACTGCGAATGAAGTCCGAGCCCGCGTCCTTCCAGCTGACGTCCGGGTCAGTGATCGGGTTTTCCATCAGCAGTGCCGGTGGGGGTGGACCATGGATCGGGATCTGCCTCGGCTGGCCAAGAAGTCAACTTATCAGCGGCACCTTCGGCCTTCGTACACTGGTTGACGATGGAAGCGCACGATCACGGACACAGCCACGGACCCGGAGCCCACCGGGGTACTGATCGTCGCGCGCTGCTGATTGCCGCCGGCCTGACCGCAACCTTCATGGTCGTCGAGGCGGTCGGAGGTCTGGTCACGGGGAGCCTCGCGCTCATCGCTGACGCCGGCCACATGCTCTCCGACAGCTTTTCCCTGTTCCTCGCTCTCGGAGCGGTGATGCTGGCAGCCCGTCCGGCCACTTCGAGAAGGACTTTCGGATTCAACAGGGCAGAGATCCTCGCTGCCCTGGTCAACGGCATCCTGCTCGTCGTCGTGTCGATCTGGGTGATCTACGAAGCGATCCGCCGCCTCGGAGATCCGGTTGAGATCCTCGGTGGAGAGATGTTGGTGATCGCAGTGCTCGGTCTGTTGATCAACCTGATCGCGGCAAGGGTCCTGTTCAAGGCAGGAGGGGAGAGTCTCAACGTCAAGGCAGCGCTCCGTCACGTGATCGCCGACGTAGCCGGATCGATCGGGGTGATTGTCGCGGCCGGGATCATCGTCACCACTGGCTGGGAGCAGGCCGACGCGATCGTGTCGATCCTCATCTCCGTGCTGATCGCCGCCAGCGCCTGGTCCGTCCTTCGTGAATCCGTCGACGTGCTCCTGGAAGCCGCTCCGCGGGGAATGAGCACGGAAGAGATCGGTTACGCAATGGCGGCCGTACTCACTGTCGAGGAAGTCCACGACCTCCACGTCTGGCAGATCACTTCCGGCTTCCCCATGCTCTCAGCCCATGTGCTGGTCGGGGCGGGTGAAGACTGCCACGGCGCAAGGAGGGAGATTGAAAAGCTGCTTCACGAGCGGTTCGAGATCGACCACACGACCCTGCAGGTCGAACACTCACCTTCGAAGGAACCCCTGAATATCGATTGCGGCTAGGTGTAAGCTGAAGCGGCCCGGACCGTCTTGGGATGATTTGACACCCGAAATTGGTGTCCGAATCTCCCGGTACCGTTTGTTTCGTGAACTGGCACTCCGGGCGCTTGGCCGCCTTCGACATAGAAACCACCGGGACCGATACGGAGAGCGACCGCATCGTGACGGCTGCCGTAAGCGTGGTCGGAGCGGGCCTGGAAACCACCAGCATGACCTGGCTCGTTGACCCTGGTGTAGAGATTCCCGAGGAAGCCACGGCCGTCCACAGGATCACGACGGAGCGGGCTCGTGCCGAGGGCCTGCCGGCTGATCAAGCCGCTTTCGAGATCACCGAACTTCTGGCCGAACTGGTCGTTCAGGACATTCCGATCGTTGCTTTCAACGCCCGTTTCGACCTGACCATCCTCGATCGCGAGGCGCGGCGCCATGGACAGGAACCGCTGATCGATCTGGTCGGTGGGCCCGAAGCCCTGCTGGTGGTTGATCCCTACGTGCTCGACAAGCAGTTCAATCGCTTCCGCAAGGGCCGGCGCACCCTGAGCATCCTCTGCGAGGCGTACGGGATACCCCTGGATGACGCCCACGCCGCTGACGCTGACGCGATGGCCGCCGCCCGTCTGGCGTGGAAGCTCGGCAACACCCAGGCGGAACTCGGCCAATACGACCTTCAGGATCTCCACACCGCGCAGGCCGCATGGGCATTGGAGCAGGCAGAGTCCCTTCAGGAATACTTCGCTAGCCAGGGAAGGCCGGAACGGATCGAGGGCGCATGGCCAATCGTTCCGCTTCCGGTAGCCGAGGTGACCGAGATTTCCCCCGCACACCGCATCGCCCCGGCCGCCTGACGGACGCCCGCATCCCGCTTACGGGAGAATCGGTCGAGTGGCTACCGAAACGGGCAAGGGAGATGACGAAATCGTCATCGACGAGAAAGAAGAGCGAAACCTGCTCGACGAGATGGGCGGCCCTCAGGGCATCGCCGACTCGAGCCTGCCCGGCCTGCTCTTCATTGCGGTCTACAGCCTTTCCGGAGCGAACCTCGAGGCTTCGGCCATCGCCGCGGTCGGCCTCGGTGCCTTGATCGGTGCCTACCGGCTGATCAAGGGTGAGTCCGTGAAGTACGCGGCTGGTGGTTTCATCGGGGTCCTCCTGGCCGGATTCATCGCAACCAAGACCGGTAAAGCGGAGAACTTCTTCCTTCCGGGGCTGCTTTTCAATGCGGGCTACGCGATCGCGTATGCGGTATCGATCCTCGTCAAATGGCCCCTGATCGGAGTATTCGTCGGGCCCCTGATCGGCGAAGGTACGCAGTGGCGTCAGGACCCCGAGAGGGTCAAGCTCTTCAGTCAGGCCAGTTGGCTCTGGGTCGGACTGTTCGTGACCCGCCTCGCGGTTCAGCTGCCGCTGTTCCTTGCGGGGTCGCTGCTTGCACTCGGAATCGCCAAGACGGTCATGGGTCTGCCGATTTTCGCTCTGGCCCTGTATTTCACCTATCTGATCCTCAAACGGGGCGGGATCGATCTCAAGCGGATGTCGGGAGCCGGCGGGCCCCTTAGGCCCCAGTAAGAGGTCGAAGAAGAAAAAAGGGATACAATGCTCGGCCGACTTTGTCTCCGACACCTTCCCCTCCAAAATCCCGCCGCAGAGCCAACTCACGTAATGGTGCGGGCTCGAAGAAGGAACGCGGCTCTGCCTCGGTCCGTCTCCGGATCGAAGTACCCGGTGGCAGCTACGGCACCGATCCGTTCGAAATCGTGGTTCAGGCCCATCTGCCGGGAGAGCCCGACGTCTACCACGACGTAAGTGAAGTCTGGAACGAGGACAAGGAGAAGTTCGGCTCGCGTGGCCGAATCGATACGACGCTCGGGGTAGGCATGGCCGCCGCTGCCTGGGCTCCACTACGACGCCTGCTCGAAGCCGATGTACCTGATCGCCTCGAGATCAGCGATGAAGAAGTCGGGGACCTGCTTGACGGAGCCGCAGAGCGACTCGAGAATTCCGGGGTCTCGGTCAGCTGGGACGACGAGATGTCGCATTCCCTCGACGCCCGGGTGATCGTCGGCATGACCGGCGGCCTCAGCCAGAGCGTTCCGGACGTATTTGATGACACGGCCCTTCAGGGTTTCTCGTGGCAGCTCTCGCTGGACGGCGAGCCGCTATCCGAGGAAGAGACTCAGACCCTCGTCCGCTCGGGGCGGCCGGTTGCCTGGCTGCGCGGTAAATGGGTCCTCGTTCCGCCGGTGCAGGCCGAACGTGCCCGCAAACCGGACCTGAAGCCCCTGACCGCGATCGACGCCCTGAGTGTTGCACTGACCGGCAGCACCGTTGTCGACGGGCGCACGGTCGAAGTCAAGGCGAGCGGCTGGGTCGCTGCCCTGCGGGAACAGATCACCGGTAACGACCAGGGCGATCTGATCCAGCCGCCGGAGGCTCTCAAGGCGACCCTACGCGAGTATCAGGTGGAAGGGCTCCGCTGGCTGCACCGGATGACTTCGCTTGGCCTCGGCGGTTGCCTGGCCGACGACATGGGTCTTGGCAAGACGGTGATGCTGATCGCGCTCCATCTGCATCGAAAGCTGAATCCGACCACCGGCGGACCGACCCTGGTTGTCTGCCCGGCGTCAC
Organism: Solirubrobacterales bacterium; assembly: GCA_051306195.1. GTDB lineage: Bacteria > Actinomycetota > Thermoleophilia > Solirubrobacterales > 70-9 > 67-14. The sequence goes on from JBPPMT010000148.1 coordinate 5,420, forward strand.
TGCTCGGCAACTGGGAACGGGAGATCCATCGCTTCGCGCCGGGAGAAACTGTGCGGCGCTACCACGGCGGAGGAAGAACCCTTGAAGGGGTCGTAGACGGCTTCGTTCTCACGACTTACGGAACCATGCGACTTGACGCCGACCATTTCGAGACTGTGAAGTGGGGCCTACTGGTCGCCGATGAGGCGCAGCACGTCAAGAACCCCCGGTCGGCCGGCGCCAAGGCCCTCCGCAGCATCCCAGCCAGATCCCGCGTCGCCCTCACCGGTACACCCGTAGAGAACAACCTCTCCGAACTCTGGGCGATCCTCGATTGGACAACACCGGGCCTGCTCGGCACCCACGGATCCTTCCGGAAGAAGTGGGCGGACCCGATCGAGCTCGAGATGAAGGTCTCGACGACGAAGATGCTCTCCAAACTGGTCCGGCCGTTCCTCCTTCGTCGCCGCAAGTCGGATCCGGGAATCGCTCCGGAGCTGCCGCCGAAGACTGTGACCGACCAGCCCGTGGGACTTACCAACGAGCAGATCAAGCTGTACGAGCAGGCGGTCAAGGAGAACATGGTCCAGATCAGGACCAGCGACGGCATCAACCGCAGAGGCCTCGTCCTTAAACTCCTGACATCGCTGAAACAGATCTGCAACCATCCGGCTCAGTACCTGAAGGAAGAGAACACCCCGCTGACCGAGCGCTCGGGCAAGCTCGAACTTCTTGACGAACTGCTCGACACGATTCTTGCCGAAGGCGGTGCGGTGCTGGTGTTCACCCAATACGTGGCGATGGCCAAGCTGCTCAAACGCCACCTCGACGAGCGCGAGATCGGCAATCAGCTCCTGCATGGAGGCACGCCTGTAAGCCAGCGGGAGAAGATGGTCGACCGCTTCCAGGAAGGTGACACCTCGGTCTTCCTGCTTTCTCTCAAGGCGGCGGGCACCGGGCTCAACCTGACCCGGGCCGACCACGTCATCCACTTCGACCGCTGGTGGAACCCCGCCGTGGAAGAGCAGGCGACGGACCGCGCACACCGGATCGGCCAGACCAGCGCCGTTCAGGTCCACCGTCTGATCGCTGAAGGAACAATCGAGGACCGCATCGCCTCTATTCACGAGACCAAACGTGAGCTGGCTGACGCCATCGTCAGTTCCGGTGAGTCGGCGCTGACAGAGCTTTCGAACGAGGATCTTGCCGACCTGGTTGAGCTTCGAAACGCGGGTTAGACTCAGGGCATGACCCAGTCGAATTCTGTCATCGCAATTACCGGCGCCGCCCGTGGAATCGGTGAGGCCACAGCCAGGCTCCTCGCCGCAGAGGGCGGAAAGGTTGCGATTGCTGATATCGACGGTGATCTCGCCAAAGAGGTCGCGGCGCTGATCGGTTCCGGTGCGAAGGGCTATCAGCTTGACGTTTCTGACCGCCTCGCCTTCGACGCTTTCGTGGACCAGGTCGAGCAGGACCTTGGTCCGCTCGACGTGATGATCAACAACGCCGGGATTGCCATGGCGGCACCGAGCGTAACTGTTCAGGACGTCGACGTGATCGAGCGGACAATCGATGTGAACCTCAAGGGCGCGATGTTCGGAACGCTGGCCGCAGTGAGGGCGATGCAATCGAGGAAACGCGGCAGTGTCATCAACGTGGCTTCGCTGGCGGGGGTCATGGGCGTGCCCGGACTTTCTGCCTACTCGGCCTCCAAGTTCGGTGTGGTCGGTTTCACCGAGTCGATCCGGGCCGAACTGATCAACTCGGGCATCTCCTTCTCCTGTGTGATGCCGGGCCCGGTGGAGACCGACATGATGGTCGGAACCCACAGCTCGCCATTCGTCAGGCTGGTCAAGCCAGAGAAGATCGCCGAGGCGATTGTCGGTGCCATTGACTCGGGCAAGTCCCGAGTGGCCGTGCCGAAAGAGATCGGTGCCTACGTTCGTTTGATGTCGCTCTTCCCGCCAAAATTTGCGATTCGACTGAACAGGCTCACCGGAATTGACCGGGTCTACACCGAGATCGACGATGCGGCAAGGAGCGAGTATCACTCGCGGATCAACGACAGCATCCGCTGACGAATAGACTGCTTCGCCATGGACCTCACGTTCTCGCAGGACGAGCTCGAGTTCCGGGACGAACTCCGCGAATGGCTCGCGACCAACAGTCCCGGAGAAGAACCCCGTGGTGACGAAGACGCGATCTTCGCGTTTCGTACCGCCTGGCAGCGGAGTCTCTATGACTCCGGGTGGGCTGCAGTCCACTGGCCGCAGGAGTACGGCGGTCGAGATGCGACTCTGATGGAATCGGCCATCTTCTTCGAGGAGATGGGCCGGGCGGGGGCGCCGTTGCCAGCAAACGTTCTGGGCCTGCTGCTTGCCGGCCCGACGATCATGGCCTGGGGAACCACGGAGCAGAAGGACAGGTACCTCACCCCGATCCTTTCTGCTGAAGAAATCTGGTGCCAGGGATTCTCTGAGCCGGAAGCTGGTTCCGACCTCGCCGCGGTCAAGACCCGAGCTGTCCGTGACGGCGACGAATGGGTGGTCACCGGACAGAAGGTCTGGACCAGCGGCGCGCAGTACTCGAAGTGGTGCATGCTCGTTGCCCGAACCGACCCTGAGGCTTCCAAGCACAAGGGGCTTTCATATTTCCTGATGGACATGGAGCAGGATGCCGTTCAGGTTGTTCCTCTGGTCCAGATCACGGGTGAGGCCGAGTTCAACGAGCTCTTCATCGAAGAGGCGCGTATTCCTGACGAGAACATGCTCGGAGAAGAAGGCAACGGCTGGATCGTCGCGCTCACGACGCTGATGAACGAACGCTCGGGTCTCGGCTTCTTTCTCCAGGTGAGATTGCGTCAACTTCTCGACAAGCTCGTTGCCGAAGCGGTGGCGAACGGCTCGATCAATGACCCGGTCGTCGCCCAGGCACTTGGCGACATGCTCGAGCGGACCGAAACCCTCCGCCTCACGGCGTATCGCGGATTGAGCACGATCATGAAGTACGGACAGCCCGGCCCCGAAGGGTCGCTGACCAAGTGGCTCTGGTCAGAGACCAACCAGATGATGACCCAACTGGCCGTTGACATCGTCGGGCCTGAAGCTCTCCACAAGGACAATCCGTGGGCCTACGAGCTCCTTCGTGCCAGGGGCAACTCGATCGAAGGCGGCACCACGGAGATCCTCAAGAACATCATCGCCGAGCGAGTCATGGGACTCCCGAGGAAGTAGGCCAAACCATGGAATTCGACTTCACAGAAGATCAGCACGAAATCAAGCGCACCGCCAAGGACCTGCTCGCAAATCGCTCGACCCTTGCGAAGGTTCGGGTCGCTGCGGAAGCGGCGGCCTACGAAGGGGCGCTCTGGACCGAACTGGTCGAGCTTGGCTGGCCCGGTGTAGCCATCTCCGAGGAATACGGCGGTGGTGGACTGGGTGTTCTGGAACTGGCGACACTTCTAGAAGAAAGTGGATACGCCCTGGCCAACTCACCCCTGCTGGCGACCACCGCCTGTGGCCTTGCGATTCAGGAAGCGGGCAGCGATGAACAGAAGGCTGAATGGCTGCCGAAGCTGGCATCCGGCGAGGCTACTGGCTCCTTTGGCATTGACATCCAGACTTTCCCGGACGTTGTTGATTCCGACGTGATCGTCGTGGTCGAAGCCGATGGATCAAAGGCGAGTCTCCTCGCCACCGACAAGGCCGTTGTCCACGAGGTCGAGACCATCGACCCGACGCGGCGCTACGGCACCGTCGGTCGGGGAGAAGGCAGTGATCCGATGCCAGGTGACGCCGCAGCCGCTCTTTCGCTGGCCGCCGTGCTCACCTCGGCCGAGTTGGTCGGTGTCTGTTCCCGTGCCCTCGAGATGACCGTTGAATACGTAAAGGACCGCCAGCAGTTCGGCCGACCCGTCGGTTCGTTCCAGGCCGTCCAGCACCGCGCCGCCCAGATGCTGCTCCATACGGAAGGTGCCCGCTCGGTCACCTACTACGCCGCGTGGGCTGCCGACGCCGATCGTTCACTTCTTGAAGAGGCCTCGGCACTTGCCAAGAGCTCAGCTTCAAAGGCCGGGGTGGAGGTCACCTCTTCTGCGATTCAGGCGCACGGTGGCATCGGCTTCACCTGGGAGGCCGACGTTCACTGGTTCTATAAACGGGCCCAGATGGATGCGTCGTATCTGGGTGGAACGAAGACCCACCGGGCGAAGCTCACCGAGCTTGCTGCGGCGGCTTCGGCTTCACGCTAGGCGCCCGCCTTCTCCATCTCCAGGAGTTCCTTCTTCATCGGGGAACCGCCGAGGTATGAACCGATCTGTCCGTCGGACCTCAATACCCGATGGCAGGGGACCACGATCGGCAAGGGGTTGGCGGCGAGCGCCGACCCCGCTGCCCTGACCGCCTTCGGACTGCCGGCCTCGACCGCCACCTCGGCGTAGCTCCTGGTCGTTCCGTAGGGGATCTCCGTGGTGGCATCCAGGACTTCGCGCCGGAACCCGTGGACGAGCTGCCAGTCCAGCTTCAGCCGGAACTTCTTCCGTTTGCCTTCGAAGTACTGGTCCAGCTGCTTCCGCGCCCTGGTGATCGGGGGCCGCTCCGTCCTGAGAATGCGACCAGACACCTTGCGCGCCAGGTCTTCCAGGACGGCGGCTTCGTTCTCGACCGAGAGCGCCACGCGAACCAGGCCGGCGTCAGTAGACCCGACGAGCAGCGGCCCGAACGGGGAATCGTGAATCTCGTAGGCGACGTCAATGAGACCCTCCTTGCCGGCTCTCTTCGTCAGGTCACCACGAATCCGATCCCAGCCTTCGGGCATTGCTCCGTTGCCCTTTCCGAGGGCCGACTCAACCTTTTCTGTGCCGCTCTCAGTCATGTGCATGCCCTTTCAGACGGCTGCTCGAAACACTTCGTGAGATCAGGTCCATGATCCGGCTCCTTCACGTAGCCGCCTGAGGCCCTCGAAGACGTTGCGGCGGGCCGCTGGCTCAGAGATCTCCATTACCCTTCCGACCTCACGATGGGTCAGCCCGGCGCGATATCGGAGCTCAACCGCCAGCGCCTGTTTCTCCGGCAACTGGCCCACAACTGACCAGACGTCGCCTTCACCGGGTAGCGCCAGACCAGCCGGATCCGGGGATCCTTCAATCGATCCGTCGGGCACGGGCTGTCGGTCACTGTTCCGGTAGACGTCAATCGACTTCCGGGTGGCGATGGTGAACAGCCAGGACTTGACTGCCTTCGGCTCCCGTACTTCGTCGTATCCGCGGAGTGCGGCGAGCATGGTTTCCTGGAAGCAATCCTCCACCCGTTCCGGCCCGACTCTCCCGTTCAGATAGCGGAAGACCGCGGGACCGTGGTCCTCCACGATGTGTTCGAATGGTTTCATCAATGCTGATGACGCTGGCAGAGCCTGATCCGTGAGAAACGCGACCAGAATGGTCGCTTTGCGGGTAAATCCGGTGGCGCAGGAGGCTCTCGGGGGATAAGCTGAAGCGAGCTATGTCCGAGATACTCGACAACGGCTCTGCGTCGATTGAACAGGATGGCAGAATCACCGACGTGACAGCCTCGATATACGACGGGACCGACGCCGGCTTCGGTGTCCCGTCGTGGTGGGGACGATACGACGAAGCCCTTGAGAACGAACCCGTCGCCGGCAAAGCACGCATCACTCTCGAGGACGGACGCACCGGGGACATCATCGTCCGGGTCACCCGGCAGGGCACCGGCTCCGGCGAGTTCCGTGGCACCGGTGACCTTTCCGCCTGAACCTTCGCCGCGTCGGCACGGTCCAGCGCAGCCAGCCCCCGATTGATCAACAGGTGATCCCACTTGCCGCGGTCCTGTTCCAGCAGGAGGACCGGCTTGCCATCCCCATCAGTATCGGTGGAAGCGGCCTCGATCTGGTCGATCGCCAGGTTCTTCGCGGTCGACATGAGCCAGGCGCCGGGATTATCCGGAACCCCGGTCTCCGGCCATACTTTCAGTCGTCGACCATCCGATCCCGGAGCGCTTGCTCCTGCTCCTGGAGCTCGGGGGTGTAGGCCTCGCCGAAATCCTCAGGAGAGAAGAACTGACGTATCTCAAGCTGATCCATGTAGCCAAGAGGCACCCGCCGGGCCCACTCGATCGCTTCGTCCATCGACTTGACCTGCCAGACCCAATAGCCGGACACCAGTTCTTTGGTTTCAGCGAAAGGCCCTTCGGTTACGGTTGTTCCATCCTCGGTGAAGTCGATGCGCGCGCCCTTCGAACTCGGATGCAGACCGTCTCCGTCGAGCAGGATGCCCGCGTTGACGAGTTCTTCGTTGAACTTGCCCATTCCACCGAGTTCGGCTGCGGTCGGCATCACACCGTTTTCAGAGTCTTCGGTCGCCTTGACCAACACCATTACCTTCATGATTTCTCCTTGAGTTCAGATTCGTTGCCGATCGGTTCAGCTTTTCAGCTTCTACCCCTATCGACCCTTCTGTCAATACGACGAACCGAGATCACGGATTTCGCCAAGGTCCGGAAGTTCTTTTCGGAACCCCCGTCATCTGGCCCTGCAAAGAAAGAGCCGGCCAACGGGCCGGCTCTTTTCTTGCCGCGAGATGTCGGATGGGCCTATCGGCCCGAAGGAAGCCTGCTGTTCAGGAACGCGGTGACATCGTCTGTCGCTGCGTCCAGAACTCCACCATGGTCCGCACCTTCGTAGAGGTTGTAGTCAACGGTGTCTCCCAGACCGACCAATTCGGTATTGAGCTCGTCCGTCAGGAACTGGAACGTGGTCGTATCGGCCGTACCCTGAGCCAGCAGGATCGGGGCCGCAGTCTTTACGTCCGGATTGTTTTCGTCGAGCAGGTCGTAAAGCGGATCCAGATCAGCCCCGTCACGAATCATGGCCGCCGGAGCGATTCCACCGAGGTGGTCCGTCTTTGCCAGCCTGGACAGGCATTCCTTTTCCGTGTCCGGGTAGAGCGCGAGAACCGGGTCATTGAGCAGATCCGAAGGATCGATCGTGTCCGACACCGACTCGCCACCCTTGACGATCATCGCGGCCAGGGCGGTGAGCGAATTGGGGGTGATGAGCGCCGGCAGCAATGTGGCTTGCGTTTGCATGTGTGATGCCGGAGCGTAGGCGACGGTTCCCTTGAGCTTCAGCTCAGGAACCCACTTGGCGGCGGCACCGGCAGCAAACAGAGCGGCATGGCCACCCTGGGAATGTCCTGCGATCACGTACTTCTTCGAGATCTTCGGATCGAGGTCGCGCGCAGCCCGCACGATGTCAAGCATGCTGCGACCGGATGCCTTGCCGATCAGGAAGGCGTGCGTTCCCGGAGTACCGAGACCCTGATAGTCGGTCCGCGCAACTACGTAGCCCGCCTTCAGCCAGGAGTTCTGGACCGGGTCGGTGTAAGAGATGTAGCTGGTGGCCGGTCCGTTGGCGCGGTTCCTCGACGGAGCGCACTTGTCAGCGATGCCGGTGGTTCCGTGTCCGTAAGTGATTACCGGCCATCCGCCCTTGGGAGCCTTGCCCTTGGGGATGCTGATGGTGCCGGAGACGGTCACCCTCTTTCCGGCCGGGGTGGTAGACGTATAGAGGACGGTCCTGGTCGAAGCGGCCGACTTCAGCGGCACTACTCCGCTGGCCTTCCTCTGCCAGATGAGACGACCATGCTGCTTGGAAACCTTCTTCGGCTTGGTGTTGTAGAAGGCGAGACCAGCGGGACCCTTGACGACCTTGGACTTCTGTCCGTTCGTCTTGGTCTTGGCTTCGGCCTTACCTGAAGTCATTGTGGCTGCGAAGAATACGGCTGCGAGAAGCAACGCGGTGAAAGCAAGCAAAGTCTGAACACGGTTCAGCTGAACGCTCAAAGGACCTCTCCTGTCTGATTAAACGGGGCGTGAAACTGCGTAAGACAGCCAACCTTATTACTTATCGACGGCCGTCAATGATTCGTGTTGCCTCATTAACAACACGGGCAGGTGAGGGAAGTTGCCGTTCGGCTTTGCTTCATTCGGCCAGATCCGTCGGCGCTCTTGTGCTCGTCCAGCGTCGCCGCTATTTTCGGACCATGTCAACCGACTCGCTTGCCGAAAGAAGACTGGCCCTGGTTCAGGAGCACATGGACTCGGAGAACGAATACCGATTCGACGATACGCTCGAGACGTTCGACCACCCGCGCTACGAAATCATTGCGACCGGCGACGTATACGACGGGTCCGAAGAGGTGGCCGAGTACTACCGGGTCTCACGAACGGCGTTCCCGGACCAGCGGAACGAAAACGTGGAAATGTACCACGCCGACAACGCGGTGATCGTCGAGTTCGACCTGCTGGGAACGATGAAAGGCGAGCTCCGGGGTGTCGAACCCACCGGCAAGTCCTTCCGCTGCCGGATGTGCGCGTTCTTCATCTTCGAGCCGGAAGGCGAAAAGATCGTCTGCGAGAGGGTCTACTTCGACCAGGCCACTATGGCGCAGCAACTGCTCGGCTGAGCCCGACGGCCTCTGCCAATCCGGGCGACACGTTTCAAACCTCGATATTTCCCTGCATACGGGGTAGGGTGCGTGGTCTTACCAATTGCTGTTCGGACCAGGGAGACATGAAGTCATGAGGAAGTTTCTTGCACTCGCAATACCGCTGGCGTTGCTTTTCGTAGCGGCCCCGCATGCCCAGGCGGACAAACCCGGCACCACGAAGATCTCGATCAAGAGTATCCCGGCGGTCTACGGCTACGTGAAGAGCAGCAGGACCCGCCTTTGTGCAGGAAGGCGTTCGGTGACTGTATACCGGGAGAAGGCGGGCAAGGACAAGAAGATCGCAACCACCAGGACGACGGCATACGACGGCGCCTGGCAGTGGTCGATCAAGGAAAAGCCGAACGGCGAGATTTACGCGAAGTCGAGCGCAAAGATGGGCTGCAGCGCGGGCCGGAGCAAATCGATTCGCGTGACGACGGTCGCCGATACACCGGCACCACCATGTCCCAGTCTGGCTACCGGAATCTGTTCCTTCGGCAGCAGTGTGCAGACCGCATTCCGGATCCAGGCGGCCCAGGGATGCCCCCAGTTCTCCAAGCGGGCTGACGGCTGTGATGTCCCTGCCATCGGCGGCCCCAAGGCCTGGCGAACGCTTTCCACCGGCAACTTCCACTGGAACACCAACTCGGGCTCTGTCGGGGTCAGGGGAGTCGCCTGGTACAACGGCGATGCCTTCCTCGAAGGTGGGATGTCGAACTTCGACTCCAACGGCTACTGGATCACCGATGCCAGAGCGGAAAAGGACGGACCCCATTTCTGCACGCCCAACCTCCCCGGCAAGGCGCCCGGCGAACGGGGTGGACCTCTCAACTTCAACTTCACCCGGGCCAGCAACGTCTCCTATTTCAGGATGTACGGCTTCATGGTCAAGAAGGACGACAACAAAGGCTGCTGACCACAGCCTTGGCTCGCTGTGGAGCCAGGCTGGATGCATGCCCCCTGATTCCAAGGCGCCGCCAGTCGATCCAGGGGACAGTCTTTTTGTCATGAAGTTCTTGAAGCGGCAAGACTGAGTTCGGAGCGCAATCAGGTGATGCCGGTTCTGGCTTCAGACTTGCCAACATGAGCCTCGGAACGGCTAGGTAATCCGGGCAGCGTTCTCGCGCTGCCAGTAAAGGTCGAGCCCCGACCAGAGACCTTCGAAGGGGCCGGCCCGCCAGTAGTTATCGACCGCGTCTTCACCGGCGCGGTGTATGACCCAGGCGCGGATCCAGTCCGCCATTCCCTGGGCATCGGTCTCTTTTGCGAACTCGGAGAACTGGTCGAGCGAATCGTGCATCATCTCGATCTGTTCCGGGACGTCGTCTTCCGTCTGGCCAAAATGCATGAAGGCGAGCCTCTCCGGTTCCCAGGCGGCGACGGTCTCCAGCGACTGGTGCCAGAGCGGGGGATCGATATCCGGTGGCGGGGTGGGCGGAAAAGCCGGTCCACCGTCGATCCGAATGCCAGTCACGTCCCCGGTGAATGCAGTGCGTGTCGGCGTATGGAAGTAGCAGACGTGGTGCTGGGCATGGCCAGGGGTGTAGGCAACCTCCCATGGACCTTCGCTCTCACCGCCGGTGAGGACCCGGATGTTGCTTTCGGGGATCGGGATCACCTCGCCCCAGAGCATGTCGAAGTGCTGGCCGAACACCTTGTGGGCGCTGGCCACCAGTCGGCTCGGGTCGATCATGTGGCGCACACCGCGCTCATGGACCCAGACTTCGAGGTCGGGGTAGTGCTCCACGAGGCGACCGGTACCACCGGCGTGATCAAAGTGGATGTGGGTCAGGAGAATCGCCCGTGGCTGCTTGCCATCGAGGGCCTCGATCACCCGGTCGATCGTCTTCTCGCAGCCAGGGTCGACGAGCACATCACCAATCAAATGGGCTCCCATTGCCTTCGGGTAGCCCATGTGCATCAGGTCGATCGTGAGAGGTTTCTCGCTGCTCAAGAGCAGGAATCCTGCCACGGATCCAGCGGCGTCGCCTTGCGCTTGCGGCTCAGGCCGTTTCCTTGCGGTGCGAAAGCGAAAGCCCGTAAAGGTCGTCCGGATCGGTCAGGAGTTCGTCGAGGACGAGCCCGGCAGCATCGAGATCGGCGAACAGGCGCTCCGGCGTGAACTTGGCGGAGATTTCCGTGCGCAGATCCTCGCCTTCATCGAAGTGGATATCGAGGTCGAGTGAGCTGATCGATACGTCCATCTCCCGGGTGGCACGAAGGCGCATCTCGATCCACTCGTGCCGACGGTCAAAGAAAGCGATGTGCTCGAACGCATCGGGGTCGAAGTTCGCATCAAGTTCCTGATTCACGACATGAAGAATGTTGCGATTGAACGCCGCGGTGATTTCCGCCGAGTCGTTGTATGCCGCTTCGAGGGTGGCGGTGTCCTTGACCAGGTCATGACCGATCAGCAGAGTGTCCTCTGGCCGGAGAAGTTCAGCCAGGTCCCTGAGGAATCCGCGCCTTGCCCCGGGCGTGAAGTTGCCGAGAGTCCCACCGAGGAAGGCCACGATTCGAGGCCCTTCGGCTCGGGGAATCCGGCCGAGGTCGCGCTCGAAGTCACCGATGATTCCGTGAACGGCGAGGCTCGGATAGTCACTGGTCAGGCTCGCGGCTACTCCCCGGACAACCTCGTCGGTCACATCCAGCGGGACGTAGCGTTCCAGGTTGCCGGTCGCGTCCATCTCGGCGAGCAGGATCCTCGTCTTGGTCGCGTAACCGCTGCCCAGCTCAACCAGCTCGGTGGCCTTCGTGCCCTCAGCAATGGCGGCCGCGTCCCGGGTGAGAATCATCGCTTCGGTACGGGTCGGGTAGTACTCGGGCAACTCACAGATGTGGTCGAACAGCAACGCCCCTGCGGCGTCGTAGAAGTACTTGGGCGGGAGTTCCTTGAACGGCCGGGTGAGTCCGTCGAGCACGTCTTCGGCAAGCGCGGTTCCGTTGGTCTGGCCGGAGAAGTCTTCGATGGTTATCGAGTCGGCAAGGGTTGTCGGGTTCATCCGTTGGTCTCCTCAGGGTCGGCAGCCAGGCGCAGTCCGGCAAACAGCTGCCGGCGCTGGGGAAGGTCCCAGTTTCTGAATGTGCTGCTCTTGATCAGGGGATCCGTGGCCCACGATCCTCCGCGCAACATGAAGTAGTTGCCGCCGAAGAACACCTCGGAATATTCGGGATAGGGGTAAACCTCAAAGCCCGGGTATGCGTCAAAGCCGGAGGAAGTCCATTCCCAGACTTCACCGACCAGTTCGAGCAATCCGGCGCCGGCCGCCCGTTCCCATTCGCTCTCCGTGGGCAGCCTTTGGCCGACAAACTTTGCGTAGGCATCTGCCTCGAACCAGCAAATGCGCCCGACCGGGGAGGGGGGAGGGGCGGTCAACGAGTCCTGATGCCGGGACACACCCAGATCTTCCTTCCACTCGAGCCCCTCGGCGCTCCAGAGTTCCGGACGGTCGTAACCACCGGCCTCGATGAATTCACGCCAGTCGGCATTGCTCACGGGCCGCCTCGCGATACGGAATGAATCGAGTTCGACTTCATGCCTGGGTCGCTCATTGTCGTAAGCAAAGCCTTCCCCGGTCGCTCCCTGTTGAAACGTCCCGGAAGGAACCTCGATCCAGTCGTCTCCCGCGGGAAGCTCGTCCCAGGGACCGTTAGCCGGAGGCTCGCCAGCCGGCAGCTCATCGGCTAGCGCCATCGCCTGGCGCATGGTCTCGGTGTGCTGGAACTCGTGGTAGGCAACGAGCTCTACGAATCCACCAGGATCGGGTCCTTTCTCATCAAGGACTTCAAGCACGCGAGCCCGCACCTGGTCGAGGTACTCGAGCGCCTCAGAGGTGTCCAGAAGGGGCAGCTCCCCCCGAATGGCCCGAGGCGTTTCGAAAGCGTCGTACATCTCCGCGAGCTCGGGGTGGAGAAGCGAAAGGCCACCGTAGTGGTGGCCTATCCAGAGGTCTTCGTATGAAGCGATGTGGGCGAGATCCCAAACGAGCGGTGACATCGGCTCGCTGAGTACACGCTCCATGTCGGCGGTCGGGACATGCTCGATCAGATCGAGTGTGCGACGCCGGGACGCGGCCAGCAGTTCAGTCGCGTCAGTCACGGTGGCTATCGGGCTCACTCTGGCGCCAGTTCCTGGAGGCTGCCGGTTCGACGTTCGATCGCACCGATGATGTAGCCCATTTCGTAGCCGGGCCTGAAGGCAAGTACCGCGTCCGCATGACGACCGTGAAAGACGAAAGACGCGTCCATTGAGGCAGTTCTTGTCAGGTTGTTTCTGATCACGACTGGGCTGGATCGAAGCTCTTGAAAGACACTACCAAGTGACCTCTCCGGCCAGTCAACTTCATGGGTATTACAGCTTTATTACGAAGGCAACCGGCAGGCGGACCCCGCTACGTGCTCATCCGGGCGAGATCGCCCTCAGCCCGAATGTTCGGGCAGCCTCGAGAAATCTGGTGTCGTAGCTCACTACCGACGAGAGGCTGGGCTGGATCTCGACCGCCGTCGCGATGTGAATGGCATCGAGACTTCGGATGCCCATGGGCAGCAGGTACGCGGCCCTTGTCCTGATCGACTCGCTCATCGGGAGTAGAACCTGACGCTTTAGAAGGAGAGATACCGATCGGAACTCGGATTCGTCAATTCTGTTGACAGCCCGCACCAGTTCTACCTCAGAGACCAGGCTCGTTGTCATCTGAGAACCGGAAGCCTGTAAATGTTCGCTCAGCGCATCGCTCTCAGGTTCAGCCACGACGAGCTTTACGAGAGCAGAGGTTTCCATGTAGATGGGGTCGTTGGGAGTAGGCACGTCAGGAACGCTCCTCGCGTTCCTGTTCCAGTGCCTTGGTTCCGCGATAAGGACCAGCACCGGCAGGGATCTCGATCTCGCCGCGTTCCCGAAGGAAGTCCTTGAAAGTCCCGCTAGCCGGCCGCACACCAGGCATCGCGAGCACTCGCTGAAGTTTCGGATTGGAGTCGGCACCCGATTCAAGCGAGTCGGCACCTCGTAGCGCCAGCTCCTTCAGTAGAGCCGCAGAACTTCGACCGGGAAGCACAAGGGCGGCGCGAACCAGAACCTCAGCCAGTTCCGGGTCTTCGGTAACAGCGATTCTGCGCAATTTGGTCGGCATGGACTCAGTGTAGCACCAAGGTGTGACACCTTTACTGCACGCCGGGCTGGGGAATAAACAGGTCCGCAGGACGTAGTCGTCGCCGGTTGAAGGTCAAGTTGCCAGAAGTGGTGTCACCGCCCCAACGACCGCCTCAACTTGAAAGGCGGCCATCGGGGCTCAAAGAGGCGAGGTCTCTGGCGACAGGTCAACCCACCGAAACGGCTACCGCCAAAGGGGCTGGAACACCCGGTGGGTGAAATTGAGTGTCAAGGCCGGTCGAAAAGTGTGCCATTCCTGCCGGTTGGAATGTGCACCACTCAGTGTTTCTGAAAGCAGGGGCAGACCCTGCTGACGCAAAGTTGTCACCGAGTGACGCATTCATTGTCATCCACCGACGTTCCACAACTAGCTCGGAGACACACCCGAATGACTTCCCTATGCGCGATAATGTCGGTTATGACAAGTCAGAAGTGATTCTCAGACTTTCGCTTCGAAATTCTGTGTGGCGACATAGGTTTGTCTGCACCGACGACAGGTTCTTGACTCCCCGAACGACAGGCCGTGACCGTGCTAACGACAGGTTTTTGATCTTCCCCCGAAGGGGTTGACACGCAAGTCTGGAATCCTCCGGCAACAAGGAGGAAGCAATGCCCCCGAGGTACCAACCGGAAGTGCGCCGCCAGGTGCTCCAGCTAGCTGGAGCCGGATCGAAGCCCAAAGACCTTGCCGAGGACGCGCTTCTCTGCGAACCAGCGCTCTCGCGGTCACGGCTATCCGGCGGTCGCGGCGCCCCAGACGAACGCGAGCTGCGCGACGAGCGCAGGCTCGTCTACCGAAGGCCGGAGTACATGCTCGGTAATGCAACTCTCGGTCATGTATATGAGGGCGTAGGCGCGAGCACGAACGGCCTCCTCGTCGAGGTCCGGCGTCCCTGCGCGGACTCGGGCTTCGGCCCCAGGACGGAACCGCACGTGGAACGCGCGCCAGAACTCCGCGACCTCGTGGTCGTAAGTGGCGGCCTCGACGACTGCGCTGAGCGTGGCAGCGTGCTGCTGAAAGACGCCTAGGACGCCTTCGAGGGTGTCCCGCACGTTGCCGTCCGCATTCTCGAGCCATGGGCCGGCCACGGCTGCCAGGTCTTCCTCGAATACCACGCCCAGGCGGAGAACCAGTGCGCGCTTGTCGCGGAAGTACTTGTAGAAGGTCGGGCGCGACAGGCCAGCCCGCTTGACGATCTGATCAATGGAGAGATCCGCGAACGCGATGCCTTCACCAAGGGCCGCAAGGGTTGCGCCCATGAGCGCCTCCTCGGTTACTCGTCGAGCATCGGAGACTTCGGAGCGGCGAGACAAAACGGCCATGCGGCAAGGATACACCCAGGGCCATGACGTGACGTCTTGACATCATGTAAAGGGATAGTGTAACATCGTCCGATGGTCGTCAGATCCCCTGCTCATCTCGTGTCCGGCGAAAGAAGCCGCGTCATCACGCTCCCGTCAAGCAGCGCGACGTGTTGCGGAGCCGTTCCGGAGTCCTTCGAATGACACAGCACGACTACGACTACCTGATCATCGGCTCCGGCTTCGGCGGTTCCACCAGCGCACTGCGTCTCGCGCAGAAGGGCTACAAGGTCGCGGTGCTTGAATGCGGCCGACGATTCGCTGACGACGAGTTCGCGGATTCGACCCGGAAAGTATCCCGCTACTACTGGTTCCCGAAGTTCGGCATGCGCGGCGTTTTCCGACTAACGCTGTTCAAGGACATCCTGATCGCCTCCGGCAGCGGGGTTGGCGGCGGCTCCTTGGGCTACGCGAATACGCTTTACCGCGCGCGTCCGAAGTTCTACGAGGATCCACAGATCGACGGCCTCGCAGACTGGAAGGCAGAGCTCGCCCCCCACTACGACGAAGCTGAGCGGATGCTCGGGGTGGTCACCTACGACCAGGAAACCGACGCCGACCGACTCCTGGAGGAGTACGCCGAATCGCTCGGGCGCGGCGATACGTACGCGAAGACCCGGGTCGGTGTCTATCTCGGCGAAGCAGGCAAGACCGTTCCGGACCCATACTTCGGTGGCGAAGGACCGGACCGCACGGGCTGCGTGCGCTGCGGGCAGTGCATGGTTGGCTGTCGTTTTGGCGCGAAGAACACGCTCGTCAAAAACTACCTCTGGTTCGCGGAGAAGCTCGGCGTCTTCGTCAGCCCCGAGCGGACCGCCGTCGACATCAAGCCGCTCGGCTCGCCGGATGGCTCCGACGGCTATGTCGTCACGCATGAGAAGACCGGCTCCTGGCTGCGCCGCGACCGCCAACGACTGTGCGCCAAGGCGGTCATCGTCAGCGCCGGCGCGCTCGGCTCCAACAAGCTGCTGGCGAGCTGCAAGTTGCGCGGCTCCCTTCCCCGTATCTCTGATCGCCTCGGCTTCCTGGTGCGGACGAACAGCGAGTCAATCCTGGCCGTCACCGCGCCAGACGACTCCCGGAACTTCGCCGATGGCGTGGCCATAACCTCGTCGATTTACCCCGACCCGGACACGCACATCGAGCCGGTTACCTACGGACAGGGCGGCGACTCGCAGTCGCTGCTGTTCACCCTTCTGACAGAAGCTGGCCGTCGGGGGACGCAGCCGCTGCATTTGCTGCGCAATCTCGCCACTCACCCGCGGCAGGCCGTCCGTGCCGCGCGCATCAAGAACTTCTCGCGTCGTACGATGATCATCCTGGTCATGCAGTCCCTGGACAACTCCATGAGGCTGCGCGTCAAGCGGCGCTGGCCCAACGGGAATGTCGTCCTGACCACCGAGCAGGACCCTGACAACCCCAATCCCGACAAGCTCCCCGCCGCCTACCGCTGCGCCGAATGGATTCAGTCCAGGATCGGCGGGACCGCACAGGTGATGGCCACCGAAGCCTCTCTATCCATTCCTACGACTGCGCACATCCTCGGCGGCGCCGTCGTGGGGTCCTCGCCGCAGACCGGCGTCGTCGACACCGACCACCGCGTTTTCGGCTACAAAAACCTGCTGGTCTGCGACGGCTCAGCCGTACCGGCGAACATCGGCGCCAACCCCTCCCTGACGATCACCGCCATGACCGAGCGCGCCATAGCGGCCATCCCGGCCAAAGATCCAGGTCTGGCAAGCCCCGTTCCGGCCATCCCTCTCAGGATCCCGGATTCCGGGCGATGATCAATCTCACCCCGACGTCACACGCCGAGATCGCTCTGCTCTTCGCACGACGAACCAGCATCTATCAACTCAGAAAGGAAGACGATGGGAACTGTCACCTTCGTTGAATACGGCGGCACCACACACGACGTCGAACTCGCCGAGGGCGAGTCGCTCATGGAACTCGCCACAAGTAATGGGATCCCCGGTATCGACGGCGATTGTGGAGGCGAAGCATCGTGCGGGACGTGCCACGTCATCATCGATGACGAGTGGATCGCTGAGACGGGGACCCGCTCCGACGAGGAGCGCCAAATGATCGAGATGTCACCCGAGTGCGAGCCGAATTCTCGCCTTGCCTGTCAGCTGAAGGCGTGCGCGAGCTTTGATGGCCTCAAAGTACACCTCCCCGAATTTCAGATGTAGCACCAAACGGTCCACAGAAGACAGGCGAAAACAGACTATGACTCCCCCCGACAGCGTTCTCAACAGGGCCAAAACCAAGGTGACCGACAAGGTGCAGGCGACTGTTCCCGTCGACCGGCAGGTTAGGGCCGCGCACCTCGTGGAGAAGGCGAAGCGCCTGGCCAGCGTGAGCAAGCCGCTGGTCTTCACCGAGCGGCCAATCCCGGATCCGGCCGACGTGCCGCTGACCAAGATCGATCTCAGCAACCCGTTCATGAACCGGCAGCAGAAGTGGTACCCGTACTTCGCACGGCTCCGGGAAGAGGCCCCGGTCCACTACCTCGCCGACAGCCCGTTCGGCCCGTTTTGGTCGATCACGCGGTACGCAGACATCCAAGCCGTCGACACGAACCCGAAGGTCTTCTCGGCCGAGCCCCACATCGTCCTCGGGCCCCCGCCGCTCGACATCGAGATGTTCATCGCGATGGACCCACCGAAGCACGACGCCCAGCGCAAGGCCGTCCAGGGCGTTGTCGCTCCCCGAAACCTCAAAGAGATGGAATCGCTCATCCGGGAGCGTGTCCAGGAAGTACTCGACGGGCTGCCGACAGATCGACCGTTCGACTGGGTCCAGCAGGTCTCCATCGAGATCACCGGCCGGATGCTGGCCACGCTCCTCGACTTCCCGTACGACCAGCGGAGCAAACTCACC
>JBPPMT010000007.1:0-98676 GCA_051306195.1 Solirubrobacterales bacterium
TTGACCTTGGCGCTGGTGATCGAACCCTTTCCGGAGTTCTTCAGGGTGACCTTGTAGCTGCCCTTCTTGCCCTTCTTGACGCTGGAAGGACCCTTGACCTTGACCGATCCGTACTTGCCCTTTTCGGTGACAACGCCCTTGCATTCCTGGGTCGTTTCCGCCTCGGCCACGTAATCGGCGCTGGTCGGATTGCCCGCGGTATCGCGGGTGCCAAGGGTGAATTCGGCGCTTGTATGCCAGACGCCGGTCGAGCACTTGGCCTGGACGTAGTTCTTGTCGACACCGCGCCGGTTTTCTTCGGCGACGTTGCTGCCCGGGATATTCAGGTCATAACGCCCGGTTCCGGAGTCAAAGGACAGAACAGGGATTTTCACCCGGAGGTCGCCGTTGTCTTCCAGGACCCCGTCCATGTAGACACCGGCTGCCGTGCCGGCTGAATAGCCGTAGATCTTGATGCGGGCGTTGCCTTCCGTGTTCTTGCCACCATTGAAGATGATCAGTACCGGATCGTTGAGGTTTGGTCCTGCAGCGCTGTTCGCCTGGGCCAGGTACAGATCCGAGGTGCCATTTCCGATCACGGAACCGGGGCAACGGGCGATGATCGTGTCCGGCGGGAAACTCAGATTTGTAGTCGGTCCGACCAGGTTGTCAGGGCAGACGGGAGTGTCCGGGTCCGGATTGAAGGTCATGTCGGTCGGATAATGGATCAGGGTTTCCTTGAGGGGCTGAACCTTGGGTGAAGCAGGGAAAGGAGCCTTGATCTCGACTTCGATCGTGGAGTTCATCGGGGTTCGTTCAGTCTTGGAAATCGGACCCGACTGAGGAGTCATCGTCGACGTGACCGTCGCGGTTTCGTTTGTCGCATTGGCCGGACCGGCCAGAGCAAGCGACATACACGCCGCCGCGGCGATTCCTGAAAGTACTGCGAATGACTTCCTCATCGATCCCTCTCCTCTGATTCTGACATTGCCCGAATTCATTATCTGCATTTCAAGACAACGGGCGGCCCGCAGGGCCGCCCGTTACCTGATTCCAATCGGGTCAGTCCTACTTGACCTTGACCGACTTGCTCACGGACTTGGCGGAAACATCAGCACCAGTGACCTTGAACGTGGTCTTGATCTTGCCCTTCTTGTTGAACTTGACCTTGACCTTGACTGTCTTGGACTTGCCCTTGGCGATGTTACCCGCCTTGACGCTGCCCTTGACACCCTTGCCACTGGCGACCACCTTGACGTTGCCGACGTTCACTCCGCCGGTGTTCTTGATCGTGACCTTGTAGGTGCCCTTCTTGCCCTTCTTGACCTTCGAGGGACCGCTTACCTTCGGGGTTCCGAGCTTGCTGCCGGGGACTCCGGCGCAGGCGGTGGTCACCTCAGGAGCGTCGAGGAAGGTATCCGGACTGGTCGGACTACCAGCCGAGTCGCGGGTACCGAGGACAAATGAGGCGTTGGTCAGCCACTTGCCCTTGGAGCAGGTGCTCTGGACGTAGGTCTTGTCAACACCACGACGATTCGCCTCAGGAGCGCTGCTGCCGGGGATGTTCAGGTTGAAGTCACCAACGGCTGAGTCGAAGCTGAGCACGGGGATCTTGATGTCGAGCTTGCCATCGATCAGCGCGCCTTCCATGTAGATGCCGGCGCCGGTGCCTGCGGAGTAACCGTAGATCTTCAGGCGGGGCTGTCCCTTTGAATTCTTGCCACCGTTGAAGACGATCAGGACAGGGTCCGTGAGATTCGGGCCAGCAGCGCCGTTTGCCTTTGCCAGGTAGAGACCTGAAGTACCGTTACCAAGGACCGCGGTCGGGCAGCGGGCGATGATCGTGTCCGGCGGGAAACTCAGGTTGGCGTTCGGTCCGACCTTGTCGTCGGCGCATACCGGGGTGTTCGACTTCGGGTTGAAGCTCATGTCCTTCGGGAAGTCAATCGTTACCTGCTTCATCGGCAGCACGCTCGGGTTGGCCGGGTACGGTGCGGTGATTTCCACGTCGACGCGCCAGTTGACCGGCTTCTTGACGTCGGTGTAGAGCTGTCCGGACTGAGGGGTCATCTTGAGATCAGCCGAAGCAACCTCTCCAGATGCGGCGGCTCCGCCTGCCATCGACAGCGACGCCGTCGCTGCTATGGCCAAGCTCGCGCCTATCGCGATAAGTCTCTTCATGATTTCTCCTGTAAGGCAGTAGTTACACGGCGGGGAACTGCCCGCACTGTGAGGGGCTAGGGGACACTACATCAATAGAAACACCGCAATACCGGGGAGTTGCGCTATCGCTCGCGGACGCTACTGATCGCGAAAGACATGCTGGTACTGCGAGTTCGGCTGCGAGGTGTCGCCGATTGCCTCGAACGGTGCCTGCTGCGGGCATCCGGGGGCCGCAGTGTTGTTCGTCTGGGTCATCCCGTTGAGGGCGTAAGCAATCACACCGTTGTAGGTGTATTCAGTCTGGTTCGCGTCATACGGGTAACGCAGGTTGCTGGCGTACTGCGCCTGCTCGATCGGTGTCAGGGCGGACCAGGGCGCGATCGAGGCGTTCAGGCCCGAGCCACAATTCGCGGACGAGAACACCTGCTGGGTATTGGCAGCCAGGCGACTTTCGTTTCCGCCGGATTCGACGTACGGGTTGGCTCGATTAACCGCGAGTCTGGTCGGGTACGCGCTGAGGGTTTCCGGCCCCAACCTCACGCCGGCCCTCACGTAACCAACGCCGACTCCACCCGGGCCGTATGAGATCGATGCGTTGGTTGCGGCCGCCGCGTTGGCGATGAATGCTGCGAGCTCCTTGCGGTAGTAACTTGCCGACTGGAGCAGCGGATTGAACTCGGCGAAGTAGTCCGGCACCCTGGCAAGCAGTCTCGGGGCGTCATCGTCAAGGAAAGACCTCAGCGAAGGGAAGGCCCGGGGAGCCTTCCGGATGACCGGCTTGAGGCCACGGTAGAGGCGCTTGCTGGTCGGCGCGAGCGCCGCCGAAGCTTCGAAGGTCGGGGACAGCTGCCTGGCGACCGGCACCAGCTTGTTCACGATCGGTGTGGCGAATGCGCTGAAATCACCGAGACGCCTGTTCGTTGCGCGGGATTCACGCAGGAAGGTCGGGAATATGCGGAAGAAATCCTGAAGGTCCTGGCGCCGCGCGGCGGTGGTCTGGAAGACCGTGTTCGTGTTCGTGATCAGGCCGCTGAGCTGACCCTGCCGCTTGCTGAGCGCATCAAAGACGACGCCGGTGTTCTTGACCAGCTTCGACAGGTCCTCCTCCTGGCTGTTCAGAACGGTGAGCACGTCGGTTACTTCGGTCAGGGTCTGCGGCAGGACGCCGAGCGCCTGGTTGACCGAACCACCTCGGCCCATGATTGCGATCGCGTTGTCGATCGCTCCCTGTTTGAAGGCTTCCCGCGTTGTGGGATCGAAGGTCCGGAAGATCTCGTCGAGCTGGACTGACTTCGCCACCTGGGCCGGAGGCAGCTCATCGCCGTCCTCGAGCGTTCCGTCCCGCTTGTCGCCCGGGGTAAGTTCGATGTAGGCCTCGCCGAGCAGTGACTTGGCGCGGAGGATCGCCCGGGTGTCAGAAGGAACCGGCGCGTATTCCGGTTCGATCTCGAGGGTGACGGTGGCGCTGCCTTCCTGACCGGCGTCGGCCAGTTCCACCTTGGTCACGTGGCCGACTCCGACGCCGGAGATCGAGACTTCGGACTGCTCCGCGAGCTGCCCGATCTGGGTCATCGGCATCTTCAGGTGATATCCGCTGGCGGCAAGTGGGACCGGGCCACCGAAAGCGACCCAGACGAAGAGCAGCAGGCCGAAGCACGACAGCGCGAAGCCGGCGATGGTGATCAGTTGTCCGACCGAAGGTGCCTGTTTGTTCACGGCGTATCTCCGTCGGTTACACCGGTGGTTCCGGTGATCTGATCCGGGTCGGTCGCGCCGGTATCACCGGTGAGCCCGGTTGATCCGGTGCTTCCGGTGAGCCCGGTGGCTCCGGTCGCGCCGGTTGTACCCGAGGTCAACCCGGTCACTCCATCCGAGTTCGGACTGACGATCGGCGAGCCACCCGGTCCGGGCTTGAGGTCAGCTGGCTGGATGGTGCTGCCGGGGCAGATTCCGCCGTTGGCCGGGCTGGTCGGGGGCGGCAGCTGGGCCAGACGGTAGAGCGTGGGCAGCTGCGGAGCGTCACCGAGGCCGATGAAGTGGGCCTGGGTGGCGGTATTACATGTGACCGTGCTGATGCCACGCCTGATCGGGCCCATCGCGTCCTGGGCGTTCATTGACGAGTTGAGGTTGTGGTTCATCCAGGGTGCCCAGAAGAGAAAGCCTTCCTGAGTGTCGCCGGACGGATTGTAAGCGAGCAGGTTGAAGAGGTTGTTGAACTCGGTGAAGACACCCTTGAACTGGGTTGTTGTAACCGCCGCCGGCTTGCTGGTCTCCTCGAGGTCACGGAAGACCGGCTGGACGTTGCGGGCAAACGGGCGGATGTTGTCGCGCACGTTCGCGAGCTGGCTCACGGACAGGCTCTGTACCGCCTGGAGCGAGGCCTTCAGGTTCTTGGCGCCGGGGATCAGGCCAAGCAGGGTCGGACGCAGCACCAGCGAGAGCTGGTTCGACTTGGAAAGGCCGTCCTGGGCGGCGGTAAGGGTCGACGGGAATTCGGTCAGCGCTTCCCGCAGCGATGCCTCTTCGTCGGCGTAGGCCTGGAGGTTGTTCTTCGAGTTGGTGACGAAATCGGCGACTGCTTCGTCGTTGTTGCCGAGCTCGGTGGCGATCAGGCTGAACGCGCGGACTCCGCCACTGATGTTGTCGCGACGCTTCTCGAGGACTCCGTTCAGCTTCGCTGTGTACTGGGAGAAAGGCGCGAAGCGACGCAGCGCCTGGGAGAGCTCTTCACCGTTTTCACCGAGGCCTTCACCGGCCCCACTGAGCAGCAGGGTGAGGTATTCCCGGGTGTCAGCATCAAGAGTTGCCCAGAACTGGTCGAGCTGCACGTTGCTGAGGCCCTGTGACAGCGGCAGCGTGTCCCCTTCCGCCGGCGGCGGTCCTTCGGTACCGGGATCGATCTCCACCACCATGTCGTTCAGGCCGGTCTTCGGCCGGAGCAGGAACTCGGCATCCGCGTGGAGCAGGTCCTTGTATTTGGGTTCGATGTCGAGGCGGACCTTGGCAACGCCGTTGTCGAGAGTGGCAGCGCCGACTTTGCCGACGTTGATACCCGAGATAACGGCCGCCTGTCCCTGCCCGGGAGTGATCGCCTGTGCAGTCTCAAATTCAGCGTTGATCGAGTAGAACTCCTGGCCGAGGCCCGGAACCCAGGAAGGCAGCGCGGCCTTCTGGTTCGAGAGGATGAAGAGCAACACCCCCAGCGCAATAAGCATCAGCCCGAGAATCGCCAGGAAATCCTTGTAGTGGGTCTTGATTGCGCGTTTCATGGTGTGTACACCGCCGGGCTCGGGGGTCCGGGGTTGGACGCGGGGCCGTTCAGGTCCGGAACGTCCTGCTCGTGGCAGAGCTGATCGGTGACCAGCGGCGGCAGGCCGGTTTCAATCGGGGTGGTGCCGAGGGTCGGCGTCGAAATCCTGCCGTAGAGCGGGCTGAAGCCCGGCAGCGGAGGCGGAACGGTGATCGCACCCGGATCGTCCATCTTGACCGACAGCGGACCGCCGCCAACCTGGAACCTCACGTAGGGACCGTTACCGTCGAAGTTCTGGCTTGATCCGGCGGCGTTCACTGCGGCGTAGAGGAACTCGCGGCTGGCCTTCTGACCGTTGCCCAGCGAGCCGTCCTGGATCACCTGTTCGCCGGTCGGGACTATGTTCTCTGCGATGCAGAGAGAGACGTTTCGAAGCTGGGGCAGGAGCTCGAGGGTCGCGTTGATCGCCTTGGCAGAAGCCGGGGTCGAGCGGATCGCGATCTTGGCCAGGCCGCCCAGTTCGCGGTTGGTCAGGAGGGCCTTGAGCTGATTGGTGAAGGGCGTGCCGACCCTGATCGTGCGCGGCAGCTCGTTGATGCCAGGTGTGATGGCGATCGCGAAGCCTCGCAGGGCCGGGAGTGCATTGTTCAGGTTGGTCAGCGAGGTGCGGGCAATCTGGAGGGTGGGTCCGAGTTCGCGGATCGTCGCCGAGAGGTTCTCCGACTCTGCCGCAAGAGCCCCGGTGAAGGCCTCGAAGTTGATCACGAAGTTCTGAAGGTCTTCCCCGCGCTTGTTCACGGTGCCGGTCACCCGGGTCAGGCCGCGCAGGAGGTTGCCGAGGTCGTTCGGCTGCTCGCCCAGGTAGGCGGCGTTGACGATCGCCGTGCCGCGGGCTGCCTGTTCACCGCTGAGGTAAGCGACGTTCAAAGCCTCACCGCCGGTCAGACCCTGAACCGAAGGCTCGAAGGTCAGGTCTTCTTCTGCGGTGGGTTCCTTGTTGAGTCCGGTGCCGAGACCATCGAGGAGCCGCTGCAGGTTGGCCCGCTCCGGTATCTGGAGGGTGCGCAGGACGTCGCCGATCTGGACGCTGGTCGAAGTTCTGGTGATCGGGATGTCGCCGCCATCCTCCATCTCGGGTGAGCCCGGCGTACCGGGATCGAGATCGATGAACCAGTTGCCTTCGAGGAAAAGTCGGGGCCGGATCTGGGCCGTGGCGTCTTCATGGATCGGACGGCCTTCGTTGTCGACCGTGAAGCTGACGACGGTGTTGTCACCGGCACCTTCCTTGGTGGTTACCTTGCCGACGTTCACGCCGGCGATCCTCACCGGCGACTTGGTCGCGATGTTGACCGCGTTGCTGAAGGTCGCCTTGAGCTCGTAACCGTGGCTGGTGAAGGGAATGTTCTTGGTGAAAGCCAGGTACATGCCGAGCACGACCAGAATCACGGCGATCACGCCGAAGGTCATCGGGCCGGGACCGCCCCAGTCACGGAAGAACTGCTGGTTGTATCGGGATGTCTTCCGGTGGTCGCTCATTCGCCCCAACTCAGCTGTTTCTCGGACTGACCGAACGTCAGCAGAGGTTCGGATCCGAAGTTGGTGCCATTGCCGATGACCTGCTGGCCCTGGGCGTAGACCTCGTTGCCGGCGGCGCAGATCCGCGGCTCGCCGGGCGATGCGGTGTACGGGTAGGGATTCGCGTGGAGGTGGTTCGAGAAAGACACCGAACCGCCACCATTTGCGGGCGCTGCCGCCGGGACGCCTTCCGCGTTCACACCGATCGGCGGCAGGACGCTGATTGCCCGCACGAACCTGCCTTGGTCATTGCCGGTCGACGTGTAGTCCTGAACGTTCCTGAGCAACAGGGCCAGGTAATTGCAGGTGTTCTGCGACGGCGTGACCTTCGAAAGCAACGGCTTGAGGATCTTGTTGGTATCGATCAACGTGTCGAGGCCGTTATTGACCTGGGTGCTCTCGCCGAAGAGGCGCAGTGACCTGGCGGTCGGAGCGAGCTGGTCGTTCAGTCTCGGCGACGAGCGCAGCACCGGAATGCCGATGTCGAAAGACGAGTTCACGATCGGGGCACTCTTGCCGAGGGCGATCGCGCCGGGCAGGAGGGCCCGCGAGAATCGGGCGGAGGCGTAGAGGAAAGGACGGATCCGCGGTGCTTCTTCCTGGGTCACCAGTTGGGTAGCCAGGCCTTCGGTGATCGAGTCCTGCCAGAAAGGCCGGGCGACTTCAGCTAGGGCCGCGAAGGTGGTGTCGAGCGCGACGAACATCTCGGCCTGAGTCTCTGCGACCGGGGCGACCTCGGCTGCCGCCTGACTGAGGCCCCGTACGAATCCGTCGAGGTCGGTCTTCTTCGAAGAGAGGTTGCGGGTAACGGGCTCGGCCAGAGCTAGCAACGGCGGTAGCTGGCCGAGGATCTCGTTTACTGCTCCTCCCCGTCCCGCCAGCACGCCGCCGTATTCGGCGAGGTTGTTCTGGATCGCCTTGCGAACCGGAAGCTGGAACATGTTGAAGAATTCGTCCTGGTCAACTGCTTCCGGCTCCACCTGTTCGGGACCGATCGTCCCACCTGCGGCCAGACCCTCGGGCGAGTCACCCGGGTTCAGCAGGAGGTACTTGAGGCCGAGTGCTGAACGCTGGCGCACCGTGACTGTTGAATTGTCGGGGATCGGCTGGACGCTCTTGTCCAGTTTCAGCTCAAGGTGGGCCACCGTCTCGCCGTCTTCGAGCTGGTCGGCCGATACCGAACTGATGATGCCGACGCGGACTCCGGCAATACGCACTTCGTTGCCCTGGACCAGCGACTGGCCGCTCGGCAGGTCGACGTTCAGCTTGTAGGTCGGTACGAACGGAAGGCCCGAGTTGGCGTTGTAGGAGAAGAAGACGCCGACGACGGCGATCACGGCCACCACAGCACCCACCAGCATCGGGTTCTGGGAAATCCTGGACTGTCGGCGGGTCTTCTTCATTACCGGCTCAGGAGGTAGTCGAGGATTGGCATGCGGGCGGACATCTCGTCCTGATCGCCGGACCTGGGGTCCCGCTTTGAACGCCCGGTTGATTCATCGATGTCGGGATCCGTTCCGAGGTCCACCTGGCTAGGCAGCGGCGTGGTGTCGCCGGCACCGTCGATCGACGGTGTAGTGCCGGTTACGCCGGTATCGCCAGTTTCACCGGTCTGCCCGGTCTCCCCGGTCGGTGCGGTTTCACCCGTGTCGCCGGTTTCGCCGGTTTCACCCGTGTCCCCGGTAGTTCCTTCAAGTTCGGCGTCAAGCCCGGCGCCGAGGTCCGGCAGGGCCGAAGCGAGGGCGTCAGCGCCGGTCCGGGGGTTTGCGCGCTGGTAGGTCCAGCTGGCGTCACAACCGAGCTGGTCGGCTGCGATCTTATACTGGGTGCAGGGTGTGACGATTACGTTGGTGCGCTGGTAGTGGCCGAACTGGTCGTAGCCGTTGAGCGCACTCGCCGTGTAATAGAAGATCTTCATCAGATTCTTGAACCCGTTGCCCTGGCGGGTGCTCTGAAGGAAGAAGTTGAGGTCAGTCGCGGGCTTCTTGCCGGTCTTTGCCTGCGTACCGAGTTTCTGGATGATCGGCTGCGAAGCAACGAGGTCCGGTCCGGCGGTGCGGGTCGCGCGGCCGAGGCTTGCCAGGGAGATCTCGGTCGCTTCGGCGAAAGGCTTGAGCTTGGTCGTGACTTCGGAGATCTGCTTGACGTTCGGGCGAAGAGCCGCGAACACCGGGCGAGTGTCGCCGGCGAAGGTTCCGAGGGCATTGAAGGTCGCCCGCAGCTCACGCAGCGTCTGCGGCAGTTCGCGCAGGTTCCCGGCGAGGTCTTCGCTCCGCTCGGCGGTCGCACCGGCCGTGTAACCGGCATTCTTGAAGAAGCCGACCAGGTTCCTGCGCTTCTCGGCAAGCTTGGTCAGGTTGTTGTCGCCGTTCTTCGCGAGTTCGGCAAGGCGCTTGTTCTGCGAGGAAAGGATCTCCAGGACCTTGTTGACCTGCATCAGGGTCGGGTTGGCCCGCTTGATCGTCTCGTTGAGTTCCGGGCCACGGGTCGCGAGGCCGGCTCCCAGTTCGTTGAGAATGATTCGGAACCGCTGCGCGTACGGCAGACGGTAGATGTTGGTGATCAGGTCCTGATCAACTGCCTTGCCGTTGTTCTCGATCGGCAGCAGGTACTGGCCGGCACCCGGTTCGCCTGAAGGGATCTCCTTGATCTCGGGCGGAGCTTCGGTACCTGGGGCGCGGGGCTGGGTGACCGAGCAGTCGATGAACTTCTCGCCGATCAGCGACTGCGGGCGGATCAGGCAGGACGCATCGTCACGGAAGTCCTGGAAGGCCGGGTCGGTGATGTTCATGACGATGATCGCCTTGCCGGGCGGCACGTCGTCTTCCGGATCGGCGGTGATGGTCTCACCGGGCATCGAAACGTCGATCGAGTCGACGCTACCCACGTTTGCGCCGGCGACACGAACGTCTTCGCCCGGAACCACGAAGGCTCCGTTGTCGAAGACCGCCCGGACCTTGTAGGCGTCGGCATCGTCACCACAGCTCCTGAGCAGGAGGAGGAGACAGATCACGGCCAGGATCGCGACGATTATGAGAATTGCTTTTTTCACGGCACCTGCCCCGGATCACACTTGCCGACGAGGTTGCCGTTGTCGAGGAAGGGGTTGGAGCCGGCGATCGGCTGGGTCGAACCACCGGGACAGCGGTTGAGGCCCGGAACCAGATCGAGGCCACCGTAGATCTCGGTCGTGGCCGGCTGGATCTGCGTTCCGTTCAACTGGTAGAGGCCGGTCGCGGTGGGTGTGACCCTCGCGTAGTGACCGTTGCCGTCGTAGTTGGCGGATGCTGCACCCAGGCGGGCGAAGGCATTGAAGATGTCCGGGCCGTAAGCCCTGGACTCGGAAACTTCTTCCTGCGAGGCATTGAACGAACGGATGGCTGCGTCGACTGCCGGCTCGGCGACGTCGTGGAGCGGGATGAGCGACGACGAAAGGTCGTTGAGGTCGTTGTTCGGGCCGGGCTTCGAGGCTGCTGTTGCCAGGTTTCCGAATACCGGCTTGGCCCGCTTGAGCACGGGCCGCAAGTTGTTCTTCAGGAATCCTGCAAGGCCGGCGTCGGCAGCGCGGCCGTTGGCGGCGACCAGCGGCTCGACGTCATCAAGAGCGGCGCGGAGGTTGACGAAGGTGGTGTTGGCCTGACGCAGGGTCGGCGGCAGTTCCTGGAGGGCGAGCGAGAGTGACTCGTTCTCGTCGGCGATCGCGCCGAGAGCGGTGTTCGAGTTGCTCACGAGTTCGGTCAGCTGCGGGGCCACTTCGGAAAGGTTGGTGACGAAGCCCGAAGTGTTCTTTACGAACTCGTCGAGCCTGGTGTCCTGGTCGGCGAGCTCGGCAAAGAGGCGCTGGGTCGAGCTGAAGGAGCTTCCGAGGTACTTGAAGGTCTTGTTGGTGGCTACGGCGGAGTCACCGGCGTAGATCGCGGAGACGCCGCGGATGAAATTGCGCCAGCCGTTCCGGGTGCGCTCGTCGAAAACGTCGAAGAACTGATCAAGCTCGACCGCGGTCGTCGTGCTGCCTTCGCCGAGGATGGTTCCGTCTTCCAGCTCCGGTGCATTGTCCGGTCCCATGGTCAGGGAGATGTAGTGGTTGTGGACGGACGACAGCGAGCTCTTGCGGATGATCGCGGTCGTATCCTCGCGCAGGGGCTCGTCAACCGTGATCTCCATCTCGGCGGCGTTGTCGTCACTGAGGCCGACCGAGTCGACGACGCCGATCGCGTGACCGCCGACCATCACCTGGTTGTCGGGGACGATCAGACCGGCGTTCTGGAACTTCAGCGTGTACTTGTGGCCGGAGTCTCCGCCGAAGATGAGAGTGGCCACGAGGACGATCGCGCAAACAAGAGCACCCAGGGTTACAACCCTGAGCACAGTGGAACTACGGCCCCGGCCGGAACCGCGACTTGGTTTTGCTTGATTGGCAGTCGTCAATCTGAGCTACCCGGTAATTCTCCCCACCATCGGAGCCTCCTTCCTAATGATTGGAGGTTACCTAAGAGAGCAGCGGAAACCGTTGCGGTACCCCCCACGTACATAAAGGGGGTTACGGGCCGGTGAATTCGTCGGCGTAACAGGCGCCCGGAGCGCAGGTGTTGGTCACCCGTCCGTTGACCTTCAGGAAGTTGGAAACCATCTGCTGAGCGGTAACGGCGCGCCTCGGGTCCTCATGCGGATCGAGGCCGTCCGAGGGTGCCACATTGGTGATCGGCGGAGGCTTCGTACCGATCGTTTCGCCCGGATTTCCGGGGTCCGGCCGCAGGGGTCCGCTGTCCCAGTAAGCGATCGCGGAACCGTCGTACGGGTAGGTGGTAATCGGCTCGATTCCCCACTGTCCGTCCACCCCTGACCAGCGGCCGGAGTAGACGAAGGGGTTCACGGCGCGGGCCCCGATCGTCCGGGCCATCACGTTCGCCTGCCAGTTCGTGACCAGGTGATCACCGAAGGCGATGTCCATCAGCACCTTGTGGGCGGGGGTGTCAGGCAACGGATCGGCGGTCATCCGGTGGGCGTAGCCGTTGGGCTCACCCCGGTCCCAGAGCATCTGGACGATGGACAGGACAAGCGGTCGGGTGAGCTCGTCGGTGTAGCTGGGATTGAAGAATGCGGAGTAGGTGTCCCACGAACCGGACCGGGTCAGCAGGACCGAATAGTTCATTCCGCTGACGCCGAGGGAAGCCCGGTCGAAGTCCGGCGCAAGGGCGGTCAACGCTCCGCCCATGATGCCTCCCTGGCTGTTGCCGCGATAGTAGGCACGTCCGGTCGTGGTATCGATCACCGGATCACTGTTCATGTCCCCCGTGTCGACCCTGAACTGCGGATCGGAGATCAGCCCGTCGGGGTGGATCATCAGCCGGGTCAGGTACAGCTCGTTCAGCAGGCCCTGCTGCAGCCGGTCGGCGACCTTGGGGAAGTTCGAGAGGTCGATCAGCGCGTCGACAACCGTGCCGATGTCGTTGGTCGACATGCCGATCTCGTCCGTTCCGCAGACGACGAACCCGAAGTTGTCAGCGAGCTGTCGCTGCGGGTTGCCATTGATCTCGCCGGCAATGCTACCCATGAGTCCGTGTCCGTAGAGCATGGCCCGACCGGGTTCCGCCCCCGGGGCGTCAACCACCGAGTGTGGAACGATGCATTCGAAGTTCGCCTCGTAGATTCCGGTTTTCACCGGCACCCCGGACGAGTTCAGGTTCATCGTGGCTCCGGTGGCACATTCGTTCGTATTGACCGAACGGCTGAGGTAACACGGCACGTCGAAGGTGCCCTTGATCCGTCTGACCACTTGGGGGTTCGGATCGTTTTCGACCGAAGTCACCGTGAAGGCCGGCGCGGTCGAGGACTCCGGGATCACCTTGTCCGAGAGGTTCGCATCGCCCAGCTCGGCGAACGCCTGATCTCTCATCGAGAGAGCACGCGAGGTGTTGTTCTCATCCGAGGCAACCGTGAAGTCCCAGGAGAGGTAGAGATTCGCCCTGGGAATGTCCTGGTTTCGAAGGCGACGGAAGATGTCTTCGTAATACGAGCGCCGCTGGTTGATCACCACTTCCTTGGTCGGAAGGATGTCGCGGTAATACCGGAAGCCCGCCGGTGCCGGGATCGGCTCGCCGGTGGCGGTCTTCAAATTGCGCATCGCGACGATGTACCGGGAACCGGCATCGAAGTTCACCATCGGATGGATCTTCAGGGTCCTGGTCTGATCGCTGGTCGCGTTGGAGTCGACCTCAACCCAGATCGGATGCCGCTCGCCGGTGGCGGAATTGATCACGACCACCGGCGCATCGGGATCCAGGTAAGCCTCGGGGTTCGTCAGGCTCACCGGGTTCGTCTGGGCAAGCGCGTAGAGGTTGTCGAGTCCGGGGACACGCAGGACGATGCCGGCCCCCTGGCTGAAGCCGTCACTCTGGTTGAAAGGCGTGGCGGTGATGGCCTTGCCTTCTTCGTTGACCGGCATCGCATCGGTCCTGAAGTTGATCCGACGGCCGGTCTCGGTGGTGTCGTCTGCCCGGGTGTAGAAGTTGCTCGGAAAAGGTGCCATGCATATGGACTCGGTCTGCTCGACGACGAAGTCACACCGGTCGGAACGGGTCAGGTCGATCGGCGCGGGAGCGCAGTCGCTCGACTGGCGAACCAGCGACTTGACCTTCGACTTGATCGATCCGGCATGAACCCGCAGGTCCCGGTCCTCACAGCGGCTGACCGCGGCAACCCCGGCAATGGTCAGGGGGACCTTCACAACCCGGTACTGGCCGGCTCGCCGGAAGTACGGCCTCAGCCTTTTGGTCAGGGCGTAATAGGCGCCTCGGCGGTCGTAAGTCGTCGAGAAGCCCTGGACCTTGACCTGGCCACGATGGGCGCTTCTGATCTTGACCTTGACGAATCCCTGGCCGACCATCTGGTTCTGACCGGCACTGACGATCCAGGCGCCGAGGCGAAAGGTCTTCTTATTCTTCTGCTTCTTCTGCTTGGCCTCGCTGGCGATGGTCTGGCTGGGGGACGCTTCCGCGGAGGCGGAGGCGGAAGAAATCAGTGATACGGCGAGCAGCGCCGCCACGATGATCGTCCTCTTCCAGGTCAAGCCGACTCTCCTTGGTCGAATGGCAATCCGCACCCCAGGTTCCGGTCGCCCGATAGCCCGTCGAACCTACCAACCCGGCTGGTGGCCAGAAGGTGCGCGTCAGCCCGAATCAGTCGATCGACTTGAGGTAAGGCAGGGGATCGATCGGCTTGCCGCCGGTCTGCCAGGGACCCACCCAGTATTCGAAGTGGAGGTGGCAGCCGTAGGAACGCCCGGTGTTGCCGACCCGTCCGACGGTGTCGCCGGGCTGGACCTTCTCGCCGAGTCGGAGCTTCGAAGGCTTGCGCATGTGCATGAACGCGAAGTAGGTGTTTTCGCCCTTGTTGTTGAAAACGACGTAGTTGCCGGCAGCGCTGTGGTACTCGTTGTAAACGACCCGAGCCTTCTTGACCACAACCAGCTTGGTCCCGCAGGCAGCCGAGATGTCCTGACCCTGGTGGGCATAGCCGGTACGGGCAGCACCGAACCTGCCTCCGCCGCCGAGGTAGTCGAACGGTCCGCGGATCGGAAAGACTTCCCGGGGGATCCGGCTGCGGGGAACGATCGCAAGGGTCCTGGGTGCCCGGTTGGACCGGGCCCCGTCCGAATCAATGACGAAAGGACGTCCGTCGTCGGCACCTTTCGGAACAACAACCCGCACGGCGACGCTCGAGCGGGCGCGGTACCTGACCTTCATCCGCTTCTTCTTGCCGGCAAAGACCACCCGCTTGACGTTGTCGAGGTAGGCACCGGTCAGGCGAACCACGGAACCCGGGGTCGCTTTACGCCGCGCGACGCAGTCCTTGACGCAATAGGCGTCCTTGAGCTCGGGATCCGGCTCGATCACCAGGCCGCCTGCCCGGGTAGAGGAAGTCTGCGCCTCCTCGTTCACCGCGGCACCGGCCGTGCCCAGGCCCGGTCCGCCCATCAGGGAAGCCAGGCAGAAAGCGAGGCCCAGCCCGAAACTGGCCATCGGCAGGAGCTTCGGCATAAGTTTGCTGATCCGGAGCATCTGCTGGCATACGTTAGCGAAAAACGGAGTTTTTGTTAGCCACTGCACATATTCCTGCACCGATCGGCTCCCCGTCTCCCCCTTCAGCGCCGGTCCGGAGCCAGTCCCCGAGGGTCGGCTGTACCACAGGACTGTCCCCCTCAACTAACCTTAGCCTTCGGTCTAAGGGGCCAACGAAGCACCCAAAGGTAGTCTGACTCTCGCTTTTCAACAAATCTTGCCACCAGGAGGAACAGCAGAAAAATGACACCGATTCGCCAGAAGAACGTAACTGCCGCACAGTGGATTTCCGATGACACGGTCATGGATCCGATCGACCTGACCAACGAAGACAACCTCGTCTTCGGTCAGAACGTTTTCAACATCGCCACCCAGCGCGAGCGGCTACCCGAGGATGTTTTCGCGCGACTCGTGGGCACACTCGAGCACGGCGAGGCCCTCGATGTTGAGCTCGCTGATGCAGTTGCCAATGCGATGAAGGACTGGGCCCTCGAAAGAGGGGCGACGCACTACACCCACGTCTTCCAGCCGCTGACCAACCTCACGGCGGAGAAGCATGACTCGTTCTTCAAGCCCACTGGCGATGGCGGAACGATCGCCAAGTTCAAGGGCTCGACCCTGATCCAGGGTGAGCCGGACGCCTCCTCCTTCCCGTCGGGCGGCATCCGCGCGACCTTCGAGGCCCGCGGTTACACCGCCTGGGACCCGACCAGCCCGGCCTTCCTGCTGGAGAACCCGAACGGCATGCTGCTCTGCATCCCGACGGCTTTCGCGTCCTGGTCAGGTGAAGCACTCGATGCCAAGATCCCGCTGCTGCGTTCGATGGACGCGCTTTCCCGCTCCGCGATCAAGGCGCTCAAGCTCCTCGGTGAAGACGACGCAAAGCGCGTCACCACCTCGGTCGGCCCCGAGCAGGAGTACTTCCTGATCGACGAGCAGTACTACTACGCCCGTCCTGACCTGATCACCACCGGCCGCACGCTCTTCGGAACCGAGCCGGCCAAGGGCCAGGAGCTGGACGACCATTACTTCGGCGCCATCCCCGAGCGGGTGCTCGCCTACATGATGGATCTCGAGAACGAGCTGGCCAAGCTCGGCGTGCCGATCACGACCCGCCATAACGAAGTCGCGCCGGCCCAGTACGAGATCGCGCCCATGTTCGAAAACTCGAACATCGGTTCGGACCACCAGCAGCTCGTCATGCAGATCATGCAGAACAAGGCCCGTCAGTACGGCTTCGTCTGCCTGCTCCACGAGAAGCCTTTCGCGGGAATCAACGGTTCGGGCAAGCACAACAACTGGTCGATGGGTACCGACACCGGCCACAACCTGCTCGACCCGGGAGACACTCCAGCGGAGAACCTGAACTTCCTGTTCTTCTGCGCCGCCGTGATGCAGGCCGTCAACAAGCATCAGGGCCTGCTCAGAGCAGCCGTCGGAAACCTTGGCCAGGACCATCGCCTTGGGGCCAACGAAGCTCCGCCGGCGATCATCTCGATCTTCCTCGGTGCCGAGCTGGAGAAGGTCTTCGAGACCATCGCTTCGGGCGAGGGTGATCCCAATACTCCGGACGCCACCCTCGACCTCGGTGCCGTGGCCCTGCCGCCGCTGCCAATGGACGGTGGTGACCGCAACCGGACCTCGCCGTTTGCCTTCACCGGCAACCGCTTCGAGTTCCGAGCGGTCGGATCGAGCATGTCCCTCGCGTTCACCAACACGGTCCTCAACGCAATCACCGCGGAAGCGATCGACGAACTCGCCGACAAGCTGGAAGCGATCAGCTCCGGTGACCTTGCAGCCGACGTGGTCGCGGTCGTCAAGGAGTCCTACGTCGCCAACCGCGAGATCTGCTTCGACGGTGACGGCTACTCGGACGAATGGCAGACGGAGGCAGCCAGTCGCGGCCTCAAGAACCTGAGGACCACAGTCGACGCGCTTCCCGAGATCATCGCCCCTAGCACCGTCGACACTTTCGAGAAGTACAGCGTGCTCTCCGAGCGTGAGCTCAAAGCGAGGTACGAGGTCTGGATCGAGCAGTACGCGATGGGTGCGAACATCGAAGCGGAGACGGCATCGTCGATCAGCCGGACGATGATCATCCCGGCGGCCCTCAAGTACCTGGTCCTCCTCGAAGGCGCCAAGGTGGCCGGACTCGAAGAAGAGATTCGCCCGCTCACCGAGGACCTGATCGAGAAGACCAAGGCCCTCGAAGCCGTCAACCAGTACCCGGACGGCATCGAAGAAGAAGGCATCGAACTGGCCAAGTACGCCCGCGACAAGCAGCTCACCGCGATGGGCGAGGTTCGAATCGTCGCCGACAAGCTGGAGCGCCTGGTCTCGGACGAGCTGTGGCCGCTTCCGAAATACGCAGAGATGCTCTTCATCAAGTAGGACGAAGGCTTCTGTCCACAAGAGAACCCGCCGGCCTCAACCGGCGGGTTTTTTGTGGCCTGAGACCAGGTTCAGGAACGAACCACTACGGCCGTGTTGATTCGGGCGAAGTTGTAGACCCTCTTTGCTTCCGGTGTGGGTACGCGGACGCAGCCGTGTGAAGCCGGGTACGGCGGCACGTCCGGGTATTCGTGAAAGGCAATGCCGTTGTTGAAGTACGACGCGTAAGGCAGGTAGGTGCTGAAAGGCACCGACCACGACATGAGCTCCTTGCGGAAGACCCGGTACCGGCCGGTCGGAGTCTCCGTTCCCGGCGCGCCGGCCGAGACGTGGATGGCCCGCTTGGTCCGGCCGTCCTTGACCAGGAGCAGGACACCCTTGCTGATCCGCACCTCCATGAACCGGTCCGGCCTCTTCGCCGAGGGCTTCGGCCGTTTCGCGGTATTCAGTGCCCTGCGGGTCTGCGGACCGGCGTCGCCGTCGCGGACCAGTCCCTCCCACGCCTGGAACGCCATCACGGCCTGCTCGGTCTGGTATCCGGCCACGCCGTCGACGCCACTTGACGGGAGGTAGCCGAGGTCAGCCAGCTTCTGTTGGAGAGACGTGGTGCCGGGTGAAATTCCACCACTTCCGCCCCTGACCTTCGGCACCCCGGGCACCTTCGGCGGTTCCGAATAGTCGCCCCTGTCCTGCTCTACATCGGCAGGTGAGATCCCGCCGGACGAGGACCGCTTCGGGGGTGCCTGGACGGTGAGACCACCTGACTTCACCTTGACCGAATTGACTTTGTCGAAAGACGTGAGCGTGTAGGTGACCTGCCCGAGCCGACCGGTCACTTCGTCGTCCTCTGCCTGGGTGCGGTCGGCGGCCTTTGCCGGCAGGTCCCCGAGGAACTCGCCGGACAGGTCAACCGTCGCTTCACCGGCCTTGTTCACCTCGAGCTTTTCCACCTTGGTTCCCGACGGGATCAGCGTTTCGATTTCGTCAGCCGCGGCAGCCTCCGGCTTGATCTTCTTCGGTCCCTCGAGCAGGGCCTCGGTGGCTTCGAGCGGAGTCGAACCCGAGCCCGAAACTTTGTGTTCGACCGGCTTGAACTGTTCGCCGGCCGTGAAGAAGAGTTTGACCTCCTCCTGCGCACCAGCCGCGTTCTCACCCTGCGGCTCGCTGTCATCACTACCACCGCAGCCACTGATCAGGAGAATGGCCACCATTCCACCCGCAAGCAGGGTTCGGCGGAATGGGACCCGGACGACTTCGGCTGACCTGGACGAATTCACCGCACAACCTTACGCGACGAAGGGGGCGTTTCATTAGGATCGGCGCATGAAGATGCGAGCGGCGGTTCTCGAGGAGTTCGGTCAACCACTCGTGGTTCAGGAGGTGGATCTGGCTGAGCCCAAAGCGGGCGAGGTCCTGGTTCGCCTCGAGGCCTGCGGCGTCTGTCACACCGACATGTACACCGCCTCCGGGGCTGATCCGTCCGGCTACGCGCCGGCCGTCCTCGGGCACGAGGGTGCCGGTGTCGTCGAGTCGGTCGGAGAGGGAGTGACTTCGGTTGCTCCCGGTGACCACGTGGTCACCCTCTTCTCCCCCCAATGCCGGGAGTGCGTCCACTGCGTCGATGACCGGACCAACCTGTGCATGGCGATCCGCGCCGAGCAGAACCTCGGACACCTGCCCGACGGCACGACCCGACTTTCGCGGGGCGGCGAAGAGATCCGCAGCTTCATGGGTACTTCGACCTTCGCCGAGTACACGGTGATTCCCGAGATCGCCCTGGCCAAGGTGAACCCGGAAGCTCCGCTCGACCGGGCCTGCCTGTTTGCCTGCGGTCTCTCCACCGGCCTCGGCGCCGCCATGTACACCGCCAAGGTGACGCCAGGATCGACCTGTGTGGTCTTCGGTGCCGGCATGGTCGGCCTCGGAGCTGTCGCCGGCTGCCGGCTTCAGGGTGCCGAACGCATCATCTGCGTCGACCTCGCGGACGAAAGGCTCGAGATGGCCGCGGCCCAGGGTGCGACTGACCTGATGAAGGGAGATGAGCACACGGTCCAGCGAATTCTTGACATGACCGGCGGCTATGGTGCCGACTTCACCTTCGAAGCGACCGGGCTGGTCAAGGTAATGGAGCAGGCTGTCGAATCAGCCCGCATGGCCTGGGGCCTCTGCACTGTGGCCGGTGTCGCGGGCAAGGGCGAAACCCTCGACGTGATCCCGCGCTGGCTGATTCAAGGCCGCCGCATCGCCGGTTCCTCGTTCGGTGGCGTCAAGGGGCGCGATCAGGTGCCCGAGCTGGTTGAGCTCTACATGGACGGCAAGCTCGACGTCGATCCGTTCCTCTCCCACAGCCTCACCCTGGACGAAGTCAACCGGGGATTTGACCTGATGGAAGACCACGACGGAATCCGAAGCGTCATCCACTTCACATAAAGCACAGGACTGGCAGTGAAATTGGTCGCTGAGCGACCAATTTCACTGCCAGTCCGTTGAAACGAAAGGCTTCTCCTTGATTCTGCAGCGAGTTGAACAGGCTGACTGGCTTTCCAACGCTTATCTCGTGACCGATGAAGACAGTGGTGCCACCGTGCTGGTCGACAGCAACGGTGTGATCGAGCCCCTGCTCGAACGGGTGGACAGGGAGAACCTCGATCTGACCCACATCCTGCTCACTCACGATCACTGGGACCACGTGGTGGGACTCGGCGAGCTGGCGAAGGAGCGGGGCATTCCGATCCTCGCCCACGAGATCACCGCGGAGCGGGTCGACTTTCCGGTCGACCAGATAATCGGCGACGGTGACGTGGTCCAGACCGGCGGGCTTTCGGTCGAGGCGATCTTCACCCCTGGCCACGCGGCCGGACACCTGGCGTTCCTGATCAACGGCACAGACGTGATCACCGCTGACGTGATCTTCAAAGGAACGGTCGGTGGCACCATGGCACCCGGGGCGACCGGTTTCGAAGACTTGAAGTCCTCGATCATGGACCGGCTGATGACCCTGCCGCCGGAGACCAGGATCCACCCCGGCCACAAGGAGCCGAGCACGGTCGCTGAGGAGTGGGAGAACAACCCCTTCGTTCGAATCTGGCGCGGTCTCGACCTCGAAGGCGACGAACTTTGCGAGGTCAACGAGAGGGGCGAAGCCACCCTCGTCCTCTGGGCCCCCGACTACGACGGAACGAACAAGGCCTGGGTCCGCTTCCCGGACGGCACCGACAACATCACCGGCGGCTCCCAGATCACCCGGAAATGATTGAGTTCAGCTTTCGGCGCTGAGATTGTTGATTCAGGGGCGCATCTCGTATCCGCCGGCCAGGGCACGAGTCTTTTCCCAAACGGAGTTGAAGCGGTCCTGATCGACCACCGGCTTGGTGATCGCGCCTCTGGCCCACTCCTGCTGGGCTTCGGTCGCTGAAGTCTTGCCGTGGAGCTCCGCTGCGTAGGCCGAGAAGTCACGGATCAGGACGTCGAAGATCTGGTCGAGGGTGTCGTGCGGGAGTCCGATGTACTCCGCCTGTTCGCAGATCAGCTGGCCGTACGGAATCAGGGTGAAGATCTCGCCCAGGGTGAGCAGGTAGTCGAGGTCCTTCTGCTGGGCCTCGTCCGGTCCGGCGTCGACGAGGAACTGCTTGAAGGACTCAGCCTTCTCGACGAAGAGCGCAACATTCGGCACTCCGGCGAAAGGCTCGAAGGCGTCCTGCCAGGGACTGAAGCGAATCTTTCCTAGGCCTCGGGCAGGGCCCTGACGGAAGAGGAACTCGTCATCTCCGGGCTCGAGCGCTCGATCCGGCGGAGCGAGGTCGGGGTCGGCGTTGAAGAGGTACGAACCCATGAACTTGAGCACGAGCGCCATGTTGACGTGAACGGTTCCTTCGAGCTTGGGCAGGGCGCGGATGTCCCGGGCCGCCATCTCGAACCACATGTCACGCTCGAATCCCTTGGCAGCGATGACGTCCCAGAGCAGGTCGACCACCCGCTCGCCTTCGGTCGTGACTTTCATCTTGGTCAGGGGGTTGAACAGCAGGTAGCGCCTGTCTTCGAGTGAAGCCGTCCGGAAGTAATCGATCGAACGGTTGGCGAAAAGCTTCATCGCGACCAGGCGGGCGAAGGCATCGGTGAACGCCTGACTCACATGCGGGAAGTCGGTGACCTTCATGCCGTAGAGCACCCTTGAATCGGCGTGGGTGATCGCCTCCCAGAGGGCGTGCTCGCAGATCCCGATGGAGGCGAAGCCGAGGTTGAACTTGCCGATGTTGACGGTGTTCAGGGCTGCGTCGAACGCACCAGGGCCCGTGTGGAGAACGTCAGCGGACTCCACCGGGTAGGCGTTCAGGTTGAACTGCGAAACGTAGCTCTGGGAGTTCACGACGTTGCGGACCAGCTCATAGTTCTCGTGCTGGGAGTTCGCGGCGAAGAAGGCGTAACCGTCCGCCCCTTCGATGCCGTCGACCCGCCCGAATACGGAGACCATCGCCGCTTCGTTGCCGTTACCGATGTAGTACTTGCCGCCGCTTGCCGTGTAGGTCTCCCCCGCGCCATCGTCGCCCGCCGGAGTCAGGACCATGTCGGTCGAGTAGATGTCGGCACCGTGCTCGCGTTCAGAAAGTCCGAAAGCGAAGATCGAACCGTCGGCCAGCTCGTCGGCGGCACGCTTCCGGGCGCCATCATTCTCCGACTGGAAGATCGGGCCGAGCCCGAGGATCGAGACCTGCCAGGTGTACCAGTAGGGCAAACCGTAGAAGGCGGAAAGCTCGTTGAACGCACAGATCCTCTGCGTGTCCCAGCGTTTGGCCGGGTCGCCTTCACCATCCCGGGCCGGGGTCAGGAAGCTGGAGAAGATTCCGAGTTCGGCCTGCATCTCGAGAAAGTCCGAGTACCAGGTCTGGTTCCGGTCGTGGTCCTTGAGAGTCGTCTTGCCGCGTGCTTCAAACCAGTCGATCATTCCCTGGAGCCGGGCCTGATCGGCGGGGTCAAGGTGAGGCACCGAGTAGGTCGACGGATTGAGGATCAGTCCGTCGCCCGGCGTGCCCGGTTCGATCGCGGTGGGCTGGACTTCGGTACTCGCTGAGGGCTCCATGAATCAGAGCCTATTCGAGCCGCAGAACCTGATCAGGTCTTGCCGAACCGGGCGGCTTCCTCGGATCCGCCGGTTGCGTCGCCAGCGCTGTAGGAATGGGCGCCCGTTCCAGCGAGTGACCCGCCTTCGACGATCAGGTACTCATCACGGATCGCTTTCCCGTCCAGCCAGCATTCGAGGATCTCCCGGGTGCCGGCCGCGTAACGGGCCTGGGCGGAGAGGGTCGACCCGGAGACGTGTGGTGTCATCCCCTGGTGGGGCATGCTGCGCCAGGGGTGGTCTTCCGGTGCCGGTTGCGGGAACCAGACATCACCCGCGTATCCGGCAAGCTGGCCGCTCTCGCAGGCCGCGGCAATCGCATCTCGATCGCAGATCTTTCCCCGGGCGGTGTTGATCAGGTAAGCCCCGCGCTTCATCTTGCCGATCATCTCGGCGTCGAACAGGTGCTCGGTCTCCGGATGGAGTGGACAGTTGATGGTCACGACGTCGCAGACCTCGACCAGCGACTCGACGGTCTCATGGTGGGTCGCGCCGAGCTCTTCTTCTACCTCGATCGGCAGGCGGTGACGATCCATGTAGTGGAGCCCGACGTCGAACGGCTGCATGCGCCGCAGCACTCCGAGTCCGATGCGACCGGCGGCGACGGTTCCCACCTGCATCCCTTCGACGTCGTATGCACGCGACACGCAGTCGGCGATGTTCCAGCCGCCGTCCAGCACGGTCTGATGGGACGGGATGTAATTGCGAACGAGGCCAAGAATCATCATCACGACATGCTCGGCAACGCTGATGCTGTTGCAGTAGGTGACTTCCGCAACCGTGATGCCCCGGTCCATCGATGCCTGGAGGTCCACGTGGTCGGACCCGATTCCGGCGGTGATCGCGAGCTTGAGGTCAGGCGCACTGGCGATCCGTTCCGCCGTCAGGTAAGCCGGCCAGAAGGGCTGGGAGATCACCACGTCGGAGTCGACCAGCTCGCGCTCGAACTCGCTGTCAGCACCATCCTTGTCGGAGGTGACCACGAGTTCATGTCCCCGGTCCTCGAGGAATTTTCTCAGGCCGAGTTCGCCCGAGACACAACCGAGCAGATCGCCCGGTGTGAAATCGATCCCTTCGGGAGTCGGGGTGGTCTGTCCGTCGGGATATCCGGGTATCGCCGGAATCCCGTCGCGCGCATAGTTCGGCGGGTAGCCGTCAACAGGATCGTCGTAGAGAACGCAGAGAACTTTGGCCATCAGCGGAGCATAACCTTGCGGATCAGGGATTTCGAGCCCTGCCTCATGCTCCGAAACTGCCACCGGCTTCTCCTGCGGGGACGATTGCCCCGGCCCCGGTTCACGGCCGCCACACCGAGGACAGAGTTTTGACCAAGGTTCTAGCGGGCGGCGGCGCTGCGGTACTTCGAGACAGCCAGCGGTGCAAAGACTGCCAGGATCACGAAGGTCCAGGCGAACGCGCCCCAGATGCTGTGGCCGTCCGGAGCACCCAGCCAGAGTGCCCGCATCGCGTCGACGACCACCGTGAACGGGTTCACTTCGGCGAACCACTGGAGGGCCGAAGGCATCGAGTCCACCGGCACGAAGGCCGAGGAGATGAAGGTCAGCGGGAACACAGCGATGAAACCGACCGAGTTGGCCGACTCAGGCGAAGACACCAGGAGGCCCAGCCACGCGAACACCCAGGAGAAGGCGTACCCGAACAGCAGGAGCAAGGCGAGCCCGAGGAGGATCTCGCCGGGATTGGCGTCGAACCGAAAGCCGATGATCAACCCGGTTCCGAGCAGGATGAACACCGAGAGCGCGTTGGTCGCGACGTCAGCCAGGGTCCGCCCCGCCAGCACGGCCGGACGGGCCATCGGCAACGAACGGAAGCGGTCGATCAATCCCTTGCTGAGGTCCTCGTTCAATCCAACCGCCGTGACAAAACCACCGAATGCAATGTTCTGGACGATGATCCCGGGCAGCAGGAAGTCTACGTAGGAGTAACCCGGCGTGACGATCGCACCGCCGAACACGTAGACGAAGAGCAGCAGGAACATGATCGGCTGGACCGTGAACGCAAGCAGCAGGTCGGGAGCCCGCGGCAGGCGGATCAGGTTGCGTTCAGCGATCACGAGAGTGTCGGAGACAAGCCGTTTCACTTTCCGTCCTCCTGATCGTCTTCTTCTTGTGCGTCGAGAGCGTGGCCGGTCAAGGCGAGGAAAACTTCGTCGAGGGTCGGACGGCGGAGGCCGATGTCGTCGATGCCGATACCCGCATCGTTCAGAATCTGGACGGCTTCGGCGATCGCTCCGTAGCGCTTCCGCACAGTGAGCTTCACCGATTCACCTTCTACGAACGGTTCTTCACCGGACATCGGGCCGAGGAGTCCGATCGCCCGTTCGTTGTAGCTGTCGTCGTTGAGTTTCACTTCGAGCCGCTCACCGCCGACCCGGTCCTTGAGTTCATCCGAGGTTCCGTCAGCGACAACCTTGCCCCGGTCGATCACGGCTATCCGATCTGCGAGGCGATCTGCTTCGTCGAGGTACTGGGTGGTCAGCAGGACGGTCGTGCCGTCAGCGACCAGGTCCTCGATCGTCTCCCAGAGGGCGAGCCGGCTGCGCGGGTCGAGACCGGTGGTCGGTTCGTCCAGGAAAAGGATGGCCGGCCTGGCAACCAGGGCATCGGCGAGGTCCAGCCGGCGACGCATGCCTCCGGAGTAGGTCTTGACCGCACGGTCGGCAGCTTCTTCGAGCTCGAATCGCTCCAGGAGTTCGTCCGCTCGCTCCTTGGCATCGGATCGCTTCATCCCGTAGAGCCGCCCGACCATGGTCAGGTTCTCTTTTCCGGTCAGGTTTTCGTCAACGGCGGCGTATTGCCCGGCGAGTCCGATCTGCTCGCGGAGTGCAGCCGCGTCGCCGACTACGTCGAGACCCGCAACCCGGACGGTGCCGGAGTCGGGCTTGAGCAGCGTCGCGAGCACGCGGACCGCGGTCGTCTTGCCAGCGCCGTTCGGACCGAGCAGGCCGAGGACTGAACCCGTCTCCACCTTGAGGTCGACGCCGTCGAGTGCCTTGACGTCTCCGAAGTGCTTGACCAGACCCTCGACGACGATCGCCGCGTCGCTGGACGGAGCATGCCGGGGTGAACGGACGTTTGGAGACTGAGGGGGCTGCAGCGTTGACTCGTTCAGGGGGAGCTCCAGGAGAAATGGGCGTGGGAAGGGCTGGACGGTGTTTCTAACAGATCGAGACCGGCGGTCCGGCTCAAACCAATCGGGCTCCCGTTCGGACTTTTCACAAACGCCGCCGGTGCTAGGTTGGAGGGGTGTTCGATCAGACTCGCGCCCTCGGTCCCGTCCTCCTTCTGCGCGGGCTGACGGCTGATCGCCATCGACCGGACCTTGGCGCTCTTGCCGGGGAAACGAACCCGGAGAGGTTCGTCTGGAGAGTGCTTCCACACGCCGCCCGAAGTTTCGCCGCAAGCATTGTCGTACTCCCCCGGGAGAAAGCCCTGGCCGCCGCGGTCGCCTACCTCTACTGCAGAATGCTCGATACGTACGAGGACCTGATCGATGACCCCTCCGACTGCGAAACAGGAATCAGGAAGTTCGCCGACCGGTTCAACTCGAGTCCGCCGGCAAAACCGGACCGGATCGCTGCCACTTCGGCGCGGGACGACCGCGACCGGGTCTACCTGCTCCTGATCGACCGCTGCGACCTGGTTGACCAGGTTTTCGCTGATCTGCCGCCCGAAGTCCAGGCCCGGATCGCCGACCTGGTCCGATCCATGGCGGAAGGCATGGTCTGGTCAACCAAGACCTTCTCCGAGCAGGGTGGCGTGCTTGCGGACCAGGAGCAGCTCGCCCGCTACTGCCGGAACGTGATCGGGCATCCGGCGCTGTTCACCCTGAGCCAGGTCGCTGACGGAGAACTCACCAACGGCGCTCGGGAAGATGCCCTGCTGGTCAGCGAGATGATCCAGCTCGCCAATGTGAGTCGGGACATCGAACGCGACCTGGAACGAGG
This sequence comes from Solirubrobacterales bacterium, assembly GCA_051306195.1. GTDB lineage: Bacteria > Actinomycetota > Thermoleophilia > Solirubrobacterales > 70-9 > 67-14. The sequence continues at coordinate 26,502 of JBPPMT010000007.1, forward strand.
GATCTCCTACCACCCGGACCTCCGCCCCTTCCTGGGCCGGCCGGTCGACCGGGAGGCCCAGACCACCGTGGACGAGGTTCGCGAGGCGTACATGGACATGGCCCTCAGCCGGGCATCGGCCTATCGGCGCCTGTTCGAAGGAATGAACCTCGGGGGCACGGCCGCAGTCCGGACGGCAGCGGTACTGATGCTCTCCTTCACCGATCTGCACTACCGGGGCTGCGCCCTGAAGACCGGCCACGCCCCTTGGCCGGGGCCTGCCAGCCGGCTCCAGGTGGTCGCGAAGTCGCTGCCTTCCGTGGTCTCGAGAGGGTGGGCCGGAAATACGATCCGTCAGATCGAGAGCGACTTCCTCCACGCCAGGCTCGGGCTGACTTCCTGAGTCAGGTCAGTCTGTGTCAAGAGCCGAGTTGATCGCGGAGACGATCTCCTTGTCGGCCGGATCGGTCGGCGCCGGGAACTTCGTGATCAGCTTGCCATCGCGATCGATCAGGTACTTGGCAAAGTTCCATTCGGGCTGTTCACTCTGCCTGGCCAGCTCGGCGAACAGCGGATTGGCCTGCTCACCGATAACCGAAGTCTTGGCGAACATGGGAAACTCGACCCCGTAGTTCTTCTGGCAGAACTCGGCGATCTCGTCGCCGGTGCCAGGCTCCTGCTCAAGGAAGTCGTTTGCGGGAAAGCCGAGGACGGTGAAACCCGCATCGGACTTGTCGCTGTAGACCTTCTGCAGGTTCTCGAACTGCGGCGTCAGTCCACACTTGCTCGCGGTGTTGACGACCAGGGTCACCTTGCCGAGGTAGTCGCTCAGATCCTGTTTGGATCCATCGAGCCGGGTCATCGTTCCGGTCAGTACGACCGGTGCATCCTGATTTTCCATTGCCGGGGATCCTATACTCGCGCCGGGAGTAAATCTTGCCAATGGAGGAGAGCTAAATGAAGCTGGTGATCGGCGTCGTGCGCCCGGAGAAGGCGAACGACGTACTCGAGGCGCTTTTCCGCGCCAAGATCCGCGGCGTATCGATGAGCAGGGTCCAGGGGCACGGCGGTGAGCTGCAGCGGGTCGAGACCTACCGCGGTACCACCGTGCAGATGGGTCTTTCGGAAAAGATCCGGTTCGAGATCGCGGTCTCCGACGAATATGTCGACGACACGGTCAGAGCGGTCAGCGAAGGTGGACGGACGGGCGACGTCGGTGACGGCAAGATCTTCGTCCTGCCGCTCGACTCGGTCGTCCGGGTTCGCACCGGAGAAACCGATGATGACGCCGTGACCCCGGTGAGCACCTGATGGCGCCCGGAGTCGACGCCGCTGATACCGCGTGGATGATGATGGCGACCGCCCTGGTCGTCCTCATGACCCCCGCCCTCGGCGTTTTCTACGCGGGCCTGGTGCGTTCGAAGAACACCCTCAACACTTTCATGATGTGTATCGCCGCCCTCGGCGTGGCGACGATCTCCTGGGCGGTAATCGGATACTCGCTGGCCTTTGGCGACGGTGGTGGATTCATCGGCAACTTCGACCACGCCTTCCTGAAGGGAGTCGGCTTCGATCCGCGTGAAGGCACAACCATCCCCGAATTGCTCTTCATGGTTTTCCAGGGCAGCTTCTGCATCCTCACGGTCGCACTCGTTTCCGGTGCCGTGGTCGAACGGATCCGCTTCGGCCCGTACATGGTCTTCGTCGCCCTCTGGTCGACCTTGGTCTACCCGGTGATGGCCCATTGGGTCTTCGGCGGAGGCTTCCTGGCGGAAGCCGGCACGCTCGACTTCGCCGGCGGTATCTCGGTCGAGATGGCCTCGGGATTCTCGGCGCTTGCCGCGGCGATCCTGATCGGGACCCGCAAGGACTACGGTCGCCAGGCGCTCTTGCCGCATAACTCGGTGCTCGTGCTGCTCGGCGCCGGCCTGCTGTGGTTCGGTTGGTTCGGCTTCAACGGCGGCAGTGGCATCGGAGCCAACGACATCGGTGTGCTCGCGTTCACCAACACTCTGCTCGCACCCGCCTGCACCCTGGTCGGCTGGTTCGCCCTCGACTTGATGCGCGGCGGCAAGGTGACCGCGGTCGGCGCCGCGACTGCGGTGATCGTGGGCTGTGTGGCCATCACTCCGGCGGCCGGCTTCATCAGTCCGATGTGGGCGATGGCCCTTGGCCTGATCGCGGCAGTCCCCAGTTACCTGATCATCGTCTGGCAACCACGGACCCGGGTGGACGAAACCCTGGATGTCCTCGGAGCACACGGCATCGCTGGAATCTTCGGCATGCTCTTCATCGGATTCTTCGCCCAGGCGGAATGGAACGGGATCGCCGACGGGCTCTTCTACGGAAACGCCGCTCAGCTGGGCCATCAGGCGCTGGCCGTTCTGGTGGCACCGATCTACGCCTTCGTAATGACCTACGGGTTGTTGCAACTCATAGCCGTCTTTGGTCCGCTCCGGGCAACCGAGAAGGAAGAGGCGGTGGGCATGGACGTCGAGCAACACGGCGAAGAGGCCTACGTCAGTGGCGAAGGCGCGATCCTGCTCCGGGTGGCTTCGAAGACGTCAGGCGAGCTCGATTCCCAGCTGGAGTCGGGCAAGCTTCCGGCTCTGGCCGGGCCACCAGAGAAGAAACCCGACTGAAGCTCAGATCTCGGCGGCGGCGGCGCCGAGGAACGTCCTGAGCGCCTGGACGGCGCTCTGCTGTGTTGCCCCACCGCTGAGGCCGCCGAATAGCCCGCTGCCCTGACCGTCCATCAGGGAGAACCTGAACTTTTCACCGCTGGTCGTCTTCAGCTTGACGCTGATGGCGACCTGACTCATGACTACCGCGCCCGGATCATCAAAAGCACCGCCCGCCCGGCTGATCTTCACCTTGTCGAGCTCTGGCTGGGTGATCGATGTGGCCTCGCCCTTGATCTCGCGCCCACGACGATCCAGCGGCTGGACGATCAGGCGCCGGTCGGTGACCACCAGCGCAACTACTCCCCCGGAGAACATTCCTTTCTGCTGAGAGGCGGCGGTAAGTCCGATTAGCTTCTCTCCCGGTTCGAGCAAGGTCGCCACATGTCCATCGAGCTTCTCCTCAAGATCCGATTTCTCAGCAGTCGTTGTTTTGGGCTTGAGTTCCATGCGGGGTCGACTCACACCATCTAGGCTGAACCTGTGGAAGTCAAGGATCCCGAAGTAGCAGTTGCCAGTCCCAGCTTCGCCGGCTCCCCGCCGAAAGTGAAGAAGCCGAAGCTGGTCCAGTCGTGGAAGCTTGCCCACGCCCAGAACGAGATCTTCGACGAATCGCGCGAGCGTTACGGCGATGTCTTCCAGATGGCCCTCGGCCGCAACAACTGGAACATCCTGGCCCACCCCGACGCCATCAAGCAGGTCTTCACGGCACCGCCCACCGTCATGCACGCGGGCAAGGGCAACGAGATCCTCGCGACTGCACTCGGTGACCACTCGGTGCTACTGCTCGACGAGAAGGACCACATGCGGCAGCGAAAGCTCCTGCTGCCGTCGTTCCACGGCGAGAAGCTGGCGACACAGACCGCTACGATCGAAAAGATCACCGAGCAGCTGGTGGAGAAGATCCCGCACGGCGCGCCCTTCTCGCTCCGGGACCAGAGCCAGGAGATCGCGCTTGAAGTCATCCTCGAAGTGGTCCTCGGCACCGCTTCTTCCGGGGACCAGCACGACCGACTCGGAGCCGCCACCAAACACATGCTCGAATGGATTTCCTCCGGCCTTCGTCTGGTCGCGTCCCAGATGTTCGGTCCACGCAGCCGGCTGATCAAGCGTATGTACAAGCCCGTCCTCGCGCCGCTCGACACCGGCCTGTATGAACTGATCGGCGAGCGCCGGACCGCAACCGACCTCGAAGACCGGGACGACATCCTCTCGATGCTCCTCCTGGCTCGCGATGAAGAAGGCGAGTCGATGACCGACGTCGAGATCCGCGACGAGCTGGTCACCCTGATCGTCGCCGGACACGAAACCACCGCCACGGCCCTGGCCTGGACCTTCGAAAGACTGACCCGGACCGAAGGCGGCATGGTTCGCCTCCACGAAGAATCCCTGACTGACGAGACCGAATACACAACGGCCGTCGCCCAGGAGGCACTCCGACTGCGACCCGTCCTCGACTTCGTTCTGCGGAGAATCAACGAGCCGATCGAAATCGGCGGGTATCAGTTCCAGAAGGGCGAAATCGTCGCCCCCTGCATCTACCTGGTCCACCGGCGTGAAGACGTCTACGAGAACGCGTTGGAGTTCCGGCCGGAACGTTGGCTGGGTGTCAAGCCCGGTACCTACACCTGGATCCCCTTCGGTGGAGGCGTCAGGCGCTGCATCGGCTTTTCGTTCGCAATGGCCGAGATGGAAATCGTCATGCGGGCCGTTGCGCGGGCGGGCATCCTCGAACCGGTCGGTAATACCGAGCCCACGGTTCAGCGCTTCATCACCTCGTCGCCAGAGCGCGGCGGCGAAGTCCGCTACGCAGCCTGACGCTGGTTCGTCTTCTCCAGGCGGGCGATCGTGTCGGGAACGCCTTCACGGGCCGATGGAAACAGTGGCGTCCAGCCCAGCTCGTCCTTGATGTGCGCGTTCGAACTTCTGGCTGAGCGGGTCACTGCCCGAACCGTGTCCGAGCCGGCGGCCATCCGGGCAAACCACGCCGGGATCCGGCGCGGCCGACCGACTTCCATCGCTTCGGAAGCCAGGTTGACGAAATCGAAATAGGTGATCGGCTCGTCGTCCACCACGTGATAGAGCGACCCGGCCGGGGCATCCTCTGCCCCCAGGACACAGGCCGCGGCAACATCCTCGACCTGGACCACGTCCCACCAGTTTCGGCCGGATCCGATCACCGCGAATCTGCCCGGCTGCAGCAGACGGATGACGAACTCTTCTAGGAACCAGCCGCCAGGGCCATAGATGTGACTCGGCCGGATGACTACATCCTCCAGCGAGCACTCCCGCATCATGCGTTCGCCTTCGACCTTTGAGCGGCCGTAGATCGTCTCGACCGGCAGCGTGGACTCTTCGGTCAGGACCTCCCCGTTCGCGTCGCCGGTGACGACGGTCGACGTGAAGACGATGCGCCGAACCCTGGCCGCTTCTGACGCCTTGATCAATTCATGGGTCCCGCCCACGTTGGCCGCGATCACCTTCTTCGGATTTCGCTGGGAGGCGATCTCGGCGGCAAGGTGGATCACACATTCCGGTTCCGCCTGATTCATGGCCCGGGAGAGGGAACCGGAATCCGACAGGTTTCCGAAGTGCGCCGTCGTGCCGGGTGGGTTGGTGCCCTCCCTACGGACGAGGGCGCCGACTTCATGCCCACGTTCGACCAGCTGTTCGCAGACGAACCCGCCGAGGAAGCCGCTGGCTCCGGTGACGAGGACCTTCACCGGGTGTCTGAGCCCCGGCTGTACCCGACTGGCACGAAGACGACCAGCACCCCCAGCGCCTCGGTCACGTGGTCGGTTCGTTCGGTCGGTTCCAGTCCGGCGTCAGTCAGCTCGTGCATCGTCGTTCCCGTAGGGGAGGTGGCCAGAGGTATTCAAAAGCCTTGGATCGCCAATCCTAGCCGGGGTTCTGGGAAGATCCGGGAACCAAGTCCCAAGGGGGAGAGTCGATGGGCTTCATCGCACCTGATCCACCGCCGTTCGATGTCGAAGACTGGAAGCGAAAGTCGCACCTGGAGCGGATCAAACCGCTTGCCCAGGACTGGGCGGTGAATGGAGTCGGAACGCCTTACGCGGTCTACCTGCTCTACGCCGTCAAGCTGGTCGTGTTCTCTCTCGCGGCCATTCTGATCATCGGCCTGGCGACACCCGGGCTGGGCGGCCCCACCGAACTGGGCGACTGGTGGACCCAGCCGATCGTCTGGCAGAAACTGGTCGTCTGGATGATCCTCTGGGAAATGCTCGGGCTCGGGTCCGGCTCGATGCCACTGACCTTCCGGTTCCTGCCGCCGATCGGCGGTCCCCTGTACTGGCTGAGGCCGGGAACGATCCGGCTGCCCCCGTGGCCGGACAGGGTGCCTTTCACCAGGGGTACGAAGCGCACCATCTTTGACGTCGCGCTTTTCGCGGGAGTTCTACTCACGGCCGGATACCTCCTGCTTTCCGGCGGAACGGATGTGTCGGGCATCGGCGGGGCCGGGAAACTCAGCACCACTGGCATCGCGATCCTGCTGGCCTTTCTCGCAATCCTCGGCCTGCGGGACAAGGTGTCCGGCCTCTGCTCGCGTCCCGAGATCTACGGGGTGCTCCTGATCGTCTTTCTCTTCCCCCTGGACCAGATGATCGTCGCGTCGCAATTCGTCCTCTTCTTCGTCTGGTGGGGCGCCGCCTCTTCCAAGCTCAACCATCACTTCCCGAACGTCGTCGCAGTGATGGTTTCCAACACTCCCTGGAACCGGGTGAAGTTCGCTAAGAAACGCCTCTACAGGGACTACCCCGACGACCTCCGACCTTCGAGGGAGGCAGCATTCTTCGCACACCTCGGCACCGTCATCGAGTTCGCCCTGCCGCTCGTCCTCATCGCTTCATCCGGCGGAACGATCGGAATGATCGCGGTGGCCGGGATGGTCATCTTCCACGTTCACATCCTCTCGACGTTCCCGCTTGCCGTACCGCTGGAATGGAACCTGTTCATGATCTTCGGAGTCCTCTTCCTTTTCGGGCACTACGGGACAACGCCGCTGTCCACCCTCGACGACCCCCTCCTGATCGCGATCCTCCTGGTCTGCCTGGTCGGCATCCCGATCTACGGCAACCTGAGGCCCGACAAGGTGTCCTTCCTGCCGGCGATGCGTTATTACGCCGGCAACTGGCCGACCAGCCAGTGGCTCTTCCGAAACGACTCAAAGGCAGAGCAACGGATGGATGAAACGATAACCAAGTCTGCGGGGATCGTTCACAGCCAGCTAAGCAGGATCTATGACGCTGACACCGCTGACGTCCTCCTGACCAAGGGCCTCGCCTTCCGATCGCTGCACAACCAGGGTCGGGCCCTGAACGGGTTGGCCTTCCGGGCAGTAGACAACCTGGACGAATATACGGTCCGCGAGGGCGAACTGGTGGGCGGGACGGTCGTCGGCTGGAACTTCGGGGACGGACACTTCCACGGCAAGCAGTTGCTCGATGCCGTCCAGGAACGGTGCCACTTCAAGCCAGGCGAGCTCCGTGTGGTGACCATGGAATCGCAACCCGCCCAGCGGCAGACCCAGCAATACGAGATCTGGGACGCGGCAAGCGGACTGGTCGAAGCGGGAACCGTCAAAGTGGCTGACATGCGAATCCGTCAGCCCTGGCTGGACGAAAGCAATTCATTTCCGGTGGCGGTGACGGGCGGACCCGGCGCCGGTACAGATTCCACGGATCCCGCGAATACATGACTGATGTCATCGTCGGATCCGGTCCCAACGGGCTGGCCTGCGCCGCCACCCTGGCCAAAGCCGGTCGGTCGGTCACGGTGATCGAGGCGGAAGCGACGATCGGTGGTGGCACCAGGTCGAGCGAGCTGACCCTGCCCGGTCTGATCCACGACGACTGCTCCGCCACCCACCCCATGTCCCCCGGTTCTCCCGCGCTGCTGGACCTGAACCTCGAGGACCACGGACTCGAGTGGCTCTGGCCCGAGGTTGACCTCGCCCATCCGCTTGACGACGGAACCGCCGGGGTCCTGCTTCGGTCGATCGATGACACCGCCGCCGGCCTCGGTGCCGACGGGCACCGGTGGAAAAAGATTTTCGGCAAGCCTTCGGCCGATTTCGATGTTCTCGGCGAAGACATCATGAAGCCGATCCTTCATTTTCCCAGGCACCCCGTGAAGCTGATGAGGTTCGGAATACCGGCCGCGATGCCGGCAAGCCTTTTCGCGAGGGCCTTTTCTACACCGCAGGCGAAGGCCCTCTTCGGCGGGGTCGCGGCCCACGCCTTCAGCCCGCTGACCCTGCCGATGAGTTCATCCGTCGGCATGGCCCTGACCTGCGCCTGCCACCGTCATGGCTGGCCGGTTGCCCGAGGTGGCTCCCAGGCGATCGCCGATGCCCTGGCCTCGGTGATCCTGGCAAACGGCGGTCGAATCGAGACCGGCCGGCGGATCACCTCTCTGGACGAACTTTCCGATGCCGACTCGGTAACCCTCGATCTCGACCCGGCCAGCGCTGCCGACGTCATCGGTGCCCGGCTTCCGGGCGGCGTCGAGCGTGCCTACCGCCGCTACCGGCACGGACCCGGTGCCTTCAAGGTCGACCTCGCCGTCGAAGGTGGCGTCCCCTGGATAAACGAAGACTGTCGAAGGGCCGGCACGGTCCACGCGATCGGAGCCTTCGAGGAGACCGTCTTCGCCGAGAAGGAAGTCCACCAGGGCCGCATGCCCGACAGCCCCTACGTGCTGGTCGGACAGCAGTCGCTGGCCGACCCTGGTCGGGCGAAGGACGGGATTCATCCGATCTGGGCATACGCGCATGTGCCGAAAGGTTTCGACGGAGATGCAACCGAGGCAGTCATCGGACAGATCGAGCGTTTCGCGCCCGGCCTTCGTGATCGCATCCTGGAGAAATTCGTCCGTGGGGTCAGCGAAATGGAGGCGTACAACAGCAACTACGTCGGTGGTGACATCATCAATGGCGCAAATACGCCCTGGCAGACCGTGATCCGCCCCCGGTTGGCTCTCGATCCATACTCAACCGGGGTCGATGGAGTATTCATCTGCTCTGCGGCCACACCACCGGGCGCGGGCGCCCACGGTATGAACGGTTACAACGCGGCCTCGTCAGTCCTCAGAAATTCGACAAACTAGATCAAGCAACTTCAGCGCGGAACAGAAAGCAGAGCCGAAATGAGCAATCGCAGCTTCGTCGTAGGGGTCGGCATGACCAAGTTTGAAAAGCCCGGAAAGAAAGAGGGCGACTACCCCGATTGGGCCAAAGAGGCAGGCAACGCCGCCCTGGCCGATGCGGGTGTTTCTTACGACGACATCGAGCAGGGCTACGTCGGTTACGTCTACGGGGATTCGACCGCCGGCCAGCGGGCGCTCTACGAGATCGGCATCACCGGCATCCCGATCGTCAACGTGAACAACAACTGCTCGACTGGTTCGAGCGCGTTGCTGCTCGCCCGCCAGGCGATCCAGTTCGGCATCGCCGACTGCGCACTCGCCCTCGGCTTCGAGAAGATGGAGCGCGGATCGCTCGGGATGAAGTTCCCGGACCGCGCCAATCCGATGGAGAAGCACGTAACCCGCATGCTGGAGATCCGGGCGGCCGAAGAATCACCGTTCGCACCTCAGATGTTCGGCAACGCCGGTCGCGACCACATGGACCGGTACGGATCAAAGCTCGAGCACTTTGCCTGGATCGGCTGGAAGAACCACAAGCATTCGGTCAACAATCCTTACGCCCAGTTCCAGACCGAATACTCGCTCGAGGAGATTCAGGACGCTCCGATGATCCACGAACCGCTGACCAAGCTCCAGTGCTCTCCGACATCAGACGGCAGTGCCGCTGCAGTGATCGCTTCCGAGGCATTCGTCGACAAGCACGACCTCTGGGACAAGGCGATCGAGATCACCGGCCAGTCGATGGTCACCGACCTGCCGGACGTTTTTGGCGAAGACACCGACTGCATCAAGCTGGTCGGCTCCGGCATGAGCCAGAAGGCCGCAGGACTCGCGTACGAAGAGGCCGGGATTTCGGCCTCCGACGTCGATGTCTGCGAGCTCCACGACTGCTTCAGCGCCAACGAACTGATCACCTACGAAGCACTCGGCTTTGCCGAAGAAGGTGAAGGCCACCTGCTGGTTGAGCAGGAAGCCACAACCTTCGGCGGCTCTGGTCCGACCGTTAATACTTCTGGCGGACTGATCAGCAAGGGGCACCCGCTGGGTGCCACCGGGCTGGCCCAGTGCGCCGAACTCACCTGGCAGCTCCGCGGCGACGCGGGTCCGCGCCAGGTCGAAGATGCGAAAGTCGCCCTTCAGCACAACATCGGCCTCGGCGGAGCAGCCGTGGTAACCGTCTACGAATCACCGGAGAACTGAACATGAGCCATTACAAGAGCAACGTGCGCGACCTCGAGTTCAACCTCTTCGAGGTACTCGGCACCGATGACGTCCTGAAGACCGGGGCTTTCGGAGACCTCGATTCGGAGACCGTCCGCATCATGCTGGGTGAGGCGTCGCGCCTCGCCGAAGGGCCGGTAGCCGCCTCCTGGGCCGAGACCGACCGGAACCCCCCGACCTTCGATCCCGACACCCACGTCGTGACCCTGCCGGAGCCCCTCAAGGATTCCGTCAATGCCTGGACGGAAGCCGAATGGACCAAGCTGGGCCTCGGCGAAGAAGTCGGCGGCATCCCCGCCCCTTCGACCGTCTCCTGGGCGATCAACGAGTTCATGGTCGGAGCACTGCCGGCCGGGTTCTTCTACCTCGCCGGACCCGCCTTCGCCCACCTGCTCTACGAGAACGGGAACGAAGAGCAGAAGCACTGGGCCAAAATGGCCGTTGACCGCAACTGGGGCGCCACCATGGTCCTCACCGAACCGGATGCGGGTTCCGACGTCGGTGCCGGCCGCGCCAAGGCGATCGAGCAGCCGGACGGTTCCTGGCACATCGAAGGCGACAAGCGCTTCATCACTTCCGGCGACTCTGACGACCTGTTCGAGAACATCCTGCACTATGTGCTCGCGCGTCCCGAAGGCGCCGGACCCGGCACCAAGGGTCTCAGCCTCTTCATCGTGCCGAAGTTCCACTTCGATTCCGACACCGGTGAGATCAGTGAACGAAACGGCGCCTACGTGACCAACCTCGAACACAAGATGGGCCTCCGGGCCTCGGCCACCTGCGACCTGACCTTCGGTGCCCACGGCGTCCCGGCCAAGGGCTGGCTGGTCGGTGATGTCCACGAAGGCATCCGCCAGATGTTCGACGTGATCGAGTTCGCCCGCATGATGGTCGGCACCAAGGCCATCGCGACCCTCTCGACCGGTTACCTCAACGCCCTCGCCTACGCCAAGGAGCGAGTCCAGGGAGCCGACCTGACCCAGGTCATGGACAAGACGGCGCCGCGTGTCACGGTGATCCACCATCCGGATGTGCGTCGCTCGCTGATGACCCAGAAGGCATACGCCGAGGGTCTCCGGGCGCTTTACCTGTTCACCGCCGTCCACCAGGACAAGACCGCGGCCGATGTCGTCGAAGGTGTCGACCAGCAGCTCGCCATGCGGATCAACGACTTCCTCCTCCCCATAGTCAAGGGCGTGGGTTCGGAACGATCGTACGAGATCCTCACCGAGTCACTACAGACCTACGGAGGGTCCGGCTTCCTTCAGGACTACCCGATCGAGCAGTACATCCGCGATGCGAAAATCGACAGCCTCTACGAAGGCACCACCGCGATCCAGGCCCAGGACTTCTTCTTCAGGAAGATCATCCGGGACGAATCGACCGCGATGAACCACCTGATCGCGAAGATCCAGGAGACGGTCGACAGCGATGGTGGCTTCGAACGTGAGAAGTCCCTGCTCGCCGACGCGCTCGCCGACGTCAAGTCGATGAGCGACACGCTCACCGGCTACATGTTCAGCAGCCAGGAGGACCCGAAGAACATCTACAAGGTCGGCCTCGGATCGGTGCCGTTCCTGATGGCCTTCGGCGACCTGATGATCGGCTGGCTGCTGATCAAGCATGCCGAGATCGCAGCTGCCGCCCTCGAATCAGGCGCCTCGGACATCGACAAGCCTTTCTACGAAGGCAAGGTCGCTGCCGCGGACTTCTTCGCGAGGAACATGCTGCCGGAGCTGAGCGGAGTCCGCACAGCGGTCGAAGGAATCGACAACGACGTAATGGAGCTGGACGAAGCCGCGTTCTAGACAAACGCCCGGTCGGAACCTAACTTCTCTGAATGTGTACGGCGCTTCCGCCTACGGCGAGAACCTCGACCTGCTGGGATCACTTCCGCACCACCACGTCGGGCATCTGTGAAGGAGCTTCAATCTGGAAGTACAACCTGCGGACGAAACTTCTCTCGACGAAGGTTCCGGGCCTCAACCCCTACACGCACAGCCCCGCCAACCCGGCATAACCGTCAGCGACGTAGCCCCCAAGGGGATTCGGGCATCGCCGCCAATTCCAGCACTCTCTTCTGGATCAACAGCGGCACCTTCTCGAGTTCGATCGGCAAGACCAGCAGGAACGGCCGGCTGGGACGGGGAGTCACTGCGGCGGAAGGCGACCGAGGAGGACCGTGTCTCCTGGGGCAACGACGGACTCCTCAGGCCGTCAATAGGAGCGGCCACCCCGGACGGCAGGTTGATCAACCAGGACCGGGTGAGAAACCTCGGTGTCCCCACCGCAGTTGGCATCGCCAACCCCCGCTACCCCGAATCGACACGGGCAGCGGCTTGAGTTCCCGACATACAGATGTTGGACACCCGGCAGGTCTCGTGTTACCTTGGCAGCAAGGTAAAATCTGAACGGGGGGAATCATGTCTTTCATCAGGTACCGCGTCGGCCGGATCACCGGAATCCTTCTCGCTACCTTCGTCGCTCTCATGGTGGCCACTGCCGGCGCCGAGGCGGCTGGAGAATTCGAACCGAACGATTCGAGGGGTACACCGGCAGGACCGATGGTGCCGGGGTCAACGATCAACGCCACGATCGAAACCCACCACGACAGCGACTGGTACAAGTTTTACGTCGCAGCGCCGAACACCGTGGTCAAGTTCACGGTGACCCGGACCAACGGCGTAAACGAGAAGTTCGGCTCGGAGTTCGTATTCGCAAACGGTGACCTTGTCACTTATAAGGGGCTGGAGCCCGGGACGAATTCGGCCGAGCTGACCAGCACTGTTCAGCCGGGTAAGTACTTCACCTGGGTCTACGGCAATCCGGATACGGACGCCAGCGGACTCACGTACTCGGTGAAGTTCACTCAGGGCCTCTCGACCTTCCAGGCGATCAGCTCTGGCTGCACAACGGCTCAGGGACAGTTGCCGGCCCTGACCGCAGCGGTGAACTCAGCGACCACTGCCGTGACCGCGAAGACGTCGGCACTGGCCAAGGCGAACAAGGCAGCCGCCAATGCGAAGAAATCTCTGGCCAGTGCGAAGAAGAAGCCGGCCAAGACAGCGAAGTCGAAGAAAGCCAAGGCCAACGCGATAGCCAAGGCAAAGAAGGCCGTCGCGAAAACCAGGAAGTCGGTGGCTCAGGCGAAAGCAGCTCTGGCTCAGGCAAAGGCCCAGTTGGCGTCCGCGCAGGCCGACCTGGCAGAAGCCCAGGCCAATTCCGATCAACTCTGCTCAGTAGAGGAATAGCCGCAGACACCTTTCCCGGAGCCCGTCGATAAGGCCGCCTTCACAATCATGAGCGCATCGATGCAGTCTGAGTCTGCTCTTGAAGGTTGACGCTGGCTCTGGCCGCCGTTAGCTTGGAATGACACGATCGGCCTTTGAAGGACCGGGCAGGGGCCTGATCCGGATCGCTGGTCAACCAGGAGGTTCCCATGAGATTCACGAGTCTTCGTCCGACACCGTCAATGGTCGTTGCGATGATCGCCCTTGCCGTCGCTATCGGTGGAACTGCGATCGCCGCAACCAAGATCGGAACCAAGCAGTTGAAGAACAACGCCGTGACCACCAAGAAGATCAAGAAGAAGGCGGTCGCAACCGATCGAATTAAGGACAAAGCCGTGACTGCGGGCAAGCTTGCGGCCAACTCCGTGGCTACCGGCAAGATCGCAGCCGGTGCGGTCAAAGGAGAGAAGGTTGCAGATGGAGCCATCACGGGTCCGAAGATTGCAGCCAGTGCGGTTGACGGGTCCAAGGTCGCTGACGAATCGATCGGTGACTCCAAGACGTCCGATTTCAAGGCCCTCGGACTAGTGAAAGTCACCGCAACTGACGGCATCACCCTTGGCGCCGCCCGGGAAGCAGCCCCGGAGCAACCGCTGTTCAGCAAGGGTCCCCTGGAGATCTACGCCAAGTGTTACCGGGACAGCGTGGCCAACTCCCTCGAAGGCGCGATGTTCATCAGGACTACTGTCGACTTCTCAATTCTGGAAGCTGACGACGACTTTCCAGGCGGACCGTTGACAACCGATTACCTGAATGTCGCCACCCTCGAGCCCGATCGAATACTGGACATTGAACAGGTGAATGCGAACGACGCGTCGTACAACGAATCCGAAGCGATTGCCGCCGCCCCCGACGGCACAGCGATCACGGTTCTCGCTGGAACTGGCGTGAAGAACGGCGCGGTGGCAGCCGACGGCCCTTACGGACCTGGCAACGCCTGCGTCTTCCAGGCGTCGGTGGCGGGCTGAATCACCAACAAATGACGATCGAGGCGGGTCCGGTGTCCAGCCACACCGGGCTCGCCTGACGGCTGCCGTTGAGCTGAACCAACTTTTACGATCCGCCGGCCGGTCATGCGGCCAGCGACGCGATGGCCGATGCCGCTCGTGCCGGTTCCTGCGTCATAGCCGCGTGGGCGCTCTCCTCAAAGATCTCGACCTTCGCTGCCCACCGGCTGGCGAGGGGCGTGGCGTTGCCGGACGAGACCAGGCGGTCGCGGGCGCCGTGCAGAACGAGGACAGGCGGGCGGGACGCAAGTTGCGGAGGCTCCCGGTCGCGCCAAGCGAGCAAAGCTGCCACCTGATCGTCGAGTGTCCGGTGGTCGAGCCTGGCGCGGGCAGCAGCGTATTCGTCGCCGAGGCGGGCTTCGGCGGCCGCAGCTTCTTCCGGGGTAAAGAAGACGGATATCAGCCGTCTGGCCTGTTCTTCCGGGGTGCCGGAGTAGTCGATGAGGTTCGCGAACGCCTCCGCATCGCCCGTCGGTACGTAAGCGGGACCGCCGGGATGAGTTCCGATCAGCGTCAGGCTGCTGACCCGATCCGATGCCCGCTCGGCCAGGGCCTGGACGACGTATCCACCCATTGACCAGCCACATATCCCGGCCGTCTCGAGTTCCAGGTGGTCCATCAGTTGCTCGACGTCGGCCGCCATAGCTTCGATCGTCAGTTCCCCGTCACCGCGTTCCGATCCACCGACGCCACGGTTGTCGGGGCACAGCAACGTGAAATCAGGAGCAAGTGCGGAGACAAATTCGCGGTCCCAGTCCGCACCGGAGGCCGCGTAGCCATTGACCAGGATCAGAGGGGGCCCGGAGCCGGTAGAGCGCCACGCGTAGCGGCGTCCATCGATGAGGATCCTCCCGGGTTCGGTTGCCATGTCCCTAATCTTGTTCCCCTGCCAGATTGATCGGGGCGACTGGATTTGAACCAGCGACCTTTCGACCCCCAGTCGAATGCGCTACCAAACTGCGCCACGCCCCGTGCGTGAAACGGGACCTTATAGGGGCAGGCATGAAGCGGGTTCCTGACTCAGTCCGGCAAAGCGGGTGACGGGAGTCGAACCCGCCCTAGGAGCTTGGAAGGCTCCTGTGCAACCGATACACCTCACCCGCGTGCGCAACTTCGCCCCGAGTATATGGAGGCGAAAAACTTGACGAGAGCCAAAAACTCGACTGCTCCAAAAGGCGGGGGTACTAGGATTCGAACCTAGACGAACGGTTTTGGAGACCGTCATGCTAGCCGTTGACATCATACCCCCGGGGACGGGTAATCCTAGCGGCGAAAACGGTCTGCCGCCCTCCCGCCCGGAAAGATGACGTCCGACAGTCGTGCGAACATACGTTCGTAAGTAGTGACTCAACCACAGAAGCGGAATGCCGGCTGACAAGTCGGTGTTCCCGGGTTTGACAGCCAAGGAGTCACATGAGACGCCGGCGCCGGGAGGACTTCCACCGACAGGTGGAGGTGGCGCCGGGCGGCTCGCCTCAGAGGTCCCCGGCTTCAAGCTCTTCCAGGTAGATGAATTCAGGGGCCACCACCCCGGCCTCTTCACGAATCCTCACCAGTTCCGGGGACTCGAAGAAGCTTCTCGCGGCTTCGGTTGAGGTCCAGACCGAGAAATGGACGATCCGGTTGGGGTCGCCTTCGTAGCGCAGGACCTGGAATGACCTCTCACCCGCCTGCCGGCGAATTCCGGCGGCGTCGTCGAAGACCCGCTTCCAGGCTTCGTAGTCGGCGACTTCATGGATTATCAGGACGTGTGGCACCCGGCCATCCTGACTGATTCCTGTTGGATGCGAAATCAGGCGGGGACTACAAGCAGTGGTTCGTCTGCGGAGACCTGATCCGGGTCGTTTATCTCAGCTCCCGGTGGCGCTGGTACCGGGCCCTTGAGGAGCGGATCTTCAGTGTTCTTCATCCAGGTGTCCAGGCGATTCCGCATTTCATCCAGCTTTGCCGTGTGAGCCGGAACGGCGGCAAGGTTCGACTCCTCGGACGGATCGATCAAAAGGTCATAGAGCTGCTCTTCAGCCACGGCTCTCTCCCCCCACCCCGCCTCGACCAGGAGATCCTTGGTTGCGCTGTCGTCGCAATTGACCAGGACCGGACGGTCGCGGCCGTCGAATCGCCGGATGTACTTCCAGCGGTCGGTCCTGACAGCGCGCTGCGGCTCGTAGGCGGCGTGGTAGGTCACTTCGGAGAAGATCTGATCGTGGATCGAAGCGGCTTCACCGGTGACCAGCGGCAGCATCGATTCACCCTGGAGGTACCCGGGCCGGTCGATTCCGGCGTAGTCACAGATCGTCGGAAAGATGTCGAGGTGGGACACCATCGAGTCGATTACTTTGCCGCCGGTGAACCCGCCTGGCCCGCGCATCAACAACATGACTCCGATTCCGCTGTCGAGGAGCGTCGCTTTCGCCTTAGGGAAAGCGAGGCCGTGGTCAGTGGTGCAGATGACGAGGGTCCGGTCGGAGAGACCGGTGGCGTGGAGTCCGTTCAGTACGGCGCCGATTCCCTGGTCTAGTGATCTGACACTGGCCTTGAAGGCAGCCATGTCATGCCGAGTGATCGGCGTGTCCGGCAGGTTCGGCGGCGGCAGGGAATAGAGCGAGTCGCGGACCGAGGTCGGGGCCGCGAAGTCGCGGTGGGTCTCAAAGAACCCGACCGACATGAAGAACGGCTCCGTGGTGCCGGCCAGGGCCTCGAGAGCACTTGGCGCCACCCGCTCGGCCCGGTTGTCTTCGAGCTTGTGGATTTCGTCGTAGCCGATCACCTCCGGGTCCTTCGAAATGTGCTGCTCCCCGACCAGGACCGTGTGGTAGCCGGCGGTCTTGAGCGGATGGACCAGGTGCTGCGAATAGTCGTTCAGCTCCCAGCCGCGATGGGCCAGCCCTTCCATGCCGTTGTTGTGGCAGTGCTGCCCGGTCAAGAGTGCCGCTCGACTCCCGGAGCACGTAGGTGCCGCACAGAACGCCCGCCGAAAGAGGATCCCCTGGTCCGCCAGCAACTGGATGTTCGGCGTCGGCACGGCGTATCCATAAGGCTGCACGTACCTTCCGGTGTCGTGCGAATGGATGTAGATGATGTTGGGGCGGTCAGTCATTCAGGCCAGCAGGCTAGGCCAGCGACGGCACTGAGGGAACGAGGTCGAACTCGGTGCCGAGGCGGATCTCGCTGTACCTGCGGGCCCAGTCATCGTTGATCCCGTCCGACTGACTCTTCATCCGGGTCTCGAGGTGAAGGTCGTCAGGTGCTTCGATCCCCAGCTTCTCGAGAACGTTGCGCGTGCTGACCTCGATGTCGGCAGCGAAGTTTTCGTAGAGCACCAGAACCGGCTTGATCCTCGTGTGCTCGAAGAATGCATCCCAGGCAGCTTCCTGCTGGATCAACTGGTCGAGCAGGTGCTTGATCGCGCCGTAATGGAACCGCATCTGCGGCCGCAGGTCGTTGACGAACCCCTGGTACGACGGAGTGTCGGTGTCCTCCGGAATTGATCCGTTGGTCGGTTCTTCCTGCCGCCACGTCGCACTCTGGACTGCTTTCCAGAGCGAGACAGCCTGCCTGATTTTGTTCGCCCTCACCACCCGGACGAGAGTGAGGTTCGGGAAGACTTCCCCGAGGAGGTCGGCCAGCGGCAGGTCCCGGTACTCGGGAACGTTGCGCAGCAGTGAGGTGAAGTCTTCGAGATACCCCCACATCAACTTGGCGCCGAACACTCCGTTCGGGGTCGTGCCGGCTTCGAGCACCCAGTCGATGTAGCGGTCGTAAGCCGTGCGGCTCCAGAGCGGAGACCTCGGCTGAGGATTGAATGCACTCTCCTGCTGGCCGAGGTGATCGAGGATGGTGCGATCGTCCGTCTCGTGGAAGTACTCCTCCGGACGACGGGGAACTCCGGTGCTTCTCAGGGCTTCGAAGTACTCCTCCGGCCGCCCGGCTACTCCGGATCTGATCAGCGTTTGGCAGACGAGGGTGCTGCCGCTTCGAGGGGTTGCGCAGACGAGGTATGAACGAGAGGTATCAGTCATAGATGAGTATGTTACTCAACAAACTCGATTAAGCCATCCGATCATCTCGTCAGCAGGTTCACGCCACCCTTCATCGAGCATCAGGTCGTGGCCCATTCCGGGGAATTCGAGCAGCGGCGCGGAGTACCGGCTGGCGGTGTCGTGCAGATCCGGGAGCGGAATCAGATTGTCTTCGGGCGTACCGAGGACCAGGACCGGAGCCCCTCCCCGGGGCGGCTTGGACGGTTTGTGAAAGATGACCTGGAACTGGGCGAGTGTCGATTCCGGTCCGCACTGGTTGATGTAGCTGGTCGCCTCCGCCTGGTTCAGCCCCTCGAAGAGATACTCGTAACGCATCGGGGTCGAACCACCTGCCAGGATCTTCAGCGCGTCCGCCGGTCGCTGGCGGGCGATCGAGAAAAGCGTCCTGTATCCCGACCGGGCTGCCACCGGCGCGACCAGAACGGCTGCTGTTGCTTCGTATTCGGCGATCACTATCTGGACCACGAGCCCACCGAGACTGTGCCCGATCAGTACCGGCTTTTCGGGCAGGGAATCCGCGGTGTTGATCACGTCCTCGACATAACTGGAGAGCGTCGACCGGAATAACGATCCCTCGCTGCCGGAGTGGCCCCGCAACGAGACGGCATGGCTTGGATAGCCGGCCTCGGCCGCTGCCCCCATCCAGTTTCGCCAGCACCACGCTCCGTGTGCGGCACCGTGGACGAAGAGGATTGGAGGCCTTTCAATCGTCCCGGAAGGCAGCTTCTCCACCATCTCCAGGACTGGCGAATTCGTCATGCGGTTGCCCGTTCGATTCCCATCTGAATTCCTCCTCGAGTGAAAACTGACCTTCAGTGCGGACGAGAGGACTCGAACCTCCACACCCTCTCGGGTACCAGGACCTAAACCTGACGCGTCTACCAGTTCCGCCACGTCCGCATTGGGGGTGCCACGACGCGCATCCGCAATAGATTCTATGATCGCACTCATGGCCCTTGGAGAGGCGAGACCCGGTTACGAGCTATGGCGCCCGAACCGGTCGAAACCCGCATCGCAGACCGCGCGCTTTGCCGTGATGCTCCTGCTGCTCGTTTCAGCCCTCCTGATCTTCGTGGTTGTTCTCGGCGGATGGTCCCTGCTGATCGGTGGCGCCACCTTCGGCGTGATCGGAATCATCTTCGCCCTGGTCTACGTACTTCTGGCCGTGATGACCTTCCGATGGAACCGCGGAGCACTGACTCTCGTGATCGCGTTCTCGGTCCTGCTGGCGATCTTCTGCGGCGTTGCCGCAGGATCCTGGTTTGCCCGCGACAAGCCGGGGTTCGCTGAAGCTGCGCTTCCCTCGGACCTGATCGGGCTGGTCGTCTTGATCCTGATTCCCGTACAGCTCTGCCTTCTGATCGCCGCGGCGATCGGCTTCACTCAGGAGTGGCACGTCGAAGAGGAGAGAAACCTCGAGACCGGCGAGCCGCCACCCAAGGAAGCGCCGACTCACACTCTGGAGACCAGACCGTCGGCTTCGGCATAGACTTAGCGGTCCTGCGGCGGTGGCGGAACTGGTATACGCGATGGATTCAAAATCCATTGCTCGCAAGGGCATGTGGGTTCGATTCCCACCCGCCGCATGAGTCCTACGGGTCCCCATGACAGCCGCTGAAACAAACCCTCAACCTTCCGGCACTCCCCCCACCGGCGTCGCCGGCAGCGACCTTGAAAGGCAGGCGGCGAAGCACCTGGCCGACGAGCTTCGCAAGCGCGGTCGTACCGTGTCGATCGAATCGGTCTCGGTCCGGCTCTCGGACGGGTCATCTATCGCGATCCACTCGCTGATCGCCCTGGCCGGCGGACTGCTCGGCCTCATGTGGCCGCTGGTCGGAGCCGCGCTGGTCCTGATCGCCGCCTTCTCTTTTTATGCAGAGCGCAGCCTGGGCATGACCCTGATCGGGCGCCTCGTACCGAAGCACGCCTCCCAGAACGTGCTCTCCCCTCCGCCAGGACCGATCTGGGAGAACGCCGTTGAGGTGGTGTTGACCTGCGGCTACGACCTGCCCGCGTCCTACCCGGCCGGGGAGTGGCTGTCACACCGCTTTTCCGGCCGCTTCACCACGGACCGAATCACCCTCTGGGGTGGAATGCTTTTGGTCTTCGTTGCTTTGATGCTCAACGGCGCCGGAGAAGATGGTTTGTCGGTGAACATCATCCAGCTGATCGGCTCGGCGATCCTGCTTTCGATGATCGCCGCGCAGATAGATCGTGGGCTTGCGGGAGACGCCGAGGCGGCCGAGGCCGACCTGAAGGCCACCGAGAACCTGCTCGCAGTACTCGACGAGGCGATCGACGAATCTGACGGGGACCCGCCGATCGCGGTGTGTTTCTTCGGGGCGGAAGCCGGCTCGGCGAAAGGTGCCGAGGCATTCTTCGACGTCTTCGACGAGACCCTCCGAGCCGAGGACGCGGCGGTGATCAATTTCGTGAATGGCGCGACACCGGATTCAGCGCTAACCCGGAAGCGGCGGGTTCTGATCACGGCCAGGGAGGGGGACCTCGCGACCATGAAGATGAACGACGAGCTCGGCAGCGAAAGTCCGATCAAGCCCGAGCCGGCCATTCTGCGGACGACCACCGCGGCCACGATCGCCCGACGACGAGGACTGCGGGCGACCACCGTCGTAGGCAGTGGTGACGACGCCGTCGACGTCGGCCTCGACCTGATCGACAACTCCGCCGCGCCCGGCCGGTCCTGAACCCGATGTCCGATCCCGCCGACAGCCCACTCTGGAGCCCCACGCCAGAAGCCGTTAAGGCTTCCCGGATGACCGCGTTCACCAGGTGGCTCAGCGAAAGAGAGGGCATCGAATTCAGCGACTACGCCTCTCTCTGGAAGTGGTCGACCGACGAGCCCGATGCTTTCTGGCGGGCGATCTGGGATTACTTCGACGTGATGCATTCCGGATCGTTCGAGGTGGCACTCGGCAGCCTCGAGATGCCGGGGACCAAGTGGTTCGAAGGAGCCGAGTTGAACTACGCCGAGCACATCTTCCGCGACCGGAACCCGTCGGGCATCGCCATCCTTGCCGCCACCGAGACCCGCCCGCTCGCCTCGATCACGTGGGCCGAACTGCTGACGCAGGTCGCGGCTGCCGCCGCAGGACTCAGGGAACTCGGGGTCGGCCCCGGTGATCGAGTCGCCGCCTACCTGCCGAATACCCCGGAGACAATCGTCGCTTTTCTCGCCACGGTCAGCCTTGGTGGGGTGTGGTCAAGTTGCTCCCCCGACTTCGGCGCTGGCGCCGTGACGGACCGTTTCGCCCAGATCGAACCCAAGGTCCTGCTCGCCGTCGACGGCTACACCTACGGCGGCCGCAGTTTTGACCGGCGCGCAGTCGTGACCGAACTCGCCGCCGCAATGCCCGGCCTTGAGCACATTGTGATCCTGCCGTACCTGGAAGCAGACCCGGACATCTCCGCCATCCCGAAGGCGACCACTTGGGACGAGCTGAATTCGACTGACCCCGGGGCTGCGCTCGAATTCACCCGGGTACCGTTCGACCATCCGCTCTGGGTCCTTTATTCATCGGGAACCACAGGCCTGCCGAAGGCGATCGTTCAGGGCCAGGGCGGCATCCTCCTGGAGCACCTGAAGAAGATGCACCTCCATCTCGATGCCGGACCCGGCGATCGCATCTTCTGGTTCACGACCACCGGCTGGATGATGTGGAACTTCCTCGTTTCCTGCCTGCTGACCGATGCCGCAATCGTGCTCTACGACGGCAATCCCGGCCACCCGAACCTCGACACCCTCTGGCAGCTCGCGGCCGATGCCGAAGTCACCTGCTTCGGGACTTCGGCTTCCTACATATCCGCCTGCATGAAGGCCGATGTCGAGCCCGCCAACGGGCGTGACCTGAGCAAGCTCCGCTCAGTTGGCTCGACCGGCTCCCCCCTTGCTCCCGAAGGTTTCGACTGGATCTACGAGCATGTCGGGGCCGACACCTGGCTGTTCTCGACCAGCGGCGGAACGGACCTCTGCACTGCCTTTGTCGGTGGCGTCCCGACCCTGCCGGTATTCCGCGGAGAACTCCAGGCCAGAGCACTCGGCGCTGCGGTCGAGTCCTGGGGCGAGGATGGAAACGCGCTTACTGGCGAAGTCGGCGAACTGGTCATCACGAAGCCGATGCCTTCGATGCCGCTCTACCTCTGGGGCGACGAAGACGGCTCCCGTTACCGGGACAGCTACTTCGACTTCTACCCCGGCACCTGGCGCCACGGTGACTGGATCGAGATCACCGAACGTGAAACCGCGGTCATCTACGGCCGTTCGGACTCGACCATCAACCGAGGCGGGATCCGGATGGGCACCTCCGAGATCTACCGGGCGGTCCTGGACGACCCCAGGATCGCCGATGCCCTCGTGGTCGACATCCCGAAAGAAGGCACCGAAGGATGGATGCCGCTCTTCGTGGTCATGGCCGAAGATGAAGAAATGACCGATGAGCTCAAGAAGGCCGTCGCCCGCGCGGTCCGGGAGCGCTGCTCCCCTCGCCACGTTCCGAACGAGATGATCGAGATCGAGGTGATCCCGAGGACTCTCAGCGGCAAGGTCCTGGAGGTACCGGTGAAGCGCATCCTCACCGGAACCCCGGCGGAGAAAGCCGCCAGCAAGGATTCCCTCGCCGACCCAAAGAGCCTGGACTTCTTCGTCAGCTACGCAAAGACCCTGAACCAGCCCTGACCCCGGGGTGGCCTGGACGGGCCCAACCAATCAGGATCCTGCCGACTATTTCGGCAAATTCGCGATGGGTTGATGCGCAAGCACCCCCTGAATCAAGTCCGACACCTCTTTCGGCCTCCCGTTGAGCATTCGCCAAGTTACCCTGAGCACGCTCCAGCCGTGCGCCTTCAATCGGTTTCCCCGCAGCGCGTCATTTTCAAATGCCTCCCTCCCCCGATGGAATTCATAGCCATCCAGTTCGACTATGACTCCTCGATCTCTCCACATCAGGTCTGCTTCATAGCCAAGTACTGGAACATTCAGTTCCGCTTCGGGAACCAGCCCTTTTTGTCGCAGGTCGAGGTAGATGGCTTCCAGGACTGAGCGGGCACGATCGATGTCCGGTACCCGAGCCATGCACCGCTTTCGAAAGGCCCGGCCTCCGCGGTGGCCGCTCACACGCGACGCGCGCTCAGCGAGGTCATCGTCATCGATAAGCCCGAGAAGATCGGCTTTGATGAACGCCTGATTGAACTTCGCCGCTGAAGTCTGGCCGGCCAGATCCCAGAGTGTGCGGGCAACCGAAGTCACCGGGATTCCCTTCAGATCTCCTACCTCAGACGATGGCAGCGCGACTGGCCGGTGGACCAGCAGGTAAGGCCATCCACCGAACCCGTCGACTTTCATTTGTGACCTTCGGTTGATGGCACCGGACAGCCTGTGCACGTCCAGGGGGCTGACATGGTTCATAAACCCCCAGACATCGGCCGCAGCCCGGCCCCCCAACACAGCCCCGCGTCCGGCAGCCAGCACCGCTGCCATTCGGAGGCTGTCCATTGACAGCCCCGGACGACCGACCAGGTAGACACCGACGAAGACGGGAAGTAGAAAGCCGCTGTCCATTCGGCTCTGGATGGTTGAAGAAGGAACTCCCATCCCGGAAAGCTGGGACCTCGAGACCACGCCGTGCTGAATCCTTGCTGCTTTCACTGCCAGTTCGACAATTCTTGAGTTCACGAATCCCAGGCTGAACTACTCGAGGGGACGGGTCAGTCGACTCCTGCGACATTTGACTGACAGAAGAGCAGACAAGGCTCAAGCAGGCCGGTGTCAGGAGAACCAATCGGGATCTTGGCGACTATTTCAGCAACTTCCCGATTGGTTGACCTGTTCGGGGGAACCATTTGGCTGGGCCTTCCTTTCCTCCTGCCACCAGGGCGGCCAGGGCCAGGGCGGCCCAGAATCCGACCACGAGGATGGCTCCGATCACGTCGGAGACGAAGTGCCAGCCGGCCAGGACCACCCCGAGGCCGACGGCTGCTCCGTAGGCGAGGCCGAACAGGGCCGCCCAGCCTCGCCATCTGGGCGGGGCGGTCACCCAGAGGGCAAATCCGATCGACACCGCTCCGGTCGTGTGGCCGCTCGGATAGCTGATCTCGATCGGGTAGCTGGCCCCGAGGGCTCCCTGGAGGCGCGGATGGGAAAGCACGAGCTTCAAGAGCTGGGTTGAGACATTGGCGAATACGAATACCGCAACACCGGCCAGGAGCTGCCACGGCCTCCTCCAGAACAATCCCAGGCCAACCACCACCAGCAAGCCGAAAGCAAGCGGCCCCGAATTGCCTCCATCCGATGCGAACTCGGCAACTGTCTCCCGGACGGAGCCGGAGGGCGCCAGCAGATGCGCCGTCAGGGTGGTGTCGTAGTGGCTGAACTTGGCTGATTCATAGAAGAGCAGCCCCAGCAACGCCACACCGGCGGCGCAGGCGAAGGCGATGAAGATCAGGCGTTGGACGGCCAGTGGCATCGCCAGAACCTATTGATCCCGATTCACAATCCCTTGAACGGGGTCCGCAAGGGCCTGAGGCGGCGAAGACGCCTAAGCAGGAGTAATCGGGGCGCGGCGCTCGGTGAAGGAGCGGTCACGACCCTCGGCCAGGGTGAACCGGCTGATCAGTTCTTCGCGCAGCGTCCCCGGGTCGATCACGGCATCGATCACCATCTCGGATGCCAGATGCAGGAGGTCAACGCCTTTGGCGTACTCCTCGCGCTTCTCGGTGACGAACTTCTCGCGTTCATCTTCGTCTTCGATCGCCTGGATCTGGTTATAGAAGACGGCGTTGACTGCGGCCTGCGGCCCCATGACGGCGATCGAAGCATTGGTGAGGGCGATGCAGCTGTCGGGCTCGAACGCGGGCCCCGCCATCGCGTAGAGGCCAGCACCGTAAGCCTTTCGCACCACCACCGAGATCTTCGGCACGGTCGCCTCGGAAACGGCCGAGATCATCTTGGCCCCGTGGCGGATGATTCCCTGCTGCTCGACCGCGGTCCCGATCATGAAGCCCGGCACATCGGCCAGGAAAAGCAGCGGGATGTTGAATGCGTTGCAGGTACTGATGAAACGGGCAGCCTTGTCGGCCGAGTCGACGAACAGTACGCCTCCCTTCTGCCGTGGCTGGTTGGCGACGACACCGACGACCTTGCCGTCGAGCCGGCCGTAACCGACGATCAGCTCCTTCGCCCACCGCTCGTGGACCTGCGTGAAGGAATCGGCGTCGAGCAGGGAATCGAGCAGCTCACGCATGTCGAAGATGACGTTCTCGTCGACCGGAATGATTTCGGCCAACGGCTTGTCGGAAGATGGCGCAACGGCGTCGACGACCGGCGAGAAGTCCCTCCAGCTGGTCGGCATGTAAGAGAGGTACCGGCGGCCGGTCTCGACCGCTTCTTCGTCGGTCTTGACGAGGAAGTGCCCGCAGCCCGATTTCGATGTGTGCATCTTGGCGCCACCGAGCTCTTCGAGCGTGACCGTCTCACCGATGACCATCTCCGCCATGCGCGGTGAACCGAGATACATCGAGGCATTGCCGGAGCGCATGATCACGACGTCACAGAAGGCCGGGATGTACGCGCCGCCAGCAGCCGAAGGACCGAAAAGCAGACAGACCTGCGGTACCCGGCCGGACATCTTCACTTCGTTGTAGAAAATCCTTCCGGCTCCACGCCGGCCGGGGAACATCTGGACCTGCTCGGTGATCCGGGCTCCAGCCGAATCGACCAGGTAGACCATCGGGATCTCGAGCTTGATAGCCCGCTCCTGGATGCGCAGGATCTTCTCGACCGTTTTCGGACCCCACGACCCAGCCTTTACGGTCGGGTCGTTGGCCATGCACGCGACCGGACGGCCTTCGACCAGCGCCGTGCCGGTGACCACGCCGTCAGCCCCGAGACCCTCTTGGTCCCAGTTGGCGAGCAGCGCGTCTTCGACGAAGCTGCCTTCGTCGACCAGCAGGGAGACCCGCTCCCGCACGGGCAGCTTGCCCTGCTCCTCAGACTTGGCGTGGTGCCGCTCGGGACCGCCGCCGAGGGCGGCGGTCAGAGCGGGATCGAGGTCTACTTTGGGCACGGTCTCCCCTGGTCCCGCGGCTACAGACCGGGGTTGACCGAGACCGGCTTGTCTCCGGAGTAGTCGTAAAATCCGCGGCCCGACTTCTTGCCGTAGAAACCGGCCGCAACCATCTTGCGAAGGGTCGGCGGAGCGGCAAAACGACGTTCGCGGAACTCGTCGAACATGACGTTCGAAATCGACATCAGCGTGTCGAGGCCGACGAAGTCGGAAAGCGTAAGCGGACCCATCGGGTGACCGGCTCCAGCCTTCATCGCGGCGTCGATCTCGTCGATCGTGCCGATGCCTTCTTCGAGACCACGAATGCCGTCCAGCAGGTACGGGACCAGCAGGCGGTTCACGATGAACCCGGCCTTGTCCTTGGTCTCGACCGTCTGCTTCTTCAGCTTCTCGCCATATGCGAGGCCGACGTCGATCGCCTCCGGTGAGGTGGTCACTGACTGAATGACCTCGAGCAGCGGCATTACCTGAACCGGGTTGAAGAAATGAAGTCCGAGAAACTGGGTCGGACGGGTGGTCGCGGCTGCCTGGTTGATGACCGGTAGCGACGAGGTGTTCGTCGCAAAGTAGGCCTCGTCTTTGACTACCTCGTCGAGCTTCTTCCAGAGTTCGAGCTTGAGGTCGAGGTCCTCGGTGATCGCTTCGATCACGAGGTCGCAGTCTGCAAATTCGGCGAGATCGAGCGTCGGGTTGATGCGACCGAGGATCTCGTCGGCAGCGGACTGCTCCATCTTGCCCTTCTCGACCGCACGACCGAGCTGCTTCGTGATCTTCGCGATACCGGCGTCGAGCCTGTCCTGCGAAGACTCGGTGACAACTACGTCATAGCCCGCCTGGGCGCTGACCTGAGTGATTCCATGACCCATCAGGCCGCAACCAGCGACCCCAACCTTCTTGATCTCCATCCAGGCAACCTCTCACTAGAAATTTCATACCCGGAGAGACCGGGCAACCGGTCTAGGAGCCTAACGGGGATTCAGGAATCGGGTCAGGCGAGGTCCCGCCCTACAGCGGCTCGAGCGTCCAGATATTGAAACCGAGGTCGAGGCAGAAGAGGCCGTAACGCTTGTACTTCTTCTGCATGTTAGGCGCCAGGGAGCAGACCATGCCCGGCCGGTAGCCGCTACCGGCCCAGGGCTTCTTGCCCGAGTCGCCTTTCTGGCCCTTGCACTTCTTAGACTTCTTCTTGCATTTCTTCTTCGAGATACCGGCCTGCGGACCCGCGGTGCCAATTGGAGACGCTGCGGCGGGCGGTACGCCGGCTGAGACGGCCAATGCCACGGCGAGAAGCAGGGCCGTCAGCGCCGCGAGGACCCGTCGACCGCCGACCGATGCCCGGGCGGGAATCATGAACCGACTCCCTGTGCTTCGAGGCGCTTTCCCATCTCTTCGCCCAGAGCGGCGAGGCCGGTCATCGGGCGAACCATGACGGTCATCTCGGAGATCCTGTCTTCATCGTTGAACTTGAGGATGTCGACGCCCTGGAGCTGACGTCCGTTGACGTCGGCTTCGAACATCAGGACGGCGGTGTCGCCGGTCTCCACCTGGGAGATGTACCTGAAGTTCTCGAATACCTGGACAACATTTCCGAGCAGGAATCCCAGCGCATCGATGCCTTCGTACTTCTTGTGCACGAACGGGCTGCCGAAGATGACATCTTCGGTAAAGAGGTCCCTTCCGCCTTCAACGTCTTTGGACTCGGCCATCGCTCTGAACGCATCGCTCTTCATACAAGAATCCTACCGGCCGAGGGGCCGAAACCCCGTTCGGGAAACGGTGGCAGTTTACTTCTTATTGGCGATGCCAGTCGACGGGGCCGGCTTTCAGCACATGGGACCCGAGCGGGCGACCGAGGATCTGCTGGGCCCTGGCCGATGCCGCGAGCAGCTTCTCCAGGTCCACCCCGGTGTCAATGCCCATTTCGCCAACCATGGAGATCAGGTCCTCGCTGGCAATGTTTCCGGTTGCACCGACGGGAACAACGCAGCCTCCGAGCTCACCAAAACTCGACTCGAATGACTCGACCCCCTCTTCGAGAGCCCCGAGCACGTTGGCCAGTCCCTGGCCGCGGGTGTCATGAAAGTGGGCGGTCAGCTCGACTTCGTCGAACCTGGCCATCGCGTCGCTGAAGAATCGACGCACCTGGACCGGGTTGGCCATTCCTGTGGTGTCGCCGAATCCGATCTCTTCGCAGCCGGCAGCAATCAGGCGCTCGGCGATCTCGAAAACCTTCCCCTCCGGCACGTCACCTTCATAAGGGCAACCGAAAGATGTCGAGATGACACCTTCACAGCGCTTGCCGGCGTCGTGAGCCCTCGGGATCGTTTCTTCCAGGTGGCTCAGGGAGTCTTCGATCGTGCGGCGCACATTCTTCATGTTGTGGGTCTCGGAAGCAGACATGAAGAAGTTGGTTTCGTCGAACCGGTCGCCCTGCTCGAGGGCAATCTCGAGGCCGCGGTTGTTCGGGATCAGGACGGAAAAGGAGACCCCCTCCGGACGCTTGATTCCCGCGAGGACGTCATGGGCGTCGGAAAGCTGGGGGATGATGTCGGGCCGGACGAACGAAGTGATCTCGATTCGCTTGAGGCCGGTGGAGGACAGCAGGTCGATCAGCTCGATCTTGTGCGCGGTGTCGATGATCTCGGGTTCGTTCTGGAACCCGTCCCTCGGTCCTACCTCACGCACCCGGATGCTCTCCGGGAAGCCGTCACCCAGGCTCACGGGCCACCGGCTCCGTCGATCGAGATCACCCGGCGCTCGTGGATGCCGACGCCGAGCACCCGCTCGCCCTCCCTTACTTCGACGGCAAACCTGAGCTTGCGGCCGTCGATCACTTCGTCGAGGCGGGCCCAGGCGACGCATTCAGCACCAGACAGGGCACCGCCGACGTGCTTGATCGAAACCTCGAATCCGACCGTCGCTTTGCCCTCGGGCAGGCTGGGGGCGGCCAGCAGGGTCGAGTTGTATTCCATCATTCCGATCATCCCCGGGGTTGACAGCACCGTAGCTTCGATGGTGCCGCCGACGTCGGTGGTCAGCCTCCCGTCGACGGTGAATGGCTCTTCTCTCTCGGTTCCGATCAGATCTTCTAGTGACATGCGTCTAAGGATATTTGCTCACCTCCGGCGGGGCTTCCGGCACCGGGTCAGGAATAGACTCCCGATCCGTGAGCGAGAAGAGCAGCACCCCGACCATTCCTGTCATCGGCGGCACCGGAGCCCTCGGCTCCGGACTCGCCAAGCGCTGGGCCAAGGCGGGTGCCCGCGTCGTAATCGGGTCCCGTGACGCCGGCCGTGCCGAAGGGGCAGCCGCAAAGCTGGCCACCGATTCCGGTGGCGAACTCGTCGGCATGAGTAACGAGGACGCCGCCCGGGAAGCCGATGTTGTCTTCCTCACGGTGCCCTTCCGCAACCAGTCCGAATACATGACCAACCTGAAAGGCATCCTGACCGAAGGACAGATCCTGGTCGACTGTTCGGTGCCGCTCGCCGCCGCGATCAGCGGCAAGGCGACCCGGACGATCGGCGTCTGGCAGGGGTCGGCGGCGCAGCAGGCTCAGGAGATGGCTCCGGAAGGGGTCACAGTTGTCTCCGCGCTTCATACCGTCAGCGCCCCCGGACTCGCGGACCTCGACTCAGTACTAGGCGAGGACGTTCCGATCTGTGGCGACAGGAAGGCTGACAAGGCCCGGGTCGCAGAGCTGATTTCGATGATCGACGGTCTTCGCCCCGTCAACGCAGGTGCGCTCGAGACCTCGAGGATCGTCGAGCAACTCACCCCGCTCCTGATTTCGATCAACATCCGTTACAAGACCCACGCCGGCATTCAGTTCACCGGACTGCCTGAGGGCGACCCCTTCTCGTGAAGACGGTCCTGCTCGCTGGCGGTACCGGGGGTGCAAAGCTCGCGGCCGGCATGCAGGCGGTCATCGGGTCGGACCTCACCGTCATCGCCAACACCGGCGATGACATCGAGATCCTCGGGGCGTACGTCTCCCCCGATCCCGACCTCGTCTCCTACTGGCTGGCCTATCAGGTCGACCAGGTCCGGGGCTGGGGCATCAAGGACGACTCCTTCCGTGTCTTCGAGCGCATGGCCCGGCTCGGGGCCCCCGACTGGTTCTCCCTGTCGGACCTCGACCTGGCCGCCTGCCTCTATCGCAAGAGCTTCATGGACGAAGGCGGCCGCCAGACCGATGCCCAGCTCCAGATCGGTCGGGGCCTTGGGATCTCAGCGACAGTGCTGCCGATGTCGGACCAGGCGGTACGCACCCGGATCATGAGCAGCGGCGAATGGCGTGGCCTTCAGGAATACCTGATCCTCGAAGGCGGACAGACCGAGATCGAAGGCGTCGAGCTCCAGGGGATCGCCGAAGCCTTCACCACGCCAGAAGTGGAATCAGCGATCAACGAAGCCGAGCTGATCGTGCTCGGACCTTCAAACCCCGTGATCAGCATCGGACCGATCCTGGCGGTCCCGGGGATCCGCGACCTGATCATCGGAGCCTCCGCGCCGGTCGTAGCCCTGAGCCCCTACGTGGCAGGCAAGGTCGTCAAGGGTCCGACCGACCATTTCATGCGGGCAATCCAGCGCCCGACGACGGCCGCTGGAGTCGCCTCGCTCTACATGGGTGTGATCGACGCGATGATCTGCGACAGCGGGGATCCCGACCCGGCGCCGACCGATGTCCGCTCCTTCTCCACCGGCACCCTGATGCACAGCTCGGAGAGCCGGGCCACGGTCGCAAGGGCCGTACTCAAGGTGGGCACGCAGCTGGTCGAAGAATGAAGTCAATTGCGATCGTTACCGCCAAGCGCTTCCAATCCGCAAAGCAGCGACTCGCCGGATCGATCGACGAAAACCTCCGCCACAAGCTGGTCGAAGCGATGCTGGGCGACGTACTCGAAGCGGTCAGCAAGGCGAGGACAGTCAGCCAGACCCTGGTCGTGACCGGAGAAGGAGCGGCCGAAGACCTGGCCCTCAGTTTCGGCGCCGAGGTAATCCACGACCCCGAAGGGCTCGGCCATTCGGGTGCCGCGCTGATGGGGATCAGCCGGGCGCGGGAGCTCGGTGCGGAATGCGTGGCCCTCCTCCCTGGTGACTGCCCCCTGCTCGACCCAAAGGAACTGGATCGCCTGCTGACTGGCCTGCCCTCTCCGTTCGTGGCGGTAGTGCCGGACCGGCACGGAACGGGCACCAACGCCCTCGCCATCACTCCGCCGGATGCGATCGCCCCGGCTTTTGGCGAAGGAAGCTGCGAGCGGCACCTCAAACTCGCCAGCGACGCCGGAGTCCCTCACGTAACCGAGAACCTGCCGACCCTGGCCCTCGACCTCGACACTCCAGCCGACTTCGTTGCGCTGACCACGAGGCTCGATCTGGATCAGGGCAGCGCAACCCGCACCGCTAAGGTTCTTGGCATCTGATGGAAACCCAGGGAGAAATCTTGATCCAGGCAGTACCCGGCATTCCGGAGATCGGCCCCGGCACCAACCTTGGTGCGACGATCGCCGAGCGAATCGACCTGACCGACAACGACATCATCGCCCTGTCGCAGAAGGTCGTTTCCAAGGCCGAAGAACGCATCGTCAGCCTCGACTCGGTCACCCCGAGCGCCAAGGCCGAAGAGATCGCCTCGGAACTTGACAAGGATCCCGCGCTGGTCGAACTCATCCTCAGCGAGAGCACGGCGATCGTCAGGAAGGATGCCCCCAGGAGCATCCTGATCGTTGAAACGGTCCACGGCTTCATCTGTGCCAATGCCGGGATCGACGCTTCCAACCTCGCCGAATCCGGCACAGTGGCCCTGCTGCCGAAGGACTCCGACCGGTCCGCCCGGCGGATCCGGGCAGAGGTCGAAGACGCGACCGGCAACCGGCCGGCCCTGATCATCTCCGACAGCTTCGGTCGAGCCTGGCGTCACGGGCAGTCCGAAGTCGCGATCGGCTGCGCCGGAATCAGCCCACTCGACGACTGGCGCGGCCTGCCCGATCGGTCGGGAAACACCCTGGAGGCGACGAACATAGCCGTGGTCGACCAAATTGCCGCCGCGGCCGACATCGCCCGCAGCAAGACGAGTGGCACACCCGCCGTTCGCCTTCGGGGCCTCGAACGCTTCGTCCAGGCCGAAGACGGTGCCGGCTGCTTCCCGCAGTTGCGGAAGCCCGAAGACGACCTCTTCCGGTAGATCGCATGCGCAAACTCATCTATTCGGGAAACATCACTCTCGACGGTTACATCGAAGACGACAACGGCAACTTCGACTTCACCGAACCCGACGACGAGGTCCATGGTTTCTGGAACGACTGGATCCGCGAAACGGGCGCCAACCTGATGGGCCGCCGTCTGTACGAAACCATGGAGCCGTATTGGACCGATGCCGCCAAAAATCCTTCAGGCGAGCCGATAACCGATGAATTCGCCCGGGTCTGGGTCGAGACGCCCCGGTACGTCGTGTCGAGCTCCCTCGAATCGGTTCCGGAAGGGATCACCCTGATCAAGGGCGATCTCGAGACCGAGGTCAGGAAGCTGAAAGAAGCTCCGGGTGGGCCGATCGACTGCGGCGGAGCCGGGCTGGCGAACAGCCTCGCCGAATTCGGCCTGATCGACGAACTGATGATGGTCGTCAGTCCTGTCGCGATCGGGAGTGGCAAGGCGAACCTCGGACCGGCTTTCGCCAACATCGAATGGCGACCGGTCGAGCAGAAGCTCTTCACTTCAGGTGCGCTGCTGCTCAGGTACGAAATTCGGCCGTAAGGCTGTCCACCAGCTTGACGTCCGGAGCCATCGGGTCCGGGTAGCGCTGGAGGATCCCGTACGAAGTGTCCCGCTGCGCCGCCTTGCGACCGGCCCGATGAGCCGAGTCGATCAGCTCCTCGACCTCGAGCCTGACTCCGTGCTGGGAGCCGGCCATGCGGGAGATGCTCTCTTCCATCAGCGTTCCGCCAAGGTCGTTGACACCCCATCGCAGGGCTTCAGTCGCACCTTCGAGGCCCATCTTGACCCAGCTGGCCTGGAGGTTGGTGATCGACCGGCCGAGCGCCAGGCGGAAAGCAGCGGTGTGTTTGAGGTTCTCTTCGATCGAGATCTCCTCGACTCCGTGGGTCCGGCCGAGCAGGGTGTTGAAGGGGATGAAGCTGAGCGGCACGAACTCGGTGATGCCACCGGTGCGTTCCTGAAGGGAGCGGATGACGTCCATGTGCCGGGCCAGCTCGCGTGGTTCCTCGATGTGGCCGAACATGACGGTCGATGTCGACTTCAGCCCGGAGGCGTGTGATGCCTCGATGATCTCGACCCAGCGGTCCACCGGCAGCTTGTTCGGGGAGATCCGCTGGCGTACACCATCATCCAGAACCTCGGCCGCCGTGCCCGGGGTCGAGTCCAGTCCGCAATCGATCAGGTACTCGAAAACCTCCCGGGGCGGCTTGCCCGACTGCTCGCACATGTGGTTGATCTCCATCGGCGAGTAGGCGTGGAGGTGGATGTCAGGAGCGACCTCTTTTGCGAGCCGCAGCCAGCCCCCGTAGGTCTCGAGCGTCAGGTCCGGATGGATCCCGCCCTGCATGCAGAGCTCGGTCGCTCCGAACTCGATCGCCTCCTCGACCCGCGCCACGAATTCCTCTTCGGTCGATTCGTAGGCGTCGGGCGAACGCTTGCCCTGGCCGAAACCGCAGAAGGCGCAGCCGACCACGCAGATGTTGGTGAAGTTGATGTTCCGGTTGACGACGAAGGTGGCGGTGTCGCCGGCCAGTTCAAAGCGAAGCCCGTC
This sequence comes from Solirubrobacterales bacterium, assembly GCA_051306195.1. Taxonomy (GTDB): domain Bacteria; phylum Actinomycetota; class Thermoleophilia; order Solirubrobacterales; family 70-9; genus 67-14. Next base: position 60,731 of record JBPPMT010000007.1, read on the forward strand.
CGCAGCGACGCGCATCTGCTCGATCACTTCCGGGCGGGTCTCGGCGAAGAGTGCGGTCAGCTCGTCTTCGGTCAGGGTGACCCCCTCGCGGCCCTTGCTGATCGCCTCCGGGGCCAGACCCGGGTCGAGCCGCTCGTCACTGCGGCGGCCGGAGCCAAGGCGCGGGATGAAGCTCCAGTACTTCAGCTTGATTACGTCGAGGACTCCCTGCTCCATCCATTCCGCGTTCATGTACTGCGGATAGACACAAAGGCGTTCGGTCAGAGCGAAGCCCTGGGGCGCAAGTTCCTTCCGGACCTGATGAGGGCTCGGGAAGGGGTGCTCGGGCGAGATGTGGTCACCGTTGGCGGAGAGTCCGCCGAGGTCGGTGGCCCCGGCCTCGACCAGGCCCGACCACCAGTCGGAGAGATTCGGTGGCACCTGGACTCCGACGCCGGGCATCAGGCGGGCAGTCTCGGTGATCAGGAACTTCAGGTCATCGATCGTGATCGGACAGGCCCAGTCGGGGATCGTGACCGAGTCGTCCTGGGCGGTGTCCCGGCCTTCACCGTCGGTGTCTTCCCAGAGTCCCGAATCAGCCGACCATCGACCCTTGCCGGTCCACCGTTCATTTGAAGCCTCTGCGGCGATATCAGCCGGCTCCTGCCCGTAGTAACGGGGGTGCGGCACAAAGTTCTGGATGATCACTTCCTGGATGTGTCCGTACCTGTTGTGGACTTCGGCCAGGGCCTCGAGTGACTCGATTCGCTCTTCGAGCGTCTCGCCGATGCCAACGAGGATGCCGGTCGTGAACGGGATCTTCAGGCGGCCGGCAGCTTCGATCGTTGCGAGGCGATGAGCCGGGAGCTTGGTCGGGGACCCCGCGTGGACGGTCTCCATCAACCGCTCGGAAGACGACTCGAGCATCAGCCCCTGCGAGGCAGTCACCTCACGCAGGCGGGCAAGGTCGGTCTCGCTTATGGCACCGATGTTCGTGTGTGGAAGGATGCCGCGCTCCAGGGCCCTCTCGCAGGCCCAGATCACGTAGTCGGTGAAGTCCTCGTGTCCCCAGGACTTCAGCTTGGCCGCGACTATCGGGTTGACCTCCGGCTTCTCGCCGGTCAGGAAGAGCAGTTCCTTGGCGTTCCGCCGGACCGCCTCGTCAAGCCGGCGCTCGACCTCTTCCGGAGGATGGATGTGGGCCTGATGGGTCGCGAAAGCGCAGTACTTGCAATAACACTGGCATGTCCGGGAAAGCGAGATTGTGTAATTGCGGGAAAAAGTGACCCTGCGCATCGGTCGACAGAACCTACCGGAGTGACCGGCCCACCCCGATCGCAGACGGGATGCCGATATGCATCGGACCTGGTCAGGAAGGCGTATTCTGGGAACGACGGGGCGCCGCCCCGTTCGGCCTCAACTGGTCACCTGCCCCGTTAGGAGAATTCCCATGAACCGTTCTGCGTACCTTCTGGCCTTGCCGCTCACGGCGATGGCCCTGTTTGTCGGATGTGGCGGCAGCGACGACAGCTCGTCCGAATCCACTGCCGACACCGGACCCACCCAGACCGAAAAGCCGGCCGATACGGGCGGCACGACAACCGTCTCGGAAACCCTCGCCCTGGCCGCCGACCCGAGTGGCGCCCTGGCCTATGACACCGACAGCCTGGAGTCGAAGGCTGGAACGGTCAGCGTCGACTTCACCAACGACGCGCCGATCGGCCACGACGTCGTCTTTGAGCAAGACGGCAAAGAGGTAGCTCGCGGCGACGTGATCACCGGAGGCAGCGAGAACATCACCTTCGACGCCAAAGCCGGCGACTACACCTTCTACTGCTCCCTCCCGGGCCACCGGGCCGCAGGAATGGAAGGAACCCTGACCGTCAAGTAACGGTCAGCTACGTCAGAGAAAGGCCCGGCCAAAGCGCCGGGCCTTTCTTGTTTCAGTAGGGCGCGGAGCCCTGGGCCGAAGACTTGGGGTGTCTGCGATAACCGCGCAGTCCGCACCAAAATCGCAGGCACCTCCGAATATGGTCTACGACTCTCGGCTGCCCGCCTCCTCAGCCTGCAACGAGAAAGGGCGCCCGACTGGGCGCCCTTTCGACGTAACACTCAGCTGCGAGTCAGCTCAACTCTGTGTGCCGGGTGAGACTGATGTTGGCTCGACTTCTGTTTCGGACTTCTCGATCACGAACTTGTAGAACGCGAATGCGAGTGCGGCACCGACCAGCGGGGCCAGGATGTAGACCCATCCGTCGGCGAAGTCGCCGGAGACGAGGGCCGGTCCGAACCAGCGGGCCGGGTTGACCGAAGCACCGGTCAGCGGTCCGAAGACCATGCCGATCACGGCGAAGGTCAGGCCGATGGCCAGCGGGGCCCATTCCTTCTTGGCCCTGATGCCCAGCGCCACAGCCAGGACGGTCAGGACGAGCAGGAAAGCACCGAGTCCTTCGACGATGAAGCCCTGTGTAGCACCACCGAGAAGCGGACTGATCGTTGCGGCTCCGTAGTTGGAGGCGCGTCCTTCGTCTTCAAGCAGAGCCTTGGTCAGCAGAGCACCGAGGACACCGCCAGAGAGCTGGGCGAGCATGTAGATGACCGCGTCAACCGGAGCGATCTTCTTCATGAGCGCAGCACCGAAGGTGATTGCGGGGTTGAAATGACCACCACTTGCTATGCCTATCCCGATGATGAGAACACACAGGACGAAGCCATAGGTGAGGCCGACCACCGCGAAGTCAGAACCGAACTGTGCCGACTCTCCTACCGAGATGAAGAGAACTCCGACACTGGTGATGAAGAAGACCAGCAAAAGGGTCCCGACCAGTTCGGCGATGTATGCGGCGAGACCGCGATCTTGCATGTAAATCAAACCTCCCGTGGCTTTTGTCAGTTACAACCCACAACCGTAGACGGACATCAGTCTAACTTCACTGAGACGCTTTTCAGCGGTGGGCAAATACCGGCCGCGAGTGTATATGCCAGCCGGATCGAAAGGTTGTCCCGGTGCGGTGTGGGTCAAAGCAGCCCGGCAACGAGCTGCGGCAGCTCGCGAGCCATGCGTGACCGTGGGATGACCAGATCGACTCCGGCGTCCAGTGCCCGGCGGCGCGTTTCAACATCGGTGTGCGAATAGAAACCGATCGAAGGCGCATCAAACGCGGCCACGGCGGCGGCGTCCGTCGAGTCGAGGTCACAGACGATCAGGTCACAATCGACCGTCTCGGGCAGGGTCGACGAAAGGGTCACGTCATATCCGGAATTGACGAGACTTTCTTTGACCCGGCTGGCGAGCATCAGGTCGGCGACACAGGCGAAAACGGTTGCCACGGGCTCGCCTAGATCGAACGGCGCTGGCGGAACTCTTCGCGCACGCTCTCGGGACGGCCCCACATCTGGACCACTTCGGAACGACCCTCGCGCACTTCCCGGAGCTGGATCTCTCCGGCGAAGCCCTCGTCGTCGAGCCGGTTCAGGATCCCGAGGACGGTCTGCGGCGCTGCGGCCCGGCCGAAACTGTGCGCCACGTTGACCCGCCAGTGCCAGTCAGCCCGGGAATAGGGCTGGGCATTGACGAAGCTGAGGTGGACGGCGGCGTCGATGTACCGCTTCTCGTCGTTGATCCGAAGGTCGAATTCGAGGTCGGTCCAGTCGTCCGGAAGTGAATCGAGTATTTCCTGGAAGTCCTGGGCCAACGCCATGCGCCAAGCCTACCGGTCGCCGGTTTGAGAAGGCTGCAGTCGTGACAGAAGTAGAATCGACCCATGACGACTGCCGCCGCCCCAGATCTTGATGCCGAATACCGGCAGATCCGCGAGGAATGCGGCCTCCTGGACCGGTCCGGCCGCTTCAGCATCACCGTCTCCGGTCCCGAAGCCGCCGAATACCTGCAGGGACAGGTGACCAACGACGTCGAACGCCTCGACGTCGGCTCAGGGTGTTACGCCGCGTTGCTCGACCGCAAGGGTCACCTGCAGGCGGACATGCGGATCCTTTTGACCCCTGACGGGGAGTTCTGGATCGACACCGAAGGCGAATCCGGACCACGGGTCCTGAAGCACCTGAAGACCTACAATATCGGCCGCGACGTAGAAGTCTCCGGAGCCGAGCGCGCGATCGTCTCGCTGATCGGGCCGGGCAGCTTCGAAGTCGCCGGCCTCGCCCCGGGCGATGAATACGCGTCGGCAGCGGCGACCATCGCGGGAGTCGAAGCCCTGGTCGTCGCCAGCGACCTCGGCCTCGATGTGATCGTCCCGGCCGAATCCAGGGACGCCGTAATTGCCGAGCTTGAATCCCGCCGGGCGGTCCCCGTCTCCGAAGAAGCGGTGGAGATCCTGAGGGTCGAAACCGGTCGCCCGCGCTTCGGACTGGATATGACCGAAGCATCGATGCCGGCCGAAGCTGGCATCGTCGACCGCAGCGTCGACTTCACCAAAGGCTGCTACATCGGCCAGGAGCCGGTCGCGAGACTCCACTACCGGGGCAAGCCGAACCGGCACCTCCGCGGCTTGAAGTTCGAATCAGCAGTCGAAGCCGGCTCCCCGGTCCGGCTCGGCGAGCGCGAGCTCGGATCGATCGGTACCGCCGTCCTCTCCCCGGCCAGCGGTCGGATCGGGATGGCGATCCTGCGCAAGGAAGCAGAGCCCGGCGCGAAGGTGATCGTGGAGTCCGATCAGGGTCAGGTCGAAGCAGAGGTAATCGAGCTGCCATTCATCGAGGACCCGCTTTCGTGAGCGTCCGTCACCAGGGACTCGGCGGCAAGGCACTCGGTGCCGACAGCCCTCTTTTTGGCGGTAACGGAGCGGAGCCCGAAGAGAAACCCAGGCCCACCCCTCCCCGGGAGGCCATCCCCAAGTGGGACCCCCGCGCCGATGACTACTCCAGGGGCGCGCACCCCGACTCTCCTTTATCGGAAGAGCTGGAAGAGGCCGTAGCCGACCTGCGCGACCTGCTTCCCGCGGCAGAGCCCGACCGCTCGCTTGACGACTGGGGTCGCTCGGAGAACATGGTTGCGCTGATGGAGCCGCTGCTCAACTTCTACTACCGCTACTGGTTCCGGGTGGAAGTGGAAGGAATCGAGAACGTTCCCGCCGACAGCGGCGCCCTGCTCGTTTCCAACCACTCCGGCGCACTGCCCCCCGATGCGCCGATGATCATGCAGGCGATCCGCAACGAGCACAGTTCACCCCGTCCGCTATACATGCTCGGCGAACACTGGTTCAAGGGATACCCGGGGGTCTCGATGATCGTCAGCAAGATGGGCGTCGTTCCTGCTCACCGGGAGAACGCGCAACGCCTGCTGAACGACGAAGGTCGCCTCGCCATCGTCTTCCCCGAAGGACAGAAGGGCAGCCGCAAGGTTTACTGGCAGCGCTACCGCCTGCGGCGCTTCGGTCGCGGCGGATTCGTTCGCACGGCGATCAGGGCGCAGGTTCCGATCGTGCCGATCGCCCTGGTCGGAGGGGAAGAAGCGATGCCGATCTTCGCCCACCTGCGAACCCTTCAGAAGCTGACCGGACTGATCTACTTCCCGATCACCCCTTCCTTCCCGCACTTCGGTCTCGCCGCCCCCCTCATGTACATGCCTTCGAAGTTCAAGATCCGCTTCATGGAGCCGATCGACATGAGTCAGTACCCCCCGGAAACAGCCAGCGATCCGGCTGAAGTTCAGAACATCTCGGAGGGCATCCGAGCCCGGATCCAGCGCGAACTGGACGACATGGTCGGTAAGCGAAAGTCGGTCTGGACGGGATGACGCCACCGCGTCGGATACATTGCCTTCCGTGAGGGGAACACTGCTTTGCACCACAGCAGTTCTTGCCGCGGGAGTCCTGCTCTCCGCTTGTGGCTCCGAGAGCCACGAAAACGGGCAGCGTCCGCCGCTGCCGACGGTTGTCAGCGTGTCAATCAGCGAAGGTGAAATCCTGGTTTCACCCAGGGCGATCGGTGTTCCGCGCGAGAGTCCGGTGAACATCTCGCAGAACAAGGATTCGCCAGAGAACCAGGCTGCCCCGGAACTTCCCCTGATCGCCCAGGTCGCGATCTCGAACCTCGTACCGGAGCCCACCAGACTTTTCCTCGAAGGCCCGGCGGAAGCCGTCGAGCCTCTGACCGCGAGCGGATCGGGCGGCTTCAATCAGGCCCTGCCTCCCGGTATCTACCGGTTCAGCTCGCCGGCGAGCACAGGAACTGCCCGCCTCCTGGTCGGACCCAGTCGCGTTTCAGCGTCTGGCGACCTGCTGACTCCGTAGGCGGGCCGTCGCTCGATTGCCGAGCGAATGTAGGATGCCCGGACCCTTCCCGAACCCGAGAGGAGCGAAGTGCCACTAGACCTCGCTGATGTGACCAAGCTTGACGTAGAGCCCGGAGAACTCCCCGAAACCATGTCCGCATGGGTGATTCGCGAGGAGACCATGGGTGAGCCCAAGGACGCCTTCAAACTCGAAGAAATCGAAACCCCCGAACCGGGCGCATTCGAAGTCATCGTGCGCGTGATGGCGGCCGGCGTGAACTTCAACAACGTCTGGGCGGCCCTCGGCACGCCCGTTTCCGTCTTCGGATACGGCGATCACCCCGAGTACGGACACCACATCGGTGGTTCCGACGCTTCGGGAATCGTCTGGAAGGTCGGCGAAGGCGTCACTCGCTGGAAGGTCGGCGACGAAGTCGTGGTTCACTGCAATCAGGCTTCTTACGAAGATGTCGAAGTCCATGGACTCGACCCGATGGCCGCTCCCAGCCAGCAGATCTGGGGATACGAGACCACCTGGGGCTCCTTCGCCCAGTACACCAAGGTCCAGGCCCAGCAGCTGCTGGCCAAGCCGAAGAACCTCTCCTGGGCGGAATCGGCCTCCTACGGCCTCACTTACTTCACCGCATACCGCATGCTGATGGACCAGGCGAAAATTCAGCCCGGCCACAACGTGCTGATCTGGGGTGCCGCGGGCGGACTCGGCGTATTCGCCGTCCAGCTCTGCAAGGCAGCCGGAGCCAACGCAGTCGGTGTCGTTTCTTCCGACGAGAAGGGCGAGCTGGTCAAGCAGCTCGGTGCGGTCGACTACATCAACCGCAACGAGTTCTCCGGAATGATGCGCACCGGCAACGAAACCCCGGAAGAAGAGAAGGCCCGCTTCAAGGTCTCCCGCGAGTTTGCGAAGAAGGTGAAGGGAATCCTTGGTGATGCACCTGACGTCGTCTTCGAGCACGTCGGACAGGCCACCTTCCCGACCTCCGTGTTCGTAGTCAAGCCTTTCGGCAAGGTCGTCATCTGTGGCGCCACTTCGGGCTACACCCTCGACTTCGACGTGCGTTACCTCTGGATGCGTCAGAAGCAGATCATCGGTTCGCACTTCGCCAACGCCTACGAATGCATGAAGGCGAACCAGTTGATGGCCGAAGGCAAGGTCAGCCCGGTGCTCTGGAAGACCATGGAATATGACGGTGTGGCCGACGCCCACCAGATGCTCCACGAGAACCAGCACCTCGGCAAGATCGCCATCCTGGTCGGGGCGAAGGACGAAGACGAAGGCCGCGAAATCGAAGGCCCCGGAGCAATCCGGGCCGAAGTCGGCGCTTAGCCGGTAAGGAGCAAGAGGGCATGGCACACATTTCCGAGATTTCCTGGCACGTGACGCCATTCCGGGCGCAGAAGTGGCTCGACCTCTGGGAGCCGGCCGCAGCCAAGGCGACCGAGTACGGCGCCGAGAGCTGGCAGATTTACCGGTCGGTCGAAGATCCCCTGATCTTCCGGCAGGTTTCTGTCTGGAACGACAAGAAGGACTTCGAGGCCTACTGGTACTCGGAAGAAATGTCAGCCCATCGCGAGTCGATCATCGATCTCTACGTGAAGCCCCTGCTGCCGATCTGGTGTACCCCGATCGCCAGCGGCTGAGCTCCGCTACATCCTGAAACCAGAAAGCCACCGGTGTCGCCGGTGGCTTTCTGCGTTCCGGTCACCCGCTGGGCGGGTGGTGGACTAATAAGGATCAGGCATGCGGACGGAGAGCTTGACGAAGCTGCCCCGCGCACCCCTCGCACCGTTCTTGTTACCGATCGAGAAAGTCGTATCGCGGCCCTCGAGCAGGTTGCCCCGGGGGTCAGCCGCCGAGGCGAGCTTTCTGCCATTGACCATGGCGAGGATCGAGGCGGTGCCCTTGGGATTGCTTGCCTGATCGTTATAGGCCCGCAGGGTCAGTCTGTTGGCTTCACCGAAGCCACCGATCCTGTTGCCAGCCTTGCCCTTGCCGAGGTATTGGACCTTGCCGTCCGAGAAAACCTTCTTGAGCTGGTAGCGACGACCATGCGGGAATACGGAGAGCTGGTAGCGACTGCCGTCAGTGCCATGACGAAGGCTCACCGAGAGGTAGGCCTGGGGCTTGACTTTCTTCGGGGTCGACTTGAAAAGGCGGGCCGTCACCGAGACGCCGAGGTCACGTCCGACCATCGGCACCTGGTAGGCGCATTCCTTCGTACGTTTGCCGACCTCTGTCCTGAACGAGGTCTTGCCCCCGCCCCGGTCGCAATTGGCCTTGCCGCTGTACTGGCTGATTTCCGCGCGGCCGGTCGAAGACTTGAGCGAATTCTTGAAGATCGTCAGCGAGGATGCACTGGCAGTTGTCGTGACTGCAGAAAACCAGGCCAGGGCCAGGGCCAGCGCCATAATCAGGCGGGCGGTCGATTTGATCATTGATGTTTGGGTTAGGCGCATACAAAGAGCCTAAACACCGCAGACGCCGAAAGGTGCGGCCCGGACGGTGGTGGTCAAAGGCATTCCTGAACGGTTCCGGCGGTATCCTTCCCAGATATGAGTGACCACCGCCTGCCCGAAAAAGACCGCCCCTGGGTGATGCGCACCTACGCGGGCCATTCCGATGCCCGTCGTTCAAACGAGCTTTACCGCGGCAACCTGGCCAAGGGCCAGACCGGTCTTTCGGTCGCCTTCGACCTTCCCACCCAGACGGGATACGACCCCGATCATGTGCTTTCCCGGGGCGAGGTCGGCAAGGTCGGCGTCTCGGTCGCCCACCTCGGCGACATGGACACCCTGATGGACCAGATTCCGCTCGGCACCATGAACACCTCGATGACGATCAACGCGGTCGCGGCCTGGATGCTCGGCCTCTACGTGGCCGCCGCCGAAGAAACCGGCGTGGACCGCTCCGAACTCAAGGGCACCACCCAGAACGACATCATCAAGGAGTACCTCTCCCGCGGCACCTACGCTTTCCCGCCGGAGCCTTCGATGCGCCTGATCGCCGACATGGTCGCTTTCACCGTGAACGAGGTTCCGAGCTGGAACCCGATCAACATCTGCAGCTACCACCTGCAGGAAGCCGGAGCCACGCCGATCCAGGAGATCGCCTACGCGATCTCGACCGCGATCGCCGTGCTCGATGAAGTCAAGGCCCGCGGCCAGGTGGCCGAAGAAGACTTCCCGAAGGTATTCGGCCGCATCTCTTTCTTCGTCAACGCCGGAATCCGCTTTGTCGAGGAGATCGCAAAGCTCAAGACGATGGGTCGCATCTGGACCGAAATCGGCCGGGAGCGCTACGGCGTGACCGACGAGAAGATGCTGCGATTCCGCTACGGGGTCCAGGTCAACTCGCTCGGCCTGACCGAAGCCCAGCCCGAAAACAACGTCCAGCGGATCGTTCTCGAAGCACTGGCCGTGACCATGTCACGCGACGCCCGGGCACGGGCCCTCCAGCTGCCTGCCTGGAACGAAGCCATGGGCCTCCCCCGCCCCTGGGACCAGCAGTGGAGCCTTCGCATCCAGCAGGTCCTGGCCTTCGAGACGGACCTGCTCGAGTACCCCGACATCTTCGAAGGGTCGAAGGTGATGGAGGGACTGGTCGACGAATTCACCGCCGGTGCGCGTGAAGAAATGGCTGTGGTCGAAGAAAAGGGCGGCGCGGTTGCGGCCGTGCCTTACATGAAGTCGAGCCTGGTCGAGTCACATCGCGAACGGTTCGCCCGGATCGAGAACGGCGAACAGAAGGTGATCGGCCTGAACAGCTACACCGAGACTGCCGAATCCCCGCTGACCGCGACCGCGGACGGCGGCATCATGAAGCCGGACCCCGAAGTCGAGCGCCAGCGGATCGAGGCCCTCGAAGAATGGCGTGAGCAGCGCGACAGCGACGCCGTGACGACCGCCCTCGCAGAGGTTGCGCGAGTCGCGGCCACTGACGACGAAAACATCATGCCTTCGACCATCGCCGCTGCCAAGGCAGGCGCGACCACCGGCGAATGGGCCGCCACGCTCCGCGACGTGTTTGGTGCCTACCGCGGCCCCACCGGGGTTGGCGGAGCCGCCGTGGTCAGCGATCGCGACATCCTCGCCAAGACCCAGGCCCGGGTCAACGCAGTTTCCGAGCAGATCGGCCATCGGATCCGCATCCTGGTCGGCAAGCCCGGCCTCGATGGCCACTCGAACGGTTCCGAGCAGATCGCCCTCCGCGCCCGTGACGTCGGCATGGAAGTCGTCTACCAGGGCATCAGGCTGACCCCGGAGCAGATCGCTGAATCAGCGCTTCAGGAAGACGTCGATGTGGTCGGCCTCTCGATCCTCTCGGGCTCACACCTCGAACTGGTCCCGGAAGTAGTAAGGCTCCTGGCCGAGGGCGGCGTTGACGTCCCGGTCGTAGCCGGCGGGATCATCCCCCCGGAGGACGAGAAGACCCTGATCGAAAGCGGTGTGGCCGGAGTGTTCACGCCGAAAGATTTCGACATGAACGAGATCATGGGCGAGATCACCGAGCTGGTCGCCCAGCGCCACCTGCGGGCCGAGAGCCCGAGCGCGCAGCCTGTGTAGCGTTCCCTGAATGAACGATCAGATCACCCTCCTGCGGGACGGGATACCGCTGGGGATTTATCTGCTGCTCGCGGCAGTGGCACTGGCCACGATCGCTTCGGTGCTGGCCACCGTCCTGCGTACCGGACCCGGCAACGAAAAGACGCTGCGGGTAACTGCCGGGGTACTCAGCGTCATGGGGCTCGCCGTCGCCGGTTACGTCATCTACAAGACGCAGATCCTCAATGAAGTGCCGCAATGTGTGGGCGGGGGAGGTGGATGCGCACTGGTCGAGAAGAGCGACTACTCGGAACTCGCGGGAGTTCATGTTTCGATCTTTGGTTTCATCGGGTACGCCCTGATCCTTGCCGCCACGATCTGGAAGGACGACTTGGCCCGGGTCGCCGCTTTTGTCCTCTCTTTCTTCGGCTTCGGGTTCAGCATGTACCTCACCTATCTCGAGCTTTGGGACATCAAGGCGATCTGCCAGTGGTGCGTAGCCAGCGCGGTGCTCATGACGCTGCTCTTCGTGGTCAACACGACCCGCGCGCTCAGCTATTACGGCCTCGACGACGAATCTGATTCCTAAAGCAATTCCAAACGCCATCCTCTCCAGGCGCAGTTAGATAGCATCAGCCGCCAATGGCAACCGGACCGCAGCAGAAGAGAAAAGAACTTCGCGAAAAGCGCCTCAAGGCAGAGGCCAGTGCGAAGGGCGGCGATCGCCGTCAAAACCTCGTGAAGATTGTCGGCGTCGCGGCTTTTGTCGCGATCGTCGGCATCGTGATTGCAATCGTGGCGTTGTCCTCGGGCGGCAGCGATACGCCGGCCAAGACTTCCTCTTCGGTGAACGAACAGCTCGCTGGCATTCCCCAGAATGGCATGGTGCTCGGCGACCCCGATGCCAAGGTGACCCTGGTCGAGTTCGGTGACCTCCAGTGCCCCGTCTGCAAACAGTACGCCGACGAGATCCTGCCCGACGTGATCGCCGGTCCGATCAAGAGCGGCAAGGCGAACTTCGACTTCCAGAACTGGGCGATCCTCGGAGAGCAGTCAGTCCTGGCGGCCAAGGCAGCCATAGCCGCCGGAGAGCAAGACCTCGGCTGGTCCTTCCTCGAGAACTTCTACGCCAACCAGGGTGTCGAGAACAGCGGTTACGTGACCGACCAGTTCCTGACCGAAATCGCCGAGAAGGCCGGTATCCCGGACATCGACAAGTGGAACGTCGATCGCGAGAAGCCTGCCCTCGAACAGGACCTGCTCGACATCGACAACGAAGCGACCGAACAGGGGTTCTCGGGAACGCCTTCATTCGCGATCCGCGATGCCAAGGGCAACTTGACTCCGGTCACCGATACCCAGTCCTCGCAGGCGATCGTCGACGCGATCAACCAGGCTCAGTAGTGACAGACGCCGGACGGGGTTGCGGACGAACCTCCCCGACCGGCAATATGTGGGTATGAACAACGGCATCTCCGCCTGGCTTCGCTGCTACCGCTGCTGGTCGCGCAATCTTGAAGTCCAGGTCCACTACGACGCGATTCGGACGATCGATCCGGAAACAGGCCTGCCGGCCGAAGGCGTCGACGAGATCCAGGAATCGGTGGTCCAGTGCCTCGACTGCATGCACGACCAGCCGCACCTGACTTTCGATCGAGACCGGGTGGTCCCGATCGAGGACCGCTGGGAGAGGCTCGTGGCGGGCACCCCCTGGGTCGCCTCCTGCACAGTGACGGTCGAAGCCGACCAGATCGAGGCCTGCTCCGGACCCGAAGCGGTCGACTTCCTCACTTACGGAGCCTTCGGCGATCCCGGCACCCGGGAATTCTTCACCCACGTGCGGTTCCACAAGCACCGCGAGGACCAGATCGCCGTGCACCTGCTGGTCGAGCTCTACGCCCGTTCCGCCGAAGAGGCGAGCGAAGTCCTTCAGGAAGCCGCCAGAGGGTCCCTGGAGATCACTTCACTGGCCGAAGAGTCCCGCCCCCCGGCCCACGCTTCAGACAGCGCTCACTGAGTCGTATCCGACGGCCCTGACTTCTTCGATGGTGCTTCAGCTGCTGGTGCATCGGGCTTCGTGGGCTCCGGTCCGGCAGCCTCGGTCGCTCCCGGTTTGCCGGGATCGCGATCGACCAGCTTCTCTTTGGCTTCCCGGGCCTTTTCAGCCAGAGAGCCATCACCACTCATGATGTTCCGCAGCTCTTTGCCATCACGCTTGAGGTTGTCGGGCTCGGCTCGGTCTCCCAGCTTGTCCTCGGCCTGCTTCTTGAGCCGTCCGGCCTGTTCACCCAGCTTCTTGAAGTCCATGGGTGGAGGTTACCCAGAAGAGCCCGCGAGACCACGAAAGTCCGGCACTATCGGGGACTTTCGTGGTCTCGGAGCCGTCTAAGAGCTGCGAGATCCCGATTTTCCGGGACTATGGGTGAGAATCGGGATCTCGCGGCTTTTTGTCTTGCTACTCGGCTACGGGGGTTCCGTGGACCTTTCGCGGGATGAGGGCCGTTCGCTTGAAGTGGGCTACGAGGACTCCGTCCTGGTTGAAGACCCGGGTGTGGACCTTGACCAGTCCGCGGTCGAGCTTCGACTTGGACTCACGGACTTCGAGGACCTCGGACTCGCAGAAGAGCGTGTCTCCGTGGAAGACCGGGGCCGGGTGGCTCAGTTCGTCGGTGGCGAGGTTGGCGATCGCCTTGCCCGAGAAGTCCGAGACGGACATGCCGACGGCCAGGGAGTAGACGAGCGGGCCGACGACGACGTTCTTGCCCTGCTGGGAAGCGTGAGCGTGGACATCATTGATGTGAAGCGGGTGATGGTTCATCGTGAGCAGGCAGAAGAGGTGGTCGTCGTACTCGGTCACGGTCTTGGCCGGCATGTGCTTGTAGACGGCTCCTACTTCGAACTCCTCGAGGTAACGACCGTAGGGGTGCGAGCCGGATTCTTCGCGCTCGCGCTGATCGGTCGTGAAATCGCTGGTTGCTTCTTCGCTCATGGTGTTATTGGTTTCCTTGGTTAGTGAACATGCGCGGAGCCTTGGACCCGGCGGTGTTCAGTGGACTTTTTTCAGCTTTTCGCGCTGCTCGTGGGATTCGAACACCCTGATGATCAGTTTGGCGACGTTCGAATCACCTTCGAAACGGATATGTCCCGTTTCCGCAGCACGGCGATAAGAAGCAACGGTGCTCTTCTCATCCGCCAGCTGGTTGAACTGCTGCCGGTCGATCTCGACCCGACATCGCTCATCCTCTCCCCGTCCCTTACTCACCTTCGGACCGGGCACCTCAACCCGGTACGTCTGCATGTCTCCTTTGGCTCGCAAATCGAGCCCGAAGACCAGCTTCAGTTTTTTAAGTGCCGGCAGCTCCTCCTGGAGGTGGGTGACGGCGGTCTCAATCATCTGCGCTGTGGATGCCATGGTGGTTGTTTATCAGGGACCGGGCCAAGTGGCTCGGTCCTAGGAACGACTCGCTTCGTACATCTCGATGAAATCTTCAACGGTGAAGCGGGCTACCGCTTCACCGACCAGGTCGATCGGCAGATCTTCGAAGTTCCTGAACCGAACGCAGGACTTGCCGATGTCGAGTTTCGCGCCGCGCTCTGCAGCCGCTTCTTCGAACCAGGCCCGGTTGCCTTCGTCCCCGTAGATGCCCATCAGGTAGAGCGACATGTAGTTCTTCTGCGAGGCGAGGGCGACGTAAGAAAGCGGCTGGTCGTTATAAGTCTCCGGGTACGTTTCCAGGGGCACCTCGTACGACAGCATCCCCCAGCGCACCTCTTCCACATACCCGTCAGGCAGGCTCTTCAGGATCTGGTCGCGGACCCTGGCAACCGTTTCGCGGCGATCTTCGGGGAGGGCTGCGAGATAAGCGTCAGGAGTTTCAGCTTCTATTCGCAACCCTCCCCTCCGAATCAGATCTTGTTGCGCTCGAGCAGCTTCTTGCCGATGACCATGCGCTGGATCTCCGAGGTGCCTTCGCCGATCAGGAGCAGTGGGGCATCGCGGTAGAGGCGCTCGATCTCGTATTCCTTCGAGTAGCCGTAGCCGCCGTGGATCCGGAAGCAGTCTTCAACCACTTCCTTGCCGGTCTCGGAAGCGATCAGCTTGGCCATGCCGGCCTCGAGGTCGGACCGGATTCCCGCGTCCTTCATCTTGGCCGCCTTGCGGGTGACGAGGCGGGCGGCTTCGAGCTTGGTCGCCATGTCGGCCAGCTTGAACTGGATCGCCTGGTGCTGAGCGATCGGCTTGCCGAAGGTCTTCCGTTCCTGGCTGTACTTGAGGGCGAGTTCGAGGGCGCGCTGGGCGATCCCTACTCCACGGGCGGCGACGTTGACGCGGCCGACTTCAAGTGCGTCCATCATCTGGCCGAAGCCCTTGTTCAAGCCGGCTTCTTCGCCGCCGAGGATGTTCTCGGGCGGGCACATGTAGCCGTCGTAGACCAGCTCGGTGGACTCGACGCCCTTGTAACCCATCTTCTTGATCTTCGGCGGAACGACCAGACCGGCGTACTCACCAGTGTTCTCCTCGACCCAGGGCTCCTTCTCGGTGATGAAGCAGGTCATGCCCTTGTAGGGCGGGCTCGCGTCGGTGTCCGTCTTGACGAGCAGGAAAACGAGGCTGGAACCGAGACCGTTGGTGACCCACATCTTCTGGCCGTTGATCTCGTACTTGCCGTCATCGGTCTTCTTGGCGGTGGACTTGATGCCCTGAACGTCGGAGCCGACTTCCGGCTCGGACAGCGAGAACGCAGCACGCATCTCGCCGGTCGCCATCTTCGGCAGGTACTTCTGCTTCTGTTCTTCGTTGCCGAACTTGTCGAGCAGGTAAGCACCGATGAAATGGGTGTTGACCACGCCGGAAATCGAGATCCAGCCGCGCGAGAGCTCTTCGACGATCAACTCGTAGGTGGAGAGGTCGAGTCCCATTCCCCCGTACTCCTCGGGAATCATGGCGCCGAAGAGGCCGAGTTCCTTCATCTGCTCGACGATGTCCTCGGGGAACTCGTCTTTGGCATCGAAGTGCTCTGCGTTCGGGATGATCTGCTCGTCGACGAACTGATGGACCATCTCGATGATGGCCTTCTGGTCCTCGGTGATCTCCTGGAAACTGTTTTCGGACATGGCTCCTCTTCGGTTCGGGGGCGCGGCTCAAGTGGAAGCCCGTTGTGGCGCGAAAAGCAGCGCACGAGGGACGGGCAAAAGGGACTACTAAGGATACCGGTGGATCGGTTTCGGGGAGGGCTGGATCGGGCATCGGCGGGCGTCGCGTTCCATATACGCTCCCGGATGGCGCTGGAACCCTCTTTCCGCGCCCCAGACCAGTTTCGAACCGACCACAAGGAGCCCCTTGCGCAACCCCCGTAACTTCTTCAAGCCCATGGCGATCGGTGCGCCCGATCCGATCACCGAAGTGCCGTTCGGCCCCTCCCGGATGATCCACTTCTTCGACGCCTCGAACGAGAAGATGGCGGCCAAGGTACCGGACATGGCCAAGCAGGCCGACATCCTCCTCGGCAACCTCGAAGACGCCGTTCCGGTCGACAACAAGATCGCCGCCCGCGAAGGCCTGATCAAGGTCGCCAAGGAAGCTGACCTCGGCGGCACCCCGCTATGGACCCGCATCAACTCGCTCGAGAGCCCTTGGGTCCTCGACGACCTCACCGAACTGGTCACCCAGGTCGGCAACCAGATCGACGTGATCATGGTTCCGAAGGTCGAAGGTCCCTGGGACATCCACTACGTCGACCAGCTCCTCGCCCAGCTCGAGGCCAAGGGTGACGTCAAGCGTCCGATCCTGATCCACGCCATCCTCGAGACCGCCCAGGGTGTGACCAACCTCGAAGAGATCGCCGCCGCCAGCCCGCGCATGCAAGGCATGAGCTTCGGCCCGGCCGACCTCGCTGCCTCCCGCCGCATGAAGACCACCCGTGTCGGTGGTGGCCACCCCGGCTATCGCTCGATGGAAGATCCGGTTGCCGAGGACCCCGAGGCCGCGCGCATCACCGCCCAGCAGGATCCCTGGCACTACTCGATCGCCCGCATGGTCGACGCCTGTACCTCGAACGACATCCTGCCGTTCTACGGCCCGTTCGGAGACATCAAGGACGTCGAAGGATGCGAGACCCAGTTCCGCTCGGCCTTCCTGCTCGGTTGTGTCGGCGCCTGGTCCCTCCACCCCGTCCAGATCGGCATCGCCAAGAAGGTCTTTTCACCGCCGGCGGACGAAGTGCTCTTCGCCAAGAAGGTCATCGAGGCGATCCCGGACGGCCGTGGAGTCCACATGATCGACGGCAAGATGCAGGACGACGCCACCTGGAAGCAGTGCAAGGTCATGGTCGAACTGGCCGAGATGCTCTCCGAGAAGGATCCGGAGCTCAAGGAGCAGTACGGCTTCTAGCCCCGATGTACAAGTCCGCCACGACAGCCCTGCGGGTCCGTTACAACGAATGTGACCCGCTGGGCATCGTCTTCAACGCGAACTACCTCGTTTACGCGGACCTCGCGATCAACGAACTGTGGCGGGACCACCTAGGCGGCTACGAAAGCATGATGGAAGAGGGCCTCGACCTGGCGGTGGTCGAGGCCAACCTCCGCTTCTTCAAACCGCTTCGTTACGACGAAGAGTTCACCGCGGAGGTCAGGGTCGAGAACATCGGCAACAAGTCATTGACCACAGCCTTCACGTTGGTGCGGGATGAAGACGAAGTCGCTTCCGGCACCCTGGCTTACGTCTGCGTCGACTCCGCCTCAAACGAGTCACGGCCGGTTCCCGATTCGATCCGGAACGGGCTCACCGCCTGATTCAGGCTCAGCGGCGCTTGTTCTTCTGCTTCTTCGGCTTTGCCTTGACCGAGAACTTGACCAGTTTTTCCGCCCCCGGCCTGCCACTCGGATAGAGCGCCCGGACCCGGAAACTGTGGATGCCGGTGCCCACCCAGTACTTGCGGGGCGAAGAGCAAGGCCTGAACGCCAGCTTGTCGATGCGGCACTCGGTTCCTTCGGCGACGCCGGTCGCGGCGAAAGCGAACCTGACCTGACGTTGCTTCGGCTTGCCGCTGCGCTTCCGCCCGACCTTGATGACCTTGGCCGGCCGCTTCCTGATCGAGACCTTCGGGTCGACGCGGGAGTTGATCCGCTCACTGATGAACGCCATCACGGCCTCGGTTTCACCGGTGGTATCGGTGGGATCACCGAGTGCCAGGTTGATGCCTTCATGGTCAAGCGGCACGAGCAGAATGTCGTCCAGCGGCTGGCCCAGGGCAGTGGCCATTTTCTGGTTGTCGATGATCCGGAAGGGCTGGGCTGCCTGGGTAATGAGCAGGGAGCGCGGGTCTGTTGGATCCCCCCAGGTCGTGGGCGAAGCATCGAGCCAGCGAGGTGTGACTGCCTCTTCGGAGGGGTTGCCGAAAGCGTTCCAGATCGAATAGTTGTTGTCGGTCGGCTGGGGCCTTTTCTGGGTTGCGGAATCAACCACGTCCATCGCCCCGGCATCCAGTGAAATGACTCCGAGTATCTGACGCAGCGAGTCACCCTGGTCCTCCATCCACGACGGGTCGCTACCGACCAGCGAAACCAGGTGGGCGCCAGCCGAATGTCCCATCAGGAACATCGCGTCGGGATCGCCGCCATAGCCCTCGATGTTGTCACTGATCCAGGCGATGGCTGCCGCCACATCCTTTGGGTGATCAGGGAACATGACCCGGTCCGGTTCGAAGGTGGGCACTCCGCCTGCCGAAGGGGAAAGTCGGTAGTTGATGCTGGCGAGGATGTAGCCGGCATCGGTCAGAAGTCTGGCCTTGTCGGGCATCCGGTTGCTCTTGTCACCGATCGCCCAGCCACCGCCATGGACCCATACCACCACCGGGCGGCGCCGGTCCGTCTCGCCTGGTCCAACCGGCTCGGACTGAGGCAGGTAGAGATCGAGCTGGTTGAGGGACGGCTTGGCCGGCGATTCGTTCGCGTAGGTGATTCCGGTCTGAACGGTGTAAGCCGCACCCGACGGGGCCGCACCTAACAGGAGTGCGAGGAAAAGAACGAACCCCGCCCCGGCAACCGCGTTCGCAGCTACGGATTTTGCGTTGATGCCTTCGAAAAGCCCCATACCCGGTCAACCCGCCTCTGGCGCCAAAGTCGCGGGTTCAAGCGCTTTGCGGAAGAAGGCAAGTGCCTGCCCGGTCGCCCGGCTCCGTGCCGGAGACCTGCCGAAGCTGTGGTTGATCTGCCGGTGTGTCAACGAGACCTCGAGGACCGATGGGTTGACCTCCTGATGCAGGTGGCGGGCCATCGCCTCGGACTCGCGGATCCTCAGTGGCTCATCGTTCTGGACCACGAAGAAGAACGGGGGATCACGCGGTCCGGCGTATTCGAGCGGTGACGCCCTTCGCCAGCGGTCGAGTTCCTGATTCTCCTCCGGTGTTCCGAATGCGTTCCAGTAGACCGGCTTTATGTGGTCACTCCTCGCTTTGCTGGCCGGCTCCGTGAGGGGGTCGATGTCGAGGCCGACGGCATCCAGGGATACAACCCCGCGAATCTGCCCCGGACTGACTTCTTCGGCTTCGAGAAAGCGGGTATTGGTCGCCAGCAACGACACGATCTGCCCGCCGGCCGAATGTCCCATCAGGGCGATTCGCCGGGGATCTCCGCCGAATGCCCGGATTTTCCGGTCTATCCATCCGATCGCGTCAGCGACGTCGCGGGGCTGGTCGGGGAACTTCACCCGATTGGCGCCGAGGCTGTCCGGGTCGGTGACCCGTGGGGACAGCCGGTAGTTGGTCGATACGAATATGTACCCCGCCCGGGTGAATTTCCTGGCCTTGTCGAGGACCGCCAGGTCCTTGTTGCCCTGGTACCAGCCGCCACCATGCACCCAGACCACCACCGGCAGGGGCGTCGAGCCGGTCTCCTTCGGCGAGTAGACATCCAGCTTGTTTTCGTACGGATCCGGACTCACCTTCGAGTAGCGGATGTCCCGGGCGGCCTGGAAGGGCTCCCCGCCGGCGGCGCCCCCCGGCAGCACGAGCACCGTGAGCACGGCGAGCACCAGGGCGGACCGCCGGCAGTTCATGCGCCTGGGGTCCGGAGGATCGCCACGGGCTAGGCCAGTCCCGCGATCAGCCCTTGAAGGGGCGTCAGCGCCTCCCGGAGGACATCGCCCATCGCGTCCACGTCGAGCGAGACACCGTCAAGCCCGGCGGCCCGGTTCACCACCGGGCAGACTGCCGCGTAATCGATCCCGAGTTCACGGGCCAGGATGGCTTCGGGCATTCCGGTCATGCCGACCAGGCCACAGCCGTCTTGAGCAAGTTTCGTGACCTCAGCTGCCGTTTCGAGGCGCGGCCCCTGAGTGACTCCGAGCGTTCCTCCGTCGACGATCAGCTCCGGCTCGATGCTGGCCAGGGAGAGCTCCATCAGAACCTCCTGCCGCCAGCCCGGTGCGTAAGGCCAGGTGAAGTCTTCGTGGTTGACCGCCACCCCTGGTGGATTGAAGGTGTGCTCACGACCCCAGGTGTAGTCGATGATCTGGTCTGGGACCACCAGTGCCCCGGGAACACATCCCGGAGAGATGCCGCCGACAGTCGATACCCCGAGGATCCGGGTGGCCCCAACGGATTCGAGCGCCTTCAGATTGGCCCGATAGTTGACCTGATGCGGAGCGATCGAATGATCGGCTCCGTGCCTCGCAATGAAAGCAAGCTGGCTACCGCCGA
Source organism: Solirubrobacterales bacterium (assembly GCA_051306195.1). Taxonomy (GTDB): domain Bacteria; phylum Actinomycetota; class Thermoleophilia; order Solirubrobacterales; family 70-9; genus 67-14. The sequence goes on from JBPPMT010000007.1 coordinate 81,203, forward strand.
AGCTGCCGGTCACGACCTCACCCGAAGGAGAGCCGTGCTCGGTTTCGATCAACCGGTGATCATCGACGGCGAGCCCCTCAAGTGAGTAGAGCCCGCTGCCGCCGATCACCGCCAGCATGGTCAGACCTCTATGCCAGGCGCTGCTTGAGTGATTCGAATTCTTCGCGGAGCTCGGCCGGAAGGTCATCGCCGAACTTGGCGAGGTGCTCTTCCATCTGCGGTAGCTGTTCCTTCACCGCTTCGTCGTCGACGCTCAGGATTCCTTCGAGGTCGTCGGAGGTCATGTCGATTCCATCGAGGTTGATGTCCTCGGTGTAGGGCAGCAGTCCGAGCGAGGTGTCGTGTGTCTTGTTCTCGCCCTTGCAGCGGTTGTAGACCCACTCGAGCACCCGGCTGTTCTCGCCGAATCCGGGCCAGATGAAGTTGCCGTCGTCGTCCTTGCGGAACCAGTTGACGTAGAAGATCTTCGGCAGCTGGGCACCTTCGCGCTGGCCGATCTCGATCCAGTGCTGGAAGTAGTCGGCCATGTTGTAGCCGCAGAAGGGCAGCATCGCCATCGGGTCGAACCGCAGGGCACCGACCGCTCCGGTCGCGGCTGCCGTGGTCTCGGAGGACATGGTTGCGGCCATGAAGACACCGTGGTTCCAGTCGCGGGCTTCGGTCACAAGCGGCACCACCGAAGCACGGCGTCCACCGAAGAGGAAGGCGTCGATCGGCACTCCGGCCGGGTCTTCCCACTCGGAGGCGATGGTCGGGCACTGCGCGGCCGGCGTCGTGAAACGGGAGTTCGGGTGGGCGGCGGGGGCATCGGCATCCGGAGTCCAGTCGTTTCCGTGCCAGTCGATCAGGTGGGCCGGGGTCTCGTCGGTCATGCCCTCCCACCAGACGTCGCCGTCGTCGGTCTTGGCGACGTTGGTGAAGATCGAGTTCTCCTCGATCGTGACCATGGCGTTCGGATTGGTCTTGATGCCGGTGCCCGGGGCGACACCAAAGAATCCGGCTTCCGGGTTGACCGCACGGAGGCGACCTTCGTCGTCGAACTTCATCCAGGCGATGTCGTCGCCGACCGTCTCGACCGTCCAGTTGGGAATGCTCGGGATCAGCATGGCCAGGTTGGTCTTGCCACAGGCCGAAGGGAAAGCGCCAGTGACGTACTTGGCGACGCCGTCCGGATTGGTCAGCTTGAGGATGAGCATGTGCTCGGCCATCCAGCCTTCATCACGGGCCATGACCGAAGCGATGCGAAGGGCGAAGCACTTCTTGCCGAGCAGCGCGTTTCCTCCGTAACCGGAGCCGTACGACCAGATCTCGCGGGTTTCCGGGTAATGGACGATGTACTTGTTCTCGGCATTGCAGGGCCAGGGGACGTCGGTATCGCCTTCGGAGAGCGGCATGCCGACTGAATGGACGCAGGGAACGAAGTCGCCGTCAGAGCCGAGAACGTCGAGTGCGCCGGCGCCCATGCGGGTCATGATCCTCATCGAGACGGCGACGTAAGGGGAGTCGGTGAGCTGAACACCGATGTGGGCGATCGGCGAGCCGAGCGGGCCCATCGAGAACGGCACCACATACATGGTGCGGCCCTTCATCGAACCCTCGAAGAACGCGTTCAGCGTCCGGCGCATGTCGGCCGGAGCCTTCCAGTTGTTGGTCGGACCGGCGTCCTCTTCCTTCTCGGAACAGATGTAGGTCCGGTCTTCGACCCGGGCGACGTCTCCTGGGTCGGAGCTGGCCAGGTAGGAGTTCGGGCGCTTGGCGTCGGAGAGCTTCTCGAAGGTGCCGGAAGCCACGAGGCCTTCGGCAAGCCGGTTGTACTCCTCGGCGGAGCCGTCGCACCAGTAGATCGAATCAGGCTGAGTAAGCTGCGCTACTTCATCTACCCAAGCAAGCAGCTTGGCGTTGTTGGTCGGCGCAGTTACCTCGGTCGTTTCACTCACTGGCGCGTTTTACTCCTTGGTTGCTGCCCCGGCCGGTTATCGACGCGGGGGAAATTTGGGGCCTTTGGCCGCTCCTACGCACCGGATTGTTGCGCAGATGTGGTCTCTTGTGCGGTTACATCGGCACCTTCGCCACCCTGGCTGGTTCTCGTAAAACTCTAAGCCTTGGTCAGGCGGATCATGCGCACATCGGCTTCGTCATTCAGAATCTCGAGTTCGGCAACCGCTTCCGAGCCGTCGACCGCGAGGACCTGGCAGGTGAACCTGGTCCCGGGCTCAACCTCCACTCCGCTCGGACAATCGACCGATTTGATCTTCGTATCGGTCGCCCTCTGGACGTCGAACCGGATCGCACCTTCTGCCTTCAGGGCATCGATCTCGGTACCGGCGCACCCGGACAGGAGAATTCCCCCTCCGACCAGGGCGACCAGCAGGACACTTGGACGCTTGAAACTCACCCGGGGCACGTTACCTGCGCCGCTCACAGGAACGTCTGGTGATTCCTACCGGCTGAATCGGAATACTGATTCCAGAGCGGTCGAATACATTTCTCCGGTAATGATCTTCTACGAATATGAGGCACGAAAGATCGTCGAGCTGGCCGGAATCCCGGTCACCAAGTACGGCTTCTGCCAAACAGCTGACGAGGCACGGAAGGCGGCCGAAGAAATCGGCGGCCCGACCGTGATCAAATCCCAGGTTCTGACCGGAGGCCGCATGAAGGCCGGTGGCGTCCAGTTCGCCGATACCCCGGACGAAGCCGCCAAGCACGCCGAGGACATCCTCAAGCTGGAGATCAACGGTCATATGCCGGTTGGCGTCCTGGTGGATCCCAAGGCCGAGGTCAAGCAGGAGTACTACGCCAGCGTCGTCTGGGACGGCACCGCCAAGAAGCCTCTGATGCTGTTCAGCGACATGGGTGGCATCGACATCGAGCAGGTTGCCGAGAAGCACCCTGACCACGTTGGTCGCGGGCACATCTCCAACCTCCTCCCGGTTGGCGACTACGAGGCCAAGCAGGTAATCGCCGCCTCCGGAGTCACCGGCAGCCAGCTCAACCGGGCAACGCCGATCCTGGCCAAGCTCGCCCGCCTTTTCCGCGACAACGACATGATCCTCGCCGAGATCAACCCCCTCGCCGAGCTCACCGATGGCAGCTTCGTCGCCCTCGACGCTCACATGGAGATGGAAGAAGAAGCGGTCGGTCGCCAGAAGAATGTCCTGCGGAAAGAACTCGGCATTGCCGAGGACGACACCCGTGATACCTACGTCCCGAGCGAGTTCGAGAAGAACGTCAAGGCGATCGACGCCGCTGACCACCGTGGAGTCATCCAGGGCAAGGATCACGGCTTCGACGGCAACCTCGGCCTCGTGATCGGGGCCGGTGGCGGTTCACTCACCCTGACCGACGCCGTTCGCAACCAGGGCGGCAAGCCGGCCAACTACTCGGAGATCGGCGGCAATCCGTCGGTCGCCAAGGCCTGTGGCCTCGCCAAGGAGGTCCTCAAGAAGGACGGCGTCGAGAAGATCGCCGTGATGATGTCGATCGTCTCCAACACCCGGGTTGACATCGTCGCCCGTGGCGTTATCAAGGCTTGCCTCGAACTGGACAAGGATCCGGCAGAGACCATCGCGATCTTCCGCATCCCCGGTGCCTGGGAGGACGAAGGCAACAAGATCCTCGACTATTACGGCGTCGAATACTGCGACCGCACGGTCTCCCTCTGGGATGCCGCCGGACGAGCAGTCGCCAAGATCCAGGGAGCAAGTTCATGAGCATCCTTCTGAATGCCGATACGACTTTCATCGTCCAGGGAATCACCGGACGCGAAGCGGTCAACCTGACCAGGGAATGCCTCGACTACGGCTCGAAGATCGTCGGCGGCGTGACCCCCGGCCGCCTCGGCCGTGAGGTCCACGGCGTTCCGGTGTTCGACACGGTCGAACAGGCCGTCAAGAGCCACGGAAGCCCGATAGACGGATCGATCGTCACCGTGCCCCCCGGCTTCACGAAGGACGCGGTCATCGAAGCGATCGCCAACGGCATCAAGCTGCTGGTCATCGTCACCGAGCGCATTCCCCGCGGAGACGTCGCCGAGATGGTCGAGTTCGCGAATCTTCACGATGCAAGGATCATCGGCCCGAACTGTCTCGGACTGATCGTGCCCGAGGTCTGCAAGATGGGCGGAATCGGTGGTCCCGCCAAGGATGCTGCCAAGTCCTACAAGCCGGGAGTCGTCGGCGTGATGTCGCGTTCCGGCGGTATGACGACCGAGATCTCCTCGTCGCTCACCGCGGCCGGACTCGGTGTCTCGACCGCGGTCTCGATCGGCGGCGACGCGATCATCGGCTCGACTTATGCCGAGCTGATGCCTTACTTCGAAGCCGACGAGCAGACCAAGGCGATCGTTATCTACACCGAGCCGGGTGGACGCATGGAAGCCCAGCTTTCCGAGTGGAAGCAGGAGAACAACTCCCGCCTGCCGATCGTCGCTTTCATGGCCGGCAAATTCATGGACGACGACGAGATGCAGGGCATGAGCTTCGGCCACGCCGGCACGATCGTCGAAGGCAAGGAAGATTCCGCCACCGAGAAGATCCTCCGACTCGAAGACGCCGGCATCAAGGTGGTTGAGAGGATCGACGAGATACCCGAGGCCGTCAAGGAAAGGATCAAGGCATGACTGAGACAATGGATGCCGTTTTCATCGACATCGAACTGGACGAACCGGCGAAGTCGGAGCCGGAACTCGCAAAGAAACTGGAAGAGGTCTGCACCGTGGGCATCTTCAAGGCGAGCGATTCGGGCACCGAGATCGTTCAGGGCCAGCTCGACGAATGCGTACTTTGTTACCTCTGCGTCGACGCCTGCCCCACCGGCACGATGCGCATCATCAAGAAGTACGAGAAGTAGCCTCGAAACCTGCAGTGGCATGATCAACCTCGTGGGTGAATCAGATCGGTCCTGATCAGCGGGAAGCTGTCCGAGCAGCAGGGGCCAAGGCAAAGGCCGCTGCTTGGCAGGCCGGAATCCGGCTTGAGATCTTGACCATCGACCTCCCACCCTGAAAGTGGACCAGACAGTCTTCGGACTTCGCCGGCCCCGCGGGGCCGCACCCAAGCAGCAACAGCTGACCTGAGACACTCCGAGTGGACCGACTACCGGGGGCTGGTCAATAGGATCATTGCCAACTCGGCTGACAACGACTTCCTCTACTGCGGAGACGGTCCGGACAAGGTCTTCATCGACAAGACATCTAACGGGTACGACGATATCCTGACTGGCAATTGCGGAATACCGACTGAGGCCAACCCGATATTCGTTGCCCCGTGAAATTCCTGCCCGCTCCACAGCTTCCTAGTGCGGGGTGTGTTCTAGGTGCGATGGCTGGATATCCCCACGTTCGACATCGCGCGCTAAGTGTCGCGACACTGGCCCTCGTCTTCGCTGCCCTTTTCGCCTCGACGACCCAGGCACGATCCGGCTACGTGGGCGACCCTTCCTTCGGCAAGAACGGCCTGGTCACAAATCAGCTTGGTCCAGCCGAGCTGGTTTCAATCGTTAGCTCCCGGTCCCTGCTCAAGGACCACCGCGGGCGCATAGTCGCCGGAGCCGCCAACGACAACGGTTGGCAGGTCAGACGCTACCTCGCCAACGGAGAGATCGATCCGTCCTTCGGTGACGGCGGCGAGGCAGCCGTTAAATCTTGGGGTGGCATTGACAACGTTGGAATGAGGGCCAACTTGACCTCGGCGGCGGTCCGGCCGGACGGCCGGATCCTGTTGGTTGGTTTTGTGCGTAGCGTGAGCAGTCCGAGGCCCAGCGAGTCCTACATGGTCCTAAAGCAGCTGCTGCCGGACGGCGCGCCAGACCTTTCCTTCGGCGAACTGAATGGCGGCACCACCGTTGACGTGGCGATGGGCGCAGCGAGCGTCGCGCTCTTGCCGGACGGACGGTTCCTGGTAGCCGGCTTCGACGAGCGCGACTACGGCGGTTCTGACGGCGCAAACGGCGCGGGGCTCATGATCCGGATGACCGCCGATGGTGAAAGAGATTTCACGTTCGGCGGTCACAAGGGACTAAGAGTCCCCAGCGCCGGGCGAAAGCACTCCTACCTCCTCGACGTCGAGGTTCTGCCAAACGGGCAGATCCTCGCCGCCGGCGCCAAGTCCAATCGTTTCCTGGTGATCAAGCTTCGTGAGGACGGTAGCTATGTTCGTTCCTTCGGAAATGACGGACGCGCGGTGTTCGGCCCTGAAAGCAAAGTGTGCCGGTGCTCGCTCGGCTGGGGTATGGATCTCGATAAGGAGGGTCGCATTGTGGTCACTGGGGTAGTTCGACCTCCTAATTTCGACGAGGCCGGGTACGGAGCCACAGTGCGCTTTACGAAAGATGGCCACCTCGATCGCTCTTTCGGTGAAAAGGGTGTTACTCGCCTCTACGCGACACGCAACCACGGCGGATACACGACCAACCTCTACGACAACGCCATCGACTCGAAGGGCGGCATATGGGTGACCGGCAGCGCCGGACCTGAGTTCAACGGGAACCGAAGAGCGGTAACCGCCCGCTATCTGCCCAGCGGCAAGATCGACAAAAGCTTCTTCAAGCAGGGCAGGCTGATCACCCGCTTGGGTGAGTCCGCTTCAGGTTGGCAGACCTTCGCAGAGGGTCCGCGAGTCTATCTGCTCGGTCGCTACAACTTGGAAGGCCAGGAGAGACAGTTCTTGAAGCGGTTTGTGCCGCAACGCTAGGAAGCCGGGAATCTTTCATTGATACTTCTGCGCTTTCGCTGACACCGTGGTCTTCCCCCGGGAAAAGTGAACACGCGTTTCTGGAGCCAGGCGACGGTTACCGCTCTTGAAGCTAGGCTCGAAACCCTTGGTGGCATGATCCACCTTGTGGGTTGGCTTTCACGATTGGGCCGGATCTCCTGTACCCCCTGACGTAAACTCGGCCCCCGAGTGAACTTCATCGACGACGTCATCCAGAAGTTCCCGTTTTCCCGGGAGGCGGTGATTGCGATCGACGCGGCGGGCGGTCGCGAGGTCCATTACTTCAGTCACCTCTTCGCTCGCAGCATGGGCCTTTCGGGGGCGTTGATCGACAAAGGAGTTCGTCGCGGCGACGTCGTGATGATCCTGATCGGCAGCCGGATCGAATGGGTGATTTCGATGCTGGCCTGCTTTCGCATGGGTGCAGTCGCCCTTCCCCTGAACCCCCAGCTGACCGCCGCAGACCTTGCCTTCAGGGTTGAGTCCACAAATCCATCCCTGGTGATCGGGGAGGAGCGATACCTCGGCAACCTCGGAAGCAATGTGCCCTATCTCGATATGGCCGACCTCGAACGGATCTTCGACGAAGACCTGGATCAGGCAACCCCGGCCGCCACCGCTGATCTCGACCCCTCGGACCCCGCCCTGATCGTCTTCACCTCCGGTTCCACCGGCGAGCCAAAAGGAGTGATCCACGGCCAGGGTTACCTGCTCGGCCAGGCAACCCAGGCCGAGCACTGGCTGGGCGCCGGCAAGGGTGACCTGGTCTGGTGCACTGCGGCTCCGGGCTGGTCCAAGTCCTCGCGCAATGCTTTCATCGCTCCCTGGCTCTGCGGGGCGAAGTCCCTGTTGGTTGATGGCCGCTTCGATCCTGAGACCCGCCTGGACATCGCCCGCCGCGAAGGTGTCAACGTGCTCTGCCAGGCACCGACCGAATACCGGATTCTCGCCAAACGGACCGAGGTCGCCCCGGTACCGGGACTCAAACGCATGGTTTCGGCCGGTGAAGCCCTCAACGCCGAGGTGATCGACGTCTTTCGTGAAGCCACCGGGCTCGAGATCGCCGACGGCTACGGCCAGTCCGAAACTGGTCAAGTAACGGGAATCCGCCCCGGAGAGTCCGTGGCCGGACGCGAGGGGTCAATGGGGCGCCCGCTTCCCGGCATCGAAACGAGGATCGTCGAGGACGAGCTGCAGGTCCTGGCCTCGACCTCCCCCACTTTCTTCTCGAGCTACATCGACGGCACCCGCTTCGAAGGGGACTGGTGGCCGACTGGAGACCTGGTGAAAGTCGACGACGACGGCTTCCTCTTCCATCAGGGCAGGAACGACGACCTGATCAGTTCCGCCGGCTACCGGATCGGTCCGGTCGAGGTCGAATCCGCCCTGCTGACCCACCCCCTGGTGGCCGAAGCCGCAGCGATCGCGGCTCCCGATCCCGAGCGCGGATCGGTCGTCAAGGCGGTCATCGTGCTGCGCGACGGCACTCCTTCACCGGAACTCGTGGCGGAGATACAGCAGCACTGCAGGGACGCGACCGCGCCCTACAAATACCCGCGGATCGTCGAGTTCACGGACGAGCTTCCGAAGACCGCCAGCGGCAAGATCAAACGGGCCGAACTGCGCGCCCGCCAGGTATAGGCTGAAACCAGATCCCACCACCGGAGGAACCATGACCGTAGAGACTCACACCGGCGGCTCGAGCCCGTTCGATCCGAAGCTAGTCGCCTCCTTGACTGAAAAGCAGCAGGAGACTTTCCGCAACCGTACCGGCAAGTCCGCCGAAACCTTCCAGAGGGCTGAGAAGGTCATGCCCAACGGTGTGCCCTCCTCGTTCCAGGTGAACGACCCGTGGCCGGTCTACCTCGAGCGCGGCGAAGGCTCGCAGGTCTGGGACGTAGACGGCAATGAATACACCGACTTCCACAACGGCTTCGGCGTGATGGCTATCGGCCACGCCAATCCGATCGTCGGCAAGGCGGTCAAGGCTCGAATCGACATGGGCACCCACTTCGCGGCGCCGACCAACGGATCGATCGTGGTTGCCACGGAGCTCGCCCGCCGCTTCGGCCTGCCCCAGTGGCGCTTCACCAACTCCGGTACCGAGTCAACGATGGATGCCGTCCACCTGGCGCGGGGCGCCACCGGTCGGGACATCCTGCTCAAGATAGAAGGGTCCTACCACGGCCACCACGACGCGGTGATGGTCTCGGTCTATCCGCCGCTTGAAGCCCTCGGCGACCGCGACGACCCCGTCTCGGTCCCCGAAGGCGCCGGTACTCCGCTGGCGCTGACCGAACTTACGAAGGCGGTCCCTTTCAACGACGCCGAAGCCCTCGAAAGCGTCTTCGAAAAGATCGGCGACCAGGTCGCAGGTCTGATCATGGAACCGGCGATGATGAACATCAACATCATCCCGCCGAAGGAAGGCTACCTCGAAAAGGTGAGGGAGCTGACGAAGAAGTTCGGCATCAAACTGATCTTCGACGAAGTCAAGACCGGGGCGACCATCTCTGCCGGTGGCGCGACCGCCCGGTTCGGCGTGCTTCCCGACATGATCACCCTCGCCAAGGCCACCTGTGGCGGGTACCCCGGTGGCGCGATCGGCATGTCGGATGAGATCGCCGCACTGGTCGAGTCGGACAAGGTCAAGCAGTACGGGACATTCAACGGCAACCCGCTGGTGATGGCCGCCGCCGAGGCGACCCTCCTCGAAGTCCTGACCGACGACGCCTACGTCGAACTCGAAAGAAAGAACCGGTATCTGCTCGACGGCTGCCAGGCGATCATCGACAAGTACGGAATCCCGGCGTATACGGAAGGCATGGGCGTCAAGGGCTGCGTCGTCTTCTCGGCCGAACGACTGTACGAATACCGCGACTACCTGACCAAGGTCAACGAAGAGCTGTCAGGACTCGCGTGGCTCTACCACATGAATCACGGAATCTTCATGACGCCCGGGGTCGAAGAAGAGTGGACGATCTCGGTAGCTCATTCAGAAAAAGACCTCGACGCCTACCTGAACGCGTTCGAAGAGTTCGCGAAGGCGGTCAGTGCTGGCTGATTCCGCCGCCGACTACGTCACGGAACTTCTCCTTGAACCGTTCCGTTCGACGCTCGGGGCTGAACCGCACTTCGGCCAGCGCCTGCTTCTCGGGGTTCTTTTCCCCGTAGCGGCGCTTGCCCCAGGGTGAGTTCGGCTTGCCGATCCTCCAGGCGCCGTAAAGGGCGACCGGCCAGATGAAGAAGCCGACTACCCCGTGGAGTATCCGCTCCTTGAGGAAGCAGATGCCCACCACGACGATTATGAAAAGCGCGACCATGATGCTGGCGATCAGGGCCGCCGTGTCCGCGGTGGTGACTTCGAAAGGCCGCACTCCGAATATGAGGAGCAGGAGCACCAGGCAGGCGACCACGGTGGCGTCGATCGACCGCCGGCCCTCCTCCGCCCAATAGACGTCGTCGAGGTGAACCCACAGGGCGAACTCGTCGATTGTCAGACCCACTCCGATTCCGAACGCCAGGGCGCTGAGTTCGAAGATCGGGCTGTACTGGAAGAAGGCAAAACCGAGGGTGCCGGCCAGCATCATGGTGACGATGCCGAAGACAAGGTGGTGAAGATGGACCCCGCCCTCGCTCACGATGCTTCCCGGCCACCAGGCGAACCGCTCGCTGCGCATCAGGCGGGTGCTGATCCGGATGAAGATGAACGATCCGAGAAAGCCGACGATCACCATGAACAGCGCCTGCTGGTCATTCTCGACCAGCTGGTCGTTCCAGAAGTCATTGAAAATGTTGGCAACGGAAAGATCCACTTCGTTGAATAATGCCGTGTTCGGCCGTCCCCGTGCAGGCCTGAGAGACTGCGAGGCATGAGCAACCGACTGGCAGACGAAACCAGCCCCTACCTGCTCCAGCACAAGGACAACCCGGTCGACTGGTATCCCTGGGGTGAAGAAGCGCTCGACGCCGCCCGAAAAGATGACCGGCCGATCCTGCTTTCGGTCGGATACGCGGCTTGCCACTGGTGCCACGTCATGGAGCGCGAGTCGTTCGAAGACCAGGCAACGGCCGACTATATGAACGAACATTTCGTCTCGATCAAGGTGGACCGTGAGGAGCGCCCGGACGTCGACGCGATCTACATGGAAGCCGTTCAGTCAATAACCGGGCAGGGCGGCTGGCCGCTGACCGCGTTCCTCGATCCCGACGGGGTTCCCTTTCATGGCGGCACCTACTTCCCGCCCGACTCCTCAACGGGCATGCCGAGCTTCATGATGGTCATGGACGCGGTGGTGAAAGCGTTCGACGAGCGGCGTGAGGACATCCGGGCCCAGGCGGCCGACGTCAGGACGAGGCTTGGCGCGGTTTCGCTGATCAGCGCCAGGGAAGGTGACCTCGACCCGGACCTGTTGGCCGATCGGACCTCGACCCTCGTTGAGCTGGCCGACACGGACCTCGGCGGCTTCGGCCCGGCCCCCAAGTTCCCGCCGGCCTCGACCCTCGACTTCCTGCTCGGCCGAGGAGAGACGGAAGCGGTGAAAGTGACACTCGACCGGATGGCTGCCGGCGGCATCTACGACCAGGTCGGTGGCGGGTTCAGCCGGTACTCGGTGGACGACGTCTGGCTGGTCCCTCACTTCGAGAAGATGCTCTACGACAACGCCCTGCTGGCCCGCACCTACCTCCACGCGTGGCAGGAAATGGGCCTTGAGCGTTACCGGCGTATCTGCGAAGAGACCCTCGACTGGATGCTGCGTGAGATGCGCGACCCGTCAGGAGGCTTTCACGCATCGCTCGACGCTGACTCCGAAGGCAAAGAAGGGATCTTCTACACCTGGACGATCGACGAGGTCCGGGAAGTCCTCGGAGGGCGAACCGATCTCGCGATCGAGACCTTCGGGCTGACCGGCGACGGCAACTTCGAGGGTCGAAACGTCCTCCACCTTCCGGTTGAAGAACCCCCGGGATCGTTCGACCCGGAAGTCCAGACGATCAGGGACGTCCTGCTGTCGGCGCGCGCGGGACGCATCCGCCCGGCGCTCGACGACAAAGTGATCCTCTCCTGGAATGCCCTGGCGATCTCGGCCCTGGCCGAAGCCGGAGCGGTCCTCGAAAGGGACGATTACCTCGAAGCAGCAGAAACCTGCGCCGAATTCATCTGGGACGAAATGCGCGACAACCAGGGGGCCCTGCTGCGCTCCTGGCGACAGGGCGACGCCAGGCTGAACGCCTACCTCGAAGACCACGCCTTCCTGCTCGAGGCGCTGATAACGCTCTACCAGGCCAGTTTCAGCGAGCTGGTCTTCAAGCGGGCCCAGGGTCTGGCCGAAACGATGATCGACCGCTTCGCAGATCCCGATCGCGGCGGCTTCTTCACCACTTCGCATGACCACGAAGAGCTGATCAGCCGGCGAAAGGACGTCGGAGACCACCCGATTCCCTCTGGCAGCGCCTCTGCGGCCCTTGGCCTGCTGCGGCTCGCCGACCTGACCGGAGAGAACCACTACATTCGCCAGTCCCTGGGGGTCCTCAAGCTCCTTGCCCCTGCGACCGCACGCCAGCCCGACGCGTTCGGCCACCTGCTCCAGGCCCTGAACCTCTACCTCGCTTCCTCCGGCGAGTTGGCGATCGCCACCCCCGAAGGTGCTGACCCGGCCGAAGCCGCTGGTCCGATGCTCGGGGAGTTCCGGGCCCGCTACCGGCCGAACTTCGTGGTCGCCGCCGGTACCGAAGGAACGAGCACACCTCCTCTGATGAACGGACGGGTGGCCGTCGATGACCGGACCGCCGCTTACGTCTGCGAGAACTTCACCTGCCAGACCCCGATCACTGAACTCGAAACCCTCCGGGAGGAACTCGATGCCGACAACAGCTGAGACCGCACGCACCTACTTTGAGGCGGTCGGACGACAGGACCTGAAGACGATGGGCAAGATCTGGGGAGATGGCAAGCCGAGCCGCATCATCGGACTGGTCGAACTCACTGCTCCGCATGAAGTGACCTCGTGGTTCGGCGGGATATTCGAGGCGTTCCCTGACTTCGCCCTCAAGATCGAGCAGGTGGTGACCGAAGGCAATACGGCCGTGGTCCGTTGGTCGGCCACCGCCACCTTTGACGGAATCGGCACCTTCGAGGGCTTCAGGCCGAACGGGGCGAAGATCGACATCGAAGGCATCGACATCCTTGAAATCGAAGACGGACGGATCCAGTCCCTGGTCGCCCTGCTGAACGGGCTGGACCTGGCCCGCCAGATCGGTGCGGTTCCACCGCAGGGCTCTGCGGCAGACAAGGCAATGGCAGCCGCCTTCAACGCAAAGACAACCGTGGTCGAACAGATCGCGAAGCTGCGCGACCGCTAGCGCCTAAAGGACCGGCAGGAAACTTTCGACTTCGAAAGGCGTGACCTGAACCCGGTAGGAGTCCCACTCGTGCCTCTTCAGCTCGATGAACCGGCGGAACGTGTGCTCGCCGAGGGTGCGCAGCACGAGTTCAGAGTCTGCCGCAATCTCGATCGCCTCACCGAGGGTGGCCGGCAGCTGTTCGATACCGCGCTGGGCCATCTCGTCGGGGCCGAGGTGGTAGAGGTTCTCCTCCATCGGCTCCGGCAGCTCGTAGCCCTTCTCGATCCCCTCGAGCCCGGCCTGGAGCATTCCGGCCAGGCACAGGTAGGGGTTGCAGGCGGGGTCCGGGCAGCGCAGTTCGGGCCGGGCACCGCCGGAAAGTCCGTTCTGCCGCTGGGGCACCCGGATCAGCGATGAGCGGTTGCGCCTCGACCAGGAGAGGTAGACCGGTGCTTCGAATCCGGGAACCAGCCGCTTGTAGGAATTGACCCACTGCGCATACAGCGGAGCGATCTCGCGGGCGTGGCGAAGCTGACCGGCGATGAACGCCTTTGCGGTCGAAGAAAGTGCCGTCGGCTTGTCGTTGTCGAAGAACGCGTTTTCCCCCGCCCGGGTCAGCGACTGATGAAGGTGCATACCCGATCCATTCGCACCATCGAGTGGCTTCGGCATGAAGGTCGCGTGCCAGCCTTCCTGGACCGCGTATTCCTTGACCACGATCTTCGAAGTCATGATGTTGTCGGCGGCGGAGAGGGCCCCGCTGGCCTTCAGGTCCAGCTCGTGCTGGGATGGCCCGGCCTCGTGGTGGGTTGAGGCGACATGAACACCCATGCGCTCCAGCGCGAGCACTGTTTCCCGGCGCACGTCGGATCCGGCGTCAAGCGTGGTCAGGTCAAAGTAGCCGCCTTCGTCAAGAACCTCGGGCACCCCACCTTCGGGGCGAGCCGACTTGAAGTAGAAGAACTCGAGTTCGGGACCGACCACGTAATCGTCAAAGCCCATGTCGCTGGCGCGCTTCAGGGCGCGCTTAAGGATCCAGCGGGGATCACCTTCGTAGGCATGTCCACCGGGTACTTCGATGTCACAGAACATGCGGGCAACGGCGTCGATGCCTTCCGGGCGCCATGGAATCAGCTCGAAAGTGCTCGGATCGGGCCGCGCGATCATGTCCGACTCTTCGACCGAGTTGAAGCCGGTGAGGGATGCGCCATCGAAACCGATCCCCTGTTCGAAGGCGCGTTCAAGCTCGGATGAATTGATCGAGAAGCTCTTGAGGTGGCCGAGTACGTCGGTGAACCAGAGGCGCACGAACCGCACGTTGTGTTCTTCGACGAGGTCGAGAACATCAGTCGGGTTGCTGGATTGCTGGGCCATCTGGCTCCTTAGAAAAGCTGGCGGGGTCGTTGGTCAGGATCGATACGGGAAGCGCGTTCCGGGAACGATACGCGACCGGGCTTGCAAGACGCCGCCTTAAGGGGTATAACTTACTTGCGGTAAGTAACTAGCTAAAAGTAAAGTAATGGCCAATTAAACCGCTTCTAAAGCGGCTACGTATTACCTAAGGCCAAGACGTCCCTAAATAGATTGGGAAACGAAACCATCGTGACCGTTAAAACAGAAGTCAGCCGATTCCATATCCATGACGAACTGACCGCCCCTGACGAAAGCGCCGACATCCTGAAGAGCATTCAAGTCGGTGGGCGTTCGGTAAACAAGCTCGTAGGCGTGCTCGCCGGATCTCCGGTCGTACTCCGGGCTTACACGCGGATGCGTGCCGAACTCCAGAAGGGCGAGCTTCCGCAGGCGACCCGCCATCGCATTGCGCTGGCTGTCGCCGAACACCGTGGTGACAATTACAGCGTCGTCCAGTACGCGAAGACCGCCCGCCAGGCCGGCCTCGGGCTCGACGAAGTCACCCGTGCCCGCAGTTTTACCTCGTCTGACCCGCACGAAGCGGCTCTACTGGTCTACCTGAAGGCGGCCCTCGAGGCCGACGGAGACCCGCCCATCTATCTCCACGAAGAAGCGCGGGAAGCCGGATGGGGCGACGAGCAGATCCTGGAAGCCCTGGCTCACGTGGCCCTGGGTGAATTCCAGAGCGTGATGGCCGCTGCCGCGGCCCTCCCCAAAGACCAGGCAACGCCGAGGGTTCTACCCGAAGCCGCCTGACATACGGAACGGTTCGCCCCTCCCTGCGGACCTTCCCTCCTTCCAGGCAAAAGGACGGCCATTGGCCGTCCTTTTGCGTTGCATCTTCTTCCGGGTGAAGCCGGTCAATCCCTAGAGCTGATTGGTGACCTTCACGCGGTAGAGCATCTGAGCGCCTTCGAAGCGGCATCCATACTGACGCTTGCTTCCCGGCTCGGTCTGAGGCTCGGAATTGTTCATGTTGATCGGCAGATCGCAGGTGGTCTTGGTGCTGCTGACCTTCATGCGATCGCGGCTGGCCCGCCAGCTCCAGTCAGGATCCGGATTCATGTTCCTCGTCTCGAACGTGGCGAGGGCGGGAGCCCAGGTCGGCACGGTCAGGGCAACGAACCAGCCCTTCTTGACCGGAATCGGATTCTTCAGCGAAATCGAAGAAACCTTGCCCATGTACTTGTTGAGGCCTTCAACGGGGCTGCGCTTCATCAGCTTGTAGCGCCTCTTCCCCTTCACCGTGACGGGCTTCAGGATGGAGATGCCGGCCTTCGGCTTGCGGCCGAAGTTCTCCGCGAAGAAATCGCGCTGCTCCTTGTTGACCTTGCCCAGCCCGATCTTCCACTTGGTCACGAACCCGTTGTACGGGACCCGGTAGGGATTGCTGACGCCGTTGATCTCGGACTGGAAGCCGGACACGATCGCCAGTGCTTCACAGTTGCTGGGACAGAGGGCATTCGGGAACTTGCCGATGGCACCGAGCACCTTGGTTTTCTTGGCGCGGGTGGCCGGCTCAGCCTTGGCGTCGTTATTCGAGCTGATCATGAAAGCACCGGCCAGAAGCGCGGCACCGAGGATGACCGCGGTCAGAATCCGCATGCTCCGGGTGAGTCCATAAGAATTGAGTGACATTGATTCATTGCTCCTTGTGTTTACTTTCAGACCCGATTTGACGGTGTCTGAGAACGGGCCCACGCCCTGAAATGCAGTCCGGTGCGATGCTAGGTCAGACGCAACCGACCACGGTATAAACAGTGTGAACGCGGGGAAAGATCGGTTTTCGGGTGAATGAAATCCACCGGGCCCGCCCGAGTCGGGACGAATCAGCGTCCATCCGGCCCCGGCCGGTGACAGTTACTTGCGCTTGACGACGGCGTAGCGCACGTTGGCGACGCCGGCGTTGATGAAGTCGAGCTGCTCGGCAGCCGCGTAGGTGAGGTCGAGCGCCCGGCCCGCGATGTACGGACCGCGGTCGATTACCCGAGCCATCATGAAGCGGCCACGGTAGCCGATCAGGACCTTCGAGCCGCAGGGAAGAGTCTTGTGGGCGACACCGATGGTGCCGCGGCGGAGGGTGCCACCGCAGGCAACGCCGTTGCCGTAGAGGCCCGGGCCGTACCAGGAGGCTTCGGTCTTCTTGAGCGAGCGGACCATCGTCTTCGCTGTGCCCTTGTTGACGACTCCACTCCTGGAGATGTCTTCCTGCCGCTGGAACTTCTTGACGGCCGACGTGGTCGGCGAGTCGAATTCGGTGGTGAGCGGCGAGTTGAGAAGTTCCTTGGAACGCACGATGCCCTTGAGGATCCGGACGTCGTCGCCGTTCATTCCTTCGCGGAGGGTGCGATTGCCGAATCGAGGAGCAAGTTCACTGCGGCCGTCTTTGGCCGACGGGACGGCGAGGCCGCCCGATGCCGAAGCCGAACCGGTGGTCGAAATGACAAAGCCCGCGAAAGCAGCGACGGCCGCGATCAGCATGAACAGCGCCATATTGAGTTTTCCCAGCCGGAGGCTGTGTGACATTCCTTCTTCTTTCTCTTTCCATTGCTTACGGGGTTAGCTGTCGGGCTCGCGCTGAAAGAGCAGCGCTACCTGGCGGATGCCAGTGATTCGCCCCAAGGACCATGTCCAAATTGGGTCCCCCGATCTCCACGATCTTGAGGTGGAGATTCAGCAGAAGGTTCTGGAAGATTAGCAAATGCTCAAAGAACTTGCTGTTCTTTGTGTGAAACTCACATAGGCCCGGCTGGACCTGCCCGATTTGGAGGGATTTTCGATCGATCCATGATCTGGCGGTAGAATCCACTCTGTGAGTTGGACGGCTGCGGCGGGAGAGAAATCCCGTCGAGGAAAGTCCGGACACCACAGAGCAGGACGGTGACTAACGGTCACCCGGGGAAACCCGCGGGACAGTGCCACAGAAATACACAGCCGATGGCGCGGCCACACGTGAGCTGCGAACAGGCAATGGTGAAAAGGTGCGGTAAGAGCGCACCGGCG